>CAYTLK010000005.1:84384-98076 GCA_964438515.1 uncultured Planctomycetaceae bacterium
GCTGTTGTTGAAGCGGCTCCGGCTGCCGTTGAAGTTACTGCTGAAGTTCCTGCAGTTGAAAACGCGACTGCAACCGTTGCAGTTGAAAACGCGACTGCGAACGAAGCGACCGAAGAAGCCGCTCCGGTTGCTGAAGGAAGCAAATGCCCCTGCAGCAATCCTTACTTCTGCTTCTGGCTTTGTGCTTTGGTCGGTTCCATCCTGGCACTGATTTTTGCCGTCATTTTCTACAAAAACATGATGAAAGCGGACGAAGGAAACGAAGAAATGATTTCCATCGCCGCAGCCGTCCGTGAAGGCGCAAACGCCTATCTGTGGCAGCAGTACAAAGTGGTTTTCTGGGCCTTCGTCGTCATTTGGGCGTTCCTGATGTTCCTGGCTTTCGGCCTCGGCGTCCAGAACAAAATCGTCCCGTTTGCCTTCCTCACCGGCGGTTTCTTCTCCGGTCTGGCAGGCTGGTGCGGAATGAAAACCGCGACCCAGGCTTCCTCTCGTACCGCCGCCGGCGCCATGAAATCCCTCAACCAGGGGCTTCAGGTCGCGTTCCGTTCCGGCGCTGTGATGGGTCTGACCGTGGTCGGTCTTGGTCTTCTCGACATCGTGCTTTGGTTCGGCGCTCTGTACTGGGTCTTCCCGCAGTTCGGTTGGGAAATGTCCCTCACGGAAATCACCGTTGTCATGCTTTGCTTCGGAATGGGTGCTTCCACTCAGGCGTTGTTCGCACGTGTTGGCGGCGGTATCTACACCAAAGCTGCTGACGTCGGCGCTGACCTCGTCGGAAAAGTCGAAGCCGGTATTCCGGAAGACGACAAACGTAACCCCGCAACCATCGCGGATAACGTCGGCGACAACGTCGGTGACGTCGCGGGTATGGGCGCTGACCTTTACGAATCCTACTGCGGATCCATTCTTTCCTCCGCTGCGTTGGGCGTTGCCGCCTACGCCGCCATGGGTGGTGGAACCGACATCCAGATGAAAGCCCTCTTCCTCCCGATTCTTATCGCGACGGTCGGTGTGGTTCTTTCCATTCTCGGTATTTTCCTCGTTCGTACGGACGAAAAAGCGGACCAAGGCGTCCTCCTCAAAGCTCTGGCGAAAGGCGTCAACCTTCCGTCTATCCTCATCGCAGTTGCTGCCTATTTCATCGCCAATCAGCTGATGGAAGGTTCTGCGAAACAAATCGGTTTCTCCGTCATCACAGGTCTGGTCGCAGGCTGGCTGATCGGTAAATGGACTGAATATCGTACATCCTACGAATACAAACCCACTCAGTCGATCGCCAACCAGGGTAAAACCGGTCCGGCCACCGTCATCATTGCGGGTATTGCGGAAGGTATGTTCAGCACGTGGGCACCGGTCGTCATCGTTGGTATCGCCACGATTCTCGCTTTCGGTTTCGCCACGGGTTTCAAATTCGACGAAGTGAAACTCTTCGCTCTGGGCCTCTACGGTGTTGGTATCGCTGCTGTCGGTATGCTTTCCACGCTGGGCGTCACCCTCGCCACCGATGCTTACGGCCCGATCGCCGATAACGCAGGCGGAAACGCGGAAATGTCCGAACTGGCTCCTGAAGTTCGTGAACGTACGGACGCTTTGGACTCCCTCGGAAACACGACCGCTGCAACTGGTAAAGGTTTCGCAATCGGTTCTGCCGCTTTGACCGCACTCGCTCTTCTCGCCGCTTACGTCGAAGAAGTCCGCGTTGGTTTCGAACGCTGGGGCGCCACCGCTGTTGTTGAACTCGAAAAAGACGCGGCCAATCAGCCTGGTTACTACAAAGTGGCCAGCAACTTCGTCGTCTACTATGAAGGCAAAGAAGCAACGGAAGCTGCGAAAAAAGATTCCAAGTCGGAATACTTCCCCGAGTCTTTCCTCGTTTTGCCCAGCCAGGCGAAGAATCCGTCCGAAGACACTCCGATTTTCAAGGGCGCAAAATTTGCCCAAGATGCAGAGATTCCCTATATTCAGGATGCTGACGGCAAAAATCTGAACGTTAAAGAAGGCGACACGATTACGTGGAAATTCTCCAACGCAGCGTGGAACTCTATTGAAGCCAAAAAAGTCCCGGTTGCCATTTCCAGCGACTTGGCTGAAGTGATTCCGTTTGTTCCGTTTACTGCCGAAGACAAGCCTGACATGGTTACCGTCAAGAGTGCGAACATGATGGACTGGATGAACTTCTACTCCTGCAACCTGCTGAACCCGAAGGTTCTCGTTGGTATTTTCATGGGCGCCATGGCGGTCTTCGTCTTCGGCGCAATGACGATGATGGCTGTCGGTCGTGCCGCTTCCGGTATGGTTGAAGAAGTCCGTCGTCAGTTCCGTGAAATCCCCGGAATCATGGAATACAAAAACAAACCTGACTACAAACGTCCGGTTGCTATTTCCACGAAAGCGGCTCAGAAGGAAATGATTGTTCCGTCCATGCTCGGACTGATTCTCCCGATCGTCGTTGGACTCCTCCTCGGCGTCACGGGCGTCATCGGTTTGCTCGTGGGTGCTTTGACCTCCGGATTCTGCGTCGCTGTTTACATGGCGAACGCCGGTGGTGCGTGGGACAATGCGAAGAAATACGTCGAAGCGAACATTGATCCGTCTCTCGGCGGCAAGAAGTCTGAAGTTCACAAAGCAACCGTCGTGGGCGACACCGTCGGCGACCCCTTCAAAGACACCACTGGTCCGTCTTTGAACATCATCATCAAACTGATGAGCATGGTCTCCGTGGTTGCAGCTGGTCTGATCGTTCGTTACTACCTGCATTTCTAATTCAGAAACGTACGCGATAAGATTTCGTTGAAAATTCGAGAGCGTCTGGTTTTCCAGGCGCTCTTTTTTTGCACAACTCTCCCAAAGGTTCAGCTCACAGAGGTTCTGACGCGGAGAGATACAATTTTGCTTCCCTTGCGGTAAAATCGCAGGGGCGCTCCCAGCCCAAAGATCCCCCGATTCTGGCGGTTTAATCAAATCAAAAAACAAAAAAACAAAAAAACAGTAAAATTTTATTCATTCTGAGAAAAAATATCGGCCCCGGTCCTTGACAGATTCTGAAAAAACTGCAAAATAGTGTTGATTAGCGTAAAAACCGCCGAACGTTCGTACGGTACGCGAAACCAACTCCCGCCGTGTCGGTTGAAGACCTGTTAAAGGAACCCTCCTGATGGAATCGCAGGAAACTAAAATTTGCAACGATTTTCGTTCCGATGAAGATCTGCCGCTCTATGAACCTTGCGGCACGCCGAACGGCACACATTTCGCCTCTCCTTGCGACGCTTGCGGGATGCGGGACTGTCCGACTCGCGGCCTCGTGACGGAAGAAATGATGCAGGAAGCGTCCGCAAACGCGCTGTCGCCCGTACAGATGGTCGTTTCGTGCGTCTCTGTGTTTCTCGTTCCGCTTTTTTGTGCGCTCGCAGGGGTTGTTTTTTGGAATCAGTACAAAATATTCGGTCTCACTCCAGAGTGCGGGGCCGTGGCGGGCGCGCTGATCGGGTTTCTGTCTGGAATGATTATTGTACAATTTTGTTTGAAATTGTTGAGGTTTAGGAATGGCTCGTGAAATCAGCACGTACACCTTCCCGCGCGGGATTCATCCGCAGGACGGGAAAGAGTTTTCGGAAAATTGCAGCATTGAAATCCTTCCGACCCCCGGAATCCTGAAGATTGCGCTTTCGCAGCACATCGGCGCACCCGCGAAATTGTGCGTCAAAATGCGCGATGCGCTTGCGTTGGGACAGCTGGTCGGCGAGGCGGGCGGTTTCGTTTCGGCCCCTGTTTTTGCGTCTCTTCCGGGAACGGTCAAACGGATCGGCTCGGTGACGCTCCCGAATGGACGACGGTCGCCGGCGGTCGTCGAAACGGTGGATGTTGCAGGCGGAACGGCCGCAACGCTGGCGCTGTTTGAAAAAATGAAGAATATTCCTTCCTTTTCAATCGCCGATTTTGCGCCGGACTTGATTCTCGCGAAAATACGCAGTGCGGGTCTTGTGGGCGAGGGAGGCGCCGCATTTCCGACGCACGTGAAACTCACGCCCAACGCGAGCAAGCCGATAGATACATTATTAATGAATGGCTGCGAGTGCGAGCCGTACCTGACGGCCGACCATCGGTGTTTGTTGGAAATGACGGACGCCGTGCTTTCCGGAGCGCGTTTTGCCGCAAAAACAGTCGGGGCGAAACGTCTGATGATCTGCATTGAGGCGAACAAATCGAACGCGATTGAAAAAATGACGGAAGCAGTCCGAACGCTGAAACTGGAGCCGGGCGAGCCAGAAATTGAAGTGGCGCGGATGAAGACGAAGTATCCGCAGGGAGGCGAGAAACAGCTGATTTATGCCGCGTTGCGCCGTAAAGTCCCGCTTGGAAAACTGCCGATGGACATCGGTGCAACCGTCCTAAACGTCGGAACGGCCGTTTCGATTGCGATGGCGGTTCTGTATGACGCGCCCCTCACGCATCGTGTCGTAACGGTGACGGGCGGCGGAATTGTGCGTCCTGCAAACCTCTTTGTTCCGATTGGTACGTCTGTAAGCGCCCTCGTTGAACATTGCGGCGGTTTGTCTCCTAAAGCGCGCAGAATCCTGATCGGCGGTCCCATGATGGGTTTCGCGGTCGGAACGCTCGACATTCCCGTCACAAAAGGAACGAGCGGAATTACCGTTCTATCTTCTGCGGAGACGGACCATGCGAAGCAGACCAGCTGCATTCGTTGCGGTCGGTGCGTCAGTGCGTGTCCCATGCACCTGATTCCGACGCGCCTCATGCTGGCGGCGAGGGCCAAAAATTGGGATTCGTTCCAGGAATACCATCCGATGGCTTGTATTGAGTGCGGATGTTGTTCGTTTTCGTGTCCCGCAAAGATTCCGATTGTTCAGATGATTCGTGTCGGAAAAATGGAAATCGCACGGCTGAAGGCTGTGGAAAAGAAATAACAGTCAAATGTACGTTTAGTATCGATAATTGTACGTTCGTATTTAAATAACAGTACCGTAATAAAGGCTAAAAATAAACACAACCGGAAAGAACCATGGAAAATATCGAAGTTGCAAGTTCCCCGCACCTTTTCCGCGTGAATCGTTCGACACGCCGCATGATGCTTCAGGTGATTCTGGCACTGATGCCGGCCGTCATCGTATCGATTTTCGTCTTTGAGGCGTACGCACTGTTTTTGATTGGACTTTGTGTCGTCACGTGCATGTTTTGTGAGTGGCTGTTTGCGCAGTTTCGCAGACGTCCGACAACTCTCGAAGACAATTCGGCGATTGTGACCGGCTTGATTCTTGCGCTTTCGCTCCCATGGAACGCCCCCTGGTACATCCCCGTTTTCGGCTCGCTCATTGCGATTGGAATCGGAAAGGCGGCGTACGGCGGCCTCGGATACAACATTTTTAACCCTGCGATGGTGGGACGCGCCTTCGTGATGTTGAGTTTTGCGACCGTGATGGGCGGAAACGCGTACGTCGGTCACGGCGACGACCTCCCCAATCCCATCGTGACGCAAGCAACTCCGATGACGCAGCTTAAGGCGGAATCCGGCGTCCCGCACGAGCCTGGAAGTCTGCTAGACGTCTTGAAATCCTGCGTCTCCGGCGTCCACAACGGTTCACTCGGCGAAGCGAGCGGTCTGGCGGTTCTGCTGGGCGGGATTTACCTCATTATTCGGCGCAACGGAAGCTGGCGCGCCACACTCGGAATGCTCGGAGCCGTTTGCGTTCTCGGTGCGCTTTCCTCTTTCCAGCATCCTTTGTATTACTCGCTGTTTTACCTCACGAACGGTGCCGTCCTTTTCGGTGCGTTTTTCATCGTGACCGACCCCGTTACGAATCCAATGACCCCGATGGGACGCTGGTATTTCGGAATCGGCGCTGGAATTCTCGTGATGGTTTTTCGACTGTTCAGCGGCTATCCGGAAGGTGTGATGTTCGCGGTCCTCATTATGAATGCGTTCACGCCCACGCTCAACCGTATTACGATTCCGAAACCGTTTGGACAGGCATAATCAAGGATGAATCGTGCGCCAAACCGAGGAAACATACAAACAATCTGTTTTGAAGTAGAAAAAAACTTATGTTAGAAGAAAATACAACTCAATCCGCTGCGGAAACTTCCAAGAATACGAAACACGCAAACTACTTGCTGCAAGCTTGGCTCGTGATTCTTTTTTCCGCCTTGTTCGGTGTAATTCTTGTTACTGTACAGATTTCACTAGGTGCGAAAATCGATGCAAACAAAAAACAGGCGACCTTTGCACAGATTCCTGCACTTGTTTCAGATGCCGACCCGAGTAAAACTCAGGAGCTTTCGATTGTGGGAAGTGATGGGAAACCCGCACGTATTTATCAGGTTTTTGATGCGTCTGGAAAGCACATCGGCTGGGTCTTTCCGGGAAACGGTCAGGGATTTGGAGATGCAATCACTCTGATTATTGGACTAAATTCGGAGGCGGACACACTGACGGGTTTGTACGTTCTCGATCAGAAGGAAACGCCAGGGCTGGGGAATTTCATACAGTCTGAAGATTTTTGCACACAATTTAACGGAAAAAATGTGACGTCCCCTTTGAGCGCCAGTGCGGGAGAACCGACGGACCCTCAGCAGGTGAAAGCCGTGACGGGCGCAACGATTTCTTCAAAAGCTGTGTGTGATATCGTAAACGAAACCGTTTCCAAATATCGCGCCGCCGCACTCGCAGCGAGCCGATGAGTTCGAACCGAAACAAAGGAACTTTCTGAAATGAATCAACAACCAACCGCTTTTCAGCGTTTTTACAATGGAATCATCCCTGAAAATCCGACGTATCGGCTTTTGCTTGGGATGTGTCCGACCCTCGCAGTTACGAATAACGTACAGGCTGCGCTTACGATGGCGGCCGCCACAACGTTCGTTCTTTTTTGTTCGAATATCATGATCAGCCTCATTCGGAATCTGCTTCAGCCGCACCTGCGAATTCTCGTGTTCACGCTGACGATTGCAACGTTTGTGACGGTCGTCGATCGGCTTCTGGCGGCGTACATGTACGACATGAGTAAGCAGCTTGGGCCGTATATCCCGCTCATTATTGTGAACTGCATCATCATTTCGCGCTGTGAAGTATGTGCGTCAGTTCAAAATCCCTTTATCTCGGCAGCCGATGCAATCGGCGTGGGACTCGGATTCACAATCGGACTCGTTTCCATTGCGACGGTTCGCGAAATTCTCGGTTTGGGAACGTGGTTCGGACTCACCGTTCTGCCGCCGGACGTCTGGACGCCGTGGAGCATCATGATTCTGCCGCCGGGAGCCTTCATGACGCTGGGGGTCCTTTTGGCCCTTATGAACTGGTACGAACAAACACGAAAGGCGAGCTAACGCACGGGAGACTTTACTATGGATACAATGATTCAATTAGTTCTGCTGATCGTCAGCACGGCCGTCATTAATAATTTCGTTTTCAAGTATTTTGTCGGAATCTGCTCGTTCCTCGGAGTCTCGCGAAAAATCAGCACCGCCTTCGGGATGGGCTGCGCGGTCACGTTCGTCATGAGTATCGCCGCGTTTTTGAGTTGGACGATTACGTACTTTATTCTGCGTCCCGAGGCACCGCTTCCCGTGTGGGTTTGGGGCGTCTGCGGCGGAAAAGGACCTGCACCGGACCTCTCGATTTTGTCGTATCTCGTGTACATTTTCGTCATTGCGTCGAGCGTTCAGTTCGTCGAAATGTACGTCCGACGTTTTTTCCCTTCGATGTACAAAGCGTTCGGCGTCTTTTTGCCTCTTATTACGACCAACTGTGCGATTCTGTTTGCGTGCCTTGAAATCCTGAAAAATCTGCAGGATCCGACGCAGCTTTGGGGACTGCACACCGCGATGGTTTATTCGATCGGCGGAGGTTTGGGATTCACGCTTGCAATCGTTATGATGGCGGGGATTCGCGAAGAACTCGAAATGGCGGACGTTCCGAAACCTTTTCACGGCGTCGGAATTGCGCTTTTGACCGCTTCCATCCTTGCGATGGCGTTTATGGGTTTCTCAGGCGTCGATAAAGGCCTCCAAAAAGTCTGTTTCCCGCCGAAAGCGCAAGCTGCGGAACTCCCCGCACCGACAGAAACGAACAATATTCCAACCGAAACCGATGTTCCGACCGAAACACCCTCCCCGCTTCCTCCCCCTCTGGAGCCTCAAGAATGAAAAATATTTCAAAATTCAAAACATTCGTGATGTTATTTGTGTTGGGGGTCGCGTCCCTTTCAGTCGCTGTAAATGCGGAACAATCGGAAGAAATCGCCCAAATGTCTCTGACGGGCGACTGGTCCGTGAGTGTGACGTATGCGGGAAAAACGCAGGAATTTGCGATTGAACCCGCAAAACTTACGCAGGTGACGGACGAGAAAATGGATTCTCTGCCGCCTTTCAATCCCGATGGCCCGCCGTGGCGCAAAGGGGGGCCGTTTGCGGGCGTCCGAGCTTTCGAATGTGCCGTACATTCCGCATTTCTCCCAGATTCACAGGTCGTTCGTTCTGCACCCTCGACGTCTGAAAACGGAACGATTTACGAAAAGGGTACAGATTATCAGATTGACGTCCCCTGGGGAAACATTGGGAGACTCGCGTCGGGCAAAATCCCGGCTGGAGCGGGCGTTTACGTCTCGTATCAGTACGGAATGATGCGTATCGACGCAATCGTACAGAATTCTGACGGCTCCATGAGTCTGATTCAGGGCGCGTCGCATGTTGCAAATCCGGCCATTCCTGAAATCGGTACGAATCAGAAACTCCTCGGAACCGTCTGGATTTCCGGACGCATCGACCGATTGACGGAAAAAAATCTTTTTCCCGTTTCGACGCCGGAAGAATATGTGCCGCTGTTCCTCGCAAAAGATACAATTCGAAAGACGTACGAAAAACTGGAGCGCGGTGAGACGGTGCGGATTCTTGCGTGGGGCGACAGCGTGACGGCCTGCGGTTTTCTCCCGGATGAAGATAAATGGCAGGAACAGTTCGTACGTCGGCTGCGCGCGCGTTTTCCGCAGGCAAATATCATCCTTTTGAACGAAGGATGGGGCGGCCGCAATTCCCGTTCGTATCGGAATGAGCCTGCTGGAAGTCCGAAAAATTACACCGAAAAAGTGCTGGACGTTCAGCCGGACCTCGTTGTGATGGAGTTCGTCAACGATTCTGGATTGAGTCCGGAAGCGGTCGAGAAGGATTATAGTGAGATTTTGGCCGACTTTGAGGCGCGCGGAATCGAGTGGCTGATTTGCACACCGCATTACGTTCGGGCCGACTGGATGGGTTTTGAGTCAGAAAAGAACATTGATTCCGACCCGCGGCCGTATGTGACGGGTTTGCGTCAGTTTGCTCAAAAACATCACGTTGCGCTTGCGGACGCGTCCTTTTATTACGGTCGGCTGTATCGCCGCGGGATTCCGTATTCGACGCTCATGGTGAACAACATCAATCATCCGAATCAGTTTGGAATGTCGCTTTTTGCCGACGCTTTGATGAAACTGTTTCCGTGAAACCGAATGAACGACTAAAATATTAAAATATTAAAAAGTTTTTGAAAGGAGAGTCTGAGAGGGAAACAACATTCAAAATGTTTCCCTCTCACGACCGTCACGACATTATGGGAGTGCTATGTTTCCTCCCGTCAGGGTGGAAACACCGCCGCGGTACAGAAAACCCCTGAGACGTTGAGGAAAATACTTCCTGTAAAAACAAACTTGCACATTAATCAAAATAAGTGAGTGAATTCATGTCGATAACCGTTATAACGATTCTGGTTGCTGTGAGCGTCATGCTGGTTCTGTCCGTCGTGACGGGCTGGATTTTGGGTTGGGCGAACGTCGCGTTTCGGGTCGAAGTCGATCCGAAAGTTGGCGAGCTTCTTGAGGTTCTACCCGGCGCGAACTGCGGTGCGTGCGGTTACGCGGGCTGCAGCGAGTATGCGGCCAAACTGGCATCGGGCGAAGCCGTTCCTGGTGCCTGCACACAGTGCAATAAAGAACGCAATTTGAAAATCGCACAAATATTAGGGTGTGAGGCGGGTGAAACGTTTCCGTACAAAGCGATCGTTCACTGCAGCGCCGACGAGCACATGCGCATCGGGCGTCAAAACTACTCAGGCGAGCCGACTTGCGTGGCGGCCAATCTCGTTTCCGGCATCCAAAACTGCGTTTACGGCTGCTTGGGTCTGGGGGACTGTACGCGAGCGTGTCAGCATGGCGCAATCACGGTGGTGGACGGTCTTGCGCGGGTTCAATACTTCAAATGCGTCGGCTGTCGGATGTGCGAGGAAGTCTGTCCTCGTCACATTATTTCGATTGTACCGTTTCGGGAGTCTCAAATTCTGGCGGTTGCGTGTTCGAATCGCGACATGGGTCAGGACGTGAAGGCGGTCTGCAAGGTGGGATGCATTGGTTGCGGTTCCTGTCAGCGAAACAGCGAGGATATGTTCCAGATGGGCGTGAACCTTCCGACGATCGACTACGCACACTATCACGAAGGGGAGATTTTGGGCAGAATTGTGAATAAATGTCCTGCGAAAATGTTGATTTACGTAGGCGAGCCGACGCCGGAGGACATTGAAGCGACGAAAGACGAACCGATGGAAGAGATTGTGACGCCGAATTTTGAAACGACGATGGATCAATTTCATCCGAATGGCGTCCACGACATGACGCACTGAGACTTGGTACGTTTCCTACTGGGAGTGCGCCCGCATTCCCAGTATTCCGTTTCACCTTGAATATCAATCTTGTACAAAAATCAATATTCTACAGACCTCTTCAAACGAGGGCTTTGAGTCCCTTCAAACACGCTTCCGCGTCTTCGACGGGTGTGTCCTTATTTTCGCACTCAATGATGAACCATTCCGCGCCGCCGACTCCCGCAAGGGCCGGAAGAATTTCGTTCCATTTGCACGTTCCTTTACCGATGATTCCACCGCCGCCGCACTCCGCAATGTGATTCACTTTCGAGCGGCCTGCATACTTTTGAATGAACGGCACCGGGTCGGCTCCCGCCGTGACGCAGTGTCCGACGTCCAGCTGCTGAACCATTTCTTGAGGCGTATTTTCAAAAATGTAGTCCCACGCGCATTTTCCGTCGAACATTTTCGTCATTTCGTGGCAGTGATTGTGGAAACCGACGAACATTCCGTACTTTTTCAGCGCTTCGACGCGACCGCTGAACCACTCCGCGTGACGGAGCCAGTCGTCCTTCGTGTCGCCGTTGAGCCACGGAACGATCAGGTATTTTCCGCCGATTTCGGACATATAATCGCAGGTTTTCGCAATATTTTCGTCGTCGAGCGACTCTTTCGGCGTGTGCGTTCCGGTGCAAAGCAAACCGTTGGCGTCGATGAGTTTGCGGAACTCTTTCGCGTCCGCATCGAAATTCCCCGCCATGAGTTCGACGCCGGCGTAACCCATCTTTTTGACGGCTTCAATCATTTTCGGCAAATTTTCCTGACACGCGAAACGAATCGAGTACAGCTGGAGTGCGATCGGCAGTTCCTTCGGACACGCGGCACGCATTTCGAGCGGCAAACAAAGCGCTGCGGCGGCTCCAAGTCCAAATTTCAGCAAATCGCGGCGGGTGAGTGAATTCCTCATCTTTTATCCTTTCATAAGGTTGGTAAAAAGTCTCATTCAGATTCCAGGATTTGAACCACAAAACCGCAGAACCAGAATAACTGTTTCATTTTTCTTATTCCTCAAAAATCGCGAATCCCGCAAGCGTGTCGTTTGCGAGGAATCCGAGCGAGTGAATTTCAATCGTCAGTTCTTTCACCGTCTGAAATTCGGTCGGAAGCGCAATTTCATGCGTGTTTCCGGGAAGATTCGGTCCGGGAGAAAACGTTTGCGGCGCAACACCAGGCGCAGAAAGCGTCACAAACCGTTTGGTCGTCTCGCCCGATTTCGGCTCGCGATTCAGACGGGAGTTCAAGTTTCCCAAAATCACGAGCTTCCGATGCGGATTGGACGTCGAACGCGTTTGATTTTCCGATGGAGAAATCGATTCAGCATCGGGGGACGTCGATTCCGAGTCTGAAAACGTCAGTTTGGCGCACAGTTCGGTCACGTAAAACCAGAATGTGCCGCAATTTCCGCCTTTTCCTGCAAGAATCTCGACCGTTTCATCCTCCCCCAGAAGTGCGCGAACGACGAGGCGCCCGCTCGTCTGGTCGAACGGCTGCTGAATGCGCAGCGGCTTTTTTTCCGGGTTGAACGGACGCTGAGCGGCATACGTTCCGTCGCTGCGGCGCTGAATCCTGCCGACGATTTGACCGTTTGAGACGCAGTACAACCAGTACGACGTGCCGGTTTTGGCCCAGCCGCCGGCGCAGGAAATGTGCGTAATTTCGACGAGACGCGCGTTTGGAAGCGCAAAAACCCGTTCATTGTCGCAATGTTCGTGACCCGCCAGGAGAAAAACGTCGGCCGTCCGATTTGCAAGGAGGGTCGGTAAACACTCTGCGAAACCGCGTTCGTTCGACCAGCTGAGAGGCTGATGAAGCATCAAAACGAGCGGCGCGTCTGTCGGAATCTGCGAGATTTGGGCCTCCATCCACTCTTTTTGTTTCTCGCACGGAAATGCGTCCTGACCTCCGTCGAGCGCAAGAAACCGGATTCCGCCGCAGTCGAACGCGTACCAGGGGTCCGTTCCGAAGGCTGCACAAAAGTGTTCAGAAATCGAATCGCCGGGGGGAGTGTCGTGATTTCCCGCCAAAAGATGAACAGGGATACTTGTACAATATTCCTTGATGTCGTTTTTCAGATTGGCGTATTCTTGGTCGGCAGCCGCAAAATTGGGCGCTGCGCCGAAACTTGGGGACATCGAACAGCCGCAGTCTCCCAAAACCGCAAGAAATGCGGGACGCGCGTCGTCCGGAAAGGCGTTCAGCTCGCATAAAAGGGTGCGGAACGCCTCCGGGTTCGGCTCGTCGAGACGTCGACCGTAGTGGATGTCGGCAGTGACTGCGAAAAATACACAGTTTGGGGATTTTGGGTTGAATCCAAGTTTCGAAAAAGCGGCAAACGGCGTCGTTTCAGGCGCGTCGGAGTCGGAGGCCCAAAGGGGTTCGAAGGGTTTTTGACCGACCAGCGGCGCGAGCGCAAAAAGGGAGGCGGTTCGAAAAAAATCACGGCGTTTCATAGATTTCGGGGGGGAAAAATTTCTTCCAAAAGTTTTGACTCGGTACCGACCGAGGAGCGTGTAATGGGGCGTACGGAAACCAATTATTCGGGATTTTGACCCTGATATTTTTATTTTACCTGATTTTTCCTAAAAAGAAAAGGGTTTCCCTCCTCATTTTTCAAAAAAATTCAGCAAAAGTTCAAAATTTGGATTTCATGACGCACGAATTTGTACGATTTTCTAATTATAACCATGAACTTATTGAAACAGTTTACAATTGTAAATTATGCAAATTTACGTATTTCATGTTTTATTTTACTTACATTCTCTGCGAAAACATGCACAATCTGCGCAATCTACGGGGCCGCGGGTGTCTCGCCAGCAAGATTCCTCAAAGGAACGTTATGCTGGTTCCACAATGAAATTCAGTTTTCACAAAGACTGTAAGAGCCGTGGTGCGCAGCTCCAACGGCGGACGGGAAAACTAAAATTCAAAATAGTGTTAGTATAAATCTATTCACAGCAAGCCCGTAATGAAGCGAGTGAAACGAGCGGAATTAGGGTTTTTCCGGCAGT
>CAYTLK010000006.1:0-76650 GCA_964438515.1 uncultured Planctomycetaceae bacterium
AACGAAACCAAAACAGAAACAAAAACGGAGGTTTTTAGAACTTCCTTTTAATATTAAGTTTTTAGGAATTTTTGTTATTCCCAAAATAGGAACAAATGTCGGAGAGTTTCACCTCGGCCTGTGTTTTTTCCTGCAAGTTTTTTACCTGGCAGACACCGCGCGCCAGCTCGTCGGTTCCCGCAATGACGGCGTAGCGGAATCCTTTTCGGTCCGCATACTGAAGCTGCGTTCCGAGTTTTTTCGGGTCGGGATAAATTTCGACCCCGATTCCAGAAGAACGCAGTTTCTGTGCGATTTTCAAATAGGCGTTGAGCTGCGCTTTGTCGAAGTACGGAATGAAAACTGGCGCCGCCGTTTTAACGTCCGAAAGCATTCCGAGCTGTTCCATCCCGGCCAAAAGTCGGTCGAGACCTAAAGACGCGCCGATTCCAGGAAGCGGATTGTTCATGAACATTCCCGTCAGATTGTCGTAACGTCCTCCGGAACAAACACTTCCGAAGCCCGGCAAATCGTCAAGAAACGTTTCCCAAATCGTGCCGGTGTAATAATCCAGACCGCGAGCAATGGAGACGTCGAGTTTTAGGTTTTTGTCGGTTATTCCAACTGCTTTTGTGGATTCGAGAATCTTTTTGAGGTCGGAAACCCCTTCTTCACCTTTGGCACTTCCTGCAACCATTTCGGCGATTGCGGCCAGAAGTTCGTCGTTCGATCCCTTGAGAGTCGTGAGTTTCAGCACTTCATCCGCTTGTTCTGCGGTGAGACCGGCGGTTTCACCCATTTCCGCTTTGACGGCGTCATAACCGATTTTTGCGATTTTGTCGAGTGCGCGAAGAACCGGCACCGTTTTTTCTTCGAGTCCCAATTTTTCGAGCAATCCGCTCAGAACCTTACGATTATTCATGTGGATTGTGAAATTTTCGAAGCCGATGGCGCGCATCAAATCGTGAATTACGATCGTTGTTTCGATATCTGATGCAATATTCAATGTGCCGATCGTGTCAAAATCACACTGCATAAACTCTCTATAACGCCCAGATTGTGTATTTTCACCACGCCAAACGGTTGCAATGTGGAATCTTTTGAACGGCATTCCGAGTTCATTTGCGTGCTGCGAAACGAAACGAGCAAGCGGAACGGTGAGGTCGAAACGCATTCCGATGTCGCGTCCGCCTTTGTCTTGAAAACTGTACAGTTGTTTGTCTGTCTCGTCGCTCCCTTTTCCGGTCAAAATATCGAGATATTCGAGCGCCGGCGTGTCGATGGGGCTGAAACCGTACGACTGGTAGATCCGTGCGGCAGTTTCGATGATACGGCGGCGCGGAATCATGGTTTCGGGGAGGTAGTCGCGAAAACCTTTTAAAGTACGAGGGGTAATTTTATTCATGATTGGACCTGAAAAGTCGGGTGAAATATAATGAAATCGAATATTAATGACGAATAAAACGAATGATGTTCTATTATAATGTATTTTTCAGAAATTTCCACCGGGGGTGTGCTTTTTTTCTGAAAGATGGACGTACGGGGAAAAGAAATTCCAAAAATTTTTTTCTGCCCCCTTGTGTTTCGCGGGTTTTCGTATTACAATAGTAAGGTGTTTTTTTCTCTCCATCCTTTTACCCACCCATAAAAATTATGAAAAAAATCCTGAATTTCATTCATTCTGCCGCCGATTCTGTGTCGTTCGGAAAATTGTACGTAATTTCGTTTGCGAAACGGATTATGAAACCGATTGTGAGACCGTTCATGAAACCGATTTTGAAACCGATTTTAACGTCGGTCGTACTGTTTGTTGGAATGTCGCTCGTTCTGCCGACTTCCACCGCGTCGGCTCAAAACTTTCCGATGAAACCTGGTGAGAGTTTGAATTCTGTGCGAGAAACTGTCCGTGCGTGGCACACGGACCATCCGAAAGAGACCGCGACCGTCACAATTGCGCCGGGCGAGTATTTTTTGGACGCGGCCGTCGTTTTTACCGCTGAAGATTCGAACACGCGTTACGTTGCATCGGATGCCGCTCAGAAGCCCGTTTTTACGCGCGGAAAAGAAATTACCGGCTGGAAAAAAGACGCGGAGGGTCGTTTCGTCACACAGATTGCGGATGTTCGGGACGGAAAACTCTGGTTTGAGTCGCTTTTTGTGGATGGAACGCGCGCGATTCCGGCTCGTACACCCAATGCGGACGCTCTGGAGGGACGGCGATATTTTTACGTTTTGGACGCCGATGAGATGAATCCTGCAACGAAATTCATACCGCGAGAGGAACAGCGCGCGTTGTTCGAAGAAATCGCAGCGTCGAAGAACCCGCAGGATGTGAAAATCATGTTTTATCATTCGTGGGAATCGTCGCTTCATCGTGTGCAAAATTACGATTCGGCGCAGAATTGCGTGACGCTGACGGGCGGACCGCGCTGGACGCTCAATCAGTGGGGGACGAATTTGCGCTATCACGTCGAAGGGGTCGAATCTGCGCTCGACGAACCCGGCGAATTTCTTCTGAAACGCGACGGAACGTGCATTTACATTCCTCGAGACGGTGAAACGCCGGAAAATGTGAGGTTTTTCGCGCCGATGGGTCCCAAAAGTTTCGAAGAATCGGGGTTCCTCAAATTTCAGGGGGCGGCAGACGCAAAAGTCGTGAATGTGTCGTTTGAAAACGTAATTTTCGCGTGTGACGTCTGGAATCTCCCCCAAATCGGCCTCTCGGACGGTCAGTCGGCTGTTGGTTCACCGGCTTCGATTCTCGCAAATTATGCGGAAAATCTCCTTTTCAGCAACTGCGTCGTTCGAAACGTCGGCGGTTACGCGTTCCACTTTCATCAAGCGTGTAAAAAATGTACAATAAACAAATGTCTGCTGGAAGATTTGGGTGCAGGGGGCGTTCGAATCGGCCCCGTGAAGCTGGAGGAGCTTCCTGAAGCGCAGCAGACGAGTGAAAATACCGTTTCGAACTGTATTATTCGCGGATACGGACGCATCGACGCGGGTGGAATCGGTGTCTGGCTCGGTCACACTTCTAAAAATAACGTCACGCACAACGATATTTCCGATGGTTTTTACACGGGCGTCTCGCTCGGCTGGGTTTGGGGGTACGGAAAGTCGATCTCTTCGTGGAATCACATCGATTTCAACCATATTCATCACATCGGACAGGGCGTCCTTTCCGATATGGGCGGGATTTACTCGCTTGGAATTTCGTACGGAACTACGGAATTGAATAACGTAATTCATGATGTGAATTCGTACAATCGTTACGGCCGCGGCGGATGGGGGATTTATACGGATGAAGGTTCGTCGCACATTACGATCGCAAACAACCTCGTCTATCGGACACACACCGGCAGTTTTCACCAGCATTACGGCGCGAAAAATCACGTTTTCAACAACATTTTTGCGTTCAGCCGGGAGGAACAGCTGCAGCGTTCGAGGCCGGAAGACCATATTTCCTTCTATTTGGAACGAAACATCATCGTTTATGATTCGTCAGAGGGCGAGGCGCTGCTTCGCGGGGAGTGGCAGAACGTTTTTTCTATTGTAAATCATAATTTGTACTGGAATTACGACGCAAAAGAGGGCGTTTCGTTCGGCGGTTTGACGTTTGAACAGTGGAATGAATGGGGAAAAGATCGGGATGGAATCATCGCAGATCCTTGTTTTGTCGATGCGAAACACAATGATTTTCGTTTTACGGATGCGTCCGAACCCATTCTTAAAGAAATCGGGTTTGAACCTTTTGATTTTACGCAGGCGGGCGTCCTGAAGGATGATGAAAACTGGGGCGATGAAGCGAAAAATTGGAACTATCCTCCCGTAATTTTGGCTCCCGACGCGCCGGAACCGCCTCTTTTTGAAATCTCGGATGATTTTGAATCGAAACGTTTGAAGCCGATTCGAAAAGTGCGCGAACCTGCTGGAAAAACGGATGCGTATAAAATTCTGGAAGAAAATGGGAATCATTTTCTGCGAATTTTCGACACGCCGGACCAGAAAAATTCTTTCGATCCGTTCTTCAGTTATGATATGAAATATGTACAGAATGGAACCGCAAATATCGCGTTTTGTGCGCGAGTTTCGGAGGAGGCGGAAATGATGCTTGAGGCTCGAGACGATGCGTCGCCGTATCGGACGTCCGTTTCCTTGCGATTGAAAGCGGCTGAAATTGATGCGTCGAAGAAAGTATTGGACGCGAAACCGAATCGTTGGTACAAATTTGAGATTGCGCTTCCGGTGGGGCCGGACCGGGGAGCGAATTATACGCTCAAAGTGACTCCGGAAGGGGGAGAAACGCAGTCTTTCACGCTTCCGATCGTGAATCCCGACTGGAATTCCCTCAATTCGTTCGTCATTGCGGCTCTCGGAAACGTGAATGCGACACTCGATTTGGATGATGTGCAGATTTCATTCAGTCCAGCGGAACCTTGAATCGTAATTTTATAGTAGTAAATATTACTATTTTTAAGGAGTGAGACGATGAAACGCTTTCGAATCGTTTTTCTTTCAGCCTGCGTGATGATTTTTTGTGCTTGTGTTTTTGCGGAGTCCGAATCTGGGACAGAAATCGAAACAAAAGCAGAAACTGAAACAAAAATCGATACTGAAACAAAAACCGCTGCGGAGAGTGTGGAGTGTTGGAATGCTGCGGAAATTACTTTTTGCGCAGATTCTGAATATTCAGAACGTGCTGCTTTTTACGAGGTTCGTGTGGATGTGGATTTCGTCTCGCCCTGCGGAACGACGCTCCGAATCCCTGCATTTTGGGACGGCGGAAACGTCTGGCGCGTTCGTTTCGCTCCTACGGAAACGGGGGAGTGGAAGTATGTTTCACACTGCAATTTTTCGACCGACAGCGGTTTAAGCGGTCAGTCGGGGGCTTTGAATTGTGTTCCTTATTCGGGTGCGTGCGAGATTTATCGTCACGGTTTTGTGACGACGCGCGACGGTTTGAAGTACTTTATTTATGCGGACGGGACGCCTTTTTTCTATCTCGGCGACACGCACTGGGGGATGATGAAAGAGGAATTCGACGAACCGGGACCGCACGTTGGAAGTGTGAAAACCGACTCGCATTTCAAATACGTGGTGAATCGCCGTGCGGAACAGGGATTTACAGTCTTTCAGTCGGAGCCGATTGGAACGACGGTTCGTTATTCAGATGGAATCGACGGTGAAGATGTGAAAGGGTTCCAGAATATGGATCGTTACTTTCAGCACATCGCGCGAGTCGGCCTCGTACACGCAAACGCGCAGTTTTTTTACCCGTCAGAAATGATTCCGATTCAGAACGACGATGCGTTTTTGGAACTCATAAGTCGTTATTGGGTCGCACGTTACAGCGCGTATCCCGTCCTTTGGACGCTCGGTCAGGAAACGGATTTCAACTTTTACAAGAAATTTCCCGACGAGAATCCGTATTTGAAAATCTGTCACTGGATTCATACGTACGATGCGTACCATCATCCCATCACGGCTCACATGGAAAATGCGGGAAGCACGACGCGCAGCGGAATTAATGGGACGCACGCCTCCCTTTTTCAGAACGCGCCCGGTCACACGTGGTACGCAGTGCAATGGTCGAGGCGGTTCAACACGCCGATGAACTGGAGTGTTCCGAAAGATTTTTGGAACGATGGAAAGGGAAAAGTGTCCATTTTATATGAAAGTTTGTACTGTAATTTGTGGACGAAAGATTTCGGAGCGCGTGCGGAAGGGTGGCTCGCGTTTCTCAACGGAATGTACGGCTACGGTTACGGGGCGGCGGATTTGTGGCTCTACAAAAGTACGTACGACATGCAGTCGACCTCAAACAATGATGGTATTTCGAGCGTTACGCCGACCGACAAAGGAATGTATTGGAGTGAGGCGCTTGAACTGGATTCTGCTCGCCAGGCGGGGTACATGAAAGCGTTTCTTGAGGCGCACTCGTGGTGGAAACTGATTCCCGAATTTGCATCGGAAAAACCTTTTTTTCGAAGTGCTTCTGAGTCTGTGTTTTACATGGCGGCGCAAGATTTGGAAGGTTTATACGTCCTTTATTTTTACTCGACGCCGCAAGAAACGGGTTCCATGCAGATGCTTGCGCCTTCCGCGAAGTACATTCTTACATGGTTCAACCCGCGTACGGGCGAGACGTTGAGCGATTCTGCGGTTCGAACCCTGTCGCAGCCGGACGGGACGCTTGTTCTTCCTCAAAAACCGGATGAAAACGACTGGGTTTTAACCGTACAAAAATTATAGGTGAATTTAGAATTATGTCCGAATCCTTTTCTTTTACTCAGCCTCTTTTTTTATCCTCCGACGACCTTTTTGCGTTGTGGAATTTGACGCACAGGGAGCGTTCCGAGGCGTTAAAAACAGAGGCTCAGACGAAGTACGCAATGCAAGTTTCCCCCCACTTTGCGCAATGTGTGCGGGAGTGTCGGGATGAAGCGCTGCTTCGGGAGGTGCTTCCCGCCGCTGAGGAACTCGCGGAAAGTCCCGGATTTACGGAAAATCCCCTTCAGGAGGAGGTTTCTGAGGCGGAAAATCAGGTGCCGATCGGTCTCCTGCAAAAATATTCTGGACGAGCGCTCCTCATCACGGCGACTCAATGTTTTGGAAACTGTCGTTTTTGTTTTCGGCGTCATTTGCGAACGATTTTTCCTTCGAAAAATTTGCGGCGTGAGGACTTTCAAAGCGCAATTTCACGTGTTTCACGCGACGATTCGATTCACGAAATCATTTTTTCCGGCGGCGACCCGCTCACACTTCAAGACGATCTGTTTTTCTGGCTTTTATTTCAGTTTAAGAATATTGCACACATAAAAAGGATTCGTGTACACACTCGCGCCCCAATTTTTTGTCCGGAAAGGATTTCTGAGTATTTTTCAGAATTATTGAAACTTTTTTCAGAACATTCGGAAAAACCGATATATTTTGTGCTGCATGTGAATCACCCGGACGAATTGTCGCCTGAAAGTACGGCAGCGATTGAACGTCTGCATTCTGCCGGCGTCACGCTTTTGCAGCAGGGTGTTCTGTTGCGCGGAATCAACGATCGGGTTGAGATTCTTGCGGAACTGTACGAAAAACTGACGGAACATCACGTCATTCCGTACTACTTGCATCAGCTGGACCGAGTGGCGGGCGCATCGCATTTCGAGGTTGATACGGAGACGGGCGTTCGGCTGATTCAAGAATTGCGTACGATTCTTCCGGGGTTTGCGGTCCCGCGTTACGCGCGTGAGATTCCGGGAGAAAAAGGGAAAACGATTCTTGAATGATTCGTACGGATTTGCTTTAGAACTTTTTTGGTTTTTGATTGAATTTGTTTGTTTAATGTTCGATGTAATTTTGATTTGTTTTTGATAATCGTTTTGCTAATTAAGGAAAAATGTGATGAAAAAAGGTTTTGTATTCTTTCTTTTGCTGAGTGCTGCGAGCGTGGTTTTTGCGCAGACTCCCGCGGACGTTCCGCAAACGGTCGCCACGGCCGACGGTCAGACGCTCAAACTGGTTTGGAACGACGAATTTAACGGAACTGGCCTTCCGGACCCCGCAAAATGGGGGTACGAACATGGTTTCGTTCGGAATGGTGAGAAGCAGTTTTACACTTGCGAACGGATTGAAAATGTGTTCCAGAAAGATGGGAAACTGGTAATCAAAAGTCTGAAAGAAAATTATGGGGAAAACGGGCAGAAAGCCGACTGCACTTCCGGAAGCGTCACGACGGACGGTAAAGCGGCGTGGACTTACGGACGAATTGAAGTTTGCGCCAAACTTCCGACCGGTCGCGGAGCGTGGCCCGCAATCTGGATGTTGGGGACAAATATTCATCAAATCGGCTGGCCGAAGTGTGGTGAAATCGATATTATGGAATATGTCGGCTACAATCCGACGCAGATTCACGCGACGGTTCACGCATCCAATGACGGAAAACACACGTCTAAGGGTTCCGCGAAGCAGTTTCCCGGCGTGGAGGATCGTTTTGCCGTGTACGCAGTCGAATGGACGGAAGACAAAATGGATTTCTTTGTGGACGATATTCTTTACTTTACGTTTCGAAAATCAGACAGTGCAATCAATCCGTGGCCGTTCGACAAACCGCACTATTTGATTCTGAACAACGCCATTGGAGGCAGTTGGGGCGGTCAGAAGGGAATCGACGATGCTGCGTTCCCGATGACGTATGAGATTGATTACGTTCGCGTTTATCAAAAATGATTTTTGGGACTTCAATTTTACTCGTGATTCCGCACATTGTGAGGAGTCGCGAGTCCGAAAAGTCGTTTCTCTCGCAATGCTGAATTCTAAAGTCGAACGGAAAATACTCGTTCGAAATAGCGGTAAAAGAACGTAAAGGCGCGTACATCGGCAGTTACAAAATCTGATTCGACTGCACTGGCCCCGCCACTGCACAGGATGGGGAACGCGGAAAGTCCCTGCTTCCGGAAAAATACGGCTTTCCTGAACCCATCGGTCTGACAGGAAATGTGGAACAGAGAAAATCGAATGTTTTTGATTTTACTTTGAAATAATAAGGAAAAACTCACATCCTTCAAGAGGATTTCCACTTTTTGAATCCATCAGAAGACGTGTGTCGTTTTTTTGTTTTATGTATGAATTAAATCTGTCAAAACGGCTTTGCACAGGTTCGCGAAGCGTTTCAGAAGGTGCTAGCGGAAAAGTTTGGAGGTGTTTCTGAAGTGTTTCCTGAAAATTTCGCTTTCATTTGCTTGTAAGCCCTTGACAAGATAAAGTTGCACGGTACAATAAGAATTAAGTTTAAGGAAGTCCTAAAAACATAATATTAAAAAATTTTTGAAAAAGGTGTCTTGGGTCGCGAGCCGCGACGGGCGAAAGTGCTGCCGCACGAGTGACGCCCTCGCTGGGGCGAAATCGCGAGCAGTAAACAACATTCAAAATGTTTTTTCCCCACGACCGAAACGACAGTACGGGAGCGCTCTTGTTTCCTCCCGTGAGGGTGGAAACACCGTCGCGGTGCAAAAAAGACCCCTGAACCACAACGTTCATCGTATAATTTCTGTACAATAATATTTTTTTGCAAAAATTTCGGATTTGAGGTTTTTAGAACTTCCTTTTATATTTTTCGGGTCGTTGTGTTTTCTTCGAATTGAAAAAAGTTTAAAATGATATAAAATATCATGAAAGGATTGGTGAATCATGGGAAAAGCTATTCTGGTGAATGCGGACAATTTTGTAAGCGAAGTACTGGAGTTTTCAGGGGTCGTTCTCGTGGACTTTTGGGGACCGGGCTGCGCTCCCTGCCGGGCGTTTGCACCTGTTGTGGACGCAATCGCGGAAGCAAACGAAGGGACCGCTAAAGTTGTGAAAGTCGATATCGCGGAGTCTGACGAGGTCGCGAACCATTATGGAATTACGACGATTCCGACGATTCTCGTTTTCAAAAACGGCGACCTCATCGAACAGTTCATGGGGGTTCAGTCAAAATCCAAGCTTCAGTCCGTGATTGATGAAAACGTCTGAAGAGATGTGATATATGTACACTAATTAAGAGTTTACGAATAAAGGATTTTTCATGTCAGAAGCGGAAGAGAGTCAGGAAAAAACGGTCGATCTGGAGCGGATTGAGCGTGCATTTCGTGAGATTTTGATTGCTGTTGGGGAGGACCCCGATCGGGAAGGGCTGAAAGAAACGCCGAAGCGAGTTGCGCGTATGTACGCGGAAATGTTTCAGGGACTGCGAGTCGATCCCCGCATCCATCTTCACAAATATTTTACCGAAAAATACAGCGAAATCGTGCTTGTACGCGACATTTCGTTCAACAGTATGTGTGAACACCACTTTCTCCCATTCATGGGAAAGGTCCACATCGGCTACCTCCCGAATGGAAAGATTTTGGGACTCAGCAAACTGGCTCGCGTTGTGGAAGTTGTTTCGCAGCGTCCGCAGGTTCAGGAACGCATGACCGCCACGATCGCGGATCTTCTGATGAGCGAACTCGACGCCAGCGGCGTCGGCGTCGTTGTGGAGGCGCTTCACACCTGTATGGCGATTCGCGGAATCCGAAAACCTGGCGCAACGTGCGTCACGTCCGCAATGCGCGGCAGTTTCCTGAAGGACGCACGGACCCGCGCGGAATTCATGTCGCTTGTGACGAGCAAAAGTACGCCGACGTTGAGTTTTATGGAATAACGTGCAGAAACGTTACGTTTCGAGGAATAATGTACGCCGATGTTGCGCTTCAAAGAAGAACGTACATCGGCGTTTTAATAATGTTGAATAGTGTACTATTTACAGTAAGGAGTCGAAATCTTCATTTTCAGGTTTCGAATTCCCTTTCCGTACGTATAATTGTTCAATTGGAGTGTCAGTGCGAGCTGGTCGTCCGACAGAATGTGCGACACGGGAAACGGAATCGTAATTTTTCCGCCGGAAATGAGGGTGAATTCCCAATCCTTTCCGATTTCCCAACCGCCGCCGCTGCAAAGCGCACCTTTGATAAAAAGTTTATTTTCATTTGCACCCGTTTCGAAGGAACCTGTGAAATCAATATAAACGAAACCGTCTTTTGATTTTCCTGCAAGTTTTTTCAATGCCGCAACGGATTTTGCGGGAAGGTTGAAGCACGTCTGAACCTGATGCACGAAGTCGGAGCCGGACGTTACTTTTGCAGAACCGTTGGAATTAATGACGCACGCGCCGCCGTTGCAGTACCAGTTTTGATACTGAATTTCAGCCGCAATCACTTTTCTGACAGATTTTGTTTTGCCGTCGGCCGCGTCGAGGACCGCAGAGACGTATTCGTCGTTGTTCCAGACGCAATATTTTCGTGCGAGAATCTGAAAATTCCCTCCATCGTCCCACAGCATGCAAGGAATTCCGTATTTTTTTGCCGTTCCGATGAATGCCGGCGCCCAGTCCGCAGCAAGAGCCGCATTGGATTTTTGCAGTCCGCACTCACCGAACACGAAACCAACGTTCCGTTTTTGAAAGAAATCGGCCATTTTGGGAAACGTATTTTCGTACGTTTCTGGATTTGTGTCGGCAGAATACCAGTGGATGTCGCAAATGATGTGGGAATCGTTTTCGGGAAACCAAATTTTTTCGTACTGGTGTGCGTACCACTGCGCGCCGTAGGTTGGAAGCATCAAATAGCGCTGAGCGTTTTTTCCGCCGGAGGAACGGACCGTCTTCCAAAAAACGCGGTACAAAGCATTTTGACGTTCAAAAAAGACGTCATCTTTCCCCCACCAATCCTCTCCCGCCACGATTTCATTGGCGGCTTCGAGAATCAGATTTTCGTCACAATTTTTGAATTCATCCGCAATGATTTCCCACATTTGTCGATATTGTTCAAGAATTGCGTCCCATTCGGAGCCGGATTTTGCGACATTTATCCAGATTTTATCGTCGTGATGCATATTCACGATGACGATCATTCCATTTTTCAGGCCGTAATCGGCAACTTCATGTACACGATTCAACCAGTCGCGAGAAATGACGAATTTTCCGGTTTTAGGGTCTTTTGAAGTAAATTTTGACCACGTGACGGGGATTCTTAGTGCGTTGAAGCCGGATTTTGCGACTTTCTCAATCATCGCTTCCGTCGTCACGGGGTTCCACCAAAGCGTTTCTGCTTCCTCAATGGAAGGCGTTTTTCCGGCTGAATCTTTTGCATCGGCTGAATCTTTTGCACAGGACGCATCTTTTGTATGTGCTTCCAACGTGTTTCCGAGGTTCCATCCGATACGAATCCGTTTTGTGAATTCACGTGCGTCAAGACGAAATTCCGGGCCTCGTTCCTGCGCCGAAAGGAGGGAGTTTCCCCCAAAAAGGGCGAAGCAGAGGCCCCACAACACCCATATGATTTTTGTAATATTTTTCATTATATGTGTGCGCGTGTGATACAAGTTTTGGGGTTTAACGGATTGTAAAATAGGCGGAATTTACGGTTCCATCCCACGATGCAGGCGTTCCATTTTTGAGGATTCCTGAAATTTCGGCGAAACCGATACGCATTGTGCATGAAACGTAGTCGGCATTTAACGCAACGGAAATCATACCAGTTGATTTATTGAACGTGAGAGTTCCATATGTGAAATCGTACGGAACGGAAGCGTCCCATTCGATATTGGTTTTGAACGCCTTGGTTTCTGTGTCGGTCGAATATTTTCCGTTCAACGTCAGTTTAAACTGTACTCCGCCGATTTTGTCGGCCCGAAGTGATGCGTTGGGATTTACAAGGACGTTGGACCCCTGATTGATGAGCGTCACTTTGGGTTTTGCGATCTGCGCCCAGGTTGTGCAGGCGGTCATTGAGGCTTCGGATTGTGCAAAAGCGGTGCTTTTATTCGCAAAAACACGAATTTCATACGTTGTGTTGGACGCCAGCTTCGTAATCGTGTAACTCGTGGTTTTGACGGCAGAAGATGCGGTTTTCCAAGCCTCTGTGCCGCTCACTCGGTATTGAACCGTATAAGAAGACGCTAAACGCGTCGAATTTTCTCCATAAACGGCATTCCACGCGACTTCTGCGCTGTTCACGCTGACGCCGTGTACGTTGCAGATCGGCGTGTCGTAAGGAGATTTCTGGGTGGTGATTTTCACAACCTTGGAAGTGTTGGAGGATGCTGAGGTTTCCCCGTTATTCACGATCAAGAAAGACGTTGTGATGTTGTAAGTCGTGTTTGCAGCGGCATTTGTAAAAACAAGCGTTCCGTTTTCAAATGTACAGACCGCATCAATTCCCGTAAAGGTTCCGGTGCCGCCGTCGAGAGCAAACGTCGTGGAAAGATTTTTCGTGACGTTTCCGATTTTTACGATCGTCACCGTCATATGGGTGCTTTGAGAAAGCTTCGTGGAATCAAAATTCTCGATGGCGATTCCAAAATCGTAGGAATTTGCGAAATCTTTTACCATACGGGGTGTCGGAAGCTGAATATTCGTCGTTTCCATCACAGACAGAATCTCAGTTGAAACGGTTTTTCTGCGTACGGGAGTTGCAGTCACTTGAATTTCATACTCCGTATCCGCCGCCAGCCGCGTGATGGTGTAAGGGGTTGATGCGGACGCTTTCGTTGTGGAAGTCGTCCAGCGCGTTGAGTCGGCTTTTCGGTATCGGACGGTGTAAAAAGTCGGAATATAGCCGTTTCCAGGAAGCAAAATCGGATCCCATTGAACCGTCATGGTTTGCGCCGTGGTTTCGAGAACGGTGATTCCGCTTGAAACCTCGCCCGGCTCGGCCGCTTGGGTTGTGGTTTTGAGACTCGTGGAGATTGCGGAGCAGGAAATTTCCTGACCTTCATCATTCAGGGTGCTGAATGTCGCGACGAACGTGTAACTCGTCGTATTTCGCAGTCCGTTGAGCGTCAAAACACCATTTTGCAGGGTCGCGGTGATTCCCGTTCCTACAAACGCCGCCGACCCGCTTCCATTTTCAAGGGTGAGAATCGCGCTGTAGTTGGCCGTGACGGTTCCAATTTGAGTGATTGTGACGGTGCAAATGTCGCTTTCGGTGAGATTCGTCTGCGAATAATTCGTGATGGTTCCGGAAACGGAAGTGCTTGTAGAGTCGGCGTTTCCAAGAATCGGTTTCTGAAGAAGCGTTACTTCCATCGTTTCACTGAAATCTGTACGGTCGTAATCGCTGACCCGCACATCGTACGAGCAGCCAGCAACCCCCTGGAAGGTGGATTTGGAGTCGTATACGACGGTTTCTTTCCATGTTCCGGTGCCGGTCACGCGCGTGTAGAGGATGTAACTCGTGACGCCGCTCAGACGGTTCCACTGGACGGTTACGGAATTTCCGGAAGCGTGAAGGGAGGGAGACAGTCCGAGACGGTTCGTTTCCGCACTCACAACGTCAGAATACCCGGAATTCAGGTACGCGCCGCTTCGCACCGCGTAGCAGCGGAAGTAGTAGGCGGTCGAAGGTTTCAGCCCCGTGATCGTCTGCGAGCCGTCCTGGGTGAAACGAAGGGTTGAGATTTTGGCAAAGGATTCAGTTTCTGAATATTGTACAACATAGGCCGCCGAGTTTTCCACACCGCCGATATTTACGCTGATTGTGGTGCTGGTGACCGCCTCAATTTCGAGAGTCGGATTTCCGAGCGCGATTTGCGTCACGCGCAGCATTCCTTTGGAGTGACCTTTATCGTTGGAAGAGGTTTTGTCTTTTTCCGAAACAATCATCCATCCGATGTAGTAGGAACGGTTTGTATCGAGTAGGTCGGTGCAGAGCGTTGGTGAAATCGTCTCGACGGCACCGGCTGCAAGCGATTTCATCTCGTACGAATCGAGCAAAATATCTGAGGTGGAAATGGAACTGTTTGTGGAGGCGTACAAGCAGAGCGTGTAGTCGCCCGACCAAGTGTCGCCGTTGTTCTTGATTTCAATTCCTTTAACCGTCACCGACTCGCCGATGGCGACCACGTTGGACGAAAGTTCCACATCCGTGTTGCATTCCAGGTCGTAGGTGTACGGAAGCGTCGTGACCGTCAGAATGGAAGAATACGGGGAATCGTTGTAGTACGTTCCGTCGCCGACGGCTTTGCAGCGGAAATAATAGGTGGTTTCACCCTTCAGATCCTCCAAGACATAGATTCCGTCGGAATCGTACGTGTTCGAGACGATGAGAGCGGGATTGCTGAATGTCGCGTCTGTTGAATATTCCAGCACATAATTCGACGCATTGGAAACGGAACGAATACGAACGCTGACACTTGTTTTCGCGATGTCCGTCTTAAGAATCGCAGGTGCATCGAGCGTTTTGGGACCGATTGTGAGCGTCGTTGCGGCGACTCCCGTGTTGTTGGTCTCATTCGTGTCGAGCGTCGATTCGATGATGTAACCGATGGTGTAAGTGGAACCAAACGCGAGATTTTCAGTGCTGAACGTCCGCGACAGAACGGCATTCCGTCCGGCAGAAAGGTCGCTCGTTGTGAAGGAATCCAGCAGAATGTCCGAGGACGTAATTGTACCGTCGATGGAGGCATATATATTAATTGTATAAACGTGTGAATTTTCGCCGCCTGCATTATTGACGTAAATGTTTCTAAGCGTGACGGAAGCGCCCGCATCGACGCTGTCGCTGCTGAGGACGCTCGTGTTTCTGGCGGCCAAATCCACGGAACTTTCGTATTTTGTGAGTGCGGTGAAGTTCAAAATGTAGGTGTTTCCGGACGTCGTGGTTCCTTTTCCAGTTCCGTAACCATAATCAAGCATGTAGAGGGCGCTGTTTTTGTATTCGAGTGAGACGCACTTGAGGTTGTTGGGTGCGGAAGAACCGCTGTAACGATTGTCGTCCGGGTCGGTGATGAGGACGCTTTTATAATAGTTTGGGTCGGTTGTTTCGTATGCAGTGTCGTAAACGTAACCCCAGCCGGAAATCAGGTGTCCGCCGCCGTTCCACGAAATATGGAAGGTGGCTCCGCTTCCTGCTTCAAGCTGGGTGCGCATATCGAGCAAATTTGTGAAATTGCCGCCCGTAAGTGATTCTTGTACTTCAATCGTTTTTCCGTTCGCGATAAACGTAGGATTTCCAGACGCTGTGCGTAACAAAAGATTGTAATCATCCGAATAAAAACCGCCGCCGGTGCTTCCCTCGACGAGGGTTGTGTCCGTCCAACTCGCCCAGGATTGAGGGCGGAATCTTCCATCAATGAACCATTCGCCCGAATAGAAGGTTTCGTCGCCCTGATTGGTGAAATTGGCGCCGTAATGTCTCAACACGCTGTCTTCTGAGGTGAACATGGAAGTTCCGCTGTCGCCAAGAGCCGTGCTGTCGTTCGCCCATCCGGTGTACCAGAGCGCATTGGAGACGGCTCCGGCCCAGCACATGTTCGAGACGGAGGTGGAGTATTTGTCGGCGTCAACAAAATCTCCGGTGATGTTCATCGCCGAGGTGCTTCCGGAAAGAACGTGAGCGGTCATTTTTGTAACGACATTCGAAATATCCTCCGCAGCAACGCCCGCCACGAAAACGCGCTGGGTGGTTCCTTCGACCGCAAAATCAAGGATGTAGTAGGTTCCCGTCTCGCTCTCAATCACACCCGCAATCGCAGGGTTCGTGATTGCGGATGTTTCCGGAGTGTCCATCAGCCCCGCCGCAGTGATAGATTGCTGTACAATTTCCAAATCTTTGGCGTCTGCAACGGCTTTTTCCGCCTGAATCGTCTCGACCGTCTGAAAAATTGCGGTATTTTGATCTTCATCCGTCCCGTTGCTTACGAGCGGAACCGCATCCAACAACGCACGTTCTTCGAGCGATTCGATTCGCAGCGCATGCTTTGTCGCAGTCGTTGATGATTTTCGATTTCGAGAAGCGGATCCCGCCGAAAGAACGGAGGAAAAAGAATTTCTCATGACGCACCCCTGTAAAAACTGTAAAAACTTTAAAAAACTTTCAAAAACCTGAATAAATTTCCCATATTCTGTATTATAGCTTATCTATACGATAATTGCAAGCATTTTTTCATTTTTTTCTTAAAAAAAGCGAAAGATTTTTATTTTCCGGAACGTTTATAACGGCAGATTTTACTCCAGAATTCATTTCAGATGTTGCACAGGATGCTACTTTGAATTTATTTTGAATTTTGACGGATTTTGTGCCTGATTTACATCCGATTTTGTGACGGAAACACAAATGAAACAAGTACTGAAATTTGTACAAGACGGTTGCGGAAACTCACGGTTTGAAATTTCCGTAACCTATTTGTATCAGAAGATTTACGCAACACAATCATCCGTACGAAAAACGTGTGATTGCGGGTCGGTCAGAGTGTTATTGAATTATGTACGTTAAACAGTGTGCAAATTTCGTCTACCAATTAAGTTCCGTCGCCTCGTCCCAATGTTCGTAAAGCGCCTGCAATTTTTGCTGTTCCGACTCGATTTCTTCCTGTGCCGCTTTCACACGTTCTCCGTCGCGCAACACATTCGGATCCATCAGGTCCTTCTGAAGCTCCTCGACCCTCATTTCTCGTACAAAAATCTCATCCTCAATATCCGTCACTTTTCTATAGGGATATTTTCGGATTTTCTTGGGTTTCGGCGTGGTGTGCGGTGCCTCAAAACGTTTTTCATCTTCAGAATTATTTGCGTTTTGATTCCCGGACGATTTCACATCTTTTGTCACCGGCACATTCTTTGTACCTTTTGCATTTCTTGCATTCTTTCCACTCCCGCCATTCTTTGCATTTTCTGTACTTCTCGCATTTTCTGCATCTTTTCCATTTTGTTTCGATTTTTTCAGTCCGTGCTTCCACAAATCGTCTTTTCCGACCGATTTTGACGTGTTGAAACCTTGGGATTCGCGCGCATTCTGCATATTCATCCAAGTTTCGTAGTTTCCCGGAACGACTCGCACCCGTCCTGGTTCGACGATGAGAAGGTGCGTTGCGACCTGATTGATGAAATAACGGTCGTGACTCACGAATAAAACGGTTCCTTCAAACTCGGCCATATTTTTTTCGAGCGCCTCGCGCGCCCATAAATCGAGGTGGTTTGTTGGTTCGTCGAGAATGAGGAAATTAGCGTCCTCGCTGGCCAGACGCGCCATTGCGACTCTGCAACGCTCTCCTCCGCTCAGGGAATCAACCTTCTGGAGCACCTGATCGCCGGTGATTCCAAAGCGCGCTAGAAGCGATCGTCGTGCAGGTTCGTCCATTTCTTTGTGGCTCGGCCGAATCGCATCCACCACCATTCGATCCCCTTCCACCGATTGCAGCTGCTGGTCGAAATACCCTATTTTAACACCCGTTCCAATTTGAACTTTTCCTTCGTCCGGCTCAAGAATCCCCTGGAGACACCGCAGCATCGTCGTTTTTCCGCAGCCGTTCGGCCCAATGAGTCCCCAGCGCTCGCCGCGTTCGATATTGAAGGAAACTTTTTCAAAAAGGACGCGATCAAAACTCTTTTTGAGGTCGTGAACGCGCAAAACCATGTCGCCCGTCCGTTCTTTCGTCTGGATTCCCATCGCGGGACACGTGATTTCACGAGGCCGTTCAACCCGTTCGATTCGTTCCAACTTTTTCCGCCGATCTTCCGCCTGACCCGCTTTCATTCCGTAATGGTTGCGCCGAATGAAGTCTTCCGCTTTCTCAATCTCCTCCTTTTGTTTTTCGTACGCACGTTTCTGAACCAGCAGCCGTTCCTCTTTTTGTTTAACGTACGCAGAAAAATTGCCGATATATGCGTCGACTGTCCCTGCAAAAAGTTCCAACGTTCGGTTCGTAACGCGATCGAGAAAGTAACGGTCGTGCGAAATCACAAGCACAGCTGCATCGGACTCCATGAGGAACTCTTCGAGCCAGCCGGTCGCATCCAAATCGAGGTGGTTCGAAGGTTCGTCGAGCAACATCACGTCCGGCTCCGCAAGCAGCAATTTTGCAAGCATCAGTCGGTTTTGCTCGCCGCCGCTCAGAGCTGAAACGGGCGTTTCCCACTGATTGTTCAGAAAACCCAGCCCCTGAAGCACTCGCTCGACCTTATAATCGAGGTTGTACGCGTCCATCCGCATCAATTCCTGCTGAAGCCGATCGTAGCGCGCCCCTAAACGTTCGTGTTCCTTTGGATCCTGTTCGGTCGCCAGCTGTTCCGCGACAAAAATTGCTTCATTTTGCAGCGTTACGAGGTCCGCGAGCGCCAGATGCGCCTCCTCCCAAAGCGTTCGTTCCGACGGTTCGGGCTGCTGTTCCAAATATCCCACCCGAACGGAAGGATGGAACTCCGCTTTTCCCGCATCAAGATCCTCGCGCCCCGCAATGATTTTCATAAGCGTACTTTTTCCGGTTCCATTCGGCCCCACCAGTCCAACTTTTTCACCAGGATGGATTTCAAAAGTGACGCCGTCCAGAACGGGTTCGGGACCATAATATTTACGTACAGAATCAACGGAAAGGAGAATCATATTGGTTTATCACTTCAATTTTATGGAACAGGGGGAAACGGCAAAAATACTCGTTCTTCTTGAAAATTTCGCATTGGGCTGCTGCTGCGGCAGTCGTTTCGCGATTGCGCGAGCGACGAGAAACGAAAAATCAAAATACATCAAGTATAATAATGCACCGAGTATAATATAGTATACTAACACTATTTTGAATTTCAGTTTTCCTGTCCGCCGTTGGAGCTGCACACCACGACTCCTGCAGTCTTATGAAAACTGAATTTCATTGTGGAACCAGCATACGAATTTCTTTATTATAAACTATTTTCAGAAAATGTCAAGGCGTTCGTTTCCGTTTTTACAAACCCGGAAACGCATCGCGTAATACTTCCAGGTGAGAGGAACCAAATCCTCACGTCCCGTTTCCGTCTCTACTTTATGTACGAATTCCAAAGACGTTTCTCCTGTTTTTCGTACGAATCCATTGGATTTTAGTATATCTTCAAGCTCGTGATAGAATGCGACTGCGTGACTGCGCCGAAGTGCGGAAGCTGCGGACGGTGCCGACTCTGAATCCTCTGAAGAAGGTGCGTTCTGAATCGACGTTTTTCCGTATCGAATGTTTTTTGAACGTTTTTCTGTTTTCGCATTCGGACGCATTTTTTGCTTTGTGTAGAAGAGGAAAAAAACGCAGAACGAAAGGAGGACGGCACAAAGAAGGAACTGACGCATGTTTTTTGCTTTGTTTAACGCGACAAAAAACTTCTGAATGGGTTCATAAATCCATTTTTGTTGAGTTTGAAAATTTAAATTCAAAATATAATTGTTTAAAATCGTACGAAAAACATCGCGCGGAGTGAAAAACAGTCCGCGAGTTGCATCTCGTTCCGCCAGCAGATTTCCAGAAGTGGGGTCGAGCCGGAGCCACGCGCCGTTCTGCCAGAATGAAGGTGGAACGGAGGAAGACGAAATCACTTCAGCCGGGATTTCACGAGGCGGAATCCACGCTTCGACCCATGCGTGCGCGTCCTGATGACGCACGACCCAAGCGTTTGCAAGAGGGCTGTATTCCTGCGGCGCAAACCCCACAACGTAACGGGCTGGAACGCCTTGGGACCGAAGCATCAGAACGAGAGCCGATGCGAAAAACTCGCAGTGTCCCTGCGGATTATTTTTCATAAAATCTTCGACTGGATCGAGGCCGCGCTCGCGTTTTACCGCAGAGGTGGAGTAATGAAACTGCGGAGATTCCGCCAATTTCCGACTCATCGTAAGCGCCAGTTCCCGCATCGTCGGAGGTGTACCGTTTTCAAACGCATCGTTCCAGCACGAATTCACCCACTCCTGCGCCGTTGCTTCCAAAAACGGAAATTCTTCCGGGTTCGGCTTCTTCAGCAGTTCGGGATTCAGAATCGGCGCCATGCAGGGCGTCCATTCCGACTCAAAAAAAGCGCCAGTTTCCTGCTGAATTCGGAAGCCGGACGTGAGGAGCGAGTACGGAACGCCCGGAGTCGGTTCCGACTCACCGAAAGAAATCTTTTCCTTTTTCGACACGAATTTCGACGGAAAATCAAACTCAATCGGCGGTACAAAGCACGGCCAGCACGCAAAAAACGTTTCTTCCGTCGTCGGTTCGAACGTCTCTTCCATCCGAATCAGACCGGGTTGCGCAAAGATTTCTGGAACAAGATACATGTTTTCATGTGCAAAATTCTTACGGCGCTTTGTGTTTGTCGGATTGACCCCTCTCATCGTGCTTGAAGGCTTCCACTCTGCATCCGTATATTGGTCGAAAACCGCACCGCGCAAATACATCGGTTCCCGAAATGCAGTTTTTCCGGAGTCGGGTTTTAACGGGACTTTCCACGTTTTTGAACCATCGTCCTCGTACAATCGAAGCCAAAAAAAGGGGGCGGGATTTCCCAGTTGAGGTCCAATCTCCCCCAGTCGCGACGTCTCCGAATATCCGATGCTCGCGGGAACATTCCACCCGAAATTTCCACCCTGAAAATGAGTCGGCCTGTACGAAAAAACAAAGAATATTATTCCAAAAATCAGAAACGAGAATGTCCATCGGACGGACGAACGTCCCACCCTCGAATGCGATGCGGCGGGAGACGCTTCAAACAAAAACGGTACAGAATTCATACTGTCGGGATATGTTCGGAATTGCAGCGTTTGATTTTGTCTCAGAATTTCAACTGGGTAGGGTTTCAAACGAAATCGAATCTCTTCTTCGTCCGCTTTTCCCAGCATGAGCGCGGTTCGACGACCTTTGGACGCAGCGGGACGATTTTCGGACGAAAATCGTGCAACCAGAAATTCACACAGACTCGTTGTTTCGAATCGGAACGCACTTTTCGCCTGCATCAGCTGCGCCTGAAGATTCAGAAAAACGAACGCAAACCAGAGTGTGGGCGCAAACATCAGGAGCGACGAAACCTGCGGGTAGAAAATCGTTCCGGAAACAAATTGTTCCATGGCGATCAAAAACAAAAAGACGCGATTACTGTCGTTTTTGTGCGAAAACAGCAGAAAAAGTTCGAGTAGGAACGTATAAGAATTCAGGAGCCAGAATGCGTCGGGCGGTTCAAGGCGCGGCAAACCTGTGAATTGCGTGAAATTCCCCCAAAACGCCAGAAACGGTAAATATCCCAAACAAAAAAGTGTCGTCACGTGACGAGAAACCCAAACGGGAAACCCTTTCCATGAAAAAGAATCTCGCACAATAGTTAGAAACATCCATCCGAGACCAAAAAGGATCCCGAAAAGAAGTCCGAAGCAGACGATTCCTGTACATAAAAGCAGTGCGTACAGTGCGTTATTCTGAATGGGGGTTTTCAATGGAATTTGTTGGATTCAAAGGAATGAGGGAGCAAAAAAGGACATTATTTTTTTATTTTACCCTTTGTTTTGCGTTTTCGCAAGGGGGAAAGACCCAAAAAAGAAAGATGTTTTTGCGATTTTAGTAAAATTTTCATAAAAAAAGGGCTTTGCCCCCTTGTAATTCGGGAAAGTTTCATCATAATATAAATAAGGAAAGATGTTTCTAAAAAATGAGTAGAAAAATTTTTATTTCAGAAGGAGAAACCATGAAAAAAAACAGTGTGAAATACTTCGGTATTGCGAGTGTTTTGCTGGCGTCCTGCATTTTTGTGGTTCCTCTTAATGCTCAGGAACCTCGCGGCGGCGGTCACAGCGGCGGTTTTTCGGCTGGCGGAGCGCACGGCGGCGGTGTGTCTGGTGGTGGAATGCACGTGGAAAACCGTGGTTTTTCTGGAAGTCGTGCGCCGGAAAGACGCAGCGATTTTACTGCACCTCAACGAAATTTCGACGGACGTGATGCAGGGCGCGGCGTTCCGCGTGACGTTGGGCGTGATGAGGGGCGAAACTGGCGGCGCTCTCCCGGCGACGCTGGAAATATCGGAAGCGGAGCGGCTCGAATCGACGGAAATCCTGGTTACAGAAACATTTACGGAGAGCGAGGTTATTACGGAAATCCCGGAAATCACGACGTTTACGGTCGTCCGGGACGTCCAATGGAACCGCCGTACCCGATGGGACCGCCCCATCCGATGGGTCCCTCGCATCCGATTGCCGCTCCGATGTACCATCCGTACCACGAACCCTATATGCCGTATTATTACGACCCTGTGAGGTTCCGTTACGGATGGCAGCCTGATTATCGTCCCGTTTATCCGTGGTGGATTGGTGCGACCGAATATGGGGCGGGGTACGCGATGGGATATTATGTCTCGGGCGGAACGCCGGTTTACTATTACTATCCGGCAGAAACTGCGCCGAGCGGGGGGTCTGTAGCGGTTTACATCGATGAAAATGCGGGAACGGTTCAGGAACCGGCCTCGATTGATGCGTCTCTGTTGGAGGAAACCGACCCGATTACAGAAGCAGAAATAACGCAAGAGTCTCAATCTGCACAAATTCCCCATAGTACCCAAGCTTCCCAGGATGTTCAAGCATTCCAAAACGCTCAAACATCGGTGCTTGTGGATGATTCGCAGACTGCACAAGCAGAACAAGCTGCGCAACTCCCTCAAATTACGAAAGCTGAAGTGGATGGGGCGTGGAAAAACATTCAAGAAGCGGATGGGTTGTTTGCCGACGGCGATATTGCGTCTGCATACGCGAAATACTCGCAGGTGACGACTGATTTGGAATTTATGCCGGACGCGTGGTTCCGACTGTCGTACACGGAGGTTGCGCGCGGAAATTACGAAGCGGCGGCAGACTTTTGCAAAAAGGGTCTGAATGCTTCTCGATTGTGGCCGGCCAGTCCGTTTTCGATGGATTATATGTATCAAAGTGCGTCCGACCGCAAGGAAAAAGCGTTTGCCGCTCTCGAAACAGCCGCCGTGAATGCGCCGGGAAACAGCGATTTGAACTTGGTTGCGGGTTTTACGTTTTATTCCGATGGTCAAAACGATAAAGCGGCAAAATTTTTGAAAATTGCTGAAAAACTTTCACCGGATTTGGAAGAATTTATCGAACCCGTGTTGAAAGCGATTCCATAATTTAGTATAAGGTCACTTTACGCACGCTCCCATTTCCATTTTTCATTATTATTTTCATTTTAATCATCCGTTTTTTAACGTTTCACCAGGCTTTTTATGTTGCGTATTCGTCAAATTCCTAACGTACTGTTTTCAATCGCGGTGGCCGGGGCGACCTTTGTTGTTTCTGTGGAGGCGCTTGAAACGATTCCGATAACGGAACAGATTTCAGATGAAGGTGTTTTTTCGGTTTTGGACTCGTCGGAGGATGCATTGCTGCTTGCAGAAGAGCCTGAAAAGCCCGCAGATTCTATAAATCCTACAGATTCCACAGATTCCACAGATTCCACAGTGCCGGAAAATCTTTCCGGAGAGACGCTTCCTGTGGAAACTGCGAATCTGTCCGAAAACATAAACCCTTCTGAAAACATAAATCGTTCTGAAAACATAAATCGTTCTGAAAACATAAATCATCCGGAAAGCGCAACTCCGTCCGAAACGGTCAATTTTGACGAGGGTTCAAACCCGCTTGAAGGTACGAATTCTGAAAATGCGGAAACTCCTGCGGAGGTTAGAAATACTGCGGGGGTTGCAGACTCTGCGGAGGGTGAAACGTCTGTAGTGCTTGAAGGTTCCGCGGATGGTGAAACGTCTGTAGTGCTTGAAGGTTCTGCGGAGAATGAAATGCCTGTAGTACTTGAAAGTTCTTTGGAGGGAGGAACTTCTGCGGAGGATAAAAGTTCTGTAAAAGCTGCGAAAGCTGCGGAAACAGCAGAAATAGCAGAAACTCTGCCGGACAGTAAATCTGCTCAAGATTCAAAGCCTGTGCAGAATACGAAACCTAGATCGGCGTCCGATGTGCTTTCTCCCCTTTCTTCGAATGCGGTTTCGACTTTGGAACCCTCGGTTTCCGGTCCCGTGAAAAAGGTTTCGGTCGAAGAAGTTTCCGCTTCCCGTCAGCTTTTGATTGCACTTTGCGAGCCGTTGGAGCCGCAAGCAACTGCGACAGGAAACTCTGCATTTTTGCCGAACGTTCAAGAGATAGATTTACGTATGTTTCTATCATCGCCAAAGATTTCGTACAACAACCATTCTCTTCCTTCTGCGATTCAGATTTATTGGAAGTCGGCCGAGATCCGCAGCGAAATCAACTATTGGCAGAATCGTCAGGCGGCGATGAAACAACTTTCTGCAACGGAAACCGATTCCTCGATGAACGTTTACAAAAACGCTGCGATTGCGGCAGACGCAAACCTTGCTGTTGCTCGGGTGGCACTCCGAAGCAATGCGAAAGAACTTGCGGAAGTGACGGGTTACGTTCGAGAAATCACGGCCCAAACGCTTCCTCATGCGGGAACGTACGACACGCGGTACGACGAGATGGATCCGAACAGCGTCACGTCGACGCTGACGTTCTATCACGGTCTCATCCGTCTGCATTACGAGCAGCTTTTGGCGGCCACAAACGCCTATCGTTCGGCTGAAAATCTTTTGGATGCGGCGGTTTCTTCCAAAGAAAATTCTGAAATAATTTTAGCGTGCTGGGACGAACTGGATGCGCGGCGCAAGGCGTTTTTCGACGTCCTTTTTTCCTACAATCAGGATATTTTGAATTACGTCCTGTATATTAAATCCTCGTCGGGTGCGTCTTTGGCCCCGCTTTTAACGCGTCCGCTCCCTCAAGTGGACCTCGAAAATTATGTTCCGCCGCAAACCCCGCCGGCACTTCCTTCGGCCGCTCCTTCGAATCTTCCTTCGACCTCAATTCCAGCACCTCAGCCGGAGCCGCCAAAAACGTTTGAAGGAAGTACGGGTTCTGAGGGAAATGAAGGTTTCGAAGCGACTGGCGCTTCTGCAAATCCAGCAGGATCTGCAAGTTCTGTGGGAAATAAGCAAAATGGAGAAAATACGCAAAGCGGTGTAACAGTCGGAGGGTACGAAGAAAATTCATACATTGATTTAAACGCGCCTGCTGAAATTCCATTAAACCCTGCATCTGCCGTAAACCCCGCAGTCCCCGCAGATTCTGTTGTTCCAGGCGCTTCTTTGGGCGCGCCGACCATTGAAACACCCCCTCCGGGAAACGAATTTCGTCCGATTGGAGGCGAGACGGGCGTCGATACAAATCCGATTTTGAACGTTCCGGCTCCCTCAAAAGACGGCGCGCAGCGTGACGAATCCCTTCGTTCCCCGTTTCAACCAGAGGCGGAACCTTCAAGAAATCTGGCGGTTCGTGCGGAAAATAGAGGAGAAATCGTCCAGCGTGTGAATTATCCCCCCGTTTCCCGCTCCGTTCTTGAATCATCGTCCGATACTTTGTATCAAAGTGTTTCTGGCGTTTCGGGAAGCGCATCGGTGGGTGTTTCAGGAGGCGTTTCGGACGTTGTTTCCGACGGCGTTACGTCTTCGGATCCGGTCTCTTTGGGGTTCGGCGACCGGATTTCTTTAGAGGACGTTCTTTCTCGCACGGTTTCCGGTTCTCGGCGTGAGGAGGCGGTGTGCGCGTACTGGCGGTACGTGATGTTTATGGACCAGGAATGCGTTTTGGACGGTCAGCAGAAAATTGTTTCGCGACTTTCAAAACGGGTTTTGAACGACTCACTCACGAGTCCCGTTTCGACCTACGGACTTTTGATGGCGCTGCATTCTTCGATTCTTGAAACCGAGCGACTGGGGTTGAAGGCCGAGGCGTGGCGTGAATTGTGCGCTATTTCGTGGCGTGCAGGAATCCGGCCGGTATGGAAAGACGACATGAAGTTTCCGGAACCTGAAACCACACCGAAATTGGAAGGGTTTCAACCGGGGCTTGATCAATACACGCCGGGGTCCCCGCAGGAACAGCGGTCGCTGGCGCATGCGCGCCAGTTGTATTTCAGCGTTTCGCAGCTTCCTGTCGCTCAGAAGGGGATGCAAGAACTTTCCGATTTGATTCTCGTTTCGTCAGACTCTCCCTTTTTTAAGTCGCTCGACACGCAGCCGTACACGAGCTGGAAATCACTTTTCCTTGTTATGAAATTTGCACGAGAATCAAGTTCTGCGTATTTTCAGATTTTGTGCACCATCAATTCTGAATACAGTTCTTGCATTTTGGCGGATCGGCGCAGTTCAAACGTTTCGGAACTTGTGCGGGTTTTAACGAATTGAACAGTTTTTTAAGATGTGACGGGATGTTTTTGTCAGAAAGCGCAGAGAAATCCAGAAATTCCCATGTTTTTTTGTTGATTTATGGCTGTATCATCTTGACGAAAATGGATTTTTCAGGTAAGATAATTATGTACCCGATGCATTTTGATTTTCCGCTTCTCAGTCGTCACGCTGTTGCGAACGACTGCCGTCATGGCCGCCCAAAGTGAAAAATTGAAATGGAATCAGTATAAAATTCGACTAAATTAGAGGACTGTTAGATGAAATACGCGACCATTGGGCCAATTTCCGTATATTTACCCGAAAAATGTGAAACGATTGATGATTTGAAAGTGGAACATCCTGAGTGGGAATTGGATGAAATTTGTGCAAAAACAGGTGTTTACGCTCGTTATATTTCCGCACCCGATGAATTCGCCTCCGACATGGCGTTTAAAGCGGCAGATCGGTTGATTCGTGAAAATAATATTCCGCGTGAAAGCATTGATTTCGTGCTTCTGTGTACGCAGTCGCCGGACTATCCGATTCCGACCACCGCATGTATCGTGCAGCACCAGCTTGGATTGCGGATTGATTGCGGCGCTCTGGATTTCAATTTGGGCTGTTCTGGGTACGTTTACGGATTGAGCCTTGCGGACGGACTGATTCGGACGGAAGTTGCGAAACGTGTGCTGTTAATCACGTCTGAAACTTACACAAAATACATTGATTCTACCGATCGCTCTTTACGTACGATTTTCGGAGATGCTGCGACTGCCACGCTGCTGGACGCGAGTGAAGAAAAGTCGCTGGGACCCTTTTTGTTCGGAACGGATGGGGAGGGAGCCGACACGCTCATTGCGTACGGCCGCGGGATTCGTCCAGAGGAACTTTCGCTGAAACCGCGACATCGGCGGCGCTGGAAAAGCAGTCTGTATATGGACGGTGCGGAGTTGATGCATTTTACCAACTCGAAAATCCCGCCGTTGGTCGCGCAGTTGCTGGACCTCGCAAAAATCAAAATCAGCGATGTTGATATTTTTTTGATGCATCAGGCCACGCGGAAGATGTTGGAAAGTCTCATTTCGGCACTGGATTTGGACCCAGAAAAAGTTCCGATTCAGTTGGATAAACTTGGAAATACGGTCAGCAGCACCATCCCCATTTTGATTCACAATCTTCGTTGCAGCGGCGGAATTACGCACAATCAGCGCGCGATGCTGCTCGGATTTGGTGTCGGTCTCTCGTGGGGCGGCGTCCTTTGGAATGACGTCTGGAATATGAATTGAAAACCGTTCATGAATTATTCTTTCCAGAGCCGAAGAAGTTGAGAGAAAATCGAGGAAAAAGTTAGGAAAAGGCGAGGGTAATTGAGGAAATGTCGCGAGAAATCGTGAGAAATTGCGAGGGACGTCGTTTCTTTTGGGGGTTTTGAATTCACGAGGTCGTTATGCATTTTTTTAAGATTATTCCAACGAAGATTTTGGTGGAATTATTTGTAACTTTTTTCATAATGCAGATCGGTTTTACGATTTTGTTTGTCGTTGTTGGGATTTTTATGCAGGATATTGCAAATAAAATTCCACTGTCGCAAATCCCGCGTTTGATTCCGTATGTTTTTCCGTTTTCACAGACGTTTTGTGCACAATTTGTGATGTTATTTACGTCGATGATGATTTATTCGCGAATCACTTCTTCGCGTGAGATTCTGGCGCTTCAGACTTCTGGAATCTCGTCGTGGCGCATCATGTTTCCTTCGTTTCTACTCGCGTTTGGGATGAGTATTTTTTCTTTCTGGATGACCGATGTTAATATGTCATGGGGCGGGCAGGGAATTCAAAAAATTTTGATCTCCTCTGCTGAAAGCATCGTTTATAAAACGCTCAAAAACGAAAAATGTCTGGCAATCGGCGAAAATTATGTTCTGACGGTGACGGATGTAGATGGAAAAAAACTGATTGAACCTTTCGCAACGAGTAAAAAAACTGACGAGACGTGCTTGTTTTCTGCAAAAAGTGCGCAGATTGAAATCGGGGCTGCTGCAAAACTGATTCGAGAGGATGAAATCTGTTACACAAAAACGCTGGACGTCTATCATGTAACCAACCCGAACGAAATTATCATTAAACTGACGATGGAATCCCCTGATTTTCAGTATGCGCAACATCAGATGTCCTCGGCGATGGCTCGTTCTCTCGTGCTTTCCCTGAAAGATCTTCAAATGCAGGACAGCATTTCGAGTCGTCCGGCGACGATGAGTTTGGCGCAACTCGACGCCTTTGTGGAACGAAATCAGGCGCGCATTCAGGAACTAAATCAGGAAATTGCGTTTCAGACGGCTTGTACATTTTTTTCGCGAAAATCGGTCGATCTTGCAAATGAGTCGTGGAATCAATATTATAACGAGATTGAATATTGTAACAATCAGATTCGCCGTGCAAAGCTCGAACCGACGCGGCGTCTGGCGTTTGCTTTCGACAGTTTTTTTCTGACGTGGGTTTTTGCCCCATTTTCCTTAAAAAAAGGAAATTTGGGGGCTTTGATGCTGTGTTGTATTGTTCTTTTGCCGCTTGTGTTAATTTATTTTCCGGTGACGATGCTGCTTATAAATGTGGTGAAAGATCACGGATTGTCGCCCCTCGTGATGTGGGTTCCGAATTTGTGTATGTTTATCATCGGAATCTTTTTTGTGCGTCAAGCATTGTAGCGGGAATGATGGGAACGATGATTCGGAAATTTTTGGAGCTGATCCGCTTCAGTCACACGATTTTTGCGCTTCCGTTTGCGTTTCTCGCGGCGATTATGGCGTGGTACGTCAATTTTCATCCGGAAATAGCAAAAGCTCCCACCGTTCCATTCCGATGGATCGATTTGCTCGGAGTTCTGCTCTGTATGATTTTCGCACGCAGTACCGCAATGGCGTTTAATCGGATTGCGGACCGAAAAATGGATGCGTTCAATCCTCGAACTGCCGGACGCCACCTCCCTGCAGGACTCGTCTCGCTGAAGACGGCGGTGTTTTTTACGGTCGTCTGCGCCCTTTTGTTTATTGCTTCGACGGCTCTTTTTCTCCCGTACAATCCTCTCCCGCTGCTTGCATCGGTTCCGCTCCTCCTCTTTCTTATGGGGTACAGTTGCGCGAAACGATTTACGAATTACGTACACTTCTGGCTCGGCGTGTCGCTCATGCTGGCGCCGATTGCTGCTTGGGCGGCGATTCGCGGCGAGGTTTGGATTTTTTATCTCCTTCAATTCTTACGGACTTCCAGTTTCCCGATGATTCCGACTGCCGAATTTTCAGCGGTGATTCTGGCGTGCGCGGTCTGTTTTTGGTCGGCGGGTTTCGACATCATTTATGCAACGATGGACGCAGATTTTGATAAAAATTTCGGAATTTATAGTATTCCGGGACGTTTTGGAGTCAAAAATGCGTTACGAGCGGCCGCTGTTTGTCATTTTTTTGTTCCGATTCCTCTTGCGGCACTTTATTTTGTTTTCCCACCGTTCAAAACGCTTTGGGCGGTCGGAGTGGCTGCGATTGCGGCGCTGCTTTTTTACGAACATTATGTTGTGGATGTGCACGACCCGAAACGTGTAAATATCGCGTTTTTCAATGTGAATTCAGTAATCAGCGTGACGTTGTTGGGAGTTGGAGCCGTCGAAATATTGCTGCATTGGTGAAATTTTTTCATTCGGTGGTTCTGAATCGTGCGACCGCGACCGAATGGCTGTGAAACAGAAATCTAAAACAAAAATCATCTAAATTTCAAAATTTGAGCGTGCGTTATTCAGTAGCGACTCTGTGATTCGTTCTGAGTACTATTTGTTCCGTTGTTGCACTATCGCAAAACGACGCCATAATGTCCGCTCAAAGCGAACTTTTCAAGTGGAATCCGTATAAAATACGAACAATCGCGGGGTACATGTTGCGCACCCCGACGATCATCTGCGTTACAACGTCCGTTCAACTCGTTCCGCCGTCCAAACCGTCCACGAGAGCCGCAAACATCAGACTGTATGCCGGATTGTGTTTTCGTACAATAAATACGATTCCCAAAAGGAGTTCGAGTAACGCACCGATTCCGCTCATTTTTCACCCGAATTTGATTCTTTTTTGAATGAAGATTTCGCTTTCTTCACCTCAAAATCGTCCAAAAAGTATTCGGAATTGTTTTTTTCGAGCGACAAAATCCCCACCCATTCCAGCTGTTTGAAAAACGAATTTGGCAAAGGAACCTTAAAACTCTCCGCTTTTTCCATCTTTTCGGGCCGAACTTTCAGCGTCCAAGTACGATTTCGGTTTTGTTTCTCATTCGCTTTTTCATCTTGTTTCTGCGTCCCCGACTGAAATTCGAGCGAGAATTCAACCCAGCAATCATGCGGAACTTTCGTGAGGATGCGTCCATCGACCGCAACGTCTCCGTTGGGATGAATCTGGAACGTCGGTCCCGTCTCGTAATTTTGCCGCGCAACAGAATACTGGCGCGTTTCGCACTGCAAAAAAGCGTCACCCTGAATATAGAGGAAGAAATTCACCACGATTTTTCCGGTCGGAAACATCGAATTTACTGTAACGTGCGGGTCGTAGGAATTTTTCTGGTCCGGCGCGTCGATGATTTTCAATGATTTTTCCCCAGAATGAGGATTTTCTCCCGAAATTTCCCAACGTCCCGTTCGTTCCGTCGATTCGAGCGCTCCGGCGGGGCCGCTCGTGTAAATCTGCATATGCGTCGGCAGTTCATCCGCTTCGAACCCTTCAAAATCAGCCAGATACGGATTCTGATTTTTGTACGGTGTGTGTTTTTCGCACGGACGATTTACAACGTCCTCCGCCATCTTTCGCCACGCGTCGGTCCCCGTCAGTCCCGCACGTTTTTCCGGGTCGGAAGGAGTGGAAACGTCGAAATTTTCGAATCCCAGCGCGAAAACCGGCGAATCGGACTGCAGTCGGAAGTCGCGTTTTTCAGGATCCATGAAGCGCGGATCCTCTGCGATACTTTCGGAATCAACTCCGGATTTTTTCTGCCACTGCGCGAGCGTCACACCCTTGAACGTCATTCCGTCCGTTCCTGCGTCGGGCGACCAGTAGCAGTTCCGGAACATTTGAAGGCTCGGGTCTTTCTGAAGAATCAGACCGGCACCGCCCAGCATTTCGGGAAAATGATTGTAATTAATATTCGTATCGATACGCACGCCGAACGGTTTCTCGAGATTGCTCATCACAGCGTTCCGGACGAACCCAGGAGCCTGCGAAAACGCAAAAATATTGTTGTGAATCACCGTATTATACGGGTACGAATAATTGTGGATGTGTAAACCGCCGTCCTGCGTGTCGTACACGAGGTTGTGGTCGACCAGAAGATTCGAAGTTCCTGCATCGGTATAAATCCCCCAGCCTCCGTAACCGTCCGAGTCGCGGGTGAAACGATACACATCGTGAATCCAATTGTGATGCAAACGTGAGCCGTCCGTATCGCCGAGAACGTAAATTCCGGCCAAATCGTTCATTACACCGCGCGAAATGTGGTGTATGTGATTGTACGCCGCCTCGTTGTGATTCGTGTACGCTTTTTCAGACCCCCAACTCCATCCCAGCTGCATTCCGGCCCAAGTGGTGTTCGAAATGTCGTTGTGCAAAATTCGGTTATTTTGCGCGATTCCGCCAAGAAAAATTCCGCAGGCGGAGTAAAAGATGGAACCTGTATGATGAATCAAATTGTTTTCAATCAGATTTCCGCGCGCGATCGAACGGTCGTCCGGCACGCCGTTTGGAACGGCCGGGATGCAGATTCCGCCGGCTCCGACGTCAAAAACGTGATTTTGTCGAACGACATTTTCGCACGATCCCTCAAGGAGTGAAATTCCATTTTCACCGAGATGGGAAAATTCACAGTTTTCGATTCGTCCGTTGCGCCATCCAATCGCGTCGAACGCCCCGCGCTGCGTGTGAGCCGCCTGAACGCTGTTTTCGTAATCGGGTGAAAGATCTGCGTCACTGTACGAAAATGTAATATTTTCAAACGAAATCCATTCCACGTATGCGTCGGTCTTCCAGTCGCCGCGAATTTCCAGAAGCCGACGGGGACAAACGGTCAAAATCACGCGCATTTTCGGGTTTTTCAGATCCTCATCGGCGCGCGGAACATAAAACAAACGTTGTTCGTTGCGGTCAAAGAACCACTCGCCCGGCGCGTCGAGAGCCGCCCGGCAGTTTTCCACGTACCAGCGAAAATGATGATTCAAGTAGTACGACCCGGCGCTGCGCGGGAAAATTACGGTTCCGGAGGCGGAATCATAGGACGCAATGCGATTGTAACTGTTGCTCCAGCACTGAAACGTCACGAACTGAACGTCCGGCAAAATTTTTCCTTCAGAATCGAAACAATACGGGTCAAGATTTCCTTTTTCAAGACGGTATTTCATACAAACATGTTCTTTGCAGACCGCGTCCCGCGCCCAAAAAAACGAGGCGGTCGGATCGTTGGAATCGTAATTCGGCGCTCTTGCTCGAATCGCCCGCCGCGCCGTTCCGTCCGGAAGTTCCAAAAACAGCTGCGTCCCAGCGTCCGGACCGAGTTTTTCAGACGAATATTCTGCAGAAAAGACGCCGTTTCCCTCGTCCCGCCAGTTCGAGAACGTCCGACCGCCGGAAATCACCGCTTTTTCACCGTCCGCTCCGCGCCATACAATCGGACTGTTTTTTGTACCTGAATCTTCCGGCGTCAGAATGAACGGTTTTTCCAATGTATAAACGCCTCCCGCAAGTTCCACGCAGACGCTTTCTTCCGGAACCGCCTTCCGAAACGCACGAACCGCATCTCGAGCCCGTTCAAGCGACCGAAACGGCGCGGCTTGCGTTCCGTCTTCGGGAATCGAACCGTCCGAATCCGAATCTCCCGAAACCTGCTTTGAAATCGGTTCTGAAACAGGTTCTGAAACAGGTTCTGAATTGCAAGGCGGAACGACGTAAAATATTTTTGCCTGCAAGTTTACTGATAAACAGGGTAAAAAGGAAAAACAGGGAAAACAGAGGAAAAACACGAACACACATAAAACATGGAACAGATGTTTCATAAATCAAATATTCCTTTCAGAATCATGGGACCAAATGAAATGGGGGAGGTAAAAAAGGACCGTTTGAAACAGTACATTTATTAAAACTAAAATTTCAGCTGAATCTTCCCGACGAACCCCGGCTCGGAACGATACGTTTCCGGACGGTCTTCGAAGTAAAGTTTGCGACAAAACGACAGTCCAATTTCTGCCGAAAAATCGAGATCTCCAATGGCGGGACGGTCGCGCTCGACGCCCAGTACGAGTCGTAAATCACGATACGAAACGAGATCGTCACGATTCTGAATTTCCACAGCCCAACTTCCGCCCCAATACTCGCCCGCGACGTACACCCAAACCGGAAACACCCCGTTGGAACCAAGTTCGAAACGACGGCAGATTCTCGGTTTCGGGATCAATAAATCGACTTTCCAGTTTTCATTCGGCTGCCAGACGGCCCCTAAAAACGGAATAATCGGCCAATCATCCAAAGCGGTGTACATCGCTCCGAGCTGGAACTGCCATTGCGGGGTCGGCGTCCAGATCGCCATTCCGCCGCCGGGAATACGAATCGCTTTACTCGAATTCGTCTTAAAATCCGACGCATAACCGGGCGTGATAAAAAGCAGCACACGCCAGAAGTCGTTCACGTCTTTCATCCACGTAAAAGTGACTCCCGCACGGTAAAGATCGCTGCGCATAGGGAGCGAGGCCGGCATTTCATACAGCGAATCGATGCAAAAAGTCGGTGAAATCAAAAAAGAACCGTGATTTCCGGGACACGGAGCCGCAAACATTGCGCTGACCGCTCCATGTGCAATTCCCAGCGCCTCTGCGCCAGAACCAGGTGACAAAATGAATGCATTTCCCGTGACGCTTTGGAAAAATGTATTCCGATGCTCTGGAAGAGTGCGCAATCCATTGAAAGTTTCATCTGTACGATTTTCGAATGAGTAGGAATTTCCAACCCAATCCTCGCTGGAAGCCGCAGAATCCTCGGCACTGTTCCAACGATCCTGCGCCGAAGACGTACTGCAAAAAAACAGAGACGTCAGCAAAAGCAGAGCTGTGAAAATCGATATTTTTTCGAAAAAATGAAACATCTTTTTACCTGAAACAGAACGCAAATTTGTACAGTGATTCATTCTACACAAATTCGAGTTTCGGCGCAATAGCGAATGAATATGTTTAAAGAAAAAAGTCAAAATAACCGAAAAATCAGTCAGAAACCATCCAAAGAATTCTTTAGGTTCGCGAAATCATTGCAGGATGAATATTGTACAATTTATCCTGCAACGGCATTTCACTCAAAATCGAAATCATTTATTTCAGCGCGGCGCACACTGCGTCACCGAAATCGGAAGTCGTGGACGTTCCGCCGATATCGGGGGTCCGCACCTTTCCGGCAGCCAAAACGGCACACATTGCATCCATCAAAGCGTTGGCTAAAGCGTGTTCGTCGAGCTGGTCGAGCATCATGTTGACCGCCCAAAGCGTCCCCATGGGGTTTGCAATTCCGCGGCCCGCAATGTCGGGGGCGGAACCATGAATGGGTTCAAACATGCTCGGGTGTTTCCCGGTCGGGTTGATGTTTGCAGATGGGGAAATTCCGATGCTTCCGAGCATTGCAGACCCCAAATCGGTCAGAATGTCTCCGAAAAGGTTGCTCGCGACGACGACTTCGAGATCGTCAGGGTGCATGATGAATTTCCCGGTCAAAGCGTCGATGTGCATTTTGCTGGACTGAATCTGCGGATAGTCCTTTTTGACCTGTTCCTGGACTTCATCCCAGAAAACCATGGAATATTTCAAAGCGTTGGACTTCGTGGCGCTCAAAACCTTGTGTTTTCCGTGTTTCACAGCATATTCGTATGCGTAACGCATAATGCGTTCGGTTCCCAGCTGCGTGAAAATCGAGCTTTGAACCACTTTTTTACCCTTCACCGGATCTTCCGAGATGGATCCTTCGGAGCAATACTCGCCTTCGGAGTTTTCGCGCACGACGACGAAATCAATTTTGTCATTTTTCAGCGGCGAGACGAGGCCCGGAAGGAGTTTAATCGGACGCATATTCACGTATTGATCGAAACCGCGGCGAATCGGGAAAAGAAGGTTCTGCGCGGAAACCACATCGGAAACGCCGGTGAATCCGACGGCACCAAGAAGAATCGCGTCGCAGTCGTCGAGGATTTTCAACCCATCTTCGGGCATCATGACGCCGTGATGCAAATAATATTCGCAGCTCCACGGCAAATCGATGAACTCGAATTTCACATCGGCCATTGCGCCCAGTTTTTCGAGAACCTTACGTCCCTCGCGAACCACTTCAATTCCGACACCGTCACCGGGAATGAGATCAATTTTATACGTTTTCATTATTTATCTCCTCTGGAAAACTCCAGCAGATTAAAACCCACAGTATTCAAAGTACAGAACACGTTTATTTTAACGGAAATTCACATTTTGTCAAGGGGGCGAGGCTGAATCTGGAGGGAAAGATTTTGAATGTTGTTTCCCCTCAGATTCGCTGCCGGCCGTGCAGGGGCAAAACTCCTGGAAATTCTATTCTACCGTGACGGTTTTCGTCTGTGTTTTTCCGCTTTTGTCGCACCACGTCAGATGATAATTCCCGCGAAAACCTCGAAACGCAACTTTTCCTTCTGAATCTGTTTTTAGTACCAAATTCGTACGCCATTCATGATGAATCAACTGGTCGAGCGCGAAATATACTGGTTTTTTCTGCATATTCACGTCAAGAATCCCGGAAATCGACGGTTCGCCGGGAGCCGCGCCGCCGTCCGCCGCGTTCCACCACGTCAGCCCCGCAACCTGCGGATGGGAAAAAAGAAGACGATAGATGTTGCGCGCAACTACCGCCTGAATTTCACGGCCTTGAGCGTCGTCACTGGGCGCAGAAATCGTAATTTCGCTGATGTGAATCGGCCGCCCCGCCTCCGAAAGAGTGTCGAGCACCGCAAGAAGCTGCGTCGGAGTGTGACTGTTCGCGCCGTCCGCAATACTTTTGCATTCCGCCTGATTGAAAATGTGCATCTGTACGCCGACGAGATCGACGCGGACTCCTCGAGCAATCAAATCTCTCGCAATTTCCACGTAACGTCGATTCGGCCCCCAACTCATGTCGCATTCATTCGTAGAAAGACGGACCGTCTGGGGAAAATATTCCTGCGCCCAGTGAAACGTTTTGTACGTATAATCGTCCGGCATCCGCCCGCGATTCGCCTGGTCGTAACACTCGTTTACGACGTCCCATTCCTGAATTCGGTCTCCGTAACGTTCTGCCAGTTCACGTACTCGTTTTTCGAAAAACGGTTCCATCGCACTGCGGTCATCCGGGAGCCACTCAGGGTGTCCCCAACGCCGCATCCCGTAAATAATCGCATGTCCGTGGATGTTCACGCCGCGGCTGGTAAGAAATTCGACGACGGGGTCCGTCGGAGGACGACGCCAGTGAGGCTGATTCCACGGTTCGGAAACGTTCGACCAGAATTCCTGCGTGTCGCGGTCCGTCATTGTGTAACGCGGCTTCCCCTCTTCCGGCTCCATCGTCTTCCAGTAAAACGCCACCGACGCGGAATTGAATAATGTTCCAAAAAGATCGGCGTACGCTGCGTTCTTTTCCGGCGTGTTCAGCTGTCCGAATAGAAAAATATTACTGCCGAAACGAAACGCACTTGAAATCTGTTTGACTTTCACTTCGGTTTCAGCGTCCGTATTTTCAAGAACAAAAACGGCATCCGCTTTTCGATTTTTTTCGATATTTTCATCAATACTTTTTTGAACGTCCGCATTCCAAATTTGATTGTACTTTTCCGACATTACCGTTGCGTCCTGCGCAAAGAGAATGTTCGAATCTTGCACAAAAAATAGCGTGAAGACCAGTATGAACGGATACAAAAACAGAGACATGAATTTCGTTTTCATAATCACCTCGAAAAAATGAAGGATGAATGGGGTGGTAAAATGAATAAAGTGAATAAAATGGAGGAACATTTAAGAAAAAGGCTTCTCGACGGTTTGCCGGGAAGCCTTTCTTGCAGGAGTTTATCGGACACTTTCAGGGATGTATTCCGTTTCGGTATTTCCCATGTACACCTGACGCGGACGAATGATGCGTCCTTTTGCGTCGTGCTGTTCTTTCCATTGCGCAATCCAGCCGGGAAGACGTCCCATCGCAAACATTACGGTGAACATGTTCGTCGGAATTCCCATCGAACGAAGCAGCAAACCACTGTAAAAATCGACGTTGGGATAAAGTTTGCGGTCAATGAAGTAGGAATCGTTCAGTGCCAGTTCTTCAAGTTTTCGTGCGATATTCAGTAATGGGTCGTTCTGCTGATGTGTCATGGCGGCAAAAACGCGGTCGCAGGCTTTCCGCAGGATTTTTGCACGCGGATCATAATTTTTGTACACACGATGACCGAACCCGAACAAACGGAACGGATTGTTTTTGTCTTTGGCCATCTCGATGCACTCTTCGGGTGAAATCCCGCCTTTGTGGATTCGGTCAAGCATCTGCATCACTTCGACGTTTGCGCCTCCGTGAAGCGGTCCCCAAAGAGCGCAGATTCCCGCAGCGCAAGACGCAAACAGGTTCGCGCGCGACGACGCCACGACTCGCACCGTTGCAGCCGAACAGTTTTGCTCATGGTCCGCATGCAGAATCAAAATTAAATTCAAAGCGTCTTCGACTTCCGGCGACACTTCGTAGTGCGAGTACGGCAGCGAAAACATCATATGAAGGAAGTTGGCCGCATAACGAAGATTCGGATTGGGGTACATAAAGGGTAAATCGTGCGTCGTACGATAAATGTACGCGGCAATCGTGCGGATTTTACTGATTAATTGGGCGGAAATCTCCATAAAATCTTCGTCATCATTCAGTTCCAGAAACTCCGGATGAAAACATGCGAGCGTGTTTACGGCGGCAGAAAGCAGCGCCATCGGCTGAGCCGTGGTCGGCATATTGCTTAAATAAAGCCGCATGGGTTCCGGAAGCAGCGCGTTTTCGGTCAGACACCGACGGAAAGAAATTCCTTCTTCAGGGGTCGGAAGCGAGCCGGTAAGGAGGAGGTACGCCGTCTCAATGAAGTTCGGCTGTTCGGTAACAAACTGTTCGATAGGAATTCCACGATAACGCAAAATTCCTTTTTCCCCATCAATGAACGTTACGGTACTTTTGCATACGGCCGTACTTGCAAGAGATGGATCGTAGGTCATTACGTGATTTTCCGGGTACAACTGCGAAATATCGACAGCCACATCCCCTTCCGTCCCCTGATACACAGGAAACTCAATGTTTTTACCACGAATGGAAAGCGTCGCTTTTTCTTCTGCCATGAAAACTTCTCCGAATGAACAATACCCGACCCTTTTGGAATGCGTTTCTGGCGGCCACAACGGCGTCCTCCCACGAATGGGAACGACTGAAAACGTCCTTCCGTCGGCTGCGGGCATAAAGGTAATTCAACCTATTCATTGTACACAATCCACAACTTAAAAAAAGGGGGAGACGCTTTATTTTTTTCTAAATTTGTCCTTTTTTTATCGAAATTACGGCAAATTTTCCGCATCCGGGAGATTCTCCCCGCCGCAAGCGCCGTCTGCCGGACGTTCCGCCGAAGCCGAAATCCTCGTAACGACACGACGGAAAGCGAGTCCTTGGGGGAAAGTAACATTCAATTTGTTCTCCCCCAAGGAATTCAACCAAAGAACGCTTCGGTCTCTTTCCTATCTAATACTTTTTAAACTCACAATTTGGAAGAGCTTCCTGAAGACGTTCCCGTCCCAAAGATGTAATACCATCGCAGTAGATTAACTTCAATGATTCCAGATTCGTCATGCGTCCAATTCGTGCCAAATCAGAATCGGAATTCACAATATCATAATACAGATAGTTCCAGTAGATACAATCGTGACGTAATTCACGAACTGTATCTTCATAATGCATCTGATATGCAAACATAACAACGAGCAGAATCACCGCAGGTACACGTAATTTATGAAATGGTATCTGTTTCATGCTGAAAAACTGGCGATGATGACAGAACGAAACCACCAATCCAAGGAAACAGGCGATACACCCAAAACCGTACATACGGCACACCATCTCATCTGGGTAGGAATCCATCCAAGCCAAAATCCAGTTTGCAAGAATCTGACCGACAAACGTAAACGCTGCGACGATTCCACCTGCAACGGCTCCGCAGTAGTTTTTACGGAGATCTCTCTTCTGGAAGTGCAGGAAAAGTGAGGTTATTGCACATGCAAGCGCAAAAGCGACAAAGGATGTAAGCAATATCGTTTGCTGACAATCATCATCATGAAAGGATATCGCACTCCAAATGATCTGCGGCACTTGTACAGGAACGGCATAAAGTAGAAATAGAGGGAAACTGTGGAAAAATTTTCGAATAATTCCCGCATTCTTCAGTTCTTCTCGTTTCACAATTCGTCGCGCTTCTTTTTCCGCACGGATTGCGTCTTTTTTTGCTTGTGCTTCCGCTTGTTCCTGGCGCAATTTGCTCAGATTCGCATCGAGAAGGTCCTCGTAATGAGTTGAATTTGTATTTTGTTCCTTCTTTTCTGTCGGCGGAACGGGCGGCTTCGGCGGGACTGGGGGAACCGGCGGAACGGGCGGCTTCGGCGGTACGGCAGAAGGACACAAGGCGTTTACGAATTCTGCACACGTTTCGAAACGGTCGGAAGGCTTTTTCGAAAGCGCCTTTTGAAGGGCGGAGTTGACGGATTGGGTGAGTTGGGGGATTGGGGTGGGGACTTTCGTGCGGATTTGTTCGAAAAGAACGCTCAACATTCCGCCGAACGGCGTGCGGCCCGAAAGAAGTTCGTAGGCGATGACCGCCAGCGCGTACTGGTCGGTCCGAGCGTCCTGCGGGTCGCCGGTGACTTGCTCGGGTGACATATAATGCGGCGTGCCGGAACTCTGGCTGGCCGACATCGTGCGGGTGAGAGTCTCGTGAATCTGCGCCGCAATCCCAAAATCAAGGAGCCACGGAACACGAACGCCATTCAGCATGCGGAACATAATGTTTTCGGGCTTCACGTCGCGATGAATGACCTTATTTTGGTGCGCGTAATCGAGCGCAGAGGCGATAGGCCGCAAAATCGGCAAAACCTGGTCGAGAGGCAGACCGTCGTCCGCATTCGGCTGGTCGTCAAACCACGCGCGGAGCGTCTGACCGTCCGCGTATCCCATCACGTAAAACCAGCCAAAAACCGGGTCGGACTTCATTCCGTAAAGGGGACAGATATTTGTATGATTTAAATCTTTCGTGAGATTGAAAACTGTCTCGATTTTCCGCCGCTCGCGCGCGTTGGACTGAACGTCGCCCGGCAAAATCTTGCACACGACGTTTCGCAGGACCTTTCCGCCCTCGATTTCCTCCGCCAGCCACACTTCGCCCATCCCGCCCTGACCGAGTTTCCGAACGATTTTGTAATTTCCACGCTCGCCGAGCCGTCTTCCCGGCTGAAGTTCTTTCGAGTCGTAAGAATCATCCCGCTCGAAGGTGTTGTTGTTCCCGCCTGTGTTGTAATTCGTCATTTTTTCGCTCCTGAATGTACATAAATGAACTAATAATGTTCGATTTTATACGATTTTAAATTCTTACACAAGGGGGGGAGCGGAAATATTGTTCCCATTAATAAAAACGGCTTGGATTTCACATCCTATTTCAAACGGCGAGCCTTTCGTGAGTACGAGATCCGCATCTTTTTCAGGTTCAATGGACCCCAAACGCTTTTCAAGCCCGATATGGCGCGCAGGATGAATCGTGATGGATCTCAATGCGTCAAACGGCTTCATCCCCGCTTTAATCGCCAGTCCGGCACAAATCGGAAGGAACTCCTGCGGAATCACCGGCGCGTCCGTAATAATCGAAACTTTGCAGCCCGCCTCCGTCAAAATTCGAGCCGTCTCGAAACTTTTGTGCTGAAGTTCGAATTTTCCCGGATGTCCGAGCGTCGGCCCCACCGCCATCGGCACATTTTCCCGCGCCAGTTCCTCCGCAATCAAATGCCCCTCCGTCACGTGTTCCAGCGTAATATTGAGATGAAATTCGTGCGCGATTCGTAATGCGTTAAAAATGTCGTTCGCCTGGTGCGCGTGCGCCTTAAGCGGGATTTCTTTCCGAAGAACCGGCAAAAGCGCGTCCAGCCGAGCATCAAACGGCGGTCTTTTCGCGAGATCGCCAGCCGCATATTCGAGACGTTCTTTGTATTCCTTCGCCCGGAAAAGAATTTCACGAAAAATGGCGGACGTGGTCATTCGAGTGGAAATACTTCGGGATTTGTAGCATCGTTTGGGGTTTTCGCCGAAAGCACATTTCATCGCAACGGGATCGCGAACCACCATGCGGTCAACACGAGTCCCCATCGTTTTGACGGCCATGAACGTCCCGCCCAGCACGTTTGCGCTTCCCGGCCCCACCGCAACCGTCGTGACGCCCCCAAGCGCCGCTTTCCGAACCGCCTCGTCCATGGGATTGAAGCCGTCAATTGCGCGCAGATGCGGGGTGAGATGGTCGTTCATTTCGTTTCCGTCGTCCCCTTCGTACATAATTCCAGAACCAAAAAGCCCCAAATGACTGTGTGCGTCAACGAAACCGGGCCAAATATCGAGTCCGTTTGCCGAGAAAATCGTCGCTTCCGGAGCGTCCAGCGTCTCACCGACCGACTTGATTTTTGAACCTTCAATCAAAATATCGCCCTGAAACGGGGATTCGTGAATTGCGTCGTGAATTGTTCCATTTTTGATAAGCAGCATGTTTTTCATATTTCGAATCGATTGTGAACCTAATTTTGAAATTTGTATGTTTTTTATTTGAATGATATTAAACAATAAATGAAATATATACGATTAATTATACAGCAAATTCAGGGTCAAAAACGCGTACGCGACGGGAGCCGGCAGGATGAGCGAGTCGAGAATGTCGAGCACGCCGCCGAAACCGGGGACCAACGTTCCAGCATCTTTGATTTCCGCATCGCGTTTGAGGAGGGATTCAGCCAAATCGCCCAGCATTCCCAGCAGTCCGAGCGCAGCGCCGTAGAAGAGCCACCATCCGAAATAATGCATGTCGCATTCTTTTCCGAGGAACGGCATCACCCAGAAGAAAAACGCGAGGGACGTCATTACGGAAAACAAGATGGCGCCGCAAGCACCCTCAATCGTCTTTCCGGGACTGAGGCTTGGAGCCATTTTATTCCGTCCGATGAGACGACCGACGGTGTACGCGCCGATGTCGCCCATTTTAATGACCGCGACGAACATGAGGAGGGCGGGGAGGCCGTGACACAAACGAATCTGCGCGAGAAAAGTCGGCAAAAGTCCGACGTACACGATCGTAAAGATGGTGTAGCTGATTCGAATATTGATGGCTCCTGGACGTACGAACGTGTACATTTCCTGCAGAAAAACAAGAATTACGGAGAGCGCGAACGCCGAAAGCGCCCAATTTCCAGGCGTCAGATGTTCAAGTTTCTGCAGCAGTTTCACCCGATTTCCTTCCGGAGGCGCCGCGTTGGGAGATTTTGAGTCGTCCCGAGTCTGACGCAAAACCGGCGTAGAAACTGAATTTGAGTCGGGATTTGAATCGGGATTTGAATCGGAAACGTATTCTGCAGCGCTGTTTGAGGTGCCGGGTTGATTGGAATAATGCTGAAAAACGAACATTCCCCACGAGCTTGAGGCGATGAGAAAACAGCTCAGGTACGTAATGTACGGAACCGGAAAGACGTGATTCCGATTCGCCAGATGCAGCATTTCGCGGCACGCAAGCGCGATAAGCAGAATCAAAAGCGGAAACAGAACCATTCCGGGGATCGTGGTGAGGTTTTCAAGGTACAAATCCAGCCAGCAAAGGCCAATGATGGAAAGTACGATCCAAAATCCGAGCAATAAACGCCAGCGAAGCATTGTTTGAGTTCCTTGGATATAAAATGATGTGCGTCGGTACAATATTAATTATAGGGAGTTCTGCAGATTCCGCCGCGAATTTCGTTTTGGACGCCGCCGTGACTGTTGTTTCAGTGAATACGGAACGGCAGAAAAGCGAAAATTTCGACGTGAATCGGAGAGAAAACGACAATATTTTAAAAAGGTTTCGTCTTTTCTCAAAAAAATCGGGAAGTGGGACTTGCACAAAATGATTTTTTTGTGTAGAATATTCATCTGTCTGGAATGTTTCATAACCGATACATTTTGAATTTCCGCTTCTAGGCCGTTCGCGCTGTCGCAAAACGACGGCTTCTCAGCTGCCCAAAGCGAAATATTCAAGTGAAATCAGTAGATTCCAGAATTTGTAAAATTCCTGTCTCTCCCTCCATTTTAGGATAAATTTTGTTTTTTGAAAAGGGGTGGGGGCAAGGTTTTTACAAAAATTTGACGCCGTGTAACAATTATATGAAGTTTAAATACTCAATCGCCAGAAATTTCCCGACGTTTTAGGTCCTTTTTGCTTTTTATACCCGACTCATTTCGAATTTCCGCCGTTTCGTCGCTGTGCAATGACGCCTCGACTGTCCGTGCGGCCGCCCAAAGCGAAATTCTCGAATGGAATCCGTATAAAACCACTGAATCTTTCAACGGTCGTTTCTCTGCGAAGCGGGTATCGTTTGCGGCACTTCCGACGCGCTCACCGGGAGCGTGCGAAAATGTGTCGTGAACGTTTTACGTTTTTATTAAATGAGTTTCATTCCCATGAAAAAATTTCGAACCATTCTGGTACTGTCGCTGCTGTATGCGTGTTTGCTGTGTGTCGAGAAACCGCGCATCATGCAGCAATTGGTAAATTTTCAGCTGCAAAATGTCGCAAATGCTGAAATTGGGGAACCTTCCGAGAGAGATCAATACATCACTCGAACCGTTTGTTTCCTGATGCAGAAAGAACATATTTCCGAACAAAGTGTAAATGAGGAACTGGCTCAAAGAACCGTTTTGAACTTTCTGAAAGTCCTGGATCCGCAAAAAATGTACTTTTATCAGTCAGATGTCGATTATTTCCACAATCAGGAAAGCAAAATGCCTGACTTGTTCAAAAACGGCGACATTAGACTTGCGTACGTCATGTTCAAAACCTATCTCGCCCGTCTCGACGAACGCGTCAGCATGATTCAGGAGGCTCTGGAACAGCCCATGGATTTCACCGTCGACGAAACGATGACTGTAAAACCCGAAAAACTCAACTATCCCAAAAACCGCAAAGAGGCGGCTGAACGGGTGCGGCTCCGCGTCAAATACGACATGCTTCTGCTGCAGGTTGAGAATATGAGAAGCGCGCAGACCCCTGAAAAAACCGATGCGGACGTTTCGAAAACTCCGGCGGCTGAAACTCCGGACGCAAACGCTCCGGCGGTCGAAACCCCAGCGGCAAACGCTCCTGTTGCGGATGCGAAAGCGGAAGAACCGAAAACGCCTGAAGAACTTTACAAGGCGCATCAGGAAAAATTACAGAAACGTTATTCAAGTTTCCAGAAACGAATGCATCAGCTCGACGACGACGAAGTGCTGGAATTCTACCTTTCCGCCATGACGAACGCGTACGACCCGCACTCCAGTTACATGTCGCCCAGCACCCTCGAAAACTTTGAGATTTCCATGAGTCTCGGTCTTCAGGGAATCGGCGCGACGCTTTCCTCCGAAGACGGTTACGTGACGGTAAAACACCTCGTCCCCGGCGGTCCGGCCGACAAAGAAGGTTCCTTGAAAATTAACGACAAAATCAGCGGCGTCGCTCAGAACGAAGACGGCCCGATGGAAGATGTCGTTGATATGAAACTTGATGATGTGGTGAAGAAAATCCGCGGAAAAGCAAATACGGTCGTGCGTCTCGACGTCATTCCGGAAGACGGCGGACCGCATAGAATCGTTCGTATTATTCGTTCAAATATCGAACTGAAGGACAGTGAAGCAAAAGGAACCGTGTTCGAAGCCGGGAAAAAAGCCGATGGAACGCCGTACAAAGTGGGGGTCATCAATCTCCCCAGTTTCTACCTCGACATGCAGGCCGCCCGTTTCGGCGAAGGAAAAAGCTCGACGCGCGACGTGCAGCGCATCCTCGAAGGTTTCAACCAGCAGAAAGTCGATGCGGTCGTTCTGGATCTGCGCAACAACGGCGGCGGCTCCCTACAGGAAGCGCTTTCCCTCACGGGTCTTTTCATTGATCGCGGTACCGTCGTTCAGGTTCGAGATTCTCAAAATGAAGTACGTCCCCACAAAGACCCGGCGGCCGGCGTCGTGTGGAATGGTCCGCTCGTCGTCGTCATCAACAAACTCAGCGCCAGCGCGAGCGAAATTCTGGCGGGAGCCATTCAGGATTATAATCGCGGACTCATCATCGGCGACGTCACGACGCACGGAAAAGGTTCCGTTCAAACCGTGGACGATCTCGGACCGCGTCTGTTCGGAAGCAATTCGTTGAAACTCGGCGCGCTGAAAGTGACGATTCAGCAGTTCTATCGTCCTTTGGGCGACAGCACGCAGCACCGCGGCGTCGAGTCGGACATTGTGATTCCTTCAATCACAACGCACATGGATATCGGCGAATCCGACCTGGATTATTCCCTCCCATTCGACAAAATCGCCCCTCAAATCATTACAAAATGGAACAACGGCCCCAATTCGTCGATGATTCAGAACCTCGCGGCGCTCTCTCAAAAACGAGTGGCGGCAAACGAAGAGTTTCAGAAACTTCAGAAGAAAATTCAGTTCTATTGCGGAATTAAAGACCGTGATTTTGTGACGCTGAATCTCGCGAAATTTATGGAAGAGCGCGCCGATGTCCTCAAGGACGAGGAAGAAAAACTCGACGACAAACTCACTTCGGACGCGAATGAAATCACGCGCGATTATTACATGGATGAAGTTCTCGCCATTATGGTCGATTACATTCAGGCGCTGAATAATGCGGCTCCGAAATCCATCTGACGCGCGTTTCGCCCCGTCATTCCATCATAAATTACGGGGTGAATCAGTAAAAATATCCCTATTAATTAATGTTATTTAATTAATCAATCCACAATCCATAAAAACACCGAATCATTAGATTATTGTACGATGAATATTGAAAATCTTGAAGAATACTGTCTCGACGTGGCGCAGCGCGCGAAAGCGGCTTCGGCAGAACTTGCGTCCGTTACGGGACAGCAAAAAAACGACTGGCTCAACCTGAGTGCGCAGTGCCTTCGAACTCGCACGGCTGAAATTCTCGCCGCAAACGATGAGGATCTCGCCGCTGCGCCAGGTTTCGGTCTGACGCCGGCAGAAGTGGACCGTCTGAAACTCAATCCAGATCGGGTTGAGGATATTGCGCTCGCGCTCGAATACATCGCGAAACTTCCGGACCCGGTCGGAGAAATCATCTCGTCTCAGGTGCGGCCAAACGGTTTGGACGTCCAAAAAGTGCGAGTTCCGCTGGGAGTCGTCTTTTTCATTTACGAATCTCGTCCGAACGTCACGGCCGACGCAGCTGCTCTGTGTGTGAAAAGCAGCAATGCGGTCATTCTGCGCGGCGGAAAAGAAGCGATTCATTCCAGTCGGAAAATTGCGGAAATCCTTTCCGAAGCGGCTGAAAGTGTCGGAATCCCGCGCGATGCGGTCCAGCTCGTTGCAACTACAGACCACGATGCGGTCGGTCATTTTTTGAAACTCAATCAGTACATCGACGTCACGATTCCGCGAGGCGGTGAGGGGCTGATTCGCCGCGTCACTCGCGATGCAACGATGCCGGTCATCAAACATTTTGCGGGAAACTGCCACGTGTATGTGGATGCGGAAGCTGACGAACAGAAAACGATCGACATCATTATTAATTCCAAGTGTCAGCGGATGGGGGTCTGTAATGCGGCCGAATCGCTCGTGATTCATCGTCGCGTCGCGGAGTCGCTTTTGCCGAAAATCGCCGACGCTCTGAAAGCGCATGGAATCGAAATTCGCGGCGACGAAGCAACCTGCGCCGTCATTCCATTTGCGGTTCCCGCAACCGATGAGGATTTTTACACCGAGTATCACGGCCCGATCATTTCGTGCAAGGTCGTGGACTCGCTCGACGAAGCGATTCGTCACATTAATAAATACAGTTCCGGTCACACGGAAGCAATCTGCACTGCGAGTCTCGCTGCCGCACGTGAATTTACGCTCCGAATCGACAGTTCGGCCGTGATCGTGAACGCCTCAACGCGTTTCAATGACGGCGGCGAATTCGGCTTGGGAGCGGAAATCGGAATCAGTACCGACAAATTCCACGCTCGCGGTCCCTGCGGTCTGCGTGAGCTGACGAGTTACAAATACATCGTTTACGGCGACGGACAAACGCGAAACTGAATAGAAAATTGTATGAAATAAAAACGGAACGGAAAGCGGAAATTTCATGAACAACGAACTTGGTTTGCGTCATTTTCGGGCGTTTGCCGCTCGGCTTCAGTCCCAGCTGGCGACGCTCCTGCATGAACCCGTTTCGGTTCGTTGTTCTGATTTGAAAACTGTTTCGTTTTCTTCGATTTCCGAACCGGTTTTCTTCTATCATTTGATGGGGGAGGATGTTCCGGCGGATACTATTTTGGGTTTCGGTTTCGACGCGCCTCTTTTTGGGGCGTTTCTCGACCGGCTTCAAGGGGGCGATGGAACGGTGGAAACGTTTTCACTCGCACCGAGCCGCATGCTGACGCGCTTCGAAACACGTTTGGCGTCTCGTTTTCTCCTGCTGTTTCAGGGGTCGCTGCGTCAGACGTGGAACTTTCCGGAACCGTACGATTTCGAACCGTTTTCAAAAGATGCGTGGACGTACGGAAAAGAACTCGCGTCAGTGGAATTTCTGCTGGATTTTGGGAATTCGGAAGGAACGTTCCGCGTTCTGCGTCCCGCGTCCCTTCCAAATATTAAGCAAGTTGTTACTTCACAAACTTCCGCACTTTCCCCCCTCTCCGCACTGTGTGACACGCCGATTTCGATTTCTGTGCAACTTTCAGGAAGTCGAATTCGTCCGCGCGATTTACTTTCGTGGAACATCGGAGACGTTGTTTCTTTGGGGCGTTCGGAGGATTTCCCGTTCAGCGTCCAAATTGAAGGTATGGAAAAATTTTCTGCCTCACCAGGCCGCTACCAGTTTAGAAAAGCGTTCAAAATTCTTCCCGCCAATTCTTCGCTCAAATGTGAAAATCAATCCGAAAATCCGTCTACAAATAAACCAAATAAAGGAGAATAAAAAAATGAAGTGAATTTCGTACAGATAATTACTGTTTTGTGTGTTGCGGGTCCGTTGCAATTTTACGACACAGAAGGAACGGCTTTTTGTCGGTTTTTCATGCTTCCCGGCGACGGCTGAAAGTGGTACGTCGATTTTTCGCATTTTTCTTTACGTCTTGCGGGGCTCGATTTGAACCGCACATACGATTTTTGGACGTTGCTCCAGACGTGTCACGCGCGGCAGAAAGATTTGGAACAGTTTTTCTTTTTCTCACCGTGACGACCGCCGCACCCAAAAAGCGGCCGTTCTTTCGTGTGAGATTCGTGATTTGGAGTCGAGCGAGGTTTTGGATCGAAAAACTTGGGAGCGCGTTCGTGAGTAAAGTTGATCGGGGGGCGAGATGAAATTAGGGGAGCGTTTTTTGCGGTTCGTCCTGAATTTCTATCCGGCCTTCAATCCGAGGTTCTAACGGCGTTGTAAAGGTTTCGAGGTACTGCGCGAAAATGGTTGGTAAAGAGAGACTCAAATTTCGTGCAGATTTCCGTTTCTTCAAAATTTCATAACCATCCCCGCCGCGCGCAATAAAATCCGTGGACGCAACATAATACGTCCGCGCATCGTCAATCGGCACGCCGTTTATCGTCAAATCCGTGATTTCATGAGTTCGAGAATGAAGAACGTAATGAATTTCGTGCGACATTTGAGGGAAGCCGCCCGACCCCTGAGGAATCGTTGCAGCAAAACGGAAAAACTCACGGAGGGTTACTCCGTCCAACTCCAGAACCCAAACCTCATTTTGGAACGGCAAAACCGTTGCGATGTCGAAAAGCGTGATTTTCCCGGCTGGAAGCGACGCACGAATATTTCCGCCGTTCACGAACGCAAAATCGCACGGAAATCCATCCTGCCGGGCTTTCCAAATCATGCTGTCGGCCAAAAGATTTCCGAGAGCCGTTTCCTGCCGACGTTGAATGCGGTTTTCCCCATCAAACACCGCCGTCGTTTCGGCCGCGACGCGCCCCAAACGTTTTTGCGCCTCATCCAGAAATGGTTTCAGCAGAACTTTCATCGATTCCGACTCTGGAATTGCGTCCGTAACGGGGATGCAACTCCACGTAAAGTCCGTAACTCTCCCATCTTGAAGCGTCACGACCGCTTTTCCAAGAAATTTGTTCCACTCGTTGGCGGAGACGATCGGGGTTTGCGTCTTAGAACTCCGCAGCGGAACCTCCATTTTGGTGTGGGAGTGACCGTCGATTATGAGGTCGATTCCGGGAACTGCATCCGCCAGTTCCAACGATGTAAATTCCGTCCCCATTTCCTTCAGAATTCCGAGATGCGTCACCGCAACGATAAAATCGGCGTGTTTTTCTTTACGAAGAAATCGTACCATATTCCGTGCCGTTTCAATCTCATCCAAAATTTGAAACTTTGAAGGATTCATGGCGATAATATTTAGATTTTTTGTCGTTATTCCAAAGACTCCGACCACGCCATCCGGAAGGTCGAAAACTCGATATTCCGCACCAAGCGGGGTCCCGTCCGGAGCGCGAACGTTGGCCGACCCGAAGGGAAATTCCGCAATTTCAAGCTGCGATTCCAGACGAGAAAACGGAATGTCGAACTCATGATTTCCGAACGTCACGTAATCGTAACGCAGCTGGTTGAACGCAAGAATGTCGGGGCGTCCCATAAAAATGTCGGACTCCGGCGTCCCCATATTCACGTCGCCCGCATCAAACAAAAAAACGTAACCGAAATCAGAGTGTCGAGAATATATGTTTTTTGCACGTTCGTTATTGATTATTGTTTCAAGCCTTGTCAGTCCGCCTTTTCCATCCATTGTGGAAAGATGACCGTGATGATCGTTCGAATGCAGAATCACGACTTTCGTTTCGGCAAAAAGAACGTTTCCCACCCCAAAAAAGGACAGAAAAACGATGCAAAACAGAAAAATTCGGAAACGACATTGTACGAAATTCATAATTACAGCTTTCGCGGATTCGATGGATTTTTATTGTTGAAAAATGGGTAAATAATTGTTCTCGACCTGCAGAACGATGAGCGCCATTGCGGTTGCGTAATCGACGCTGATCGACGAATTCCAGCTTCCATCGGGCTTTTGTTTTCGCACAAGTTCGTTTGCGGTCCGCGAAAACCAGGCGTCAAACTGTTTTTCGGACGGGGGTTCGGACGGATTTTCTGATTGAATTCCTGATGGGTTTTTGGTCAGATTTTCGGACGGAAATTTTGACGGAATTTTTGACGGAATACCAGACGCAAGCTCGCTGTTTGATTCTCGTTCTGAAAAATTCTCACTTTCCGTCAGTCGAAAAGCTTGAACGGCGTAATACTGCGCATAAAAATAGTATCCGTCGGAAGTGGATTCGGAATTTGAAGCGGAGTTTGAATTTTGTCCGAATAATTGAATATAATTCAAAGCGCGTGAAATTTCTGAACTTTCATAGGTTCCGGCGGCGCAAAGTCCCGCGACGGCGGCGGCGGAACGCGGGTACGCGCTGGGGCCGTCCACCAAACGGTATCGGAACCCTCCATCGGGATTTTGACACCGTAAAATGTACTGCACGCCTCTTTCGATCGTCTCGGCGGGGACGCGAATTCCAGCATTTCGTGCCGCTCTCAGCGCCGTCAGCATGCAGGCCGTGACCGAAACGTCTTCTTCACCCGGCTGGAACGAATAGCGCCACCCGCCGTTTTCCCCCTGCGATTCGACGATTCGAACGACTGCCGTTTCCAAAACGCGGCGAATTTGCAGATCTTCTTCCGTCATTCCCAAACATTCGGCCAAAAACGTGGTTGCGAAACCGTGCGCGTACACGGCTCCCTGCGACGTTGCGGAAGGTTGTGCAATCACGCCGTTTTTTCGAACATTTTTCATTATAAAATTCAAACATCGTGTTGTTTGAACGGAATCCTCCCCCTCAATCGGCGAGCTTCCGGCGGACAAAAACGCCATTCCGACGAGTGCGGTGATTGCGACGTCATTTTTATAAACACCGTCTCCAGGAATCATTCCCGCATCGAGTTTTCGACGAAAAAACTGCAGCCCTCTTTCCACCGCCTTGGAAATTTCTGGACGATTTTCTATTTTTTCATTGGGAGATTCAGGGTCCACAGAGTTAGAAACTTCCGCAGACTCCGCAGGCTCTGCAACTTCAACGGACTGCGCCCAAAGAAGCGGGAGAGGCGCAAACGCAGGTTTCAAAACAGACGCAAAAACTGCGATGAAAATGGGAAGCGATCGGAATTGGAACAAACGGATTTTCATGGATGCGTTTCGATTCTGGAAGGTTGGTGTTCTTTTAGAAATTTTGTAAGTAATTCATTCGGTTCCTTTGTGAATTTTCCGAAACGTCTGGAAATCGGCGTCACGGGAAAAACCGGAAGGGCCTTCTTTTTTACGAGATCCGCGACGTACAACGGCAGAAAATCGCGGCTATCGGTCGGCCCATTCAGAAAAAAATCGACCCACGCCCAGGAATCTGCATAGTTTTCGGCCGTCATTTCGTGCATTTCGTTTAACAGTTCCAGCTGGGCGAGCGACGAAACCTGTTTTTTTCGCGCACGTTCCAAAACGAGTGGAAACCATTCCGCCCCGTTGATTCGGTGCTTGGAATCCACTTCAAAATATTCCGCGAGTCCTTCGTCGAGCCAGATGGGGACTTCCGGGAGCGATGCGTGCAGAAGCGCGTGCGTCCCTTCGTGACGCATATCGATCGCAAACTCTTTCGAAAGATGGAGGAAAAGCTGGCCGCGTCCCTTCCATTTTTTGAGAAAAAGCGCCCGGCGGTAGGGAATTTTCGGACACTCCTTTTCAAAAAACGCTCGCCATTCAGGTTCGTCAGCAAAAATATAAACCTCCACCCACTCTTCCGTCGGAGGAAGTCCGAGGTTTTGAATTAATTCATCGTAAATCATTGGAAGTTCTTTTAAATCCGACTCAATTTGCGCCAAATCGAAAGTCCCCCAACAGACGAACGGCCCATAAACGCGGGACGAAACCCATTCCTGCGCGGTCGTTTGGGAGACGGCAAACAGAATCAGTAAGCCGAAAAGGAGGAAACGTTCTGAAAATTCCAAAATTTTTACAATCATACAGTTATACAATTATTGCAATCGTTGCAATTACTACGTTTTAATCCAAGAATCGTTTCCGTTTTTCCCTTTGGTTTCGTCTTCCGGTTGGGCCGAGCCAAAAACTTCTTACTATTTTCAGCGTAGAAACTTATATTTCACAACTAAATTGTAACCAAAAATCGAACGAACGTCAAGAGGTTTTTCAGGATTCCGCAAGAAGAAATGCAAATTTTTTTCTCCTTTTTCATTTTTCGAAACCCGACTTTGGTACAAAAACACAGAACCCCCGCTTGTAATAATTTGCTGAATCGTTAAAATTAAAAATCGAATGAAATAATGTAAAATCTGAAAAATCGGGAAGATCAAAACAACGACAGGAATTCAAACAATAAACAATAAACAATAAACAAAAAGGATTTCTGAACGCATCGGAAAATAGATAAAATGGGGGATTTACGTCCAAATACATTGAATGTCGCGCGATATTCTTCTCGCTGTACCGTTTTGGGGCCGGGAGTGCGTGGTGTTTTGTGGGTCCAAGGGTGTGAAAGACGCTGCGTCGGCTGTGTTGCGCCCGAAACATGGGAGACGAAAAACGGAGAAATCCTCGAAATTGAATCTCTCGCTCATTTTTTTACGCAAGATGCGTCCGTTGAAGGACTTACGATTTCCGGCGGTGAACCAATGCTTCAGGCGGAAGGACTCGTTTTACTGATGGATTCCATAAAAAAGATTCGTACAGATTTCACATTGATGGCGTACACCGGCTTCACGCTTGAAGAACTTTTGCAGCGGGAGCGTCGGGAGGAACTCGAACTGCTTGCGCGGCTCGACATTTTAATCGATGGTCCGTACGTGCAGCAGGAACACGAAAATCTTTTATGGCGCGGCTCGAAAAATCAGCGGGTTTGGTTCCTCACGCCCCGTTACGAATCGCAGTGGCGGGAGCGCGTTCAAACCGTCGGCGTCCATCTGGAAGTGGAACTGCATGAGGATTCGTATCACTGCATGGGAATTTTGCCGCTTGGGTTCCGAAAAACATTCGAAAAAAAGTTCCCGACCAAGAAGAATAAATGAATTTCGAAACATCTTTCATTTATTCTGATTCTTTTCGTCACATCGGCCGGATTTTTACCCGATGATTTTCGACGATGAGCCGTTCATCAACCATCAGTTGAATCGTTTCGGGAAGAATCAGATGCTCGCATTCTTCCATCACGCGTTTTTGCAGCACTTCCGGCGTGTCGTCGTCGCGGACTTCCACCGCCTTTTGCATCACAATCGGGCCGGTATCCGTTCCTTCATCAAGCAGATGGGTCGTGGCGCCCGTCAGTTTTACACCACGCGCCAAAACGTTTTCGTGAACGTGAATTCCGAAATTTCCTTTTCCGCAAAAAGATGGAATCAATGAAGGATGAACGTTTACGATCCGATTCGCAAAACGTCGAACCAAACGCGGTTCAAGAACCGTCAGGTAGCCGGCCAGCGCAATCAAATCCACATGCAGTTCTTCCAGTTTTGCAATCATCGCGTCCGTCAGTGATTCGCGAGTTTCGAACTCTTTTCGCACAAAACAAAACGAAGGAATTCCAGCTTTTTTGGCTCTTTGTAAAGCGTACGATTTTCTGGAACTGCTGAACACGGCAGAAATTTCGACGTTCGTCAGCGTCCCCTGCGCCGCGGCGTCTATAATTGCCTGCAAATTGGTTCCGCCTCCAGAAACGAAAACAGCGAGCTTTTTCATAATTCACCTGTTCGACCTGTATAAATGAAAATTTCGTTCTATTATACCCGAAATTTCCCGTTTGTACAGGAGGGGAGGAACGGTAAAAGAGGAAGCTGGAGAGACTCAGACGTTCAAAAGACGATGAAACTTTGGGGAAAAACCATCCTGAAATGATTTCGCCCCGTCCGTTTCATTCGAAATACTAAATTCGAAACACTGAAACAGTATTCCTCTTTCAGCGTTCATTTTTCAAATTCTACATCTGTAACATTCGTATGGTTTCCGCAAAAACCGTATTATTTCTGCAAAAACAGCGTGCAGCCTTTTTTGTTCCCGGAAAGAACGTCAATTTTTCCGTCTCCATTTACGTCTCCGACCGTGATTTGCGTTCCGACTCCGGAATTATCGTCGATGAGATGCGGAATAAAAGTGGTTTTTCCATTTTCGCGCCGGCACTCGTACCAGTACAAAACCGCAGGCTGATCCGCCTCTTTATCACCGTTGGGACCGTGCGCCCACCAGCGTTTTCCCGTCACAAAATCGTTGAGACCGTCCCCATTAATGTCGCCGAAATCAATGGAGTGCATTTGTGTGTAACGGAATTCTCCCTCTGCGAACGTCGGTTCCACCGGAAGAATTTCCTGTTTCGTAAACGTCAGATTTCCCGCTGCGTCTTTTTGCGCTTTCCACCACTGGAGACCGTAAAGATGGGCGTCCCACGCACAAACCACATCGTTCATTCCATCGCCGTCCACGTCCCAGACGCACATGGTTGAAGCCCGATCCGCAAAATCAAACGGATGGAACGCCCAAGTTCCGGTTTCACTTCCGTCGCCGGGGTTTTGGTACCAACCGTGTGATTCAATAACGTCACAAAAACCATCCGTATTCACGTCGCCCGCGCCGATTCCGTGGTAGTACTGGCGATATTTTTCGTTCTTTTCCGACACTGCGTGCCACTTCCACGACTCCGTACTTGCGGGATCGTATGACGCAAATCCAATATAATCGTTACGATTAAACACGAGGTCCTTTTGACCGTCCCCATCCACATCGACGTACACCTGCGACTCGTTACCGATCTCCTTCGAAATGAAGAATTTCTTCCACTCACCCCCTGTTTTTCCGGGGTTCAGCCACCAGTAACCGTCCGTTCCCGGCCACGGAACCTGAATAATGTCCGGAAATCCGTCTTTGTTGAAATCATCGACGAAACACAGAAATTGGTCCGAATATCCTTCTGGTTTGAACGATTTGACCTCGCGATACGCCTCTTTTTTCTGAAAGTCGGGACCGTAAAAAATGTAGGGACCGTACGTAATGTCGGTCACGCCGTCCTGGTTGAAGTCTGCGTAAAACGCACCTTCCGCAAGGAATTCATCCGTAATCGGCACACGTTCAAATTCGACCGCGCGTGTTTCTTGCACGAAATTCAGAGACGACATGAAACCTGCAGCAGCGGCAAAAGCGGCGCAGAAAAATCTTTTTTTCATGAGAAAATCCTTTCTGGTGGGAAATATTCGGAATTTTGAAAAACCTTTTACGTATTTTCAGAATTGTACCACAAATCGGAAAGAAAAAAAAGGGGACGCTTCCAAAAAAAACTCAAGAACCTGAATTTCTGAAGGAAAACGTCTCCCTTGGTGAAAAACCAGTACCGATTCCCTAAATTTTAAAGTGTGATGGGTTTAATCTGCGATTTTCTTCGGAGTTCCTTCCCGTTTTCACCAGCAATTCCGATGGATTCTTTCGGGTTTGAATCGGTCGGTGACGACGTGAGGCGGTTTTTTTGGAACCCCAACGAGCATGATTCCGTGCGGAATGACCGAGTCGGGAAGATGAAAGTACTTCCGAAACCCCTCCATGCGGTCCTGATTTGGAAAAATACCCGCCCAAACGGCTCCGAATCCCAGTCCGTGCGCGGCCAGAAGCATATTTTCCATGCAGGCAGAACAATCCTGCATCCAGTTTCCAGGCGCATGTTCGAGATTTCGGTCTGCAAGCAGAATAACGGCCTGTGACGCCTCCGGAAGTGAGGAAATATAAGGATGAATCCGCATTAAATCCGGAAAAATCGCTTCATCATCCACGATGATGAAGTGCCACGGCTGCGCGTTGAGTGCCGATGGTGCGTAGGTTCCGCACTCGATGATTTGTTTCATGTGTTCGTCTGAAATTCGTTCACCCGTAAATTCGCGGATGCTGCGGCGTGTTTTGAGCGCGTGAAATAGTTCCATTTTTAACCTCTTTGAAATCTTTGAATGTTTTTTTGAGTGATTTGAAAAATAATTGAAATTTATTTGAATTTTTTTGTGTCTGACTGATTTGTTGTCGGACGGTTCGTTTAAACATTGGATGTTTGAATCCTTGGATGATTGGACCATTGGGTGTTTGAACTGTCGGATGGTTTAAATGTAGGACGTTTGAACCGTTAAATGTTTGAACCGTCGGATTCACACCTTTATTATACTTCTTCTTTTTGAAAAATCAAGTCCTCTGAAAATTTTTGACATTTTTAAAAAATTTTCGACACTCCCCCTTGAAGAAAATAAAAGATACTTTATACTAAAAATGTCGGTGTGGAAACGTTGAAAATCACACCAAATCAGAGTCGATTTTACATCAAAAAAAGGAGAAAAGAAATGCGTGCGTATTTCACAATGACGTGGCTGTCGATCTTGGGGCTGTTCGTGGGTGCAATATTCGTTCAAAATGCGTCAGCACGTGTTTGGACGAGCTGAAAATATACAGTAGACGCAGAATATATTGGTTCCGAAAACGGAATCGTTCGTCTTCGAACCCGAGATGGTGCGGAAGTCGTGATTCAACGAGAGAAACTGTCGACAAGCGACATCGAATTCATCGAGCGAGAGTTCGAACAGAGTCCGTTTAAAGTCGTAAAACCGGCTCCCGCTCCCGCTCCCACGAAGATTCCCGCAGTACTGTCTGCAAAAAGTTCCTCCACCCCTGCGCAGAAGAATTTGGATTTATCGAGTGCGGGCGTGAAAGCTGGAGACCGACTGGTTCGAGAGTTTAACGGTGTGGAATTCGCATTCCGCTGGATTCCTTCAGGTCAATTCCTCATGGGGTCGCCGAATACCGAGCCGGGTCGGGAACGGAATGAAATGCGGCACGAAGTGACGCTTACGAAAGGTTTTTGGATGCTGGAAACGGAAGTGACTCAGGAGCAGTGGTTTACGCTGCAGAAAAACAATGTCGGACCCGCTTCCGTCAGTAAGAATCCGCGTGTGGGTGTTTCGTGGATGGAGTGCGTCGAGTTTTGCGAGCAATTATCGAAACAGTGGAATGTTTCTGCGATTCTTCCAACCGAGGCGCAGTGGGAATTTGCGTGTCGGGCGGGAACCGTCACTCCGTTCAGTTTTGGTGCGTCTTTGAATGGGGACCGCGCGGTCTGCGACGGTGAGGAACCTTACGGAACGCTTCAGCGCGGTGTGTCTCCGAAAGCCCCGGCTCCTGCGGCGTCGAAAGAGCCGAATGGTTGGGGACTGTACGATATGCACGGAAACGTTTCCGAATGGTGTTCCGACTGGTACACGAGTCGGCTGGGTGAGACTGCGGTGAAGGATCCGAAAGGTCCGGAAAGCGGGTCGGAACGCGTCGTTCGAGGCGGAAGCTGGGATGAAGACGCCGAAGACTGCCGCTCTGCGAGCCGGGACGAGGATTCGCCGAATGAGAGAGAATCGGATCGCGGATTCCGGTTCATCATTGTGCCGCACGTGTGGTAAACGTTCCGAATTTCATAAATTGTAACGTGTTTTGAATACATATATAAAGGAGAAAAATTCAATGAATATGTTTTGTTTTCAGTGTCAGGAAACCAGCGGGAATCACGGTTGCACGGTCAACGGAATGTGCGGGAAAAAAGCCGCCACGGCGAATTTGCAGGACGAACTGATTCAACACCTCAAAATGCTTGCGTGTTTGAACGCTCCCAGCCGTGAGTTGGGCCGATTCGTCACCGAGTCGCTGTTTATGACGGTCACAAACGCGAATTTTGACGATGCAATGATTCTCGCACAGATTCAGGAAACGCAAAAGTTGCTGAACGGAGCCGAAGTCACGGCGCCGCTGGGCGTTCTTTCCTGCGAAAACGAAGATTTGCGCTCCCTGCGCGAGCTTTTGACGTACGGACTGAAGGGAATTGCAGCTTACGCACACCACGCATACGTCTTAAATTACGAGGACGACGCAATTTATGAGTTTATTTTCAAAGCACTCAAGGCGCTGACCGAGGAACTGGGAGCCGACGCGCTCATCGCGTTGAATCTCGAATGCGGAAATGTTGCTGTAAAAACGATGGCGCTGCTGGATTCCGCAAACACGGAAACGTACGGGAATCCAGAGGTCTCGGAAGTGCGTCTGTCGGTCGGAACTCGGCCGGGAATTCTCGTTTCCGGTCACGATTTGCGCGATTTGAAGGATTTGCTCGAACAGACGAAAGATGCGGGAATCGATATTTATACGCACTGCGAGATGCTTCCGGCGCATTCCTATCCCGAATTGAAAAAGTATCCGCAGCTGTACGGAAATTATGGGAATGCGTGGCACCTGCAAAATAAGGAGTTTGCGTCGTTTAACGGTCCCATTTTGATGACGACGAACTGTATTACGCCTGTACAAAATTCATATAAGGACCGAATCTTCACAACTGGTGCCGTTGGATACCCGGGAATTCCGCACATTGCAGACCGAAAGGCTGGAGGAATGAAGGATTTTTCCGCAATCATCGCTCTGGCGAAAAAGTGTCCGCCGCCGACGCCGATCGAAGAAGGAACGATCGTTGGAGGTTTTGCGCACAATCAAGTTTTGGCGCTTGCGGATCGCATTGTTGAGGCGGTAAAAAACGGTGCGATTCGTCATTTCGTCGTGATGGCCGGCTGCGACGGTCGGCACAAATCGCGTGAGTATTTCACTCGAAAAGCGGCGGCGCTTCCGCACGATACCGTCATTTTGACCGCCGGTTGTGCTAAATATCGTTACAATAAACTAAATCTCGGCGACATCGGCGGGATTCCGCGCGTGCTGGATGCGGGACAGTGCAACGACTGCTACAGTTTGGCGGTCATCGCGCTGAAACTTAAGGAGGCTTTCGGACTTTCCGATGTGAACGATTTGCCGTTGAGTTTCGACATCGGCTGGTATGAACAAAAGGCGGTTGCGGTTTTGCTTGCGCTTTTGGCGCTTGGATTTCGCGGGATTCATGTCGGTCCGACGCTTCCGGCGTTCCTTTCGCCTGGAGTTGCGAAAGTGTTGGTTGAGAAATTCGGAATCGCCCCCACCGAGCTGGAGGATTAAAAATTTGTTCTGAATTTGAATGCTAATTCAATTCTATTTTAACAAAAAAGTACGTAAAAGTCCGAAAAAGACCCTTACGTACTTTTTGTTTGTAAATTGTATGAGAATCAAACACGTGCATTCGGCTTTAATCGTCGAACTTTGGTTTTTCTGCACGTTTTGTCGGAATGCTGATGACCGCAATGCCGAGGAAAATCGCAAGTGTAAAAAGCATGTACGAAGTGACCCACGGAGACGCTTTCGCCTCGGTACTCTTTTTTCCCGCTTCTGCCGCCATCAGAAACCACGGCGACGAGGCGCAGAAAACGGAAGCGGTGAAACATATCGCCTTTATGAAACTTAGTGCATTTTTCATATCGTACCTCTGCTTTCTTTCTTTGATAAAAAGTTTAAATTCAAAAAATCAGTCGCGAGTGATTTTCAGTACTTCCATGCGTAAAGTTCCCGCTGGAACTTGGATTTCTGCCACGTCGCCGACTTTTTTGCCGAGCAGCCCTTGCGCGAGAGGACTCGAAGCGAGAATTCTTCCAGCCGTCGGGTCTTCTTCACCGGAACCTACGATCGTAAAGTCTTCCTCATCGTCATAATCCAAATCTTTTACGCGTACGGTGCAGCCGAAGCAGACCACACCTTTCGGCAAAGTGGATTCGTCCACGATGCTCGCCATGCTGAGTTTGTATTTCAGATCATTGATTTTGGCCTGGAGCAGCCCCTGGGACTCTCGCGCTCCATGATATTCCGCATTTTCACTCAGGTCGCCTTCTGCGCGTGCAGTTGCGATACGTTCAAGAATGGCGGGCATTTCAACATATTCCATGTGCTCAAGCTCGGCACGGAGTTTGTCGTAGCCCTTTTGCGTCATTAAAATGTCTGACATAATACTCACTTCTCCAAAAAACTCTGGTTTAAACAAAAAAGCAAGACAACCTTTCCTTGAAAAGGTTGTCTCACATTACTATATAGTTTGACACATTTTGCGTTTTTCGTCAAGCCCTTCCCACCCTTTTTTTGAAATTTTTTCCAAAATTTTTAAACTTTTTTTAGTTTTGTTCTGCTTTTTTGTCCTCAATTGACAAAATAGAGCGTTTAAGGTATTTGGGGTATTTGGGTTTTCCTCTTCTTGGCGGGTTGGAGGGGCGAGAAGAAAGAATTCCTGAAAAATTTCTGAATTTTTGGATTTTTTTCTTGACAAATGCCGATTTCGATATAGAATAGTAAAATATATTTGGGGGAATTTTGCAGCGCATGTTTCAATTGGAAATAGGGTAATTATAATGACGTCAGTTTTTTTGCAGAGAGTGTGTTCATTTCGCAGACTTTTCCTGTTTTGCCGAACGGTCGGTACGATGGGAGTTTTCTGCGCGGTCGGAACAACGACTTTGTTTTCTGAAACGATTAATACGGACAAAACGATTGATTCGGAAGTGACGTACGACTGGCTTACTGTTGATACCGTGAACAGCACGACGCCGACGAACATTACGATTACGGAGACTGGAAACGCGACGGTTACCGGGAATCTTTTCATTGGAGGAAGCGCCTGTTACAACGTCAATATTAATATTGAGGGCGGAACGCTTCATCTGCAGTGTGCTGCCGGAACCGAAGCGGGCCAGCCGCTCAAGTACAATCTATTTGCTCACTATCCGTACACGAATGCAACTCTGACGCTCAACAGTGGTTCATTCCTGGTCGATCATCAGATCGCTTTGGGCTGGCACGGGACGGGAACGCTCAATATTAATGGCGGAACGGCGGCGCTGGACGCAGTGATGTTCGGTGCGGCTGCGACGGCGTTTAATACGACTGCTGCGTGTAAAGGCGTCCTCAATTTGAACGGCGGAACGCTGAAGGCCGCGCGGCTGTACAAAGACGATTCCCGTGCAAACGCCGCTTTGAATCTTTCCGGCGGAACGCTCACGACGCTCGATGATTCCGACACGCTGACGGTTGAAGTGCCGACGTTTCTGACCGACGGAAAAACCACCCTCGTTTCGGCTGCGTCTGGAAAAACCATTAAATTTACCGGCGCGCTTTCGGGAACCGGCTCGTACACGGGCGTGTTGAGTGCCGTCGGCGGCGGAACGGTGGAGTTTGCGGACGCAAGTACGGCCGGCACCGCCATTATTCAGGTAAATGAAGCGGGAACGACGCTTAAATTCTCGAATGCAACGCAAGGATCCTACAGCAGCATCCGCGGCCGAGCCGGAACGGTGGACGTCAGCGGTATCGTAAAAGTCGGAAGTGTTAATTATCGCACAGAAACCGAAACGATCGGGGCGAACTGGAACATTTCCGGCACACTGAATTCGAGCGGCTCCGTTTATTTCCAGTCGGGTTCGACCGTTAACGTTACGGGAACGCTCAAAGGGGCGTCGCTCACGCTGCTGAAAAGTACGCTGAACGTTCAGAATGGAGCGAACGTAACTGTGGGCCGAATCGTGACTTGCGATTTCACAAATCAGAATTCCGTCATCAATCAGACCGGCGGAACGGTTACGAATACGAGCACAAGCAACATCATCTCGAACGGTTCCGGTTTCATGATTGCGCACTGGAGCGGGTCGGCGACGTACACACAGTCGGCCGGAACGCTCAACTCACTCGCCGCTCACATGATGATTTCGTGGGATGGAACCGGCACATACAACCTGAACGGCGGAACCGCGAATCTTTACGGTATCGTTCTTGCGGGACACAACACGGGTGTAAGCGGAACCCTTAATCTTCAAGGCGGAACGCTCAACATCGGGGCGGACGGCTTGTCGATTCGAACAACAACGAACAATTCTGGAGACGGTGAAGCAAAGGTCGCAACTTATACGAACCGAAATTTCAATTTGAAAAGCGGAACGCTCGGCTCGCTTGCTGCGTGGAGTTCCATCTGCAACATGAATCTGACCGGCGCGGCCGCAGGAACCAGTTCAACCGACAGTTCCAATCAGCTGCAAATCGACACGACGGGCGGCGATATTACGCTTTCCGGCGTCCTTTCGGGTTCGGGCGGTTTCACGAAAGTCGGAACTGGAACGCTCACGCTTTCGGGTACGAATACCTACACCGGAAGCACGTACGCACGCGGCGGAACACTCAAAATTGGAAGCACGGGGAAGGTCGTTTCGAGCAATATGTACGTTGATAATTCGGGAATTCTCGACGTTTCCGGAACGGTGAACAGCTATTTACGCATCAATGGCGGCACGCTGAACATCCAGGACGGCGCCTCAATCACCGGGGGAATCAACATTTGCGACCGGAGCGGAAATCCGACAGCGACCGTCAATCAAAACGGCGGAACGTACACGAATCCCAGCACGAACAAAGCCGTCTCAAACGGTTCCTCGTTCAAAATCAGTCACTATCCAGGAAATGCGTACTACAATCTGTACGGCGGAACGCTGAACGCGGCGGAGACGAATGCGCAGGTTTCGTGGGACGGGGCCGGAACGCTCAACATCGGCGGCGGGACGGCAAACTTGTACGGCCTCATTATGGCGTGGCACTGGCACAATACCGACACCAACACGCCCAACGGCGCTTTCATCCTGAATACCGACACAACGAACGGCGACGGTTCCGTTGCAACGCTGAATTTGGGTGCCGGAGGACTGAAACTTTGGAAAACGGACGGTTCCGCCAGCGGAAGCGGCACTTCCACGTGGACGACTCCGGCGGCAAACAAAACGGTTTCGCTCGGTTACGGAACGCTGGGGGCGTTTGCGGACTGGTCGTCGAACATGAATATGACGCTTACAGATGCGGCAAACGGCGTGACGTTCAACACGAAAGACAGTGTGGACGCCGCGACCGCAAGAACCATTACGCTCGACGGAGTGCTTTCCGGTTCCGGCGCGCTGAATGTTGCTGGGAACGGAACGCTCGTTCTTTCGAATACGAATACGTACACAGGAGGAACAAACGTACAAAATTCCGCTACGCTGAAACTGACGGACGGAACGATTGTCGGCGACCTCGTTTTGACCGATTCCGCCACGCTGACCGGGACTGGAACGATCGAAAATCTTGCGTTTGGGGCGAACACGAACCTTCTATTTAATGTGAACTCGGAAGGCGTTTCGAACGTAATAACGATTACAGGGGACGTGCTTCAGGCGGACGGGACGCTTCTTTTTGACTTGGAAGACGCTTCCGTGCTCGACTCGCTTGTTCCTGTGATTCACGGCGACGCCGACGTTTTTGCGGCTTTGAACGTTGCAAACAGTGTGACGACGGGCGGAGTGGGGGTGAATTTGGCGCTCCTCGACGGCGTCATTTACGCAGGAAGCACCTCCGCACTTCCGGAACCTGCGGCTTGGACGCTCCTTTTGTGCGGAGTTTTCGGTCTTGCAGCACTTCGAAGAAAAAAATAATGTTGAATATTAAACTGAAACCAGAAACAAAATTCTTGGGGAGAATAATGAGTAAAAAAGGATTTACGCTTGTAGAATTACTGGTTGTGATTGCGATCATCGGAATGCTGGTGGGGCTTCTGCTTCCGGCGGTCCAGCAGGCTCGTGAGGCGGCGCGTCAGATGCAGTGCAGCAACAACCTGAAACAGTTGGGGCTTGCGTCTCTCAACCATGAATCCACGGCGAGATACTATCCGTCCGGAGGCTGGTGGTGGTATTTCACCGGCGACCCGGACGCAGGTTTCGGGAAAAATCAGATGGGCGGGTGGCTCTATTCCATCCTTCCGTTTATGGAACAAAACCCATTGTATCAGCTTGGTGCGGACGGCGATAAATTCAGCACGGGATCGACGCAGCTTGAGGGGGCTTTGACGCGCTGTCAGACGCCGCTCAACTTCCTCCACTGTCCCAGTCGTCGTTCGGTGAAAATGTATCCGACTTCGGGTGCCGTTTATCCTGTGAACGCCACGAAAATGACGATGGGAAACAAAACCGACTATGCGGGAAACTGCGGCTCCAGCACCGCCAGACTCGACGCGCCGACTTCGGTTGCGGATGGAAAAACGCTTTCCGACAACAAAACTTGGAAGGACACGCATTCGAGTTCCACGGGAATCGTTTTCTCCCGAAGTGAGATTTCCATTGCGATGGTACGTGACGGAACGAGCAATACGTATCTCTGCGGCGAAAAGTACCTCGAACCGGGAAAATACGAATCCTGCAACGACGACGGTCAGGATAATGAGTCGGCGTTTATCGGGTCGGACTTCGACATTTTGCGTGCCTGTGCGAACAATTCCTCGTACAATCCCGCACAAGACCGTCTCGGATACAACGTCAGCAGCGGACGTTTCGGCAGTGCGCACGCCGGGTCCGTTGGAATGACGATGTGCGACGGTTCCGCTCAGCGAGTCAGTTACAGTACCGACATGGAGGTGCATTCCTATTTAGGCAGTCGCGCCGATGGAAAAGCCGTGCAGCTTGGGGATTAGATTTTTGTAATCCGCGGCAGTTTGCGCATGCAAGATGAAAGGGGCGGTTGATGGCCGCCCCTCATTTTTTCTTGAAGATTTTTGAATTATTTTTCTGCGCTGCGAATTCTGTAAAAATGATCGACGATCGCGTCGGACGCCGAATCGCTGCCGTGTGAGCCGCGTCCGTTTTCGAGATCGTGCGCACCATGGTCGGAAATAAAGACCGTCACTCGGTTTTTGTCGGCCCAAACTTCATCTGTGACGGTAAGAAGTTCGAGATAGTAACGGATGGTTCCGCGCATTGCGTCGAGCGATTCGGGGGCGAAAACCCCTTTCTGATGCATCGTGGAGTCGTAATTTCCATCGTAGCACAAAATCAGGTCGTAATCGGACTCTTTCAGAAGTTTACGCGCTGTATCGACGGACTCCTGCGAATTTTCCGTCGTCACGTAATTGATGGGTCGGCCGCGAAAAATCAGATCAATGCTGCAGTTTTTGCTCGAAATGATGACGACTTTCTTTCCCGCTTGCGCGAAAGCGTCGAACAAAGTCGCGGCTTTGAGGGGGTGTTCGTTGTATTTGTCGTTGTATTTTTGAATTCCGTGCACTTCCGGACCTGCACCTGTGAAAATTGTACCAAAACATACTGGCGTCACGCTCGGCAAAACGTTTGCGCCTTTTACCATCAAATCCGACGCATCGCGCAAAGTTTGAAAATCGTCCGGATATTTCTGTACGAGAAAGTCTCCGATGGCGTCGCCCGCGAAAATCAGTACTTTCTCAACTTTTTGTCCTTCGAGTTTTGTTTTTCCGGCCTCGAGAACGTCCGAGAGAGCCGCAAGAGCGCACGTTTCGGGCGGTGTAACGCCGCACAGCGCGCAAATCGTGGGTGTCACCTGGCCCGTCGAATTGGAAAGACCGTGCTTGTTCCGAAGAACATCAAGCCCTGATTCCTGTGCAAAAACCGAAACGACGGTCAGCAGGGTGAAAGAAAAAACAAAAACGGCTAATTTTTTCATAAAAGTCTCCTGTAAATCTTCGGAATGCAAAAATAAAACACACGTATTGCGTCCGAATGTTTTTTCAGTATAAATCGACCGGGAACAAAAGTCAAGCAGAGGGAAGAAATATTTCGGAAAAAAACGTTCTGTCCGCCTTGAAATTTTTCAAAAAGAGGTTAAAATAAAGAACGGTTACGAATCGGGATTCCGATTGTGTTTTTCTGACTTTTCGGTACAGAAAATCCGAAGCACTTATTATACCCGACGCATTTTAAATTTTCGCTCCTCCGTTGTTACTCTGTCGAGAAACGACTGCCGCAGCAACCGCCCAATGTGAAATTTTCAAGTGGAACGAGTATAAAGCACATTAATATAAAGGTATAAAAAGATGAGTACAACAAAACCTCAGACGATGTTTGAAAAAATCTGGAACCGACATATTGTTCATGCGGAAGAAGGAAAGCAGACGATTCTGTACATTGATCTTCAGCTGGTGCATGAAGTGACGAGTCCGCAGGCGTTTGAGGGGCTGAGAATCAATCATCGTGAAGTGCGCCGCACGGACAAAACGTTTGCCGTCCCGGACCACAATGTGCCGACGACGGATCGGTCGAAGCCGATTTTGGACGAAATTGCAAAAAAACAGATCGACACACTGCGTGAAAACGCGCATTCGTTCGGCGTCACGCTTTTTGACGTTGGGGATCCGCGTCAGGGTGTGTGTCACGTGATGGGACCGGAACAGGGACTGACGCGGCCTGGAATGACGATTGTGTGCGGCGACAGTCACACGGCGACTCATGGTGCGTTCGGCGCGCTTGCGTTTGGAATTGGAACGAGCGAGGTTGAACATGTTTTGGCGACGCAGACTCTGCTGCAGTACAAACCCAAGACGCTCGAAGTGCGTGTAAACGGCTCGCTTCGTCCTGGAGTGACCGCAAAAGACGTAATTCTTTACATTATCGGAAAAATCGGCGTCTCCGGCGGAACGGGGTTCTGCGTTGAATATACGGGTGAGGCGATTCGTTCGCTCAGTATGGAAGGACGAATGACGCTGTGCAATATGTCGATCGAGATGGGTGCGCGAGCCGGAATGGTCGCGCCGGACGAAACGACGTTTGCGTACATTCAGGGGCGTCCGTACGCTCCCAAAGGGGCTGATTTTGCGGCTGCGGTGGAAGATTGGAAGACGCTCGTTTCCGATCCCGGGGCGGTTTACGACCGCGTCGTGATTCTTGAGGCGGCCGACATTTATCCCATGGTGACGTGGGGAACCAACCCGGGTCAGGTGATGCGGCTCGACGGAACGATTCCCTCCCCTTGCGACTTTGCGGACGAAACCGAACGAAAATCCTGCGAGGCGGCTTTGGCGTATATGGATTTCAAAGGCGGCGAGAAAATGACGGATATTCCGATTGATTACGCGTTCATTGGTTCTTGTACGAATGGACGCATTGAAGACCTGCGGGCTGCGGCGGTTGTGGCGCGCGGCAAAAAAGTCGCGGCGGGCGTGACGGCTCTCGTCGTTCCAGGAACCGGACTCGTGAAACAGCAGGCGGAAGCGGAAGGTCTCGATAAAATCTTTAAGGAAGCCGGTTTCGAGTGGCGGGAAGCAGGCTGCTCGATGTGCCTCGCGATGAATCCCGACAAATTGCAGCCGGGCCAGCGCTGCGCGTCCACTTCGAATCGTAATTTTGAAGGACGTCAGGGAAAAGGCGGACGCACCCACCTCGTTTCTCCCGCGATGGCGGCTGCTGCGGCCTGCGCCGGGCACTTTGTGAGTGAAATTGAGTGAAAATCGTGCAGTCTGTTTGATAGATTGTATGATTTAAATTGATTGATTTTTGATTTTACATTGATTCGTGCTTGCAGATTTCACGCTGAGTTCGAATCCATGTTTCCGTACGATTGCGATTGCTGGGGTAAAAACTTTTTGAAGATTGTTTTTCCCCCAGTCCCGCCTTTCAAAATGCGTCGGATGTAAATATTGAGTTTTTTCATCTTTTTTTCTTTTTTTTGAAAGATTTTTACTGAAATCGGGTTTGGGGACTGGAAATTCTGTCAAAAATCTGTTATACTATATGAAAATTGAAATTTCTAGTTCGGCTGTAATGAAAAAATGCTCGCGAAACTCCATACATTGACCCTCAGCGGCATCGACGCTTTTCCCGTTGAAGTCGAAGTGGATATAAATATTAATGAAATCATCAAAGAAGGACACTCCGCAGTGACGGTGGTCGGACTTCCTTCGCAGGTCGTGAAAGAAAGCGTTCAGCGTGTTTTGCGCGCACTTGGAAACTCCGGCTATCACTCTCCTGAAAAAGCGGTCCTCATTAATTTGGCTCCGGCGGAAATGCACAAACAGGCGGCTTCGTTCGATCTTCCAATGGCGATCGGACTTGTGGCGGCGATGGGGTATTTGGTACAGGAAGACCTCGAAAAATACGTGATTGTCGGTGAAATGGCGCTCGACGGTCAGGTGCGCCCCGTGCGAGGCGCGCTCTCGATGGCGCTGGCGTGCGAAAAAATCAGGGAGAAAAACCCGAATATTCAGGGGTTGATTCTTCCTGCGGAGAATGCGGCCGAGGCGGCGGTTGTGGAGTCGCTCGACGTGATTCCCGTTTCGTCGCTCACGCAGACGCTCGCGTTTCTTGGAGGTGAGTTGGAACTTTTTCCGGCTCCGTCGCATTTGGACGAAATTTACGCCTCGCTTTCACGTTACGACCTTGATTTTGCGGACGTTCGCGGTCAGGAAATGGCCAAACGAGCGATGATGGTTGCGGCAGCCGGTGCGCACAATATGTTGATGATTGGGCCTCCGGGGTCTGGAAAGACGATGCTTGCGAAACGCATTCCGACGATTTTGCCGGACCTTTTACCCTCCGAATCGGTCGAAACGACGCGAATTTACAGCTCGTTGGGGAAAATTACGTCGAAATCTCCGCTGATTTTGACGCGTCCGTTTCGTTCGCCCCATCACACCATCAGCGACTCAGGAATGGTGGGAGGCGGAAGCACCCCCACACCTGGTGAAATTTCGCTCGCGCACAACGGCGTTTTATTTCTGGATGAGCTTCCAGAATTCAGTCGCCGTACGCTCGAAGTACTGCGTCAGCCGCTCGAAGATCGTGAGGTGACGATTTCACGCGCACTTGCGACCGCCACTTTTCCCAGCGATTTTATGCTCGTTGCGGCGATGAATCCCTGTCCGTGCGGCTATCGCGGCGATATGAGGCGTCATTGTAACTGCACGCCCCCCGCAATCGAACGTTATATGTCGAAAATCAGCGGTCCGCTGCTCGACCGAATTGACATTCACGTGGAGGTTCCGGCCGTCCCGTTTGAGGAACTGTCCATTGATTCCAAAAATACAGGAACGTCCAGCGAGGAAATGCGTCGCGATGTGCTGCGCGCCCGGAAAATTCAGGCGAAACGCTTCGGTTACACGCTCGAAAGTATGTCTGACGAGGGTGAAAAAAAGTTGATTTCGGCACATAAAGTTCATTATAACGCCCAAATGAGTACGCGTCAGATTCGCGAGTTTTGTCAGCTCGATCGCGAAGGAATTTTGCAGCTGCGCGCCGCGATGAATCAGTTTGGACTGTCCGCGCGAGCGCACGATAAAGTGTTGCGCATTGCGCGGACCATTGCGGACCTCGATGAGTCGGAAATGATTCGCAGCGACCATTTGGCCGAGGCGATTAATTATCGAATTCTCGACCGAAATTTTTGGACGTAAATCATATTGTTTTTTTCGAAAGAAGAATTTATTTGATTCTTCTATGAAAAAAAACTTTATTCTTTCGTTTTTGAAGAATTAGAAACGTAATTTATAACCCTTTCCTTTCATTTCAGGAGTGTTTTTATGTCGGATAAAACCCCCGTTGCGGCTGCGTATCCACGTTTGTCGCTTGCGTATTTTCTCCAGTTTGCCATTTGGGGAAGTTATGGCTTTGCTCTCACCGGTTTCGTTGCGAAATTTTTGAAGTTTTCAGGTTCGGAGGTGGGTTGGATTGGTGCGGCGATTCCGATCGGCGCTATTTTAGCTCCGCTGTTCGTCGGACCTTTGGCGGACCGCTTTTTTTCCGCTCAAAAAGTGCTTGCGTTTTTGCATTTAATTGCGGGTGTGCTGCTGTGCTACGCTGGAACGCGTACGGAATTCATACCCATGCTGATTGCGATGATTGCCGTTGGAATGTGCTACATGCCGACGATTGCACTCTTGAACTCAATCGTTTTTGAACACCTTCCGAACAAAAACAACGCGCCGCGCGTCTTTATGTTTGGAACAATCGGATGGATTGCGGTGGTGCTTTTCATTCAGGCTTTTTTTGGCGCTGGACAAACGAATCAGTTTTTCTTCGTCGGAGCGGGCTGCTGTTTCCTGCTGTCGCTTTACGCGCTCACACTCCCCAATACTCCGCCGAAAGGTGCGGGTGAAGGCGGCGACGTGATGGGTCTTAAGGCGTTTTCGCTCTTCAAAAAACCTGCTTTTACCGTTTTTGTTCTGACGCTCCTCCTTGCTGGAATTCCGGCTTGCGGTTTGTTCTTCACTCTGTGCGTTCCGATGCTTATGCAGGGCGGATACCCGGCGCCGCTTGCGCTGACGACCATCAACCAGCTTTCGGAAGTCCTTTTCATGGCGCTTCTTCCGATTCTCGCTGTGCGTATCGGTCTGAAAAACGTCATTCTGCTCGGAATTGCCGCTTGGTTCCTTCGTTATTTCTGCTTCATGCAGGAAATTTTCTCTCTCGCGATTGTGGGACTTTTGTTCCACGGAATGGCTTACGCTTTCGTGTATGCCGCCTCGTACATGTACGGTGATAGAATTGCGTCGGAAGACATGAAAGCAAGTGTGCAAAGCCTTCTTGCGTTCTTGGTTCTCGGCGTGGGGCAGGTCTGCGGGTCCGTCCTTGCGGGAACCCTGCTGAGTGCCTATCCTGCGCAGATGTCCGATTTTACCGTCGAAGTTCCTGCCGTTCAGGTGGAAGCAACCGAAATGGTTGTGGAACCCATTGCGTCGGATTCGACGGCCGGCGTTGAAGATGCGGCTCCGGCTGACGCGGTTGTTGAAGATGCAGCTGTTGCAGAAGCTCCGGCAGTTGCGGAACCCGCCGTTGTTGAAGAAGCAACCCTTGAAGCTCCAGTGGCCGACGTTGCGGCGGAACCGGCAGAAGTTGCGGCTCCCGAAGTAACGGCGGAAACCGTGGCTGTTGTGACGTCTTCGGAAGTGATTTCAGCACCTGCGGAACCCCAGAAATTTGCTCTTCCGACCTGGAGTGACCCGGCGCTCGATAAATCGGCGTGGCAGATGCTGGATCTTTCGCGATACGTCACGAAAAAGGATCCCAACGCTCCGGTTCCCGCCAATCTGAATCAGATTGCAAACGATAAAAACGAGCTTCGTCTGGCAGATTTTCCTGAAGAAGGAATGACGTTCGGCGAAACCCTTTATACGCAGGAAATGCTTCAGTCGATGTTGCGTCAGGTGTACGCAGTGGTTCATCCGGACGCGAAAGATGTTGCGGATGCGGACATTTGCGTCACGCTTTCCGAGTACCAGAAAATTCAGTGCAACGATTGGAAGAAAATCTATCAGATTCCGCTCCTCATGATGGGCGCCGCATTTGTGATTTTCCTCCTCTTCGGTCGAAATCCTGAAGCAATTGCAGAAAAATAAACACTGATTACTGTGCGTAAAATCTGTTTTACGTGGGAGGAAAACTGTTGCATGTCAGTTTTTCTCCCATTTTTTCTTTCTTTTTCATGATTTTTTTGCTTTTCGCTTGACTTTCTGGAAAAAGCTGTTACAATTAGAATATCAGGATTGTTTGTAATAGTTCATTTTTTTGTAAAATGCGCAATCTAAAGGAATGTGATGTATATTTGGGCGCTTTGTATTTTTTGTGTGATTCCCTTCCACCACGCGGCAGTTCACGAGGTGGAAACGTCGTTTTGTCCCGATTATGCGTCGATATTGCGTTTCGAAAATCAGTTAAATCATTGTAAAATTCAGAACTCGCAGCCTGTATCGGTTCCCGAACCTGCGTCTGTACCTGTTCCTAAGAACGCGTCGACCGACCGGACTGCCGGAAATGAAAAACGTGCAGAAAATATGACGCAAGTTTCTGAATTGACGCCGGAAGTTGTGCCGCCGGCCGCGTTGGAAATTGCGTCGATTTCTGAAAATAAGAATCAGGAGGCGGTGACTCCGATTCCTGTACAAAACAGTGGGAAAAGTGTACGTTTCGCATCCGCAGAAGAACCCGCACCTTCCGACGCGCCGAGCACCGGAAATGGGGGTTCGACAGACCCGCAGAACGTCCATTCGTCTGAAAATGTTCCAACGACGGCGACTCTCGGGACGCCTCCGCCGATTCAGCGTCCGTGGGGAGTTTTGACCTTTTTCGTGTTTTTGCTCTTGCTTTCTCTGAGCGCCAACGTGTTTTTAGGTTGGCAGCTCGTCGAAACGTACCGTCAGAACGGCAATCAATAGATTATAGTACACAAACTCATCGTGATGTGACGATGTGCGCGCCGGCGGCGGGCCGCGTGACGAACATGTCGGCGTCGATTCCCGTTGCGGCTTTGTATTCATCCCTGAACGTCTTCATGATGGTTTCCACTTTTGCTGTCTGCACGAGCGAAACTGTGCATCCGCCGAAACCGCCGCCAGTCATTCGCGAACCAAAAACACCGCCGGAAAGACCGATTTTCTGCGCAATTTCCACAAGAATATCGAGTTCTTTGCAGCTGATTTCAAACAGGTCGCGCATCGAATCGTGACTTGCATACATTAATTGACCAAAACGCTCGAAATCCTTCTTTTCGAGAGCCGCAACTGCGTCCAAAACCCGCTGAATTTCACTTACAACGTGCGCGCAGCGGCGATATTGCGTGTCCGTAAGCTGCGATTTTCCCGAATCCAGTTGTTCCATGTTCAAATCTCGAAGTGTTTTGACCCCCAAAATCTTTGCAGAGTCGAAACAGGCGGCACGACGCTCCGGATACTCGCTCCCCGACAGCTGGTGTTTCACGCGGCTGTTGATGATGAGGATGCTTAAGTCGGGAGACGTGAATGGAACGAGTTTCGTCGAATAATCCCGACAGTCCAAAAGCATAATGTGGTCTTTTTCGCCCATCGCGGAGATGAATTGATCCATGATTCCGCACGGCATTTTGGCGTAAACGTGTTCCGCCTGCTGGCAGACGAGAGCTTTCCGTACAGGATTCACATTCGCGCCCGTCATTGCTTCGAGCAGGGTTCCAACCGCGACTTCAAGCGCTGCGGAACTTGAAAGAGCGGCACCGAGCGGAACGTTCGAATGGATTGTTGCGACGAACGGGGCGGCTTCGACCGACGGATTTTCCGCGAGATAGCCCGCAATCACCCCCTGAACGTATTCGAACCAGTCCACTTTCGGCCCCGGCTCGACGGTTCCATGGATTTTGACGAGAGCCGGATAGCGTTTGGCGGTGGAATAGACCCGGGCGGAGTCTTTCGGAATCCGATCTTGTTCGGTTGCCGGTGCCGCGCAAATGATGACGTTTCGTTCAATCGCCATGGGAAAAACGAAACCATCGTTATAATCGGTATGTTCTCCGATGATATTTACACGACCCGGGGCCGTCACGATCCATTTTGGTTCCCGATCAAAATTCAGTCGGAACGCATCTTTTGCTTCCTGAAGCAGTTTGTCAAACATATTGATTTCCTGAGCTAAAATTTCAAAACTAGTGATAAGTGAATGATTTTCGGAGCATTATTCGAAACAGAACAGGGGGCTTTTACACCCCCTAAACTGTATGAAAACAGAAGACTTATTTCATCATTCCTATGAGGCGTTCAAGCTCCCGGACGCGCTGGACTTGGGATCCTTTCGCGTTTTTCTTTGCGATGTTCAGCATCTGATTTGCATCAATTTTTTTCTTACGCTGAACGGCATCGGCTCCCATCTCAATGGCGCAATTGACGACCTCGCTGGCCGAAGACTGACCGCGCGCCGTTGGATTCGCTTTTGTAATCATCGAGAGACGATCCTGATACGTATCCTGCTGGAACCGGGACTGCTGCACGATCATCGCCTGATACGCCGTTTCAAAATACGAATTTTCCATCGCGATGCGGCACGCTTCCTCCGAAAGGACGTACGCTTCGTCGGCAGGACGATTTGAAGACTGGGAGAGTTTCAGGAACTTTTCCGCTTGTTTTGACTGCGCGTAGCGGTCTGTTTTTGCGTAATCCTTCGCGAATTCTTCCTTAATTTTTGCCAGCGCTTTTTCATGAGCGTCACCCGTTGGAACCTCTTGAGGCTCCATCGCAGGTTTATTTTTTCCGGAGCGAACGGTCTGAACGGCAGGTTTTCGACCGGAATCCACGAGCGGAACCTCCAGTTCCTGCATGATTAAATCGATAGAGTCCGCATCAAAACCTTTCGTTTTGGCAGTTTCCCATAAAGTTTTGGCTTTTGCACGGTCTCCATCGGGAGCCATGGCGAGGTAGGTGCCGTAAAGGACGTAATCGTCTGGCGCTTTCAAAGCGTTCTGAACGAGATACGCGACGAGTTTCGGGTTGAGATCGTCCACGGTGTAGGTTTTATTGACGCCTTGTTCGCGGATAATAAGCCGACCTGGAGTCGATTCGACGATACCGATATCTTGACCGTCGATATTTACGGAGTTTCCAGGTGTGAACCCGCCCATGTAATTTCCGACCCATGTAATAAACGTTTCCGTGTAGCTTGTCAGAGCGACAAGCCGATCCATTTCGTTCTTTTCTTCATCCGTCTGCGCAATTTTTTGAAGTGCGTCGAGGTTTCGTTTTACTTGCGGAATGCGTCTCCAACCGAGATCCTGACGGACTTGAGTCGTAATTTTTCTCCATTCTTCCTGATGGCGTTCTTGCTCTCGTTCCGCTTTTTCCTGCTCGGCCTTTTCTTTTTCTGCGGCTTCGTCGGTTTTTTTGGAGTCGCCGACGCCGTCACCGTCCGCATCACCGTTGCCGTCGCCTTTTGCTTTTTTACTTTTTTTGCCGGATTTCGAGGTTTTTTCCGAATCGTCAGCGGTTCCCGTTTTTTCGGAGGAATCGTCCGAGGCGTTTTCTTTCGGTTCGTCCGGAGTGTTTTGCGCGTCGGCTGCACCCTCTTCGGTTGCGGCGGCGGGTGGTTCCGACTCTGACAGAGCCTGATTCGTCATTGCTCCCAAACCGTTGATTCCGAACGTTTCGTAAATTTGATGAACCTCTTCGCGATCCTTTTCGTTTCCTTTTTCAAGTACTTCGTTCAGAATTTTTGTGCCAGTATCCTTATCTCCTTCAGGCAGAATGAGTTGGAATGTCCCATAACCCTTCGCATGCTGCATGTTTCCTTTTTCGGCAAATTTTTTGTATTTGTCGCGATATATAATGTCGTAGAGGTCGTATCCCTGCGCACGAGGAGACTTAAGCGAAAAGTCGATGTTTTTCCCTGCAATTCGGATTTTCGCGCTTCCATTTCCAGCCTCAACGACACCATATTCGCCGTCGCAAAGCTGTTTGAATGGTTCCATTTTATCCACACTGTCGCTGGCGTTTTTGTAAAATTCTTCTGCGTAATTCATAACCAGCTGCAGCTCGTTCAGACGTTTTGTGTTTTCCGGAGCGAGATTCATTGCGAACGATTTATTCAGTAATTTTCGCGCACCTTCAAAATCGAGATCCGTCATCAAACGATAAATTTGCGCAAAATCCGGAACCTGGAAACCAGCGGAATCTATGGGTTTCAGTTTCTCTCCTTCATTCGCGGGAGGCGCAGCAACAGGCGCTGCGGCTGGTGCTGCTGTGTCGGGGATTGTCGGCGCTTTTGCGACAGTCGAATCCAAAGGATTGTTCAGCTGAACGGTCGAATTTCCATTTTCGTCAGTTCCCACCTCAATGACGGAGGGTGCATCGGAACCGCCGAATTTTTTCGCAACGGCTACTGCCAGAATGACGACGATTACGAGACCGACCAGAGCAATGATATTTCGTACCATCGGACTTGGACCGCTGGATGTGCGGCGCCCTTTTGCGCTCTTGCTGTTGGAACGAGCCGGAGAGGACGAGGAAAATTTTGTGCCGGAAGAAGGACTTGATGAAGGGGTAAAAAGGGAAATTGAGTCTGAATTCTGCGCCGGACTTTGCGTCGGTACCGCTTGCGAAACTGCAGCCGTCGGTGGGAGGTTTTGCATGTTCTGCATCGGCTGCTGGGGCGAAACGGGGGCCGCAACTCCCTGCTGAGGGTACATCACCCCGCCGTACATGTTCTGCATCGGCTGCATTCCGGGCTGCATCCCCATCATCCCGGGCTGCATTCCCATCATCCCGGGCTGCATCCCCATCATTCCCGGCTGCATTCCCA
>CAYTLK010000006.1:76750-94675 GCA_964438515.1 uncultured Planctomycetaceae bacterium
GGCTGCATTCCCATCATCCCGGGCTGCATCCCCATCATTCCCGGCTGCATTCCCATCATACCGGGCTGCATCCCCATCATACCGGGCTGCTGAACCTGTGCGGAAGACAGATCCTGCTGCGAATTCTCGGCGGGAGCCGCAACAGAGCCGAACGGAGGCGCCATTTGTCCGTAGTTTCCGTAATTGTTGGCCGCAGAACTGCTTCCGGCTGCGGGATGAGTCGCATCGTAATCCGCCTTATATTTTGGGTTGCACAAGCAGTTTTTCGCGACCTGAATCTCAGTGAGGATCTGATTCCATTCCGGAAAATGACCTTCAGGCCCCATTTTTTGGACTTTTGCCTGTAAATTTTCAGCTTGCTCGGCGATCTGTGCCACGTTTTTTTCACCGTGCTTAAGTCCCAGCAATTCATAATACGTGTCCGGTTTTTCTTTTCCCGTCAAACCGAGCCAGTACGAATAAGGATTAAATGCGCTCACTGTTTTGCTTCCAGAATGAATGTTATACTTAATTCAAGTGTGCGGAGCGACGACTCCACTAACACTTAAAGAACTCTAACATAAATTATAACTGTACTTTGTTTTTATGCAAGTGCGTTTCCCATTATTTTGAAATCTTTTTTAAAATTTTTCAGAAATTTTGTAAAAAATACACTTTTTGTGATTCTGCATACGGTGGTTGAGGGACGCTGGGAGGGGGGAAAAGCTTCTGCAATACCGTCTTGTCGGCGTGGAAAAACATTTTGAAGGTTTTATACTCGACGCATTTTGAAATTTTCTCTTCTCCATCGTTATCCGATTGCGAAACGACCTCTTTTACGTTGCCCGAAACGAAATTTTTGTGGAATCTGCATGGAATCTCTGTGGAATTTGTCTATTTCGAGAAAATTTCAGCCGGGGGGGCTTTTTTTCCTCGGAAAAATTGATAGAATATAAGAAATATGAACATCATCCAACAACGAGGTTGAAATATGTTTACAGATTTACCCGAACTTGGGGAGTTTCCTGAAGGCTGGAAACAAAAACATCTGTTGGGTCTGGAGGATCTGACCCGAGATGAACTCAATATTCTGCTTGATCAAGCACAGGTTTTTCGTAACGCATTTGACGAAGGCCGTCGTAAATTCTCCATTCTGACCGGCAGCACAAGCGTGACTCTTTTTTTCGAAAATTCTACCCGTACCCGAACGAGTTTTACTCTCGCAGCCCAGCGTCTCGGCGCAACGTGCGTTGCTTTTGCCGCCTCTACAAGCAGCTTGAGCAAGGGGGAATCCATCGTCGATACGGCACGAAATCTCGAAGCAATGGGGTGCGAATCCATGGTGGTGCGCCATTGTACCCCTGGAATCCCCCATCTTTTGGCAAAAAGCGTCGATTGTTCCATTATTAATGCGGGCGACGGCGCGCATGAACATCCGACGCAAGGATTGCTCGACATTTTGACGATGCGTCAGCATTTGGGGTCGCTCGAAGGAAAAACGGTGGGGATCGTCGGCGACATCGCCCACAGCCGCGTCGCTCGTTCCAACGCATGGGGGCTGAAAAAACTCGGCGCGCACGTGATTGTTTGCGGCCCATCGACGCTCGTTTCGCATTATTGGGAGGAAATGGGCGTCGAATACTCCCATTCTTTGGACGCCATTCTGCCGCGCGTCGATGTTCTGAACATGCTGCGAATTCAGTTTGAACGACAATTCACGAGTCCTTTTCCTTCTATCCGCGAATACTCCCTCCTCTTTGGAATGAACGGCGAACGACTTCGACGCGGAAAAAAAGAATTGCTTGTGATTGCGCCCGGCCCCATCAATCGCGGGGTTGAACTCACTCCGGATGTGGCGGACGGTCCGCAAAGCGCGATTCTTGCACAGGTTTCAAACGGTCTCGCTGTACGTATGGCGGTTTTCTGGCTCACTGACGGCGCTCGGAAACGACTTAAAAACATTCAAAACAAGGATTAATGTACAATATGCAAAGCGTTTTGATTCGGGATGGGCGCGTCATCGACCCATCGCAGAACATGGATTGCGTCACGAACGTCCTCATTGAAAATGGGCGAATTACGGGGTTTGGTCTGGCTCCGACGGGACGGGAACGCGAGATTGACGCTTCGGGAAAGATCGTCGCGCCGGGATTCGTGGATTTGCACACCCATTTGCGGGAACCGGGGTTTGAGGAAAGCGAAACGATTTTCACCGGAACCGACGCGGCTCTCAATGGCGGTTACACCTCCATTTGCTGCATTCCGAACACGAATCCTCCGATCGACACGCCCGCAGACGTGGAATTCATACAGGACCAAGCATCGCGCGCCGACCACTGCAATGTTTTCGTCATTGGGTGCATCAGCAAAGGGCGCGAAGGCGTCGAATTATGCGAGATGGGACATTTGGCCCGAAAAGGGGTCGTGGGGTTCAGCGATGATGGTTCCGACATCGAAAACTCGGAACTGCTGCGGAGGGCGTTTGAATACGCGAAGATGTTTCATTTGCCGATTATGTGCCACACGGAAGATAAAAATCTCGCAAATCGCGGCGTGATGAACGAAGGACTCGTTGCGACGCGTCTTGGACTGCGTGGAATTCCGACGCTTGCGGAAGATGTAATGACGGCCCGCGCGATTATGCTCGCGGAATATACGAAAGGTCGGCTGCATTTGATGCACATTTCGACCGCAAAAGGTGTGGAACTCATTCGGGAAGCGAAACGCAATGGGGTTCATGTGACGGCCGAAGTGACGCCGCACCATCTGACGCTGACGGATGATTTGCTGGAATCGTTCGATACAAATTTGAAGATGGCGCCGCCGCTGCGCACGCGTTCGGACGTGGACGCCTGCATTAATGGGCTGCTGGATGGAACTCTCGATTGCGTTTCAACCGACCACGCGCCGCATTCCGCAGAAAAAAAACAGAGAGAAATCGACCTTGCGCCTTTCGGAATCGTGGGGCTGGAAACGTCGCTCGCCGTGCTGAACACGTCACTTGTGAAAACTGGACGTATTTCATGGCCGCAGCTCATCGAAAAGATGGCGTGCGCCCCCGCTCGAATCATTCAGCAGCAGAAAGGGACGCTGGCGATCGGTGCGGATGCGGATGTGGTGATTATTGATCCGGAAATGCGTTGGACGGTGACGCCCGATGAATTTCGTTCAAAAAGTAGCAACAGTCCTTGGTTGGGGTGCGAACTGGAAGGACGAGCCGTCTGCGTCCTTGTGAATGGAAGAATTCGAATGTTGCGACGATAAACCGACATCAAAAATCATTTGCGGGAAACCGATGCAGCTGAAAATCAGGTGCGGAAATCAATGCGGCTGAAAAACACAGGAACAATCACGACAGAATCTCTTTTTCGGCGTTGTTTTGAACGATGTCGACGGGCAGTTTCGTGGCTGTTGCTTGTGGTTTTCGGGTTCCTTTCCTTTTTTGGAATGGGTTTGCATTGCTTGGCCCCTCATTTTGTCTGTTCTTGTCACGAATTTCATCATTTTGAATCCATAAAATCAGCCTCCGCTTCATCTCACGAGGCCGGAAAAGCTGAAAATTTCTTTTTATCGTCCCCTCCTCATTCCGAATCCGCTTCTGCTTCTGAATCCTGCATCATCTGCACCTTCTGTCAGATGTGCAAAACCGTTTTGACCGCGCAAAAAACCGTCGTTTTCGAGGTGGTTTTCGAGCGGTTTATTTCTTTCTCAAGCACTCATTTATTTTCTCGCGCGTTTCGAACGTATTCCACGCGAGCACCTCCGTTTTCCTTCTGAATTCTTGCTTTTCTGAGAAATAATTCCTGAAAATTTACGAAAACTAATGAAACGGGGGACGAATTCCCCGATGGAGGAAATATGCACACATACAATGAAAATATGTACACATGCAATGAAAATGGGTACATGTATAATGAAGATATGTACGAACTTTTTGGAAAAATATTTGAATTTAATGAAAATAAGTACGTTTTAAAACGAAACAGGTACACAAAAGGATTCACGCTTGTGGAACTTTTGGTGGTGATTGCGATTATTGGAATGTTGGCGGGATTGCTGCTTCCGGCGGTTCAGCAGGCTCGAGAGGCGGCGCGACGGATGCAGTGTTCGAATAATCTGAAACAAATCGGTTTGGCGCTGCACAATCATGAGGTTGGAATGCGTTACTTTCCGGCCGCCTGGGAGGGGTACGACGACGGGGCGCCGTGTCCCTTCGGAGATCCGGGCTGGGGTTGGGCCGCGATGCTTTTGCCGTACATGGAACAGCAGAATTTGCAGAATTTGTGCAATTTAGACCGTTCTGTCGGTGATGCGTCCAACACAGACGCACGTGAAACATTTATTCCCTTTTTTTCCTGTCCGAGCGATGCGGCTCCGCTGAAAGCCTTCGCGCTCGACGAGTCGGGAATTGAAGAAGGTGAGGAGGAAGAAGAGGGAGACGGACACGCACACGGTTCCTCCAGTTCGGAGTCGGTTTACGGCACTTCCAGCTACGCGGCGTCTTACGGAACGACGAGCATTCATGAAGCAGAAGAAGGAACGACTTTTCGCAGCAACGGCGCGTTTTACCACAACAGCCGCCTCACGCCAGCCGCCTTCCGAGACGGTTTGAGCAATACGATTTTCTGCGGCGAGCGCGCCTGTTCGAAGCGTCATTACTCCACTTGGGTGGGGATGCCGCCCGGAGACGCCTGTTTTCCGGCACTCGTCGTCGGGTCGTTTCATGCGGGATTTCAATCTACGGGTGAAGAACATGGTTTTTCGAGCGAGCATTCCGGCGGTGCAAATTTCGTCTTTGGAGACGGTTCCGTCCATTTTTTATCGAAAGGAATCGACGAGACCGCAGTTCAAGCTCTCTCAACCCGTGTGGGACAGGAAATCCTTCAGTATGAATTCTAAAATATAGAATAGAACTAAATATAGAGAAGATAGGAAGAATACATGTGTGACAAATTCTTCCTATCTTTCGCAGATATTCAACCTGTTCGTTTAAATTATCCATTGATAATGATTTATCGAATAAGAAACAGTCTGTCGATGTACACGTTTTGGACTTCATCGGGACGCTTGGGCGGTGCGAACCAGAAGTACATGTCGGGAGTAAGTTCCACTTCTCCATAATCAATGAGTTTGTATTCCGGACCACAGATCGTCGGAACGTCCAGCGTTTTATGAATGACGCTCTTTTTGTTTTTCTCGTCATAAATTCCACACGTCATCGCGGGACCTTCAGCAACGGCTGCATCGCAGCGGACAGCAACGTAAATGTGCCATTTTCCGGTAAAAACACCTTTAGGTGCGTACGACGCAGCCCACTCATAATGCGATCCTGGCATCTGAACTGCGGAACCGTCGGAAGCGGCCGCATCGTCGACGTTCGTTCCAAATCCCTCTGCACGTCGGTAGATGGAAAAATTGGCGTCCTGAATGTCGACCCATAATGCGGAATTCCAATCAGGATTCTTCTGTCCGAGAGCCGTCAAATCGGGATTTTTTGCCGGATGAAGCGGAAAGCGATTCACGAGATTTTCTTTGAATTCGTTCCAGTCGTATGCGGCATAAGCTTCCCGATGAAAGCGGGTCCCCTGAAGTTCAAGGAATGTGAGAAATTGTTCGGCCGCCTCGCGTGGATTTTCTGGGCCGGGGAAGGGAATTTGATTTATTTTGCAGTACAAATTCAATTCCTTCCAGCGTTCCAGCCAGTTGTAATCGAAGGAAACCAGCGCGCGATTTACACGCAGTGCGAGTTTGGGGTCGTTTTCGACGCTTTTTCTGGCGCGATTGGCGATTTCTGTCGATTTCAGCATCGTTTCTGCGTCGAGCCAGCCGTTGGTGTTTTGCAAAAAACAGCGTAAATTATAGTCTGTCGATTCCGCCCGATCGTGCAGCGCGTTCAAATATTCCTGCAGAATGGGACCTGCGGGACCGTAATAACGCTGAAAGAATTCGTCCCAGAGCGCTTTTTCGTCGAGATTTGGATTCCAAAGTAAGTGCGAAACGACCCAATTTCGGGGTGCGACGAAATCGCCGACGGTCGTGAAACTGTCGCCCTGTTCGAAGAGTCCGATTGTATGATTTTTCACGAAAAAACGAAGGTTCGGCGCCAAAACTCGCATGTTCGGATGGGGAAGAAGATAGTTTGAAAAATTGGTGAGATAGTTCCAGACGAACAAATGCGGCGAAATGGCGCTCCATCCGCGAATATCTTCCGCCAGAGACTGATTCAATTCACCGGTTTCGAGCGGCTGAAGGAACGAACATTCAATCGTACAAAGTCGTACAACGACGTTTTGACGCGGTTTCACGACCTTCGGAGGTTTGCGCGTGTACTGGTACGCAAGCGTTTCGACGTACACATTTGGAAACTCTTTTTCAATGTCTTCCGCGACTTTATTCACGAATGTAATCAGCGACCCGGAATGACTTCCGTTTTCTTCATCCATCTTTCGACATTTTTCGCACGTGCAGAAACCGTGCCAGTCGTTTTGACTGATGGAGATAAATTTTGCGTCCGGGTTCTTTCGAAGCTCTTCGAGAGCGTTTTTCGTCAGTTCGGCTCGCATCTCGTCGTTTGCGAGGCACAATTGCGTTCCGCCCTCGTAAATTTGTTCTGGTTTTATGGATTTTGCAAATTCATCATACACATTTCCGGGCTGAATCCAGCCGGGAATTCCGACTTTGCGCATTCCATCGATTTCCGGGAACCAGTCGGGATGGTCGTGAAAGTATTTTGTCGGAGGAATCAGACGATAGAATGAATGTACGAAAAACACAAATTGATTGTGTCCGCCCCATTCGTTCGGAATCTGTTCCGAAACACCGTTACAGCGGCTGTGAACGGCAAATTTGCCGTCAAATGCGTCGTGATAGTACGATTCTCTGTACGTGAGCGGCGGAGCGTAACGTTCGTCGGGAGCCGTAATTTCAAGCGTCGGAGTGTGCGGAATGTCGCTTTCTGTCGACGTCCACCAGCGGCAGCCGAGCGTGTTTTCGAGGAACGTTACAACCGCATAAAGCGCCCCGCGCTTCGCATCGCCCGTAAGAAGGATGTTTCCGAACGCATCCGACTGAATCAGAATTTCGTCCTCCTTAAACGTTTCGTTTTTCAAATCTGGGAACGCTTTTTCGGCTGCTTCGGATGTTCCGACAAAGAAAAAAGGTCCTTTTGTTTGGAAAAATGAGGAATCTGCGTAATTTGCGTCGTCGTCTTTCACAATGGAAAGCGTCGCATCGGTAATTTTTGCAAAAACGTCCTGAAGTTCGGCGGCCGCATTTTGAATCACGGGCGAGGCGTCGGCGGAAATCAGAATTTTGTACGAAGTTTTGGCGTTCTGACTGATTGTTAATCTTTGCGTAGACTGCATATTTTGCGCATCTTCTGCAAAAACATTTGCGAGAAACTCCCATTCTGAGCCTAAAAAAAGACTCAGTACGATGGGAATCAAAAGGGTGGGTCGAATTTTCATTGAATAACTCCTGAAAAAATCGTTTGATGAATGGGTGTCCGTGTGTCCACCCGAATGTAATGAATTCCGAGGAGGCGACAGCCGTTTTCGATCGACTTTTGCCAGTTTCGGAGGTTTTCGATGTATTCTGCGCGAACGTTCGTCGGTGAAAGTGCGAGCGACTCGCGCGGTGATTCCAGTGATACAAATTGATGGGACGATGTAAATGGAAACTCCCATTCGTCGGGGTCCAAAAGATGAAACAGCGTGATTTCGTGTTTTTGCGCCGCCAATAACCGCAGCCGACACTGCAAAATTTCCCATGATTCCACATCAAAAAAGTCGGAAAGAAGAAAAATGCTTCCGCGGCGGGTGCATGCGGCGGCAAAAGTGTCGAAAACGATGTCCGGAGCAGGGGATTTTTGTGATTTTCCATCCAAAAAAGGGGGATTTTCGAGGAATTTCAAACATTCCGTCCAGTGGTTTTCGCCGGTGGAAGCGCGTAGTGAGACCGTTTTTTCTCCATTCGAAGCACTTAAACTGACGAGGTCGCGCTGCTGAAGCGCCGCAAACGCCATCGTCGCCGTGACGCAGCGCGCGTATTCCAATTTGGAAAGACGTTTGGGTTCGTTATTTCCGACGTATTCCATACTTTTTGAATAATCGTTCAGAAAATAAAAGACGGTGTTTGTGCTTTCGGTAAAACGTCGTTGAAACAGCTTTCCGGTACGCGCAAACACGCGCCAGTCGATGAATTTCGGGTCGTTTCCTTCCTCCCAGGGTTTATGATCGCGAAACTCAGTTGAAACCCCCATTCGGACGCTCGGATGTTCCCCGAACGTTACTCCGTCCGCCAGGCGTTCTGCACGCATTCTGAAGTTTCCAAGTTCGGCCAAAACTGTCGGATCGAATATCGTTTGTTTTTCATTTAGTGCCATTTTTTCCAATCCTCCCGCCGGGCGCAGCCCATTTTTCCGTCTTTTACTATAAAAATGACGGCCCCTTCGCGCCCTGTATGATGAACCGTCGCGCCGTTTTTCTGAAACAGTTTTGTTGTGACGGTTTGTGCATTGTTGAACGATTCGGAAATGATGAAATATTCCGGGTCGCACCATTTATCGAACGATTCTGTACAACACGTTTTTCCACCGTGATGTGGTGCTTGTACGACGTCGCAATGGATGGGGGCGATTCCCAGTACGCAGTCGAGTCCCGGAGGCGCCAGGTCGCCCGTCAGAAGGAATCGGTGACCTTCATATTCAAGAAGCAGAACCAGTGAATTCGCGTTTGTGTGAGTCGGGGCGTTTCGAATGCATTCCGGCGTAGGGTGCAGCACGTAAATGACGCATCCCGGTGAAAGTTCCAGCCGATCCCCTGCAGCCAGCGTTTCGAGCGGAACTTGTGCGTCTTGTACGGTCTGGCGAAGATTTTCAAGCATAATGCGAGTGTCAGAATCAATTTGCTGACGAACCCGTTCATTCTGGCTGATTCCCGAAGCCGATTGCACGTTCGAAGCGCTCCGTGAGAGATTTTCTCCCGGTTTCTTTGATTCTGTATGATTTTTATTCTCCTTCACACATTCTCTATTACTCTCGAACACTTCGTCTTTTTTATCTTCTCTATCTTTTCCACTTTCTTTATCTTTCTCACTCACTCCATCTTTTGAAGAGGAGTCTAAAGCCGTCATCATTTGGGGAGAAATGTAGATTTTTTCGAAGGAAAAACGGTGCATGAGTCCCGGAATCGCGTTGTAATGATCCATGTCGGGATGCGAAATTACGAGTGCATCAATTTGGTGAACGCCGGAATTCCAAAGAAACTCCGAAATCGTTCGGACCGGATAGTCGGGCGGCGCAAACTGACCGGCGTCGAAAAGAAGATTTTTTCCATTTGGAAACTGTATGAGAACCGAAAGCCCGTGTGAAAGCGAGATGAAGGAACATCTCAGGTCGCCGCGCCGCGACTGTTCTTGGTGCCAGAACGGAAGGAGTGCGAGGAGCAAAGCGACCAAAATCAAAATGTACTTTTTCCGATTTTGGAATTGAAAAACTGGAAAAATGCAGAACAGAATCAGCGTGGAATAAAGGAGAAAATTCCAGAAAACAGGTGTTCCGCGCATCCAAAAACAGTGGGCCGGAAGCGTCGCCGTCGTGTGAATCATCCAATCCATCACGGACAGCGCGTTGGAACAGCACCATCCGAAAAAGTTTCCCAAAAATGGAACCGAACCGAAAATCACGGTGGCGGAACCGCACATCATCGCGACCATGAGCGGCAGCCACAGCAGTACATTGAGAAAAATTCCTGCAAATGATGCAACATGAAAAGCACGAACAACCAGCGGAAGCAGTACAACCGTCATTAAAATGGAGGAGTACAAAAGCTGAAACAGCGACGATGCGGAACGTTTCAGGAAATGAAGCACAATTTTCATGCGCGGCGCGTTGGGAACCAGAAGATTTTCGAGGGACAAACTCATTTCACGATTTTCGTTCGTTTCTTTCTGATTTTCGTCTTTCTGGATATTTTCATGTTTTTCCGTCTGTTTTAGGAACGGAATTTTCAAATAAGTTCGTTGCTTTTTTTGATTTTCGTCCTTGATTCTTTTCCTCAATTGACGATTTAAAATTCTTTTTCTTTTGATTCCATTTTTTAAATCACTTTGGCCGTTTTTCTGTGACTGACTCAGAGCTTGTTCGTCGGAACCATCCTGCGACTTAGGTTGGTGACGTAAAATAGGCGTGAAAAACAGGGTTCCAACGGCGAGAAACGAAAGTTGGGTTCCGGTTGAAAATAATGCGGTCGGATTCAGCAGCAAAACCAGTATTCCCGCGGCTGCGAGTGCGTTCAGCTGTGAGTGACGAGCGCAAAAAATGTAGGAAATTGTCGTAATTGTAACAATCACTCCAGCTCGAATTGCGGGGGGGCGTGCACCGCTTACGAGTACGTACAGCCACGTACAAAACAGAACGCACAAAAAAGTCGCGCCTCGGGAGGCCCTCATAAGTCGGCACACGATGAAAAAACCACTTGCAAGCAGTCCCACATGCAGACCTGAAATCGCCATAATGTGAATCGTTCCCGTTTCGAGCATTTGGGTCAAATCCTCATTGGAAATTTCATCCCTACATCCGAGAATGAGCGCCGCCGCCATGGGTTTTGTGGTCGGAGTCAGGTACTTTTCGAGACGCTGAAGAGCCGTATTTCTCAAAAATTCAACAATTCGGAACATCTTCCAAACGCGCGGTCGGGCGAGGATTTCGACATTATTTACAGAAGGAACGCGTAAAATGGATAAAATACGTTCCCGTCTGTAATACGTACGCGGCGAAAATAACCCCGGATTCACCTCTTCGGACGGACGAACGAGCCGACCTGAAACGCGAATGAAGTCTCCGGAATGTAAATTCTCCGCACGCCCCACGACTCGCACAATGACGGTTCCCGATGCTGGCGTTCGATGCGTCTTGGAGTGGTGGAAAGCCGAAACATGGATCTGAAAAATGGTCGAAACCTCATCTGCGTTGGTCCCCGCGAAAATCATCGCGTCGCTCGGAAATGTAAAAATCGGAGGACGAGCGATTGTTCCTTCGAGTTTTGCGAGCATTCCAGGTTCCTGAATACGCAGGCCGAGTTCGGTTTCGGGATAGAAATTCCAGTAGAGGTGATGATAAAAACCTCCAAAAAACGCGACTCCGAACAGTAAAAAAACGTTCACGCCAAACATTTTTACGCGAGCATGCTTCCATGAATAAAGCAGCACACCGACAAAAAACAAAAAAACGGCTCGCCACACAAACGGGATTTGTGAAAAACTCGTTTGAATCGGTTCGGAAATCAAAAAGAACGCGTCGAAAAGAATTCCGAGAATTAGCGCGACCAACACCGGAATAAGCGGACGATATTCTTCAAAATTTCGATTCGATAATTTTTCTGTGGTTCCAGAACGCATTGAAACGAACTCCCACGACTCCGTAAAAAAACTGTTTTGTTTTTATCTATTTTTTCTAGAATTCCTATATTATTCTTGTTTTCCAACGAGAAACAGAGCCTGAATCGCTGAAAGTTCCAATCCTTTCACGCAGACGCAGCCGTCTCGCGATTCCAGCATTTCCGCAGGAACTGTTCGGATGGAACCATCACGAGGATCCCAGATTTCAAGCGTTTTGAAGCGTCCTCGCAACTGAACGTCGAGCGAAACCGGAACGTCCGACGAATTTGCAATGAGGTAAAAATCGCGTCCGTCTTTTACTTTGTGGATATATTGTACCATTCCGTCATAATTCGAGCCCCAGCGCGGTGCTGTTTTGACCGTCGGAAGTTCTTCTCCGTTGTGAGATTGAATTTTCACATCAGGAACGGCGCAGAATGCGTCCAACGACGTTTGAAGTTCTTCAGGAGTCGGATCGGGAAGGAAAATTGCACGATTTTGAATGATTTTCGGAACCCTTTGAATTGAAATTCCTTCGTAATTCATTGTATACTGACCGTATGCGTTTTCTGTGCGAAAATCTCGGAAGTGTTCCGGTAAAACGATGTCTTCTTGGCCGCATTTTTCCGCTTCGACGGTTCCTTGAACGCGCGGATCGACGCCGAACATTGTTTGAATCATCGTACAGATTTTCGCATCATTTTCCGCACCGCCTTCAGCCGCCCGACTTGGAAGGCGCGTCGTCGCCAGAATTTTTCCTCCTTTTTGATAAAAATCAAAAACCTCACTCAGAGTCTGTACGGAAATCACTTCCGACCCCGTAAGAATCAAAACTTCGTATTCCTCCCAGTTTTTCTGATTGTCGAGACGAAATTTAGCCGCTCCTTCGGAATTCTGAACGATTTTACAGCGTTTCGACATCGTATCGGGGTGAAGATAGGTAAAATCGCGGTAAATTCGGGAAGTTAAATCGCTTCCGACGGCCATATAATCCGTCTCGGCCGGGATATAAATTCCGTACGGGTATTCCCCCTTTGGGAAATTTTTGTGGAAGAAATAGAATGCTTTAAGATTGTCGATTGGATAAACAATTCCGATGTCCGCCACGTGACGGCTGTTGCGCAGAATCAGACAGATTCGGCTCACCCACTCGCCGTATGCGGGTAAAATCTCCTTCAGATTCGGATTTCGCCACGAAATTTCCGGAGGAATGTACATTTTTTCGGGATTCGTCCAAATTCCATGCGGAAGCAGGACGTTTCCGCCGCGACAGAAAATTTCCATCGCGCTCTTAAACAACATCTGATCGTCAAATTCCGGTTTTCCGTTGCGTTCCCCGTCGCGATAGTTTCCGTAAATCTCTACGAGACACAACGGTTTGTCGAAATTGTAAGCTGCGGAAGTCGGAACCTTAAATCCGTCGCGTCCGTGACCGTAATAGTGGATGGAGTCGAAAAGCGGTGCGTCGCTGTCGCGGTGCGTCAGCATTTCATCGCCGCACATATTGTTTGGCTGAATTGTGTACGGACCCTGCGGGTGTCCGCTCGACATAATTTTGTGTGCGGTGCACCATTCATGCACCGTTTTTGCATAACCATCCGCAAATAATTCATTACGAGTCGTCCAAATTCTTACACGAGCGGCTGCGGTTTCAGGACCCATGGAATGAAAAATCGCGGGATAGTCGAGCGTGGGCGAGTGCCCGTAAAGCGCCTCGTATTTTCGATTGAACCCGGGCGTCCAGTTGCGTCCGCCCTGCGTTTGTGTAAGCGTGACGTCATCAAAAAAGGAAATCGGAATCGTCGTTCCAAAATGTTCGGGAAACCGTTCGTAAAATGCTTCGTAGGTGAGTGAAATGAATTTCCGCATTGCGTCGGGATCCATATTATCGACCTTGTTTCCATCGGAAACTGCGTAAAAAACCATCACTTTCCAGTCGCCTTCAGGAACGTTCCAGAGGATTCGGTCACATTCCTCCTGAAAGACGTTTGCGGAGTCGGAACTTCCCGTTTTTTTAACGAAATCCGAGAGGTCCACGCGTTCAAATGTTCGGAGATTCATCGCGGCGGCCGCCTGAATTTTCCCGTGCGTCCAATCGGAGTTGCGAGGCTGCGAAAAGCGGAATTCCGCGTTTTCTTTCGGTCCCGTAACGTCCCACGCTTCCTCATCGAGACGCTTCGTACAATCGTCAGAGAATTTCTCGTACATTTTTCCTCCGGCTGTTCCTGAAGGAAAATCCACATCATCGTAAAAAATAATTTTCTGACCGCGCGCTTTGGCCTCATTTAGAATTTTCCCAAAATACGCAAAGTACCCATCCGTTAAATAACGCGGCTCCGTCGGAACATTGCGTCCCAAAGGGAGAAAAGTGTAACCGCCAAAACCGTTTTTTGCTCCGTTTTCAAAAAAATCGTGAATCAACTCGTCGGTCAGCGGGCCGTTCGTGTGCCAGAGCGGAATCCCTTTGAGCGGAATATTGGAATCCGGAAGAATCATCGGAGCCGTCTGAAATTGCTGCTCGAGCGTTTCGGCCCTCAAAACAGCGCAAAACAAAAACAGAAATGAACACAAAAAGAGTGCGGCAGGAATTTTCACGTTCGGAAACCTTTTCGAGATTGGGATGCATGATTTTCAAAATAAACGAATTTTCCGTAATTATACACTCCTTCCAACAAATTTGCAAGCGGGAAGGACGCAGACGGAAGATTTTTTCATGAAAATTTCGAAATCTCTGGGGGAGCGAGAAAATTCAGAAAGTTGTGTCGAATCGTTTCTGCAAACTTTTCGGGCGTTTGACTCCAAATCGGCGCCGCTAAACGGTAAAAATCAGGAAGATTTGCCGCCTCTGCAACCGTCTCCGCATCCGTTTCGAGCAAAATTGAATCGAGGGAAAGAACCGGTAAAAGATGCTGAAAGCGCGACGACTCAACACGAAACGTAAACGGCGCGAAAGAATAAAACGTACGGAAACCATTCTTTTCGGAAAAACGAATCTTATTTTCCGCAGTTCCGCTGAAAGCGTGGAACAGAATCGAGAGTCCCGCCCCTCGAAACGTCCTGCGCAGCGGTTCCCACATTTCGTCCCATGCTTTTACGCAATGAATACTGACCGCACGGCGTAATTCAACCGCAATTTCAAGCTGACGCGTAAAAACCGACATTTGAGCGGCTCGCGCCTCGATCGTCTGCAGCTCCCGCCGCACGCCATCCAATCCAATCTCACCGATATTTGCGTTGGGATTTTGTATCAATCTTTCTTTTAGCCGTTCGTCCCAACCCGTTTTTACGCTCAAAACCCACGAAGGATGAATCCCGAATGAAACCCTATTTTGCGCAGATTCCGCATTTTGAACCAAATCCCAATCTTCCTCGCACGTTCCATTCAACATTCTGAGCGTTTGAAACGCATCTGTAGATTGCGTGGATTGCAAAGATTGGGCGGGTTGTAAAATCTGACTGGGTTGCGAATTTTGCGGTATTTGTTGTGATTGGAGTGCTGAAAACGACGATTGTGATTGAGATTGTGATTGAATTTTTGTTTGAATTTCCGGTTCAAAAAAGCATCCTTTGAGCGTCGAGTCTCGCAGAATGTGTATATGCGCATCGGTTAAATCATACAAAAAACAAAAAATATTCAAAAGTCTTGCATATATTTCAAAAAATTCAATCAATGGATGGAGCTACTGGGAGTTTAATTGTAAATAAGGTTCCTTTTCCGACCGAACTTTTTACCTGAATGCGGCCGTGATGTTCCTCGATGATTTCGCGACACATCGACAGTCCCAGGCCCGTACCGCCTTTTCCGCTTTCATCGGGTCCTTTTTTCGTGGAGAAAAAGGGGTCAAAAATGTGGGGGAGAATTTCGGACGGAATTCCTGAACCAAAATCGCGCACCATAAGATCGACGGTGTGGTTTTTGGGGTCGGATTGGATTTTGATGATGAGATTTCCGCCCTCCTTCATCGCCTGCCGCGCGTTGATGAGGAGATTCAGAAGCACCTGCTGAATTTGATTTCCGCACGCAAGAATTTCAGGCACATTTTCTTCAAATTCCTTCACAACGGAAATGCGGTATTTGTTCATTTCGCGTTCGAGGAGGTAAAGTGCGTCTTCGGTGAGCTGAACCAAGTCGGTTGATTCGGGTTTCGGGGAGCGATTTCGTGCCATTCCGAGAACGGAAGCCGTGATTTTCGCAGCTCGGTTTCCCGCATTGAGGATTTTATCAAACGCATTGTCGCGAGTGGGCGCATCGTTGTGACGCATTCCCATTTTCGCATAATTAATGACGGTCATTAATATATTGTTGAATTCGTGCGTCGTCGTACTGACGAGTTCCCCCAGCGAAATCATGGCGGCCGCTTCACGGATCTGTTTTTTTAAAGCGATATTTTCCGCGCGCAATTGTTCCAGTTCAGCAAAATCCGATTCAGAAAGACTCATTCTAATACCTCATAAAAGACAAAACTACTTATTTTATCGTCGCAAAAGGTTCTAAAGTTGAACTTCGGTATTTGTGCCCGAATATTCTTCTCAAAGCGCCGAAAGTAACAGTTTTTTGAAGCGAGAATCAATTCTGCGGAGCGTGAAACTTGAAAGGAACGGTCTGGAAAAGGAAAAGTTCGTTAAAAAACGGGAAAAACAGAAAAAACCTATTGACAAACGCATTCGTCCGGCTTATAATTTAAAAAGGTGTATTCATGTATAGGTTTTGCGTCAGGAAAATTTCAAAGCGGGTACTTTTTTTAATTTGAATCTAAACCGTGCCGGATTTTTTCCTTTTTTACTTCAAAGGAATCGTTTATGAAAATTTCGACGAAGGGTCGTTATGGATTGCGTATTTTGCTCGATTTAGCGCTTTACACAGGTTCAAATCCCCGTTTGTTGCGAGACATCGCAAAATCTCAGGAAATTTCTGAAAAATATCTCAGTCGTTTGATTATTGAACTGCGTCAGGCAAAACTCGTGGAGTCGGTGCGCGGCGCAAAGGGGGGATACAGGCTCGCTCGCAACGCAACGAAAATCTCGGTATTGGAAGTCGTCGAAGTAATGGAAGGACCCATTGGGATTGTTGAGTGTGTCGGCTGCGAAAGGGAGAAAGAGTGTGACCGTCTGCAGGCGTGTGCCGCTCGCGAAATGTGGGAGCGTGTGAATGAATCGTTTCGCGCCGCGCTTCAGAATGAAACGATACAAAGTATCATCGACAGACAGAAAAATCTGGATTCCGACATTTTAGGGTGGGATTATTGCATCTGAAAAATCGTATTGATTTAAAAACTAAAAATCAAGAAGTTTTTGACACGATACAACAAGATCGAGTAATTGAGGACAAAACGATATCGTACGAATTTTGCACAATATCGTTTTTTCAGAGGTTTTTTTAGGACTTCCGTTAATTCGTTTGATTTACTCAGGCGGTAAATTCTCCCTGACGCAAATATGGTTTAATCGCTTCAAAACGCGTATCTAATTCATCGATACAGTCTTGCGAAAGCGCGAGATTCGAAAGAATCGGTTTTTCGGGAATCGAATTCTGCGGGCCGTAAGAACGAGAAAGCATGTTTTTGAAAATGCCGCGTTTTTTCCAGATGTAAAGGTGCGGTCCGCGCAAATCGCCGCCGGGAATCGTCTTTTGGACGTTCAGCATTAGTACAAGTCGTGCGTAGGCGTCGGAAGCAGCAACGCGGTCACCGCTTTCCATGAAACCCCAGATTTTGGCCAAAAGGTCGGCGTATGCCGCGCGTTCTGTAATTAGACCCTCGGACCCCTCTCGCGACTCGTGCAGCCAGCTGAATCCTCCCATGGCGCTGAAAACGGTTTTGATTGCAGGTTTGGCGGCCACAAGCTGACGGATTCGCGGAATCATCGGAGAAATTTCCTCTTTTACGTAACCGAGATATTCGGACGCTTTTCCTAGTTCAATCAGAAGATTTACGGACGGGGCACAACCGTGGTACTTTGTACCGCCTGAGGTCTGAATGATTACCGGACGTTTTACTGCCGATGCAAGTGCGAGCCAGTATTCGCGCAAATCGTCTTCCGTTTTCCCATCGTCCGGAGGTCTTGAAATGATGGCGGCGGGAGCGAGACTTTCCGCATGCTTCGCGTAAACAAGCATTTCTTCGGTATTTTTTCCCTGAACGCCGAGACACAAAGCCGACGTGCGGCCGCGCATCGCGTTTGCAAGCGTCTCCATCCCTTTCAGTTTTTCATCCATCGTGAGTAAATCCACGCTGTCGCCCGACTGGGGCCAAATCATTCCGGGACTTCCGCACCAGTCGACGAATTGAGCGGCTTTTCCAAGAACTTCGTAATCGACGTCGCCCGATTCGGTAAACGGCGTGGAAAGAATCGGAAATGGACCGCGAACGCGCGGATCCGGAACGTGCGCGCCGGGAGCCGTCGCGTTAGGCGAAACGGATGGTTCATCCGCCGCAAATGTTGATTTCTGTGAGAAAGAACCGAACGCAGCGCCTGCTGCGCCGGCCATCATGGTTCCAAGCATGCTTCGGCGAGTGATTCCAGTTTGATTTTTCATTGAATTTTCCTTTAAAAAGGGGTGGGTGAATGTTT
>CAYTLK010000007.1:0-16640 GCA_964438515.1 uncultured Planctomycetaceae bacterium
GTTTAAAAGTCACCCTTCCTACGGAGGCTCAGTGGGAGTATGCGTGTCGAGCGGGCACAACGAGTGCATATTCCTTTGGAGATTCCCCCGATCAGCTTTATCGATACGGTAATTACTGTGAACAGAGTAATACCTCCGATTTAAGCTGGCAGGACAAAGTGCATAATGACGGCAACGACAAAACGGCTCCCGTTAGGAGTTATGCTCCGAATGGATGGGGCTTGTACGACATGCACGGAAACGTTTGGGAATGGTGTTCGGACTGGTATGACAGTGGTTATTACTCCAAGTCGCCAGCGAGCGACCCGACAGGCCCTGACACTGGAACGTACCGGGTGTATCGCGGCGGCAGTTGGGACTACGATGCGCAGAACTGCCGATCGGCACGTCGGGACGCCAATACGCCGTCGAATCGGGTCAACATTATAGGCTTCCGCCCCGTTTTTTTTCCCCAGTTCCCCTAAGCTAAAAGAAATCGTGAAGGAGCGTGAGCGTCTGCGACGGGGCGAGGCGGGACGCCGCCCCGAAGCAAGACGTGAATGCGACGGAACCCTGGGAGCGCGGGCATCCTGCCCGCATGATTCCTCAACAATACGTTCATTCATGAAGTTATGCAGGCTGGAAGCCCGCGCTCCCAGGGATGAATCTGTTACAGGATCCAGCCGTCACGATATTCAGCGGCGATAAGCTCGTTTGCGGCGTCGCAATTCTTCACACGGACCGCGTCCGCATCCCACTCCAGCTTCTGCCCGACCCGGTACGAAACCGTTCCCAAAAGCACCGTTTCCGTCAGACGGCCAGAATATCCAAACTTGCACGTGCAATCTTCCGGCTTGTTGTCGCGAATCGCCTGCAGCCACTCTTTATGATGACCCAACGACGACGGAATCCACGGTTCCGGCGCTTTGAAGTCCGCAAATTTGTCCGCAGGATAGAGTTTGTGCGACCCGTAATCCGCAAATAGAATCCCTTTATCACCCACAAACAGGACGCCGGCGCCCGGATTGGGGATGTTGTTCTGCGCAAGAATCTCTTTCGGACCGCAGCCCGCTCCGTCGTACCAGGTGAGGGTGCAGGCCGGCAAATCAGCACCGCGAGCCGCAAAGGTAAAACGCGTGGTGAGGTACATCGGACAGCCTTCCACATTCACAGCGGGTCCGTCGAGAGGTTCCGCAGTCAGACAGTCGCGCAGTTTGAGCGCCCAGAAGGGAAGGTCCATGTAGTGACACGCCATGTCGCCCATCGTTCCGTTTCCGAAAGCCCACCACTTGCGCCAGGCTGCCGGGAGATACGACGGATGATACGGACGGAATTTTGCGGGTCCGACCCACGAATCCCAATCGAGCCATTCCGGAACCGCCGGCGTGTCGGTCGGATTCACGAAATCTGCGGGCTGCCCCCAGCCTTTTCCGCACCAGACGTGCACGTCGCGAATCGCGCCGACCGCACCGCTTTGAACGAGTTCCACGACGCGCCGATAGTTGTCGCCCGCATGAATTTGCGTCCCCATCTGCGTGCAGAGCTTCTTTTCCTGAGCAATATCTTCCATTACGCGGCACTCACGCACATCGTGCGCCAGCGGTTTCTCCGTGTAACAGTGGATTCCCGCGCGCATCGCCATCACACTGGGAGCCGCATGCGTGTGGTCGGGCGTACAAACACACACACCATCAATTTCTTTCACCGTTTCGAACAGCTTGCGAAAATCGGTAAACTGCTTCGCATTGGGTGTTTTTTCGGCACAACGAGCGAGGTTTCGGCGATCCACGTCACAGATTGCGACGACGTTTTCGCCCCACATTTCCGAGAACGAGGCCCAGCCGCGGCCGCAGGGTCCCACAATCGCAATGTTCAGCTTGGAACTGGGAGCCGCATCCTGACTGTACGCAGGAACGATGACCGAAGACGCAGCCGCAAGTGCCGTGGTTTGGAGGAAATGACGACGATTTAAATGACTCATGGGATTCCTTTCAGAATTCAGTTTTTGGGAGGATGGTGGGAAAACAATCTTGCGCGGCCTGAAAACGCCAAAACGGGGGGTTCAGGTCCGTGATTCTTTCAATATAACGAATGCGCACGAAAAAGTAAAGGAGGTACAGAGAAAAATCGTGAAAAATCGTGAAAATTTTCAAAAATTTGCGAAAATCCGATCGGAATATGGGTTAAATGTATAGAATAAGCAGAATGGGTGTTGTGAGAAAAAGGTTTGGAACACAAAGAATGGCGGGATTGGGAGTGTTAAAACAAAAAATTTTCAAAAAAATGGAAAAAAAGTTGCGAGAAAGCGGGAAAAGAGGTTTTCTTTTTCTCGTGTTTGGTGTATGATATACAAATGTTATGGATTTGATTTCAAATCAGAAGGAAAACCAAAATTTCAAAGCGTCCCGCACAGGATGAATATCCGAGGAGTTGAATATGCTTCGTCATCGTTTCACATTATTGACATTAATTTCAGTTTGGGTTTTGAGCGGCTCTTTCGCATTCGCAGCAACAACGAATACGAACAACTCGGCTGTGGGCGGTGTTCTGATTGATGCCGAAGGACGGCTCGCACAGGCGAGTGTGGACGACCTTGCAGAGGTTCAGCGCGACGCATTGGACTCGCTGGCGCCCATTTCCAAATCCTTGAATCAAACCGCGACGCGGAAAATTTCGCTGAAAAAGCTGAACGATGAAATCGTAAAAAGCCTCGCAACAGGTGAAAAGATTCCGGATGCGGTACGTTTTCTCGGCGGCCTCACCGCGATTGAATACGTTTTGATTTACCCGGAAGAAAAAGACGTGGTTCTGGTTGGACCGGCAGAAGGCTGGACGGTCGGACCGCAGGGCGTCATCGTGGGAAAAGAATCGAAAAAACCCGTGATTTTGCTCGATGACCTCGTGACGGCCATTCAGTCGGCGACTGGCTCCACACGAAGTGTTTTCTCCGTTTCGATCGACCCCACAAAAGAAGGACTCGCTAAAATGACGTCCTACGCCTCCTCGGTGAATCCTTCGACGGCTCCCAAAGTCGTGGCGGCTGGAATGGAAGACGCGCTCGGATTGCAGACGGTGACGCTTCAGGGCGTCGATCCCGCCTCCCACTTCGCGTACGTGATGGCGGCGGCTGATTTTCGTATGAAACAGATTTCCATGGGCGTCACGAAGTCGCCCGTCCGCACACTTCCTTCGTTCGTCAGCATGATGAAAACTCCGGCCGCAAACGGTGCGCTTCCCCGTTGGTGGCTCGCCCCGAATTACGACGCAATCACACGCGACGAAGCGGGTCTCACGTGGGTCATTAAGGGCGCGAAAGTCGTGACGATGACCGACACCGACTTCTTCGACGGAAACAAAGTGGTCCGCAAGGGCGCCGACGCAGTCGATGTGTTCGGAAAATGGGCCGACAAAATGACGGAAAATTACGAAGCACTGAGCGTTGCGGAACCCATTTTCGGTCAGCTGCGAAACTGCATGGACTGCGCGCTTGTAGCGGCGATCATCGCTGAAAATGATGTGCTTTCCAAAGTCGATCATTCGTTCGGCGAAATGCTGACGAGCAAAGATGTTTGCACGCGTTACGATTTCGTACCGGCCCACGTCCCCAGCACGTCGGTCGTTGCGCGTCGCGGCGGCGCTTTCATGTTCGTAACGGGCGGCGTCTCCATCAATCCGTGGGAAACGGTGAAAGCCTCAACTTCCGCAAACCTCGACAGTGTGCGTGAAAAAGGTCTCGTAACGAGTTCGAAGTGGTACCAGAACTGAATTCTGAAAACAATATCAAAAAGTTTTTGACCCGGTGCGGCCGTGAGCGAGTCACTGGGGGAAAAACAACATTCAAAATGTTTTTTCCCCGCGACCGACACGACAGAACGGGAGCGTTTTGTTTCCTCCCGTAAGGGTGGAAACACCGCCACGGTGCAAAAAGCCCCTTAAAACACAACGTTTATTGCATGTTTTTTGTACATAAATATTTTTTACAGACACTTCCTTGAGAGAGAGCAATACGACGCGTCCATTTTTACTCGCGTTTGAACCATGAATATTGATTTCCCGCTGTTTTTTAAGGCTCTTGCGATTTTTCTTGGAGGAATGACCGCAAGTTTCTTTTTCAGCGGTACGGAAATTGGTTTCTATCGGATTTCGAGGATCAAACTGATTCTCGATTCGCTGAGAGGGTGTCGTCGTTCCCGCTTTTTACTGTGGCTCACGAATCACACACCGATTTTCATCTCGACGATTCTTTTGGGAAACAATCTCGCGAATAATTTTGTGTCCCTTGGAGCTGTACTTCTGTTTCAGGTTCTTTTTCCGAATCATTCGGTGGAACTCCTTTCAACGGTCATCGCGACTCCCATCGTCTTTATTTACGGCGAGCTGCTTCCCAAAAGCATTTTTTTACACGCACCAACGCGGCTCATGAAGCGTTCAGCGCCGATTTTTTGGATTTTGATTCCGCTTTTTTTGCCTTTGAGCCTTCTTTTGAGTTTTCTCAGCATGCTTCTCGCGCGGATATTAGGGGAAAAATCGCGTCATTACTCGCTTCAAATGACGGATACTGAGCTGAAACACATTTTGGGAGAGGGCGAAAACGTCGGAATCCTTCAAAAAACGCAGCAAACGATCGTCGAAGAAATCTTTCGGCTTCAATCTGCGTCGCTCGCGCAGCGCAGCGTTCCGTTACAAGAATTTCCGTTCATTCATGAAAAAATGACGCGCGAAGAAATGATTCGAACCGCCAGAAAAGCGCATGCGAGCTGGATTCTGACGCAAAATGAACCCCGTGCGTCGAAAAAGTTTCAGCCGGACGGTTTTTATTACTTCAGCGACCTGATTCTGACGTCCAAAGACGATCCGCTGACGCCGCGAAGCATTTTGACGCTTCCGATTTCCACCTCCGTTTCGGACGCGTTCGGTCTGATGCTGACGCACGATGTTCCGTTTGCGCTCCTCACGACCTCCAAAGGCGTTCCGACGGGGATTTTGCGCCGCGAACGTTAGTGAAAACTTTGTGAGGGCGAGGTGTTTACCGGGTGTTCGTTTTGTGTTCCATTTGCTTGAAAACGAGTCCGGACTCGAGAGGAGCGTTTCGAATGCAGAAATTTTATCAAGGATTCCTATACAAAAAACGGGACAACGTCTGAAAACCGTCGCCCCGTTTTTTTTCGGACGCTACACAGCTTGGAACATTAAAAGGTTCTGATTTTACCGCAACAACATGAATCCTTTTCTGCGAAAACGAAGGCGCGAAAGCCCCAAAAGCCCCAGTAAAAACAGAATGTACGCCGAAGGTTCCGGAAGCGAATCGTTCGTCCCAAACGTAATGTAAAGCATATTCGCATCCGACTTTAACTGACCGATATAATCGGAATTTAGAATACTGAACCTAAATCCTTCCCAGAATTCGTCCGGAAGCAAGGTCCCGGATGTATTTTCGAATAATGCCACGGAAATGGTTGGGTCGGTAAACGTCAGACCATCCAAATTGAATACCAAGTTTGAATTTTGTGCCGTTTGGTCTCCGCTAAATTTGATGAATGCGGCGGTGTCCGCAGGCGTCCAGTCCGTGAGATTCACATTCAGCGTCGAATCCACGATGGATAAATCGCCGTCGATCGTCATTCCGCCGGCCGTTTTCGAGAGTGCGTACGTTGCGTTTTCGATCGACAGACCTCCGACGGTGTTTGCGGAACTTTTCACATTGAAGGCCCCATTTTTCAGCGTCAGCGCTCCCGCTCCGGAAAATGTGCCGTTAAAAACGACTCCATCGATGTTGGACGCGTTGAATGAAACGTTCTGATTCAAAACCATGTTTCCGTCGAAAGTGACGAAGGTTGAAGCGTGAAGCGCCGACCCCGCCAGGAATCCGTCGGCATCGAAATTCATCTGCTTAAAGGAATCGTTTGCGTTTCCATCGGCGTTGAAACCTGTGACGGAAGCTCCGAAACCGGTTCCCGTCGGCATTCCGTACTGCTCGCTCGTCGGTCCAGCACCTCCGCTGCCATTGTAAACGCGCAAATCAAGAGCGTACAAATGCCCCTCTAGAAAATTGTACGAACCTTTCGCGAAAGCATCCCACTGGATGTGATTGATGACGACACTTGAAAGCGAGTCGTCGGTCAGGTCAGTGACTTTCAGGTAGGCGGCATCGTCGTATGCTTTTCCGAAATACATCGTAAAGTCTTCGTTCGTCGAGAGGGTTGAGGAGAGATAAACTCTCGTCGTCGTTTCACCTGGTGAGGTTCCTGTGTAGGACGCAGTGGAGGTGCGCGTGAGAGAATCCGGGATTGTGGACGTCTGCATGTTCGTCGCGACGATTGTGCCGAGCTGCCAGGGACTCGCAACCAATTCCGAGGAGGAAAAGTCGAAATTCACGTCCGTTTCCTGTTCAAACGTGATTGTACCCGTTCCGAACGGTTTGATGCTTGCGATGCTGAGCGTCGGAACATTCACGGTGGTTGTTCCGGTATACGTGTTGGAGCCTCCGACCGAGAATTTCGCGCCGTCGCCTGTTCCGTTGAGGACGAGATTGCTTCCGTTTCCGGAAATGTTTCCCGTGAGGTTCATACTGCCGCCAGCACCTGCGTCAAAAGTGAGGGTTTTTCCGTCTGCGATTTGGATGTTGGAAGCGACGGAAACGTTTTGCGGGGAAACAGCTTTGATGGTGGAAATACCCGCCAGAAGTCCGTCCGTAATCGTCAGCGCCTGATAGTCTGCAATAAACGTCTCCAGTGTGGAGTTTGCGCCGCTTTTCACGCCGATTCCGAGTGCGTTTGTGGAATAATTGGGTCCAACGCCTCCGCCGCCCTGTCCGCCGCGGACTTCAAAAATGTAGCGGCCCGCATTGAGTGTCGTTTCCGCAACAAAAACGTCATTCCACGAAGAAGTATCGCCGCCGTTATATAAGATGGTTCCAGTGTCTGCACTCGTACCTAAAGTACTCTGAATCAGAACCTGCCGCGTTCCGAGCGTTCCGTCTTCATTCACGGGCGTGACCCACACGACGCCTTGGTCGTCGAAGTTCTTCATGAAGGAAAGCTGCGTCGTTTCGGTCACTTCGAACAGTCCCGCAAACGACATGGTGGTGCTGTTCGGAAAGACGCTGTCATCATTTTTCGCATTCAGTTCATTTGTGTCGGCCTTGTACACAGTGATATTTTTTGGATTCGTGAAATCGATACCCGAAAGGACGGTTTTTCCCCACAAAGCCGGCGCATTCGAAATCGTTGTATCGTTCTGAATCACCATCGTACCAGCATCCAAGGCGTCTGTGATGAGGATATTTCCACCTGCAAAATCAAGCGTTCCGGCTCCATGCGTACTCAGAAAGTGCGATCCGTTGGCGATCTTCAGCGTCGTGTTTTTTTCGAGCGTCATGTCGGCAGAAACGGTTCCTGATGCAACGGTGAGCGTCGAAGCGCCGTCCGTCGAGGTTTTTAACGTCCCTTTCCCAGAAAGATTGGCGACCGTTTGATTAAATCCGTTTAAATTCAAAATACTTCCGCCGTACGCGCCGCCCATTTCAAGTGTCGTGCCTGTTGGGATGAAATTATCGCCGTCGATTCGGAGTGTCGCGGTTGCCGAAGCGTTGGCCCATGCGTTCGTCAGCGTTCCAATAACGGTTTTTCCCGTGTACGTTTTTGCAGAACCAGAGAAAATCACCGATCCGCCGTCGTACGGAACGTTTATCGACCCAGAGCCGGAGACTGCGCCGCTGAAATTCATGGTGGACGCGCCCTGCATTCGGAGGTTGATTGCGCCGGAAATGGTCACATCGTTGCTGAACGAATACGTTCGTCCGTTCTGTGCGTTGAAAGTGACGCCGTTGAGAGAAATCGCTCCGCTTCCGAACATGTCGACCGCTTCATCGTTCGACGTTGCGAGGAGTCCGAAAGTTCCGCCCGTGACGTTCGTTCCGCCGGTATAATACTGTCTGGAATAAAGATTCCGCGTAGATGTGCCGGTCATCACGACCTGAATGTCGCTGTTCGTGCCGTCGGAATTCCCGATGCGAGCGTGATAGGATGAGCCGCCGGTGAGCGTCAAAACGGCCTGCGCGGCTCCCGTATTAATAATAGCAGACGTCGTATCATACGTCGTAACGGAATCTGCTGTTACACTTCCCGCACTGATTGTTGTAACAGAAAGACTGTTGCTGTTCAAATCAATGTTGGAACTCGTGAACGAGAGTGCGCCGGTGAATCCTGTGAAATCTGCACTGGAAACAAACTGAAGGGTTCCGAATGTGGAAGCATCGTTCAGTACGGCGTCCGTCGTGGAAATGGTGAGCGTTCCGGTTCCCGTGATTCCATCGCAGGAGGTTGTTTCCCCGGAAACAAGTGCGATCGGTGTATCCGTTGGAACCGTTGCGGAAAATCCAATGTTTGAACACGTCAGCAACAGTCCCAGCCCCAGTGTGAATAATGTACATTTCTTCATAAAAAAACCTCTTTCCATATTTCTACTTATATCTTTCTATAATACACCGAGTTTGAGAAAAAGCAAGCAAAAAATGGGAAAAAATGGGAAAAAATGGGAAAAAACTAAAAAAATGAGAAAAAATGAAAAAGATTGAAAATGAATCAGAAATTCATCAAAAAAATACCAAAAGGGGTTCGAGAAAATCCAGTGGTGGGGGTTTACAAATATCCAAATGTGAGGTATAATAGTAAAACGATTTGGCGTTTCAGCCATTCCCCAGAAAAACATACAAACATAAAGAAGGCTTATATGAGCGAAGTTCTGAACCACGAATGCAGTGTGGCGGCTTTGTATTTAATGGATGAGGCGACAGCACCTGAAGGGGACGCGAGCCGTTGTGTGGCGGACGACAACGTGGCTCCGCTTCTTCAGCAGATGCTGGGCGAGATGCAAAACCGGGGTCAGCTGGCCGCTGGAATTGCAACGTACAACACGGACCGACCGAACATTCTTGACGTCTATAAAAATATCGGGACCGTCAATGAAGTGTTCAAAACGTCCAGAAAGCGCAAGTTTCAGGAAATTCTTCAGATGTATTCCGGGCGGGCGGGAATCGGTCACACACGTTACGCGACTTCGGGTCAGGACGACCCGCGTTACGCGCAGCCCTTCGAACGCTCTCACGGTCGGCTCTGGAAGTGGTTCTGCTTCGCGTTTAACGGCACTCTCGCAAATTATCAGCAGCTGCGCGACCAGCTTCTTTCCAAAAGTCAGTACCACATCGTTCTTGATAATGATACAGAAATCATAATGCACTCCCTCGCACGCGTTCTTCAGGGCGAGGAGGCTCCCGAACTCACACAGGTGATGGGCGAACTCGCGAAAGAATTCGACGGTGCATACAATATTGTGTACATCGACGGTCTCGGACGAATGTTTGCATCGCGCGACCCGCTGGGAATTCGTCCGCTTTGCTGGTCGGTTCAGGGGCGGCTCTTCGGTGTTGCGAGCGAGTCGCTGGCGTTGCAGAACCTTGGTTTTACGGAGATTCATCATTTCGCGCCGGGTGAAATGGCGATCATCGACCAAAAAGGTTTTCGTATCGAACGGTACGCCGAGTCGCCGAAAAAAGCGAGTTGTTTCTTCGAATGGATCTACTTCGCGAACGCCGCAAGCGTCATCGACGACCGAAGTGTGTATTTGTGCCGTGAAAAATGCGGGAAAATCCTTGCGGAAGAGGAAGACGTTCCGTGGGACGAAAACTCGATCGTCGTTCCGGTCCCCGACACTGCGAAAAGCGCCGCCGGAGGGTACGCGTTCAAGGCGAATATCCCCTTTACGGAAGGACTTTTGCGCAACCGTTATGCCGGCCGAACGTTCATTCAGAGCGACGACACGCGCGAGTATGCGGTTCGGAGTAAATATTGGATTATTCCTTCGGTTTTGCAAGGGAAAAAAGTGTTTTTGGTGGACGACAGTATTGTGCGTTCCACGACGCTTCGGGCGCTCGTGCGTCGGCTGCGTGAAGTCGGTCACGTTGCGGAGATTCATGTACGAATTGCGTGTCCGCCGGTTATTGCGCCTTGTTTTTACGGCGTCGATATGTCCACGGTAAAGGAATTGTTTGCTCCTGCATTCATCAAAGACGGTGCGCCGCTCACTCCTTCACCGGAAATTCTCGCGCAGATGGCCAAAGAAATTGGGGTCGATACGCTCCGCTACCTCCCCGTCGAACGCGTCGCCGAAAGCATCGGTGTGCCGGAAAACACGCTCTGTATGGGTTGCGTCAATCGGAAACACCCCACTCCGCGCGGGCAGGAACTGTACCAGCTGGCGCTCCAAAACGACGATACATTTCGTTCTCACGATACTTGTAACGAAATTCAAGACTGACGTTTTTCGAATTCCCCTGACCTTGTTTTAGAAAAGTAGAGATTATGAGTAAATTTGTTTTCATCACGGGCGGCGTGGTTTCTTCTCTCGGTAAAGGTTTGACCTCAGCAAGCATCGGACTGCTGTTGAAAAGCCGCGGTTTTCGCATCGAAATGCTGAAGATGGATCCTTATTTGAATGTGGACCCCGGCACGATGAACCCCTTCCAGCACGGAGAGGTGTACGTGACGGAAGACGGCGCCGAGACGGACCTTGATCTTGGTCATTACGAACGTTTCGTCGGGCAGTACATGCATCAGCGCAACAACATCACCTCCGGACGGGTTTACTCAAATGTGATTCATGCGGAGCGTCAGGGAGATTTCGACGGCGCAACCGTTCAGGTCGTTCCGCACATCACGAACGCAATTAAAGAAAGCTGGAAACAGCTGGAAAAACCGGACGTCGACATTATTATGATCGAACTCGGCGGAACGGTCGGCGACATTGAAGGTCTCGCGTTCCTCGAAGCCATGCGGCAATTCCAGCTTGAACGTCCTGTGGAAGACGTGGCGTTCATTCATATGACGCTCATTCCGTACCTGCGCGCAAGCGGTGAAGTAAAGACGAAACCGACGCAGCATTCCGTCGAAAAACTGCGAGGAATCGGAATTCAGCCCGACATTTTGATTTGCCGTACAGTAATGCCGATTATGGAGGAACATCGGCGAAAAATTGCGCTTTTCTGCAACGTTCGGCCGGAAAATGTGATTGAGGAACAGGACGTCGAGTACTCGATTTATCAGGTTCCAGTGATGCTTCAGCATGAGAAAGTCGATCAGATTTTGATGAAGCGTCTGCACCTTCCTCTGCCGGAAATCGATCTGACGCAGTGGAACGAAATGCTTGAAAAGGTGCGCAACCCGCAAGGTTCCGTAAAAATCGCGGTCGTCGGAAAGTACATTTCCCTCACGGATTCGTACAAATCGATTTACGAGGCCCTGACCCATGCGGGAATCGCAAATCATGTGAAAATCGACCTTCTGAAAGTCGAAGCGGAAGAAATCGAAGAACAGGGCGCAGCCGCCGTTCTGAAAGACGTGCAGGGCGTTTTGGTCCCCGGCGGATTCGGAAATCGGGGAATCGACGGTAAAATTAAAGCGATTCAGTACGCTCGCGAAAACAACATCCCGTTCCTCGGAATCTGCCTCGGTTTGCAGTGTGCCGTCTCGGAATTTGCACGAAATGTGTGCAGAATTCAAGATGCAGGAAGTATGGAATGGATGGAGCCGGGACACGAAGACATGAGTAAAGCGGTTGTAGCGCTCATGGACTCGCAGCAAAATGTCGTGGAACGCGGCGGAACGATGCGTCTGGGGGCGTACGCGTGCTGGCTCCACGAAGGAACTCGCGCGAGAGCCGCTTACGGTGCGGAAATGATTCGGGAACGTCATCGTCACCGCTTCGAAGTAAACCCGAATTTCGTTCCGCAGCTTGAGAAAGCGGGGCTCGTGGTTTCCGGAAGCAACCCCGACAGCGAACTCGTTGAAATCATTGAACTTCCGAATCATCCTTGGTTCGTCGCGACTCAGGCGCATCCGGAATTCCGCAGCCGTCCGGTTGAAGCGCATCCGTTATTCCGTGATTTCGTCACAGCCACAAAGAATTGCGTACGTTAAAACAAATCAAAACGGGGCGACTTTCTGTCGCTCCGCAACGTCTTTTGTTTGATTTTTGTACAATTTCCTAGTGGTTTTTGGGACCTCTTTTCTGGCGCAACCGTGGAAAAATTTTGCCGCCCGCTCATCAGACGTTCCTGTAACCAGCAGCGTGTACAGCAGGAAGCTGTGTAAGGATGAATTGGAAAAATGAAAGAATCGGAATCTTCCAAATCAGACGCTCCCAAGTCGGTCGTACGCAAATCTTTCGTACGTAAATCGGACGCACTCAAATCGGAAACTCCAGAAAAAGAATCTTCCTTACTGGAATCCCCACAGATGGAATCTTCTTCGGAATCCCTCTGGTTTTTTCCGCCTGAAGAAAACGCGCCGAATCGTATGGATACGAACACGCGCAATCTGATGGAGAAATATAAATCGTTAGACTTTTGGGACCGCATCACCATCGATACGTGCGCCTACGCCTGCTGCTCGCTGAATCAATCGACGCTGGGAGCCTGCGTTTATTCCTTCATGAAAACGCAAAATGGCGGAACCAGTCTCAGTAGGAATGCGACACAGGAAAATGTTTCGAAGGCGCTGAAGCGGCTGAAAAAACAAGCGTTTTTTTTACCAACGAAATCATCGTATACGTTTGATTTGAGCGCAAATTTCGTTGTCGCACTGTTTCTGCAAAAGTTTCAGGAAGGGAAATTCTTCGAGGAAATCGAGCCGTTTCGGGGAAATTTCTACTGTTTGTGCGAAAGAAACGCACCTCATTCTTCATGTTTGAGTTCCCGCCGCATGATGTTGTGGTCGGCGCTCGATTCGATGTTTCAAAATCGTCCTGTAGATTTTCAGAAGTGCTGGGAGGCGTACATTTCGGACGTACAAAAAGGCTGGTATTCCGTGAACCATCTTTCTCGCGAAACCGACAGTTTTTTTGTCCCTCTTTTTGAATCGCCGTTTGATCCGACGGTGTACAACGGTCTCAACCCCGAAATTCAAAAAATGTACGTTTTTTATCGTCTCAAAGATGCGGTTTCGAATCTGAAGGATCTTCCGAAATGGATTGAGTGCGCGGTGGAACGGTACATCTCGACGGTTGTGAATCGTGCGCGGACGGATCCTTTTACGCTTTTTTACATTCAATACCTGATTTTACGGCGCCAAAATGAAAAAATCCTTCAATTTATTTCTGTGCCGAAATTCAATCCCATTCTGAAACATTTGGTCGAGGCGGCTTTCGCCTTTTTCGACGGAAACCTCGAGGCCGCCGGCGTCTCGTTCGGAAATGCGGAACAGCTGGAACTCGCAGCGTCTCGAAAAAAACATGAGTTTCCCCCCTTTTTTGAATTTCTGCACATCCTCTGCGGCTTCCATCAGGATCGAATTCCTTGGTCGTGGATCGACGAAGTTTTGAAACGAAACGTCAAAAACGATGGGGGTTGGTGCATCTTGAACGAGATTTCCTTTTTTGTTCTAGGAAGCGGAACGGACGTCATGTACAAGAGTATTTCGAAAGACTGCGAAGAAACCGAAGGCGTCCCGACGCTGTTCGTTCGGCTTATAATCGCTGCGCTTCCGATTTGGTGCAACGAGAAAAAGGACCAAAACGCCATCGTGAAAGCACTCAAATTGGCGGAATCCGTGCAAAAAAAGACGCCGATTTCTTTCAATTGGGTGAAGGAACAGGCGGAATCCGTCATTGAAAATCTGAAAATTCTGTTGGAGCAAAAGGGAAACGGCGAGCCGCAGGGAATGTTTGCGTCGCTCATTCGGAAAAAAAGCCGCTGGGACTCGCTGCGTTCGGTGCTGATGGAGGTCGGAAATCCGTCTTCAACCGATGCAAAAGAGCGTCCGTCCAATTCGAAGCGTCTTACGTGGCGTTTTTACTGCAACGACAAGAATGAGTTTTCGCTCGAACCGTTCGAACAGTCGCAGAAAGCAAGAGGGGCGTGGAGCGCCGGAAGAAAGGTCGCGATGTCGCGCCTGAGCGGAAATATTGAGTCGTTCGACTATTTGACCCCGCAGGACGTTCGAATTTCGCACACGATTAAGGTCAGTACGGAGTATTATTATGGAGCGAGCTATTCGTATTCGTTCGACAGATCCGTTTTCCCTCTTTTGGTGAATCATCCGCTTCTTTTTGACCGCGACCATCCGGAAAAACAAATCACGATTACGGAATCGCAGCCGATTTTGGAAGTCGTGGATAAAAACGGAAAATCGATCCTTCGAATTCGACCGTTTCCGGATTTTTGTCAGGGAAAGAGTGAGTTCCTGCAGGTTGTGAGAACGTCGCCAGATTCGTACGAAATTTATAAGTTCGACAAAATGCACCTGCAAATTGCGGAGATTCTGAAAAATGAGGGACTGCCCGTCCCGAAAGACCAGGAGAAAGAAGTGGGGGAAATTCTGGAACCCGTGATTTCTCGATTCAAACTCAACGTCGCGTCGAAAACGTCAAAATACATTTCCGAAAGTGCGGCCGTTAAAAATGTCGAACCGGATTCCAGAATCCATCTGTTTTTGGACCCGCAAAATGAGGTGCTTGAGGTCAAAATTTGCGTCTTTCCGATGGGAATGAATCAGGGTGAGTGTCGGCCGGCGGCCGGGATGGAGACGATTTTTTGGCAAAATGACGGGCAGACGTGCAGCACGGAACGAAGTTTCCCCGCCGAAAGTCGGAATTTGCGCCAAATTTTAGACGCGTGTCCCATCTTTTCCCAGGCTGAGAAAGAAAATGACGTGTACCATTTTCAAAACTCGGAAGATTCGTTTGAGTTTTTGGCCGAGCTGGAAACGTTCGTGGATCGGTTTCGCACCCCAAAAACGGAGGTGATGCCGTCCGTCAAAAAACGGAAAACGAAGAAAAAGTCCAAAAATGACGCAGTTGCGGAGGAGTCTGAAACCGTAGAAGTTGTAGAATCTGCGCAAAATGCACAAACTGCAGATTTTTCCGGAACCGTTGGTGTTGTGAAAACATCAGTTGAACCGAATGCGTCAGATGCGTCGGGCACGCTGCAAATTCCTCTTACAGAAGAACTTACGAAAGATGCACCTCTTGTGATTCACTGGCCGAAAGGGAAAAAGACACAGGTTTCGTCCGTCACGTCATTCAAAAATCTGCGTTTGGGGATTCAGGCGGTCGGCGGGTGGTTCGAAGCGTCGGGAAGCATCTCGGTCGGAAATGAAGAGGTGGAACTGGCGCAGCTGCTGCTCGCGATGGACCGAACGCAAAGTCGATTCGTCGAAATTCGTCCGAACGAGTTTCTTTCCCTTTCGTCCCAATTCCGACAAAAGCTGGATGAATTTCATACATATTCAAAAGTGCAGGGAAATCATCTCAAAATTCATCCACTTGCGGCGCAGGCGGTTGAAACTGCTTTCGAGACGGCCATTCCGCAGTTCAAAGAATATTCGGTGGTGGATTCGTGGAAGACGAACCTTCATCGTTTTCAGACGGCAAACGAACAAACGGTCAATTTACCGAAAACGTTTCAAGGAAATTTGCGCGATTATCAGCTGGAAGGTTTTCAGTGGCTCTCGCGTCTTTCTGCTTGGGGGGCGGGCGGTTGTTTGGCGGACGATATGGGATTGGGAAAAACCATTCAATCGATTGCGATTCTTCTTTCCCGCGCGAAACTCGGTCCGGCGCTCGTCGTTGCACCCACATCCGTTTGCGCCAATTGGGAACGCGAAATTCAAAGATTTGCGCCCTCTTTGAATGTTGTTCGAATCGTCTCTTACGTCGAGACGGGAAAAATTGACCGTTCGAGCCTGATTCGCAGCGGAAAAGCAATGGACGTTCTGATTACGAATTACGCGCTGCTTCAGCGAGAGGCTGAGGCGTTTGAAAAACCGAAATTCGCGACGATTATTTTGGATGAAGCGCAGGCGATCAAAAACTATCAGGCCGAACGAACGCAAGCGGTGCTTCAGCTGCACGGTGATTTTCGTTTCATTACGACCGGCACACCGATCGAGAACAATTTGAGCGAGCTTTGGAGCCTTTTTGAGTTCATCAATCCCGGTTTTTTAGGCTCAAAAACAGAATTCGACCGAAATTTCGGCACACCGATTCAGAAAAACGAGTCGCAAACGGCAAAAAACCGCCTGAAACGTCTGATTCGGCCGTTCGTTCTGCGTCGATTCAAGAGCGATGTGCTTTCCGAACTTCCGCCCAAAACGGAGATTCAGCTGGAAGTCGATTTGAGTGACGCGGAGATGGCGCTGTACGAAGGAATTCGGAAAAATGCGCTTAAAATGTTGGATTCTCTCTCGAACAACAATAAGTCGGGGGCGCAGCGGATTCAGGTCCTTGCGGAACTCATGAAGCTGCGGCGAGCTTGCTGTCACCCGAAATTGGCGCTCTCAAGCACGAATATTCCCAGTTCGAAACTCGAAGCGATTACAAATACGACGCAAGAATTATTGCAAAACAATCATAAAATCCTGATTTTCAGTCAGTTTGTGGATTATTTACACCTCATTGCGGAACATTTTGACGAAGCAGGAATAACGTACCAGTATCTGGACGGCTCGATGACGCAGAAAAAGCGTCAGCAGGCGATTGATGCGTTTCAGACCGGCGACGACGGCGTCTTTTTAATCAGTTTGAAAGCTGGGGGGATGGGGCTGAATTTGACGGCGGCCGACTATGTGATTCATGCGGATCCGTGGTGGAATCCGGCGGTGGAAAATCAG
>CAYTLK010000007.1:16650-90860 GCA_964438515.1 uncultured Planctomycetaceae bacterium
TCAGGCGTCCGACCGTGCGCATCGAATCGGTCAAACACGGCCGGTGACGATTTATCGGATGATTGCGAAAGGAACGATTGAGGAAAAAATTCTTGAATTGCACGAGAAAAAGCGGCAGCTAGTGCAGGATATTTTGGGTGATTCCAGCACGCCGACGAGTGTGTCGCTCGAAGAGCTTTTGAATTTACTGAAATTTTAACCTGGGGAAACGTTATACTAATTCCAGTTGAAAACTGAATTTCATTGTGGAACCAGCATAATTTGCGGAAATCAGCGGGATTTTATCACACACAAGACGGCGATAACAAATCCAATGGAGCAAATTTGTGAGATGAATAACGCCTGAATTTTTGTTCGGTCAGATGGTCGAAATCGCTCGTGAATAAGCCGTAAAAAAAGGATGCATGAATGCGTTTTTACAAACAATGATTATCGTTGTGTAAATACCATTTTATTCATAAAAGATTCGTACATAAAACAAAGTATGAGGCTCGTCCGTCGACGGCATGAAAGCCGCTCAGATGTGCGATTGTTTTCACGAGTACCGGAATTGCGTACCTGTCGGGAGAATTGAAAAGGAGGATGGTTTCTGGTAGAATTGAAAAATCAAAAACATCTTTTTTACCGAAGCAAAACCAGGTCTGCAGCATTACTGTACTACATTTAAGTATTATTGTACTATATTCAATATTTGCGTCTAATGGGTGTCGGAAGGGGGCAAAAAATCGGGTCTTTTTGGGGCGTTCCGCTGAAATTCATGCACTCGAAAATCCGAGTGAAAATTCCAAAAATTCACTGCAGAATTTGCGCGTCCAAACGTTCGTTACACCCGCTTTTTTGAGGCTTTTACGCTGACTTTGCTGAGCATCATTTGAAGAAACGATTTTCAAATCCCTCACTGAAAGGAGCCGCAAAAATCGCGATCGACGTTCTGTAAAACAAACCGCTCGCACTTTGACGGCTTCTTTTCGTGACGGAACCAACAACAAAATCAAGACCTCACAAAAAAACAGACGCAACGAACGTCCCAAAGCGGAATAAGCGTCATTGTGTCTTGAACGGCCGGCCCCCTCCCGCTCCGGCTTCTTGCAGGAAAAATTCGTCCCACACTTTTTGAGACGGCTATTCCTCTTTTCAGTGAAAAAGTTTCCTGAAAGTTTCTGGAAAAAGGGGAGTCCCCCCTTGTACGGTTCGCGTCCGTCTGCTATACTTTACGGGATTTATGACGGGCCGAGTGGGTACCGTCTTGTACGTCGAACCTCAACACTCGACGCCTTCAAAAATTTTCGCTTTCCTCGTCGCTCCGCTTCCATCGGAACGACAGCCGACCAGGCCGCCCAAAGTGAAATATGTACAGGATTTAACTATTGCTTCAAGAGGGGAAATTATGGCAAAACGTGAAGACATTAAAAAGGTTCTGATTATCGGTTCAGGGCCGATCATCATCGGACAGGCTTGCGAGTTCGACTATTCCGGCACCCAGGCCTGCAAGGCGCTGCGCGCGATGGGTTACAATATTGTGCTTGTGAATTCCAACCCTGCGACGATTATGACGGACCCCGGAATGGCCGACGCAACCTACATTGAGCCGCTCACCGTTGAATCTCTTGAACGAATCATCGCCAAAGAACGTCCAGACGCCCTGCTTCCAAACCTCGGCGGGCAGTCGGGACTGAATCTCGCGTCTGCGCTCGCAAAAGCCGGCGTCCTCGATAAATATGATGTAAACGTAATCGGCGTTCAGCTGGACGCGATTGAACGGGGTGAAGACCGTCAGGCGTTCAAAGACACCATGGCGAAACTCGGAATCGAAACCGCAAAAAGTGAAATCGCGACCGACATTGAAACCTGCGAGAAAATCGCGGAAAAGCTCGGATATCCGGTCGTTGTGCGTCCTGCGTACACCATGGGCGGAACGGGCGGCGGAATTGTGTACAACTTGGAAGAATTGCGTACGATTGCAAACCGCGGTCTGGCGGCCTCGATGGTTCATCAGGTTCTGATTGAAGAATGCGTCTCGGGTTGGGAAGAACTCGAGCTGGAAGTCGTGCGCGACGCCAAAGGAAAAATGATTACGGTTTGTTTCATCGAAAACATCGACCCGATGGGTGTTCATACGGGCGACTCGTTCTGCGCGGCTCCGATGCTTACGATTTCGAAGGAACTTCAGGCGCGGCTGCAGGATTATTCCTACCGAATCGTGGAGGCGATTGAGGTCATCGGCGGCACAAACGTCCAATTTGCGCACGACCCGGTTTCCGACCGCGTCGTTGTGATTGAAATCAATCCGCGCACCTCACGCAGTTCCGCACTTGCGTCGAAAGCGACCGGTTTCCCGATTGCGCTCGTTTCTGCACGTCTCGCTGCGGGAATGACGCTCGACGAAATGCCGTACTGGCGCGACGGATCCCTCGATAAATACACGCCGTCCGGCGATTACGTCGTGATTAAATTTGCACGATGGGCGTTCGAAAAGTTTCACGGTGTGGAGGACAAACTGGGAACGCAGATGCGTGCGGTGGGTGAAGTAATGTCGATCGGCAAAAACTTCAAGGAAGCAATGCAGAAAGCGATTCGGTCGCTCGAAAAAGGCCGAATGGGGCTTGGATTTGCGAAAGATTTCAACAAAATCTCCCTCGAAGAACTCATGCGCCGCCTCACTGTGCCGAACAGCGAGCGTTATTTCCTAATGTACGAAGCGCTGCGAAAAGGCGCAACCGTCCAACAGCTTCACGAAAAGACGTTCGTCAAAAACTATTTCATCGAACAGATGAAGGAACTCGTCGAACTCGAAGAACAGATGATTGCGGCCGGAGCTGAAATGAGCGATGAAATGCTTACGAAAGCGAAAAAAGACGGTTTCTCCGACAAATATATTGCGCAGATTACGCATCAGAAAGAACGCGGTGTGCGTCACCGCCGTCTCGCGCTGGGTGTGACGGAACGCTGGGACGCGGTCCCCGTGAGCGGTGTGGAAAATGCGTGTTACTATTATTCCAGTTACAACATTCCGGAAGGAAAGAACAACTGTCCGATTTCGCCGAACAAGAAAGTAATGGTGCTGGGCGGCGGTCCGAACCGAATCGGTCAGGGAATCGAGTTCGATTACTGCTGCGTTCACGCGTCGCTCGCGCTGCGCAAAGCGGGTTTCGAAACCATTATGATTAACTGCAACCCGGAAACCGTTTCGACCGACTACGACACATCGGACAAACTGTATTTCGAGCCGCTGACGGTCGAAGACGTGCTGAGTATTTACGAGTACGAAAAACCGGAAGGCGTCGTGTGTCAGTTCGGCGGTCAGACGCCGCTCAACATTGCTGCGGAACTGGCGGAAGAGGGTGTGAAGATTCTTGGAACGCAGCCGCACACGATTGCACTGGCTGAAGATCGCGATTTGTTCCGAAAAATGATGAAAAAACTCGGAATTCCGCAGACGGAATCGGGAATGGCGAGCACGATTGAAGACGCTTTGGAAATCGCGAAACGGATCGGATATCCGCTGATGGTTCGTCCCTCGTTCGTTTTAGGCGGACGCGCGATGGAAGTCGTGTACGACGAAGGTCATTTGCGCCGTTACGTTGCTGCGGCAGTCGATATTTCGCCGGAACGTCCGATTATGCTCGACAAATTCCTCGAAAACGCCATCGAAACCGAGGCGGACGCGATTTGTGACGGAACCGATGCATACGTTCCGTCCGTTATGGAACATATTGAGCTTGCGGGAATTCATTCCGGCGACTCCGCCTGTGTGATTCCGCCGAAAAGCATTCCGCCGAAACACGTCGATACGATCGTCGAATACACGAAACGCATTGCGATCGAAATGGGCGTCGTGGGTCTGATGAACATTCAGTACGCCATTGCGCGCGACACCGTGTATATTCTGGAAGCAAATCCGCGTGCAAGCCGTACAGTTCCGCTCGTTTCGAAGGTTTGTGCGATTCAGATGGCGGCTCTCGCGACGCAGTGCATGCTGGGTAAAAAAATCAGCGAGCTGAATATTCATAAGAAACACCTGAATCATTATGGCGTAAAAGAAGCGGTCTTTCCGTTCAACATGTTCCCCGAAGTCGATCCGATTCTCGGACCGGAAATGCGTTCGACGGGTGAGGTGCTGGGAATGTGCAGCTCGTTCGGACTCGCATATTACAAAGCGGAAGAGGCCGCAAATGCGTGTCTGCCGCGAACCGGAACCGTGTTGATTACGGTAAACGAAAACGACCGTCCTGCGGTCGGAAAGGCGGCGGCGATGTTTGCGAAACTGGGATTCCGAATCCTTGCGACTGGCGGAACGTACGACTTTTTGCAGTCTCAGGACATTCCGTGCGAGCGCATTAAGAAGCTGTATGAAGGACATCTGAATATCATGGACGCTATGAAAAACGGTGAAATTCAGCTCATCATCAACACTCCCGCCGGCTCTTCGAGTCAGCATGACGACTCGTACATCCGCAAAAACGCGATTCGTCTGAAGGTTCCGTACATCACGACTTTGGCGGCCGCCGAAGCAGCAGCACAGGGAATCGAAGCGATTAACAGCGACTCCATCGTTGTAAAATCGTTGCAGGAATTCCACAATGCGTAAGCATCCTATATTGTTCTGTGTAAAATATTAGGAATTTTCCAGGTGAGGGGTCTGGGGAGAGGGGCGGCTTGCAAAAAGCCCCACTCCTCACGACCGTGAATTCTTAACGGGCAGCCAGATTCTCCCGTTAGGGGGAATCGCGCGTGAAACCGAGGCCGAAAAACTCGTGACGATTCCCTGAAATTTCAAGTGGGATGCGTACAAACACGAATTAGGGGATTTTTTTACTGAAAAATCAAACTCTTGGAAACTTACATTCTGCGGCGTTCCTGAATCCAGAGGGCGGAAAGCGTGACGAAAAGAAGGAGCCAGAATGGTACAGAACACCAAACTGGATGCCGAATTTCTTCAATTTCCGTACTTCCTCCGCGTTGTGCATTCGTTTTCAGCGTCAAAATCACTTCGCGCGCAATCTCATTTGCGGTTTGAAGTTCCGGTTCGAACACTTCTCCGTCTGAATTTCGGGCCGTTTCTGTGAGTGCGGCGCGGTCCGCGGACGTTCTGCGAAATTCTGCGGCGGGAATCGTACGTTGAGACCCGGTTCGAGACGCAAATGGAATTTCAGATTCTTTTTCAGAAGAATCAAAATTATTTTCAGAAACCGTCTCGGAAGCTGTTTTTTTGGCCGAATTTTGGCACAATTCGTGAATCGTTTGAATCCAGTAACGCCGATACGCGCTTTCGTCGTTTTTTCTCCAGCGCCAAAAGTTTTCTGTAGCGTGAAAAACCGTGTTGAACGACCCGTTTCGGCCGCGAATAACGATAGGACGCCCGTCTTCTGTTTCCGCCAAAATTTCCGCCCCTGAAAGAACGTGCGGAACGTCCCAAAACGCGTAAAGTGCCGGAAGTTCCGACTTATTCTGAGACTTCTTCTGACGTTGTACCGCCGCCCCGGTTTCCTCCAAATTTGAATTTAAGTTTGAATTTGAATTTAAGTTTGAATTCGAGTCCAAAGACGAATTTGAGTCGAAACCGGACGTCTGGAACTGCGGCGCGGCGCGTCCTGCTGCGGTGAGTTCCAGCGGGTGCGGCGTCTGCGTGTCGGAAAAAGGGGTGATTCCAGCAAAAGAAATCGGAAATATTTTCCCCAATTCCGCGCGATTCCAAGCGTCCGGCTGAAAATTTCTTCCTGCGATAAAAATCAGTCCGCGAATCGGAAGGACCGAGCCTTTCGACCCATTTTGAACGTTCGGTGTATTGGACCCATTTTGTGCGTTTTGCACCTTCGACGCATTCGAACCCTCAAAAACAAGCAGGGATTGCAGATTTTCGTTTCCCAAATCCTCCGGCGAAATGGAATCCAAAATCACAACATCAAAATTCGAAAGTTCGTTTGCCGACGGAAAATTCGTCCTTTGATGCGCGTCCTGCTGCGCGTCCGGCGAAAGCGGTGCGTCCGGCGGCGACCAAGTTTCGAGCGACACCGTTTTTTCGCGGGCTAAAAGGTTCCTCAAGAAACGAAACTCCCAGCTGGGCGCGGTCGTTACAAGCAAAACGCGGCGCAATCGTGCTGCAACTTGCAGCGAAAATGGAAGCGGCGGGTGCAGAATAAACGGAACTTTTTCTCCCGAAATCGTCGTTTCCAGCATGAGGCGATAATCCCCCTCAATTTCCGGCTTCCATTTCAGAACGACCCTCTTGGAATCCTCTTCTGATTTTCGTACATTCTCATTTTCCCCGCCGCTTTCTGCGAGAGTCGCGTTGGTCGGCTTTCCGTTGAGGGAAAGTGACGTCAAACGAACGGAAACATCGTCTTTTACGGCTCCATGCGTTTGAATTTGAACGTGAAAAACGATTTCGTCGCCGCACAAAACCGTCGTTTGAGGATTCTGCCACACAATCTCAATCTGAGGAATTTCCTCCTTTCCGCCAAACACGACTGGAAAAACGGCACACTTTTGAAACGCGGCAGCTTTCGCGGATTCCGGCAGATTGGGGCCGTCGGTCACCACCCCATCCGAAAATAAAAGAACGCCTGAAAAATGTACATTTTTCGAATCGTCCCAAAACTGCATGCGCGCCGCGTGTTCCAACACGGTTCCGAGCGGAGATTTTCCGAGCTGCGGAGAGTCGAACAGCGGCTCTGCAAATTCAGAATGGTGAGATTCGGAATGGGCGGTTGATGAATGAACGGATTCAGGATGCGTGGAAGACGAAAACAAAAGCTGTGAAACGCTTCGAACTTCGACCTGAATTCCTTCTTTTTCCAAAAACGAACGAATTTCGTCGATTTCCGTCCTTAATTTCATCCATCGGCTGGCTCGTTCGGTTTCGTTTGCGGGAAGCGTCATACTTTGCGAGTCGTCGGAAATCATCAGAACCCCCAGCGTCGGCGTTCGGCGTTCGACGAGAGTCAGCTGCGCAAATCCTGCGAAAATAAGGACTGCGGCCAGCACTTGCAGCGCGGTTTCCCACCGTGAAATACGGGGTCTGCGCCGAATAATAAAGCAGACGCCGCCGAAAAATGCGAGAGCCGTCAAAACGAGCGCCCAAGCAGGAAAAACCGTGTTGAAAGTCGGAAACCAAACCGTCATCGAATTCCTCCCTCTGTCTTTTCAGGTTTCTTTTGCAAAATTACAGAAAGAAAAAGCAGTACGCCGGCCGACAGCCAAAGGATCTGAGCCAAAATAGATTTTTGTACGTTCCAGCTTTGAGATTCAGAACAGAGGGATGCATCCTGAAAGGTCCATGAATTTGAAGCAATTTGGGACGCTTGAGAAACGTTTAACGCTTTAGATTCCGATGCGGGACAGTTTTTTGCGGCCGGTGCAACGCTGCGGGCGGAGGTGAGGAAATGCAGCGTTCTATCGACGAATGGAACAAAGGCGGGAAGAAGAGGAAACGAACTTCCGGAAAGATCGGCAGAAACGGCACTTAATGCGACTCGCCCTCCGTTTGGAAAGTCGCGAATTCTGAAAAAAGGCTTTCCGTTCGAAAATTGTAACAGCGTTTGATTTTCTGAATTCAAAGATTCAGGCTGAATGGGTGTCCAGCGATAAATCGGAACGGTCTCGATTCCTGAAGGTGCGTGGGTGCGGAAAATTTGAGTGATGAAATGCTTTTGTTCCGTTAAAACAAGCGTCAAAGCCTCTTCGTCTTTCGGATTTTCGCGCTCGGCCCCGGTTACAACCGCCGGCAAAATACTTTGAACCGCAGCGAAAGAATGTTCCGTCGTCTGCGGGCCGGTGAAAAACCAAACTCCGCCGCCGGATTGGACGTATTCTTTGATTTTCAGCACCTCTTGTTCCGTAAAAAGCGGAATTCCGCAGAGAAAAACTGCGTCGTAAGATGTAAGGTCCCACTGCGACAAATCCGCATCCTGACGCACATCGGTCTGAAGCAATTTTCCCCGGTTCGGACCGCGATTCCCAGGCGGGTACGTTCCGTCGCAAATCGCATTGAGCGCCGCTTGGATGTAAAACGAGCCGGATTCCTGTGCGTTTGAAAACCCGGGATTCCACGCCTCAACGATCAAAAATCTCGCAGAATCCTGCACGGAAACCTGAACATCGAACGAATCATCGAGAAAAAAGGAGTCTTTGAATATTTTAGAATTCGGCTTTGGATTCAAACGGGCTTCGATGGTATAACTTCCAGTCTGTGGGAATTTCACTGAAAACGTGATTTTGGCGCTTCCGTGTGCGGGAACGTCCACCCATTTTTGAAGCGGCTGCGTCCAAAAGACATTCGACTCCGCGCCGGAAACCGAGTCGAGGCGGTGCGGAATGGTGAGTTCCACAAGCTGTTTTTGTGCGTTTTTCTCCGAATCGTTCGAAATCGTGACGCAAACGAGACTTTCGACGCCGAAAAGAACGGGTGTTTCCAGCATTTCGAGCTCGGAAATCGCAAGATTTGGAACCGTCCGGAATGCGGAAATCAAATAATGTTTTGCGTGAGGCGTCAGCTTTTCGATTTCAGAAACAAAATTCGAAAGCACTTCTGAATCGTCCGTAAGATCCGACAAAATCACGACTTCCGTACAAACTCCTCGTTTTTCTCTCGGCAAATTTTTTACCCGTTCGAGCGTTTTGCGCCAGTCAGACGCCCCGTTTTCAGGTTGTACGTTATTCATATTTGAAAACGTTTCGTTTCCGACGGTTGGAACGACGATAAATTCCGGGGTTTCGGGACGGCTTTCCCAAAAGTGCGTTCGTGCGATTCCTGCGTTCCGAACCGCTTCAAAACGGGTTACGGAGCCGGTTTTTTGCGCAGATTTTGCGTCGAACGGCGCAAGCATGGAGCTGGAATTGTCGAAAATGAACAAACAGACGGATTTCGCGGCGCGCACAGGTTCTGGTTCTGCTGATTTCGTCGAGTTTTCTGTTTTTTTGACGTTTATTATTGGGAACGCGGCGGCGCCGAGGATTGAGGCGAGCGCCAGCGTCTGAAACGTGAGCGTAAGAATTTCGCGCAAGCGAGTCCGTTGTTTTGTAGAATCATGTGCTTTTTTCAGAAATCGCATAGCACCCCAAGCGATCGGAGTGGGTTTGGGTCGAAAAAACCAGAATATTCCGATGGGGAGGAAGCAAAAAATGGTTCCCCACAGAATTTCAGGCTGTAAAAAAACGACCGATTCAAACAAAATTCAATCTCCATTTGAAAACTTGAGCAAAAATCTCTTTTAGCTTTTGTATAATATTTTATTCCTTTTAAATATACCAGATTTTTGCAGGAAAGCAAGCACTGACGCGACTTTTTTTCAGAAAGAGAGAAGAAATTAATGTTCCTCAGAATCTAATAATTGAAAAAAATCGGCGTTTTGCAGCATTTTTTTGTCGTAAGATTGAGGTTTTCGCAATTTTTTCTTTCTGTACCGCTTGACAAAAAGGGAGAGTTGGTTATAATTGTGTGGAAATTTTTTATTATACTTGTTATTTTTAGTAATATTCATATTCAAAGAAAGTTGGTTGACCGTGGCGGTTACGAATCCTATCTCCGCAATCCGTAATATTGGGATTGCTGCGCATATTGACTCTGGAAAAACGACCCTGAGCGAACGTATTCTTTATTATGCGGGACGTATTCATCGTATGAACGAAATTGCACAAGGCGCTGGTGCGACGATGGATCACATGGACCTTGAGCGTGAACGAGGAATTACGATTCAGAGCGCGGCGACGACCGTTCATTGGAAAGATCGTCAGATCAACCTCATCGACACGCCCGGCCACGTCGATTTTACGGTGGAAGTGGAGCGTTCCCTCCGCGTTTTAGACGGTGCGGTCCTCGTACTTTGTGCGGTGGGCGGCGTTCAGCCGCAGTCGCTTACGATTGACCGTCAGATGCGTCGTTACAAAGTACCGCGTATCGCGTTCATTAATAAAATGGACCGAACGGGGGCGAATCCGTTTGAAGTGGTGCGTCAGCTGGACGAACGTTTGGCGTGCAATCCTGTGATGATGCAGTATCCGATTGGACGCGAACAGAATTTTGAAGGGGTCGTGGACCTCGTGACGCGCAAAGCGGTTTATTTTGACGGCGAAAACGGCGAGCACCTCCGTCTTGAGGACTGTCCGGACGATTTGAAAGATGTGGTGGAGGAGTATCGCGGAAAGATGCTGGAATCACTTTCGATGTTCAGCGACACGATTCTGGAACTTCTTTTGAGTGCGGAAGACGAAAAAATTACGAGCGAAATGATTCATGAAGTCGTTCGAACCTCCACGCAGTCCAGCCTGATGACGCCCGTTTATATGGGGACCGCGTATCGAAATAAGGGGATTCAGCTTCTTTTAGACGCCGTCGTCGAGTTTTTGCCCGCTCCGACCGATTTGACGCCGACCGCGCTGGAATTTGAGGAGCCTCACAAGGAAATCGCACTCGTTCCGGATTCGTCACTCCCCACAGTCGCAATGGCGTTCAAAATCGTTGAAGACCCCTATGGAACACTCGTTTTCATGCGCCTCTACCAGGGATCATTCAAAAAGGGTGAAACGTACTACAATCAGAGAACCGGCTCCAAAGAACGCTTCGGTCGAATCGTACGTATTCATGCAGACGAACGTAAAGAAATCGAAGAAGCCGGCGCGGGCGAAATTGTGGCCGTGATGGGGCTGGAATGCGCAAGCGGCGACACGTTCTGCAGTGAATATCCGTACTGCACCCTTCAAAGCATGTACGTTCCGGCACCGGTGATTCAGGTGGCGGTTCATCCGAAAGAACGCGGCGACGCGAACCGACTTGGAAAAGCGCTTCAGCGTTTTCGTCGTGAGGACCCCACGCTTGTGATTTCGAGCGACCAGGAAACATCCGAAACGATTATGTCGGGAATGGGCGAGCTGCATCTTGAGGTGTACGTCGAACGTATTCGTCGTGAATACAAGGTCGATGTGGAAGTTGGAAAACCGCGCGTGAACTATCGTGAAGCGCCGACCGAGGCCGTGAAGTTCGATTATCGATACAAAAAACAAACTGGCGGTTCCGGTCAGTTCGCGCACATTGTGGGTGAAATGATGCCGCTTCCGGATGAAGGAACGGATGAAACGTTCTTGTTCGAAGAACACGTGGTGGGCGGCCGCATTCCGCGTCAATACATCCCGGCAATCGAAAAAGGGGTACGCAAGTCGCTCGACAAAGGTCCTGTGGCGGGTTTTCCGGTGGTGAATCTTCATTACATCGTGACCGACGGTTCGTACCACGAAGTCGATAGTTCCGATATGTCGTTCCAGATCTGCGCGCAGACGACCATTCGTGAATATTTCCCGCAAACGAAACCGTGTCTTTTGGAACCTGTGATGAAAATCGCGATTGAATGTCCGCAGAGTTTCCAAGGGTCGGTCGTCGGCGACCTTTCGCAGCGTCGAGGCGTCATCGTAAATACAGAGATGGTTCAGAATAACGTACGAATCGAAGGTGAAGTTCCGCTTGCGGAAACGTTTGGTTACATGACGGATTTGCGCAGCATCACGCAGGGTCAGGGAACGTTCCTTCTTATGTTTTCGCGGTACAAAGCGCTTCCCGCTTATTTGCAGGAGGAAGTGATTGCGGAACGCAAAAAACAGCAGCAAAACAAATAGAAGTTTGAGTTTTTAGACGGAATCCCCTCTTGCGGCGAGAGGGGATTTAAGAATTTCGTGCGTTATACGGATTCCGTATGAGAATTTCGCAGCAGATTTTCTCATCTTGGAATCCGTTTTTCGTAAGTCTCGTCGATTTATCGTCCGTTTATCAACGTTCATCATCAGTTCATCATCACAAACTCTGTCGGAAGGACGCGAGTGTGGTGGCGATACTGCATAATGTACGAATCTTCCTCGTGTTCTGCTTCCGCATGACGAATATTAATCGCTTTGAACCCAAGTGAGCGGAAAAAAAGCTGCGCTTCGAGATTCGATTCCTGTACAGAGAGCATCATCATGTTTCTTACGCCCCGCATCAGTCGGCACGCAACGCGCGCGATCATCTGGGAGCCGACGCCCTTTCGTTTGAATTCGGGAAGCACGGCGACATTCCGAATGACGAAAGCGTCGTCGAGGGTTTCGTAAACGATGTAACCGATAATCCGATTCTGATATTCCACCACCATCCCCACGGTATTGGAATGCATCAGCATCGCGGCAAACTCTTCGGAATTCCACGGTTTCGTCGAGCTTTTTTGTTCCAGATCAAACACGCTGTCCAAATCTTTTTCCGTCATCCAGCGTAGTTGAACACGCAGCAGTTCCGCATTGGAAGTACTCATTTTCAGGTCCTTTAGTATACTGATATTTTTTCTCTCACCAATGAGCGTATATTAGCGTTTTCTTAAATTTCTTACAATAGCGAAATGAGAATTTTCTCAAAAAAAACAGGAATTCTGAAAAAGTCTGCGCAACTTTCGTATTTTAAGGGAATCTCCCTTGCAAAAAATGCAAAGATGTGTTAAGATAGAGACGTAAGGACTCAGAAACGACACTCTGAATTCGTACACAAATGAAAATTCACGTAAACATCCATCCTGTTTCAATAAAATATTATGGGAACCTACATTCTTCGACGATTACTCATCGGAATTTTGACGCTTTTACTCATCACGCTCATCGTGTACGGCCTGATTCGCCATATGCCGGGGACTCCGGTCACACAGATGGAACTCGCGGACCCCAGTCGAGCGCTGACGGATGAGGATAAAGAAATGATTAACCGAATTTACGGACTCGACAAACCGTGGCTCGAAGCGTATTTTGTCTGGCTCGGAAACGTCTGTACCGGAAAATTAGGCGACTCGTTTTCCGAAAAAGCACCCGTAACGACCGTCATCGGTCAGCGCGTGGGGCCGACGCTCCTTCTGTCCGTCACGTCGCTGCTTCTCACCTACTTTCTTGCGGTCCCGATGGGACTTTACTCCGTCGTAAGAAAGGGAAAACCCGACGAACAATTTTTGAGCATTTTTCTGTACATCCTTTATTCCGTTCCGGGATTCGTTGCTGGAATTGGACTCCTCATTATTTTTTATCAGTACCTCAACCTTCTTCCTCCCGGTCTTCACGACTCGGCTTACGACTCGTTTTCGTACTGGGGAAAGGTCGGCGACACCGCAAAACACATGATTTTACCCGTCGTATGCTACACGTATGCGTCGCTTGCGTACCTGAGCCGTTTCATCAAGGCGAATATGGAGGAGGTTATTCGGCAGGATTACATTCGGACGGCCCGTGCGAAAGGCGTTTCGCCGAGAAATATTGTGCTTCACCATGCGTTTCGAAACACGTTGATTCCGTTCGTGACGCTTCTGGGTCTCTCGCTCCCCGGACTTCTCGGCGGCTCCATCATCATCGAGCAGATTTTCAACTGGCCGGGAATGGGGCAGGCGTTTTTTCAGAGCATTTCGAACCGCGACTATCCGGTCATCATGGGGATGGTGCTGATGTTTTCCATTTTGACGCTTCTCGGACAGCTCATCGCGGACATACTCTACGCCGTCGTGGACCCCAGAGTGACGCTGAAATGACGCTGAAATGACGCTGAAATGACGCTGAAATGACGCTGAAATGACGCGAAATGACGCTGAAACAAACGCCGACATAAAATGAAAGCCTGAATCATGAAAAAAAATAAAAAATCAACCTCCAAAAAAAATACGCAGCGAATTTCAGAACCCGTGAAAAACGTACAGTCCCCAAAAACGGAATGCCCCTCAATTACGCCTTCTGATTCGCCTTCCGACTCTCCTTCCAACGCTCCTTCCGATTTTCCTTCCGAGACGCATAAGGAAGAGCGTTCGAGAGGCTATTGGGCGGAAACGTGGCTGCGTTTTCGACGGCGGCGGATGGCGATGATTGCACTCGTGTACATCTTCTTTCTGTCGCTGACCGCCATCTTTTCCCCGATGATTGCCGGCACGAAACCTGTTATTTGTAAATATCAGGGACACATTTATTTTCCGTGTCTCGGCTATTTTAACGCTCGATGGGAAAATGCGGTCTTCTTCAGAGACGATATTGTGCGTGCGTACCCGCGTCGTCTGAAAGAGGCGGATCCGCAAAGCTGGGCCGTCTTTCCGCTCGTATACAACGATACATTGTACCGTGTGCGTGAGGGCGACAAACCCGGCCGGTCAGAAAACCCCTTCGGAACGCACGGAAAACCCAGCTCTCAGAACCTCTGCGGAACAAACGTATACGGGTACGATGTTTTTACGATGCTTGTACACGGGACGCGGACGGCACTTCTTGTGGGTTTCGTCTCGACGGGACTCGCAGCGCTCATTGGAATCACACTCGGCTCCCTCGCCGGCTTTTTCGGAGGATGGACCGACATTTTAATCAGTCGTTTCATCGAAGTGGTTCTTTGTGTTCCGACGCTCGTTCTGATTCTCGCAGCCGTGGCGGTCATCGAAAAACCCAATATTTGGTACATTATGGCGATCATCGGAATCACGAGCTGGCCGGGAATTGCGCGACTGACGCGCGGTGAGTTCATCAAACTGAAACAGAGCGAGTACGTTGCAGCCGCACGGTCCCTCGGTGCGAGTCAGTTCCGCATCATTTTCCGTCAAATCCTTCCGAACGCGCTTGCGCCGGTCCTCGTTCCGATTACATTCAGCATCGCGGCCGCCATTCTGCTTGAAAGTTCCTTGAGTTTCCTCGGAATTTCCACTTCCAGCACTTCCATCAGCTGGGGGTCGATTCTGAACGATGGTCACCGCAACCTTTCGATGTGGTGGCTGACGTTTTTCCCCGGACTTTTGATTTTCCTCACGGTCCTCGCGTACAACCTCATCGGTGAAGCGCTGCAGGAAGCGACCGACCCGCGGCAGAGAGGGTCCCGATAGAGGAAGGATTCACTCATCCGCATTTCCAGAATGAGACAAACAAATAACACTGTAGGAAATTTGCACGAAAAAAGGTTAAACATGGAAGAAATTCTTCTCGAAATCAAACACTTGAAAACGGCTTTTTTTACAGACGAGGGCGTTGCGCAGGCGGTCGATGACGTATCGTTTGAAATTCCGCGCGGAAAAACCGTCGGAGTCGTCGGCGAAAGCGGCTGCGGAAAGTCCGTTACGGCGATGTCCGTCATGGGATTGATTCAACCTCCCGGACGCGTGACGGATGGGGAAATTCTTTTTCATCCTTCCAATCCCGAAACACAGACGCCCCCCATCGACCTCCTGAAACTTCCAGAAGCTGAACGCCGAAAATATCGCGGCGGCCACATCGCGATGATTTTTCAGGAACCGATGTCCTCACTCAACCCTGTTTTTCGCATCGGAAATCAGATTGCGGAGGCGGTTCTGCTGCATACGCCTGGAATTACGAAGCGTGACGCAAACTCACGGGCAGTCGAAATGCTGCGGAAGGTGCGAATTCCGGAACCGGAGCTGCGGGCGAAGGACTATCCGCACAATTTTTCCGGCGGGATGCGTCAGCGGGCGATGATTGCGATGGCGCTTTCGTGCAATCCGGAGCTTTTAATTGCGGATGAACCCACGACGGCGCTGGACGTGACGATTCAGGCACAGATTTTGGAACTTTTAAACGACCTGAAACGCTCGCTGGGAATGTCGATTATGATGATTACGCATGATTTAGGCGTAATAGCGGAAATGGCGGACGAAGTGGTGGTGATGTATGCGTCGAAAATCGTCGAAAAAACGGACGTACAGACGCTGTTTTCACAACCCTCGCACCCCTACACGCTGGGTCTCATGCAGTCGCGTCCAGAGCTTGGAAATGCGGACGGAGCGCATACTCAGCAACTGTATTCCATTCCTGGAATGGTTCCCACTCCGCTGGAGTTTCCGAAGGGGTGTAAGTTTCATCCTCGCTGTCCGCACTGTCAGAGCATTTGTCGTCTTCAGGAGCCGGAACTGCTGCAAATCGCGCCGGGACACGACGTGCGGTGTCACTTTGCTGGAAAAACACGTTAAAAAAATTCCCAAAACTTAATATTTCAGGTTCTGTAAAAATGAACATTTTACGATATTTTCATTATTTTCGTTGTTTTTTGCCGTTAATTTTACTCACACTCGTTCCCGCCCCATCGGCATTTACTGCACAAAATTCAGAAAATACGGAAATTACAATCGATTTCAACGCATCCGACGTCCGTGAGGCGGTGCGTACGTGCCGGGACGCAAGGGTCGAAGGGGAAACGCTGTTCGTCGATATTCCAAAGGAAGCCGGGATGCGGACTCGGATGATTTCGATTCCGCTCGACGCGCATCTTGCGGCCCTGCGCGGACACTTTTTGGAAGTGGAGGCGGATGTTTGTTTTTCGGACGTTTTACAACCCAAAGAGAAATACTTTGGAGTCAAATTTCAGTTTCATATGAAAGGAACGTCCGGAAACGAGTGGCCGGGGGTGATGAATCGACCGAACAACACCCCCGGATGGGGAACGCTCGACTGGTTTCACAGCAAGATGCAGTGCGAGTGTTCCGAAAAAGTGGAGAGTCTCACGCTCGAGCTGGGCTTGCAGTCCACGAGCGGACATTACGCCATCAAAAACATCGTCATTCGGAAGGGGCGTCCGTGTCCGGTTTCGACTCTTTCTCTTGCGGAGATTCCTCGAGCAGAATACACGTCCGACCCGCTTCCGAGGATGCGCGGCGTCATGTCCCCCAACACCTCGAATGGGCCGCGGGAAGAAGATTTTGCGGAAATCGCAAAGTGGGGGGCGAATCTGATTCGCTGGCAGATGGGTTTGGGAAACATTCACGACGCGCAGGAACTGCGTGCGGCGCTCGACGGGAGGCTCGAACAGCTGGATTCCGTGTTGGAACTTGCGAAAAAGTACCATTTATACGTCGTGATCGACGTTCACACGATGAGCGGCTCGCGTCCTGTGGTGCTGGGAACGCCGGAAGGGCGCGACGAACTCGTACGTTTTTGGGTTTCTGTCGCGGCAAAATTCCGTGGAAATCCGAATATTTTCGGGTACAATCTGATGAACGAACCTGTTTCGGGAGACATTGAATCGGGTGGGCCGCTGCTTAACGAACAATATACGAGACTGATTCGCGCAATTCGTGAAGTCGATCCGGAGATGCCGATCATTTTGGACTGCGACGGCGCCGGACGTCCGGAGATGCTGGAATATTTGGAAGTTTTTCCGTACAAAAATATCATTTACAGTCCGCACATGTACAAACCGTTCGAACTGACGCATCAGCTGAACAGGGACCAAGAGTCGTATTTAGCGTATCCGAATCCAGCTCGCGGCTGGAACAAAGATTTTTTGCGTCAGGAACTGGCGGGGGTGCGGGAATTCCAATTGAAAACGGGTGCAAGAATCTATGTCGGCGAGTTCAGCTGCATTCGGTGGGCGCCTGGTGCGGAAAATTACCTGCGCGACTGCATCGAACTGTTTGAAGAATACGGCTGGGACTGGAGCTACCATGCGTTCCGAGAGTGGCAGGGGTGGAGCGTTGAGTGCGTCGGCGACCCGAATCATGAAGAATATTCCAAGAACAATCCGCGCCGCGAGGTTCTGCTGGAAGGTTTTTCAAAAAACAGGGGAAAAGAATGAACTCACTCCGAATTTCAGATTTCCGTTTCAGAAAAATTTTCATAAAATTGAAGTTTGTTTCAGGATTTTTTTAGAAAAGGGAAAAAAACCGTTGACTTTCCACTCAAAATCTGTTAAGATGTAAGAAGTTCTCAGTTTTGAAGTAGAGAAAGGAAATTCGAATGTCCTCGGATGCACGTTCCAATACGAATACGTCTTCAACCCGTCAAAAGGTCGTTCCGCCAGACGACTCGATGACGCGGACCCTTTCGCCGATTTATCCTCCTGAAAAAGGGGTTCCCGGCGTGTCGGGACTTCCTGAAGTGAAAATCGACGGCGACATGCTGGAGCTGGGCGTCATTTTCGACGAGTACGAACTCATTCGTTACTTGGGAGGCGGCGGAATGGGAAACGTCTGGCTCGCGCTCGACGCCAACCTGAATCGGCTCGTGGCGCTTAAGGTGCTGCATGCGGATAAAAGCGAGAATACGGAGGTCGTAAAGCGTTTTTATTCGGAAGCGCAAGTCTCGGCACTCCTGAACCATCCGAATATCGCACAGATTTACACCTTCCGGAATCACGAGACGAAACGAAAATACATCACGATGGAATACATCGCAGGCGACAACTTGCGCGACCTCGTGAAAAATAACGGCCCGCTGAAAGTCGAGGATACAATTCTCGTCGCGCTTCAGATTGCGCACGCGCTCGCGCATCTCGAATTCAAACGGGTCGTTCACCGCGACATTAAACCGTCGAACATCCTTTTGACCCCATCGGGTGAGGCGAAACTCATCGACTTGGGACTCGCGCGAATCGTTTCCGTCTTCACGGACGATTGGGATTCGGTAAATCGTTCCTTGTGCAGCGACATTACAGCAAGCGGCGTGACGCTCGGAACGTTCGATTACATTTCGCCCGAACAGGCTCGCGACCCGCGCACCGTCGATTCGCGCAGCGACATTTATTCACTGGGCTGCACACTGTACTTCCTTCTGACGGGCCAGCCGCCGTTCCCGCAGGGAAATCCGCTCCAAAAGCTCCTCCAGCATCAAAGCGACAATCCGATGGACATTCGGCTTTCCCGCACGGACGTTCCCGACTCGCTTACCGCCGTGCTGAACAAAGCGATGAAAAAGAATCCCGAAGAACGTTACGCACATCCGAACGAACTCATTGAAGATTTGGAAATGATTGCGCAGGAAATGGGGATTCAGGTGCAGCACGCCGACCTTCCGAGCGCGCAAAATGCACAGGCGCCGGGGTACAATCCGCAGCCGTGGGTTTTTCCGTGGAGAGTCCTCGTGCGTCAGCTGTTTTGGGTCGTTCCGACGCTGGTTTTGTTCGTCGCAATTTGGACGTTGAGTTCCGCCTGGACCCCGACCGAAAGCGAGTTGCAGCTTCCGCCCGCCGCCGGATTGGAACGCACCGCGCCGTCGTACGCCGAATCCAGTCAGACGCCCGTTCCGATTTCAGTCCCCGTTCCGATTTCGGGCCCCGTTCCGACTTCCGCGTCCGTTCCAGCGTCAAACCCAGCATCAAACCCAGCGTCCGTTCCAGTTATGGTTCCAGCTTCGGTCCCAACAACGGTTCCATCGTCCGTTCCAGCTTCGTCCCCAGCACCTGCCGCCGCGTCGGTTCCTGTGCCCGTACTTGCGCCGAACCCTTCATCAGCGCCTTCCGCAACACCAGCGCCGACACCGATTGCAGCGCCGACACAGGCTCCAACTCCGATTTCGACGCCGTTTTCCCCCGAAATCAATCCCGCAGCAGGAACCGTTCCCAACGCACCGCTGATTTCCGCACCAGTTTCCGACCCCGAATCGGCTGAAATTCCGCAGTAAGACGCAGGACGCAGAATGATGTGTGATGCAGGATGAAATGTGTTTAAAATCAAAAATCAAACAAAAGAAATCAAAATTAAAGAATATAAAGCAGCGGAAAGTGCGTGACGGCTCGTTGAGCCGCCGACCGCCTCCGCTTTCAGGAAAGAATTACGTAGTACAGGAATCAGAATGCAGGGAGTATCAACCGGATTTTTAGGAAAATTGCGCGGGTCGCTCGATTTTGTAACGACTCAGGGAAAACTGGCGCGCTGGTATCAGACGCTCACTTTGATTAACGCACTTGAACCAAAATTTAAAGCGTATTCGGACACGCAGGTGCGTAAAGAAGGGCTTTCGCTCCGTCACCGAGCGCGCAGCGGAGAACCTCTGGCGCACCTTTTGCCGGAAGCTTTTGCGCTGGTTCGAGAGGCGGCGCGGCGCACACTTGGAATGCGTCATTATGACGTTCAGCTTCTCGGCGGAATTGCGATTTTTCATCGTTCGATTGTAGAAATGCAGACGGGCGAAGGAAAAACGCTTACCGCCACGGCTCCGATGTTTCTTTACGCCCTTGCGGGACGCGGAACCATCCTCGCAACGGTGAACGACTATCTCGCCAAACGCGACGCGGACCTGATGGCGCCTGTCTATCGCGCGGTGGGAATGGATATCGGGGTCATTCAGTCCCAGCAGCAGACGCCCGACCGTTCAAAAGCGTATGCGTGCGACATTACGTACGGGACCGCAAATGAATTCGGTTTCGATTTTCTGCGTGACCGACTGTTGCTGCGCAAAATTCAGGAAGGTCAAAACGATTTGATTGGATCCATGCTGAGTCAGGGGCTGAGGCGCGGCGGAGGAGGCGACAAACCGGTGCAGCGCGACCCGTTTTTTGCGCTCGTGGACGAAGCGGACAGTATTTTAATCGACGAAGCGCGTACGCCGCTCATCATCAGTGCGATTCCGGGAGACGCCGAGAAAATCGAAGTGGCGACGTACACGTGGTGCTCGCAGCACGCCCTCGACTTTGAGGAAGACGTCGATTACGACTGGGACGACGAGAAAAAATCGGTCGAACTGACTCGAAAAGGACGCGCGAAAGTCCGATATTTGGAGAAACCGGAGATTTTGGATTCGGTCGGAATGTTCGATTTGTACGTCTTTACCGAACGTGCGATTAAGGTGCAGCGCGAGTTTCATCTCGACCGGCAGTACGTCGTGCGTGACGGTGAAATCGTCATCGTCGATGAATTTACGGGCAGACTTTCGGAAGGACGCAAGTGGAGGGACGGAATTCATCAAGCGATTGAGGCCAAAGAAGGAATCGAAGTCACCGTCGCAACGGGTCAGGCGGCTCGAATCACGATTCAGGATTTTTTCCTTCGATTCGAAAATGTCGCAGGAATGACCGGCACCGCCGCTGCGAGCCGAAAGGAACTGAAGAAAATTTATCAGTGTAACTTTGTGCCGATTCCGACGAACAAACCGCCGCGGCGCATTCAGCTTCCCACGCAGATTTACGGAAACAGCGACGAAAAGTATCGTGCCATCGTGAATGAAATCGCCGACCTGCACGCTATCGGATGCCCCGTTTTGATCGGAACTCGGTCCATCGACAAATCGCTGATTCTTGCACGATTGCTCGATGAAAAGAGCATCGAATATCAAATCCTCAATGCGTATCACGTGGAGGAGGAGGCCGAAATCATTTCGAAAGCGGGACAGCGCGGAAAAGTGACGGTTTCGACCAACATGGCGGGACGTGGAACGGACATTCGGCTCGGGGAAGGTGTGGAGGAAGTCGGAGGACTGCATGTTATTTGTACGGAAATGCACGAATCCGCACGAATTGACCGTCAGCTCATCGGACGCTGCGGACGTCAGGGCGATCCGGGTTCGTACCGTCAGTACCTCGCGCTCGACGACGAACTCATCCTCACAGGTTTCGGTCCGAAAAAGGCCAAACGTTTTACCGCTCGCGGTGAAGGAACGAATCGGCGTTTCGACTCGTACTATCGAACGTTTCGCCGAGCGCAGAAGCGCGTCGAGAAGAAACATTTCCGTCAGCGTAAAGCACTCATGTATTTCGAAAAACAGCGCAAAAAGATGCAGCGCGAGATGGGTCAGGATCCGTACCTTGATTCGACGAATTAAATATTGCACATGCAATATAGATAAAAGCACATATTTCATTAAAATTTTCATCGAAACATTCATTTTCCCACCAGATTCAGAAAGGATCAAACCATGAAAGAGATTCGTATCGGTCAAATCGGGACCGGATTTATGGGACGCACCCATTCGAACGCCTATCTTCAGCTTCCTCATTTTTTCAAAACGGGATTCAAACCGGTTTTGAAGTGCGTTTGTTCCCTCGACAAAACGCTTCCGGAGTATGCGGAGACGTGGGGTTACGAATCAATGGAGACGGACTGGCGGAAGGTCGTTGCGCGCGACGACATCGACGTCATCGACATTGTGGTTCCGAACAATCTTCATCACGACATCGTCATCGCGGCAGCCGAAGCGGGGAAAATCATCGTTTGTGAAAAGCCGATGTGCATGAATATGCAGGAGGCCGAAGAAATGGCGGCGGCTGTGGAGAAAGCAGGAGTTCCGAACATGGTTTCGTTCAACTACCGACGCGTTCCCGCCGTGTCGCTCGCGAAACAGCTCATCGACGAGAATCGGATTGGACGTCCGTTCCACTACAATGCGATTTACGACCAGGATTATACGATTTCCCAGAACGTCCCGATGGGCGGCGCGGCCCTCTGGCGTCTCGACTCGAAAGTTGCGGGTTCCGGCGTGACGGGCGACCTGCTTGCACATTCGATTGACCTTGCGGAGTGGCTCAATGGACCGATTGCGCGTGTGACCGCCAAAACCGAGATCTTCGTCAAAGAACGCATGCACATCGAAACGGGAAAAATGGAAAAAGTGACGATCGACGACGCCTGTGCGTTCATCGCGGTGTTTCAGAATGGTTCGTTCGGAACGTTCCACAGCACACGTTACGCACGCGGCCGCAAAAATCACAACACTTTCGAGCTGAACGGCGAAAACGGAGCCGTTTATTTCGATTTGGAGTGTCCGCACGCGCTGCAGTTTTTCCGCTATCGCGACCCGGAAACCGGAATAAAGACGCCCGACCACATCGTCGGCTGGCAAAACATCCACGTGACGAACTCGGAACATCCATACATGGGTCATTATTGGGTTCCGGGAACGACGATTGGTTACGAACACACGTTCATCAACAATTTTGCTGAATTTTTCACCGCCGTCAACGAAGGTCGCGACTACAAGCCCGACATGCGTCAGGCGATGCGTACGCAATTCGTATGCGATAAAGTTTTGGAGAGTGCCCGAACGGAAAAGTGGGTGGATTTGCTGTAAAAAGCATCCAAAGTCCCAAAAACTCAATATCAAAAAGTTTTCCGAGAGAGGAAGTCTGTGAGGGTCACGAACCGCAGCTAGCAATAGCGCGCGAGTGACGCCCTCGTCGTGGTGAGATTGCGAGCACTAAACACTTGCAAAAAATTCCTCTCTCCCGCGCACCGCGAATTCTTGCCGGGCCGCGCGATGCACCCGCAGGGTGAATCGTACGCATAACGAGAGTTTCGCGGAGAGTTTCGTACGCAAAAAACGCATCTCGCATGCGTTTCAATCGGGGTGCGGCGCTCCTTTGCAATACACTTTTTCATCACACTTTTTCATTGCATTTTTTCAATACGTTTCAACGTTGGATTTGAAAAATGACCGATTCCGTACAAACCGCCTTTCAACTTTCGTCACTTCAAAAATTTTTTCACGAGCATGAAACTCAGATTGTGGAACAATTTTCATCGGATTTGATTGAGTTTGTGCGGCAGAACTCGACTTTGAGTCCTTCGTCGAAGCAGACGATTTTACAAATTCTGAAACTGTTCGAATCCGTTTCGGAGAAAACGCACTACAATTTGGTGCTTTTTTTGGCGGTACGTGCAACGGAAGTCCCGACTTTAGAGGAAAAGCGGGAACTGACGGACACGCTGGATTCTTTGGTTCATCCGCCTTACATCACATCGCAGCTTCTGGAAGTGACGGCCCGCGCGCTTGTAAATCAATCTTTTGAGGAAACGCAAATCGAGCGGCAGCGTCATTATGTGCATCGGGTGGAACGTCTGACGCATTATTCCGAAGTAACATCCGACGTTTTCAACGTGTACGCGCACGGACTTTTCTCCCTGAACATCCTTGAAACGGAGCTGAAACGGAAATACGTACCGTTTCTGCTTCTTGAGGCGCTCGCACGAAAAAACATGCATAATAAAGAGTTTGCACCTCTTTTTCTGTATTACGCAAAGGCACACGTCAATATGGCGCACTTCGACCCGTCTATTGAGGAAAAACAAAAATTAACCGACAGTCTTATACAAATGAAGAACTGGCGGCAAATTCCAAACGAAATTTTCTCCATTATTGCGAAAGCTCTTTCGAACCTGCTCGATGAGGACCTGATGCCGACCGTCCGGGAGTATTATTTTAAACTGTTTGCGCGATTTGCGGTTCAGGAGAAACGGAACTGGGATTTTCAGCAAACTTTCGCGAATACGCTCTTTAATACGGCTCTTCAAACGGAGGATTTAGCCAAAAAACGCTTCTGTGCGCGCGAACTCAAGTCGATCGCGCTGCGTGAAGGCTGCACGGAGGAGATAAAACTTTGCTGCGCCCACGGAATTTTCAATCAGATTATCGACGAGAAAAATTTGATCTCCAAAAGAGCGTGGCTCGCCTTCCTGAAATTCCTCTCCGACACCTCCGACGATCCGATGCTCGTGCATGAATACGCGCGGGCACTCGTAAATCTCGCGGTCGACGACACGAACGTAGAGAAAAAACGGTCGTACATTCAGGAACTTCAGCGCCTCGCGGAATCCTCCGGCGCGACGCTCGAAATCACGCTCGAATACACCAAAGGACTCACAAACCTCGCCCTCTGCATCGATTCCATCGAAGAAAAAATCCAGCAAATTGAAAAAACCCTGAATACTATTGAAAAATGGCGTATATATTCAAATAAAGAAGCGGCTTCCGAGACGCTGATGGATTTTATGTGCATTTATGCTGGAAGTCTCGCGCTTTATGCGTCGATCGAAAACAATGCTTCCGCGCAGCGTCAGCTTCTTGAAAAGATTCCGCCTGTTGAAGCGTTTCAGGGAAGCGATTATGTGCCGTTCGTCCAAAAATTTCTTCAGGAAACGCAGGACGGAACCTCCGATGTGCTGCTGAAACGCCAGACGTCCGAGCTTTTGGACCAGCTGCACGACCAAGATTAAACGCCCCCAAAAGACGGCATTTCCGCAAACACAGTCTCTCCCGAGGACGCGCAATCGCCTATCGTTTATTTTTCGTCCGGATTGTCGGCCAGCTTTTTCAGTTCGGCATAAATATAATCCTGGTCTTTTTTCGAGAAGTTTTCGATTTTGAAACCTTTATTCGTAATACCGTTTCGTTTGTCCTTATATTCAATAAAAACGATATTATTTTTCATGTACAGAAATCGTCCCTTCAATTTTCCGCCTTTTATGTCGTTCCACGTTCGGCTAGCCCGCTTCTTGGTGGTTTCGCCGGTGGGAAGCACTTCGTTTTTCGGCGGCTGATCGGTCACTTCCGGCTCGGAACGCGCGTTTTCGCTGCTTTCAGCGTCCGAGGAGGAAGAATCACTACTTCCGGCGGGTTCCGTCACGTCGGTCGAACTCCCCGCATCCTCACTCCCGTTCTTCTCATTTTCTCCATTCCCCCCATCTTTCGCATTCTCTCCATCGTCCGTTGCATTCCCGGTTTCAGACGGATTTTCGGATGAGGTTTCGCCCCCCTCCGTTTTAGGCGCGGACAAATTTTCCACAGCCGTTTCGGTTTTTTCTTTTAGAACGCCAAACAGAGACGTAATTTTTCCTTTGAAAAACCAGCCGACCGCCAGAAGAATCAGAAGAACAATGAGGAGGAAAATCGGTTTCTTTTTCGGCGCTTTTCCCAACGATTGATTCAGAAGAACCCGAATTCCCGCACAGCGTTTTTGTACATCTTTCACCGTCGTCTTCATTTCGATCCGAATCACTTGGTCCTGCGCCTTCTGAATGAGGTCGAGAAGACGATTCAAACCATCCACGTCGTCTGCGATTGCGCGAAAATTCCGCTGCGTCTCGACCGGGCAGTTCATGTACAAATCCACGATTTTTTGCATGTTCTGACACAGGATTTTCACATCCTCTGACGGCATTTTGTAATCCGGATTCATATATTTTTCAAGCTGCGGAGTTACAAATTTCAAAGTAGTGGAGCAAAGCCCGCTCATTTCTTTCGAAAATGAAGCCATAGTAAAATTCCTTTAGGAGATTAAAACAACAAAAACAATATTTATACCCGACACATTTTGAAATTCCGATTCACCATCGTTACTCTATCGAGAAACGACTGCCGTCAGAGCCGCCCAATGCGAAATCTCCAAGTGGAACGAGTATAAAACTCAATATTAAAAGGAAGTTCTAAAAACACAATATTAAAAAGTTTTTGACCCGGTGCGACCGGGAGCGAGTAACTGGGGAAAAAACAACATTCAAAATGTTTTTTCCCCACGACCGTTACGACATTACGGGAGCGTTTTGTTTCCTCCCGTCAGGGTGGAAACACCGCCACGGTGCGAAAAAGACCCTTGAATCACAACGTTCATTGTACGATTTTTGTACCGCAATGTTTTTTTGTAAAAATTTCAAATCTGAGGTTTTTAGAACCTCCTTAAAGTTACTTCCCCGCGACCGTTTCGGTACGGAAATGAAAAACTGAGGTATAAAATATCTGAACATGAATCAAAATCCGACTTTTCGAGGCGTCTTCATCCAAAATTCTTCCTCTTCTTATACGGTATCACATTTTGGTTGGTTCGTAAACCCCTGGAAAGAAAAAAAACACAAAAATTTCGCATTTTTTACATCTTCCCCCTTGCGAAAACCGCATTTTTCCCATAAAATGAAGGAACCGAAAAAGAGATCGTGAAATCTCAACCTTTATTCCTCATTTTTGCAGAAAGAAAAATCATGAAAGTCCTCCTCATTAACGGCAGTCCGCACGCCAACGGCTGCACGTACACCGCTTTGTGCGAAGCAGCGGACGTTTTGAACCAACTGAAAATCGAAACAGAAATCTTTCAAATCGGTACCGCCCCCATCGCGGGCTGCATCGGCTGCGGTTTCTGTCGCAAAAACGGAATGTGCTTTCGGAAAGACGACAGCGTGAATGCGTTTGCGGAGCTGGCGGCTCAGGCGGACGGCTTCATTTTCGGCTCGCCGGTTCATTATGCGGCTGCGTCGGGGTCGCTGACGTCCTTCATGGATCGCGTTTTTTACTCCGGCGGAAAGAATCTCACGGGGAAACCCGCCGCAGCGGTGGTGAGCTGTCGCCGAGGCGGTGCGTCGTCCGCATTCGACCAGCTGAATAAGTACTTCACCATTAATTGCATGCCGGTCGTCGGGTCGCAATACTGGAATCAGGTGCATGGAAACACGCCGGAAGAAGTGCATCAGGATTTCGAGGGGCTTCAGACGATGCGCACGCTGGGGCGAAATATGGCGTGGATTCTTCATTGCATTGAAGCTGGAAAAAAGGCGGGGTTTGATTTTCCGCAGCGCGAGGAGTGGCAGCCGACGAATTTTGTACGATAAATATTGAAGTTTTTAGATCCTCCGAGTATTCGAAGTCCCTGCAGCCGGCGTAGGGCGAAAATCCCTCCAATAATTCACACAAAAATCAATTTTATGAGTACATTTTTCGCAGAAAACTGTTTTTTCCTCACGGGGCCTACGGCTTGCGGAAAAACGGCGCTCGCTCTTGAATTTGCGGCTCGCGAAAATGCGGAAATTCTTTCGATGGATTCCGTGGCGATTTACCGCGACATGAATATTGGGAGCGCCAAACCGACGCAGGAGGAGCGAGCCCTCGTGCCGCACCACCTCATTGATTTAGTGACGCCCGACCAGGAATTCAGCGTCGTAGAATACATGCGTCAGGCGGAAATTGCGGCTCGCGACTGCATTCGACGCGGGAAAAAGCCGCTTTTTGTCGGAGGAACGCCCCTTTACATGAAGGCTTTGATTTTCGGTCTTTTTGACGGGCCGGAAGGGGATGAATCGTTTCGGGAACACATGCGTCATTCGGCGCAAGTGGCGGAAGCGGCGGGAGATAGAACGTTTCTGCATCGAAAGTTGAATGCGGTCGACCCTGTAACGGCGGCGCGTCTTCATCCGAACGACCTCAAGCGCATCATTCGTGCTTTGGAGGTTTTTGAACTCACGGGCCGTCCGATTTATGAATTTCAAACACAATTTCAGCCGGAGCTTCCGCCTCATTTGAAAGAAAGAATTCGAATCATCGACATTCCGCGTCCCGACTTGCACGTACGAATCGAAGCGCGCGTCGAAAAAATGTTCGAATTGGGGTTCTTTCAGGAGGTGAAAGATTTACGTTCAAAATACAAAACACTGAGTAAAACGGCGGCGCTCGCGGTCGGATATCGGGAGATTCTGTCGTTTTTGGACGCGCAGAACTGTAATTCCGCGCCGGAACAGCCGGTACAGGAACAGCCGGTACAGGAAGAACCAACGCAGGAACAGATGAATCGTCTTGTAACAGAAATCAAAACACACACGCGTCAGATGGCGAAACGCCAGGTCACGTGGTTTCGTTCCCTCCTGAATCAGCAATTCATGTTTTAACCCATTCTACCCATTCCTCCCGTCCGTCTCATTCACTGCACACATCCCGTTCACTACACACACTCCATTCACCATACACTGTTTATTTGTCACACACAACCCACATTATTTATTTATCACACTTCACCCACTTCCCCACCCGTTTCACGTTTTTTTCTGTAACTTCAGTAAAGTTTTTCTGAAAGGTTTTAAATTTGGGTAAAATATAATGCATCGACCTATTTTAACGAGCGTGTTTCTCGCGCTCCTCAATGTTTCTGTAACCGCTTGGGCGGGAAGCATTTACGAGAAAAACGGCGTAGAACTTCAGAATGGCGCCGTCACCTGCACCAAGTCGGGAGAAATCGTTTTTTCCGACACTTTCGCGGCCTCGGACGTTTGGAAACCGGAAGTTGAAAACTATCAGAACCTCCTGAAAATCCAGTTCGACAAAGAGTTTTTGGGGACTTCGACGCTCTTCATTTCGGGTGAGGGCGTTCCGAAAACCGACACGGCGTGGGGCGTGCGTTCCGTTCCTGTGCCGCTTCCGGACGCTTGGAAGGAAAAAGGGAGCGAGTTCGTCCTCACCGTTCATTTCTGTACGAATGTTCGGCTCATCGGCGAGATGGATCCGAGCGATTCCTACCGAAATCATCTGATTTGGTTCGATAAAGATAGAAACTTGTGCGGGAAACAGCAGTTTTCATACATTTCAGAAACATCGTCGACCCATTTTACAGAAGCGCAAATTTACGGGACGGTCCCGGAAAATGCCGCATCGTTTGAAATTCAGTTGGGATTCGATCGGCCAAATGTGGATGAAGGGCGGTTCATCGCGTTCCGTAAAATCTCTTTTGCGCTGATTCCGCCGGAGAAACCGTTCCAAAAGAAAGGAAATTTCGTTTCGGAAATCATTCCAGAGGGGGGTGATTTTACGTGGGACGCGGAAATTCCCGAAGGAACGCAAGTCGCGTTTCGTATTTCCACCGCCGATGCGGCCGCAGAGGGACGTCCCGGAACGTGGAGTCCGTTTTGTGGACCGAACAACGATCAAAATACGTATTTTACGGAACCATTTACGATTCGCGCCCCCTTCATTCGTTACGAAGCGACGATGACGCCTTCCAAAGACGGAACCCGAATTCCTGTTTTGAAAAACGTTTCGATTCGTACAAAAAACGGAGTTCGGACGGAAATTCCGTGGAAAATGCGTCAGGACGTTTTTCCGCCTCGGGTTCGAATCGTGAGCGAGTCGCCGACGAAAAACACGCAGATTCCGCTTGTGATTGAAATTCAGGACGATGCGCCGATTGCTTGGGAGACTTTTCGCGCCTCGGTCGACGGTGCGGATTGCACGGAAAAGTTCGTTCGTTCTGGAAATTCCGTCACTCTGCATCCGGAAACCGCCGGCTGGAACGAGGGTCTGCATTCTGTAAGTGTCGAAATATCCGATATTTACGACAATTCGGTTTCCGCGAACAAGTGCTTTTTAATCGGCGACGTCCCAACCACGCCCAAAGTGACGCTGCGCGACGACGGTGTGACTCTCATCGACGGCCAGCCGTTTTTCCCGATTGGAATTTACGGCGTAATGAAGCGGGAATTCAATCATTTCGATTTTGACGAGGCGTTTGCGGGTCTGAAGGCGGCCGGTTTCAACTTCGCGCACTCGTACAGTTCGCCGCGAACTGATGAGTTTTTGGCGGCCGCCGAAAAGTACGGCTTCAAACTTTGGTGCGTCGCGCACGAGGTGGATGAGCGTTTTGTGAATATTGAACGAAATCATCCTGCGATTATTGCGTGGTATTTGGGCGACGATACGTCCGATAATACGACGCCTTCGGAACTTTATGACCGCGACGACGCCGTAAAAATGGTCGATCCGACTCGAATTTCCGTTCAGGCGGACGGCGTAGGGGCGGCAAATCGGATTTCAAAATACGAAGATTACGTCCTTGGAACGGATGCGTTTCTTCCCGAAATCTACCCAGTTCACAAAAACAACGCAGAATGTGCGGAAAAATGCGTCGCGCAAGCTATTTGCGACATGAAACGAACGCAGGCCGACATCGCGAATTCCGGCGGAGCGCCGCGCGCCGTTTGGCCGATTATTCAATATTTTCAGGGCTGGGGCTGGGAACGGTTTCCGACGAATCAGGAACTGCGCGCGATGAGTTTTGCGTCCCTAATTTACGGCGCGAACGGAATCACGTGGTACACGTACGGCGGAACGGTTGAACCCGATAAAAAGAAGTTCAATTACGGCGTCACGACGTCTCCGGAACGATGGGAGAATATTTCGATTCTTGCAACACAGATTCAAACATTGAGTCCCGTTTTGCTCGAACGGACGCCGACGCAGCCCGCTCCGCCGGAAATTCTTTCAGGTCCCGCTGAAGATGTGCTGGGAAATCCATCCATCTCGGTCCTCGTGAAGAAACATGAAGGAAATACGTATGTTTTTTGCGTGAATTCTACACAAGAATCATTGACTGCTTGTATTGTTTTACCCGGTCTGTCGAAAGGCGATGTTTTATTTGAAAATCGAACGATTGAATTTCGAGAAAATGTTTTAAAGGATAAATTTCAGGGATTTGATGTTCATATTTATAAACTGACGGGAACATCCGACTGAGAATGAATCTCGAACTATTTTTCCCCTCGATTTTTTCAAAAAGTCTGAAGAAATCGAGGGTTTTTCGTAAAAAAACCTTGCGTCTGAAAGAAAAATGTGCTACAATAAAAGAAAGAAAAAACGAATTTGAAATGCGCACAGCAAAAGGATTTGTATATGAAACGAGGTTTTACGCTTGTTGAGCTGTTGGTTGTGATTGCAATCATCGGGCTTTTAGTGGCTCTCATGCTTTCCGCCATCCAACAGGCTCGCGAGGCGGCTCGCCGAATGCAGTGTCAGAAAAACCTTCGTGAAATCGGAACCGCCATCGCGAATTTCGAATCGAGCCGAAAGGTTTTTCCCGCCGCTCGACGCGGGTCCGACACGTACTGCTACAACGGGACGCCTCCTGGAAAAGAGGACAAATATCATTACGGCTCCAGCGGTTTCGTGACGATTCTTCCTTATTTGGAACAAACGGCACTGTTCACGAGCCTCAAAGACGGCGAAATTCTTCCCGGAACCACAACGGCGGCCGACCTGGATGAAGTGAAACCGTACGCGCAGGAACGTCCGTCGATTTTCGTCTGTCCCAGCAACGATTCGGAGCCGACGCTTCCGTCTGGAGCCGCCTGGAAATCGTACACCCCGGAGTGGCAGGTGCCGGACGAGAGCGCCACAGGAACGTATGCTTTCTGTGCGGGAGATCGAGCGACCGACGCGAGCTATCTCACGAAACTCGACAATACGGGCGTGTTCTGTTATTACGTGACGCGGTCCGTTTCGGACGTCAAAGACGGTCTTTCGAATACGTTTTTCGTCGGCGAAGTGACGAAGGCGCACCGCGCGAACGGACGAAACGTCTGGTTCTTTTCGTGCAGAAATCGAGACGGTTTCCGAACGACATACAATCCCGTAAATTCGTTTCCTGGTGAGGATCCGTGCGACACATCGGTCACGCCCGATGGAAAGTTCGAGACGGCTTACGGTGCAAAAATCAACAGTGCATTTTCGTCGAATCATTCAGGCGGCGCGGAGTTTTCGTACGGCGACTCGCATGTTGCGTGGGTGGACGACCTCATCGACACCGAGGTGTACCGCGCCCTCTCCACGCGCGCTGGAAACGAAGCGGTCGATGAAAATAAAATGGAAGGCGACGATTAAAGGTTTATCCGTAAATAACAACAACTTTATTGCAGCGCAGTCATGTCGGCGGCGAGGTGAAGGAGAGCACAAAAAGATCAATCCTTTTTCGCAACACAGATACAATTTGCGAAAACGTTTCAGCCGCGAATGGAACGCTCAAATTCCTGCATTTCTTTGCCTCGCGGATAAATACGTTCCGATGTAACTTGGTCCAGAAAAAGGCTTAGAACGTTTTGAGAATCAAGTTCTACAGATTCAAAACAGTCCGCGAGAAGCGGTTCCGGCATCATTTATGTTCAAAAAAGCAGAAACGTACGTTCGGTCGTCCAATTTACGTTTCCGCTCAAAATTTGTTCGAGATTTCCCAAGTTTTTGTACGTTCCATTTTTTCACCTGATTTAAGTATCGGCAAGATGAAGAAAAAAGGTCTATTATTCGCGAATAAGTTCTAAATCAAAGAATAGAGGGCCCCCCATATAATTCTACAAGCACTATTTTATTCAATACAATTCATACATTAAACTAATATTTACGATGATACGCAGTTCCGTCCCGGTAAAAGAAATGGGACCGCCTAACAGTTTGAAGACTGTCGCCCCAAAATGAGAATTTTTTACAAAATCGAAAAAATTTTCATTTCCAACCCTTGACTTTTTCAGATTGAGTCATTATAATTCAATTATTGTTCAAACGTTAACGCAACTTTTGCAGAAAATTTCAAGTGAAGTCAGCATAAAGGAAAGAAAATGGCATTGTGGACCCATCGGCAACAAACTTCATCGTCACCCAAGAACACCCCAAATCTTCGTCCGGGTGACGTTATTCGTCAGTACATTCAGGCGAACGGAATCAACAGCGTGTCTCAGGCGAAACAGCTTTGTTCGTTTCTGGATGATTTTTTGTTAGAAGATTCTGTTGAAAAAAGAGTTATGAAAGCAGGAATTCAACAGGGAATTCTGGACTCTTTGATTGCACATAATGGTGTCGCGGACAAAATACAGGTCGTTCAGAAACACATTCAGAAAATCGAGAATGAAATTGGGCTTTCCAATTATTGGGCAAGATACGTCGTTGAGGAAATGATTTCGGCTCTTTCGTGGAATGTTTCGGTTCAGCAGATTCAAAGTGCGGCACAACCAATACAGGCAGCGATTTCTCCGCAAATGATCGATCTGTGTGTTCAAAAGCTGCTTCAGCCGTATATTCAGCAGTGGAGTCAGAATCCGCCACAGCCCGCAGCAACCTCCCGACAGGTTCAGACGCCGCCGGTTCCCAGCCAGAACGGAACGTTTACGTATTCGGACCCGTACGAACTGTTCGAGGAGTGGGAAAAGAGAAGAAAATCTGTTCCAAGACTAAAAGATATTTTTTTGGAACTCCTCGCTCATGTGGTTGGAGCCCGTTCTAATCTTTCGCTACAGGAATTGACGAACACTTGGCGGAACGCTCAACAGAAAATCGGATTCAATAAAAAGGATTTCATTCGTTGCATCATGAAGGACAAAGAAATGGGAGGATGTGGATACCTTCATTTACCTGATGGAAGTGAGGTATGGCTTCGTAATCGTGTTGGAAGAGACGAGTATGGGCTATCGTGGGAATACACTAACGAAGCAGTTGAAAAATTCCTCAACAAAATCCTATAATTAACAGAAAAGCATAAAACGATGGAACTGACGAGAGAGACGCAATTAACGACGGAAAGCGGCAAGAATCTGCGGGTTCTGGAGCGGATTGCTGAGGGCGGACAAGGTATCGTTTACAAGGTGGAGTACGGCGGAACCGTCAAGGCTCTGAAATGGTACAAACCGTCCAAAATTCAGAATTTCGCGGCTTTTCGTAAAAATCTGGCGCAGAACATCAGGAACGGCTCGCCCGGCTCCTGCTTTTTGTGGCCTCTGGATTTGACGGAAATGGTTGGAGACACCTTTGGTTACGTGATGGAGTTTCGGCCAAATGAATACGCAGGTTTCACCCGTTTCCTGAATGCAAAAGTCGATTTTGCGTCAGAAGCGGCCCGAGTGGCTGCCGCACTGAATATCGTATGGAGTTTTCAGCAGCTTCACAAAAAAGGGTACAGCTATCAGGATTTGAACGATGGAAACTTCTTCATCAATCCTCAAAACGGAGCGGTCCTCATTTGCGACAACGATAACGTGGCGCCGTTCGGTACGAACCTCGGTATCGCAGGGAAATGCCGATATATGGCACCCGAAATTTGCGTTGGAAGAAAATTGCCCGACATTCATACAGATAGGTACTCGCTGTCGGTCATCCTTTTTCTTCTGTTTTTCATGAATCATCCGCTGGAAGGCGTTGCGACCCTTCCGCCGTGTCTGACCAGCGCACTGGAACGGAAATACTACGGAGAACGACCGATTTTTATTTTCGATCCGAACAACGACCTCAATCGGCCGGCAAAAGGGATACACACGAATGCTCCAGCGCTTTGGCCGCTTTATCCGGAATATTTTCGTGCGTTATTCACGAATGCTTTCAGTACGGAGCAAATGACAGGCAGCGCGATCGAACAGCGTCTCGTGGATCGAGAGTGGCTCAAGAAGCTCGTTCAGCTTCGCAGCGATTTGGTGACGTGTTCCTGCGGTCGGGATAATTTCTGGTCCGTGAATCATCGGTGTTCTCGGTGCGGGAAGAAATTGAACGTATCCTTTTGTATGGTGCTGGATGGTTTTGCGGTTCCGCTCTATCCCAGTGCGAAAATCTATCAGTGCCAGCTGAAGGGAAATGTGGACGTTGATTTTAACACACCGATAGCCGAAGTGATTTTTGCACAGTCAAAAGGTGTTTGGGGACTGAAAAATATTTCTCCCAGACCGATAGAAGTCGAGAAATCGAACGGACAGACAGTCGTTCTTGAAAATCATCAGATTACACAGATAGAAGAAAATGCGCAGTTTAAATATCAGGGAATTTCAGCGGTTATCAAAAAAGGAGAACCCCAATAATGTCGCTTAAAGACAAACTGGAGCCGACACCCCGTAAAACGATGATTCTTTTCTTTGTTTTGGACACGTCCGGGAGCATGTACGGATGTAAAATTGGTCAGGTGAACACCGCCATCGAAGAGATCATTCCTGAACTTCAAAGTCTTTCGGACGATAATGCGGATGCGGAGATTAAAGTTGCAGTTCTGGAATTTGCGTCTGGAGTCGTTTGGGTAACGCCTCAGCCGATACCAATTACGGATTTTAGCTGGAATTACCTGAATGCGGACGGTGCAACCTCAATGGGCGAGGCGTTTCTTGAGCTTGCAGACAAACTTTCGGTCAAGAAATTCATGCGGGAAGCGACAGGTTCTTTTGCGCCTGCCATTTTTTTGATGTCGGACGGCGCTCCAACGGATGATTACCGAAGTGGACTGGACGTCTTGAAGCAGAATAACTGGTTCAAAGCCGGCATCAAAATCGCGTTGGCCATTGGAAGCGACGCGGATTTGGACGTTCTGACGGATTTCACGGGGAACAAAGAGTTGGTTCTTGTGGCTCACGATGCGGCACAGCTGAGAAGGATGATCAAGTTTATTGCGGTTACTTCGTCGCAGGTCGCCAGCAAAAGTGCCAGTGTGGGTGCGGATAATCAACTGCAAAGCAAGGAAGATGAGCTGGTGAAAGAAGTTCAGGAATTTAAACAGGGTGAAACAGGAACCGACGAAGATGTCGATCAATGGGTTTAAGTACAAGTTTCATCCGTTTCAGAACCGCTTGAAAAAAAGAAGATCCGTCCGAAAACGTCAAAATGCGTGTTGTTTTGCGTTTTCCCGATCCATTCAAGGTGTCAGCCATGTGAAAACGGGGAAAGTGTGTCAGGATTTTTCGTTGCATTTTCAAAGTTCGAAACTGAAAATTGCGATAGTTTCCGACGGTCACGGCGGCGCGTCTTACTGTCGCAGCGACCGAGGGTCCCGCCTTGCGGCAGATGCGATGTTCGAGTGCATTCAGACGTTCTGCGAGGACGTCCGTACCAATGGACTTCAGGAACTTCAACAGGAAAACGAGTGCCTTCGACAAAAAAGGAGTGATGAACTTTTGGTACAATTGGAGAAAAGTTTTGTTGCCCGATGGCGCAGTAAAGTGGAGGAGGACTGGAATCAGAATCCGCTTACCGAAGTCGAACTGGAATCGGTTCCGGAAAAGTCTGCAGAGCAGTTTAAGCAGGGAAATCGTGTCGAAAAAGCGTATGGTGCAACGATTTTGGCGGTTGCGATAACTCCGGAATTTTGGTTTGCCATGCAGTTGGGCGATGGAAGCTGCGTTGCCGTTCGAAAGAACCGTTCCGCATGGTTTCCCGTACCTGAAGACGATTCCTGCACAGAAGAAGGGACGCAAACGTCTTCCCTTTGTGAGGAGTCACCGATTCTGAAATTTCGTCATTACTGGGGGGTCGGTGGTTTTCCGGAGGCGATTTACGTCAGTACAGATGGAATTGAAAATTGTTATCCGCTTTTTGAAAAGAAAAGTCGACTCGGAAAGCTGTATTGTGCGATTACGGAAGAGTTTCATGAAGTTGGTTTCGAATCTGGGCTTCGGAGTCTTGAGGAATACATGTTCTCAGACCTGAGCCGTAGCGGCGACGACATTTCAATAGCCGGGATTGTGCAAAGTTTTTCCAGAAAATAAACTTGGGCAGGACACGCAGCGCCTGCATGTTTTGTTGAACAGTGTTTAACCTGCAAAGGAGTTTTAAGATGAAATGTCATGTTGTGGTGCCTGTTGCGTATGGTGGTTTTTTTAAAGAGGATGAACAAGGGTGTTATACCCATACATTGAGTGAAATGAACGAGTACAATATCAAAGCAGATACTCGCTATAATTCAAACGGTACACACTCTTTAACACTTCTGCTTGATAAAGGCTGGAAGATTATAGACACTCAAACCTGTTCCTGTGGTGAAGGAAATGCATTGAGAGCGGTCTTTCAGTACATTTTAGAGTCTCCTGAATTGCCGGACAATGCAGCCAATAAGAGTTGATCTGCGGGTTTTGATCCGTTTCGCTTTGTGAATGCGGCGTAATGACAGAGAAGCGTGGATTTAAATGTGTTAGGGATAGAAATATTTTTGAAGGTTCAAAATGAGTGAATTCACGTTATTTAGTTTTGACCGCGAAGAACGGCGTCAGGCGTATTTGGAACGGCAAGCTCGCCGCGAGGCAAGTCATTTGGCGTATCTCGAACGTCAAAGGCAGCGTGCGGAACGGTATCAGGCATACTTAGAACGTCAGGCACGCAGTGAGGCAAACAGAGCAACGTATTTTGAACGCCTTACGAACAATGTGCTGCGCTTTCGTACACAATATGAAAATACATTGAATGACATTCGACGCCAGGGTTTGGAGGTTTTTATCCGAGGCGAGTTTGATACGGTAAGCCAACAGCTTCAGCAGCTTGACCGTCTGATTTCCAATGACGATGCGGAAGCTGCCCGCGATTTATCTTTGAAAATAGGACAGTCCATCCACGGTCTTGTTCGACTTGCTCACGAAGAAAAACGACGTGTTGAACGCAGGGAGGAGCAGCTTTCTTTGGAGAAGGCAAAACAGCGAGATGCTGAGATTCAGCGGCAAGCGCGCGAGGATTTCATTGAGCAGATGAAAAGGAATCTTGAAGCCGACAGAGAAAGCAGTCCCGAAGCCGTTCAGGAAACGGTACAGAAACTGGAGGATTTGAAAGACCGGGCGGAATCCATGTCTGATACCGACCTGCAGGAGCAACTGGTTGCTGAAAGTGATAAAATCGATGGTGAAATCGCGGATGAAACCGTCCGTCGTGAGGTCATCAAGGCAATTTACCAATCTCTCAGGAAAGCCGGATTCATCGTCAGCAGCCCGCAGTTGACAGGCGGCGTGGTTCTTCTGCGAGCTCAAAAGCCCGCCGGGCAGCAGGCGGAGTTTACGGTGAAACTGGATGGCGGATTGACCTTCAAGTTTGACAATTACGAAGGGCAGAAGTGTAGAAAAGACATTGATGAGGTGACGAAGCTGCTTGATGAGTGCTATGGCGTCAAATTAAGCGGACGAAAAGTCCTTTGGTCCAACCCTGACCGAATTCAAAAAGGGAGCAGGAACCATCCTTCCGGCGGCGAAGAGCAGACAATGAATCACGAATAAAGCTGAGGTAATGACATGGCAGAGATGCAACAAGCGTGGATGGAAACATTGTGGCGAGAATCGGGGATTCGTCGTGCCATTCTCATTCATGGGGACATTCTGGATGTGTATCCATCGCCCAAAAAGATGCAGGATTACGTGCCGATTCAACCCATCGTGTGCAGTACACTCCGTTTAAGAGGATTTACGGACATTATTCTTTGGGATACTTTTGAGGGCGTGAAAAATATCAGGCCGGAACGGTGGGAGGAATTGCAGAAGGCTGTCATCGCTTCCGCTGAAAATCCGGGCCCGACTGCGCCCGATGTTGCCGCCTACGACATGGGGGATGTGACTTTGGAGGAGCCGCAACAAACCGCACAAGGCGTTGTTCCACCCAATATGGATGATTTTTTGGCGGTCGTTCATTTTTATCTGACGCACCAGACGTCCTCCCGAATCGCTTTTATTCTCGATTGGTCGCAATACCTGTTCACCTCCAATGCTTCTTTGAGTGAAGAGGACCGCAAACGGCTCCTGATGCTTTCCAAATCCATCAATAACGCTCCGCTTGCTTTCCGGACGAAGGAGGAAATGAGCGTTCCGGGGAATCTGCTGGTTTTGATTACTTCAAAACTGGGAAGCATTCCTTCCATTTTCTATCAAGGAAATGCCTGCGTGAAAGACATCGTCGTGACCAATCCTGGCAGAGTCGAACGGGAGGCGTTTCTGGATAGAGAGCAGACCAAATGGAATTTATCCCAGAATCCCATGTTGAGAAAATCCATGTTTGAGGATTTTGTCGATGCGACCGATGGTTTTTCAATCCGAGATTTGATTCAGCTTGCGCGTTTGTCGCAGCAAACAGTGGAGGATCCTCTTACCCCGGAAAAAATTATCAATCTCTACCGCTATGGAGAACAAAAAAGTCCCTGGGAGGATTTGAGCAAAGAAAAACTCCGCACCATCGCAGAGAAACTGAAGGAACGCGTCAAAGGACAGGAATATGCGGTGGAAAAGGTGAAACAGGTCATCATCCGCGCCTACTCAGGTCTTGCGGGGGTACAGCACAGCAAAAGACAGCGAATGCCCAAAGGGACTTTATTCTTCGTCGGTCCCACAGGCGTCGGCAAAACAGAACTCGCGAAAGCGTTGGCTGAATTTCTTTTCGGCGATGAAGATGCCTGCATCCGGTTTGACATGTCCGAGTTCAACCACGAACACAGCGACCAGCGTCTCGTGGGAGCGCCTCCTGGTTATGTGGGTTACGAGGAGGGCGGACAGCTGACCAACGCAGTCAAAAAACGTCCGTTTGCCGTTCTTCTGTTCGACGAAATCGAAAAGGCTCATCAGAAGATTCTGGACAAGTTTCTACAAATCCTCGAAGACGGCCGCTTGACGGACGGCAAAGGGGATACTGTGGCATTTTCGGAGACGGTCATCATTTTCACCTCGAATATCGGTGCATCCGAAGTGCAGTTGACGGATTCATGGGGAGGTGTCCAAGGTGAAGAAACGGTTCGGCATGAATTCATCGCCAAAGTTCGGGAACATTTCACGCACGAACTGAAACGTCCGGAATTGCTCAATCGTATTGGCGACAATATTGTACCGTTCAACTTTATCACGAACGAGGATTGTCTCTTCGCGATTGCAAAAGCAAAAATCATCCCAGTCAAAGAGACGCTGAAAGAAAAATACGGAATTGCGGATGTGGTGTTTGCAGACGAAAAAAAGGCTTTCTCTGCGATTCTGTCTTCCCTGGACAGAACGATGGGCGGGCGGGGCGTTTTGAATGAGTTGGTTCGTACGATCATCGACCCGCTTTCCCTGTTCATTTTCGAGAATGTTGACGAGACTCAGGGCAAACGATTGGTGATTGCTCAATCTGGCGACTTGCCGCCGTTTACGTTTCATCTTGTGGAGTGAGTCATGACCAAATTAAACATCGCCCAAATTCTGGAAAATACAGAGGTTGAAGGCCCCGGAAAACGCTTGGCCGTTTGGGTTCAAGGGTGCCTCCGCCGGTGTCCCGGCTGCTGCAATCCACAATTTCTTGAGATTCTTCCCAAAACGATTGTGGAAACGCCGCAACTCTGCGAGTGCATTGAGAAGTCCAAACAAAAGCACAGAATTGAAGGCGTCACTTTTCTCGGCGGTGAACCGATGCTGCAAGCAAGAGGGCTTTCCGAAGCCGCGCGATTTTGCCGCGAAAACGCGCTGTCTGTGATGGTGTTTACCGGATACATATGGGAAGAATTGTCGGCTGAAAATCTCCCTTATGCTGAAGAACTTTTGCGATTCACCGATTTGCTTGTGGACGGGCCTTTCGACAGGACCAAACTTGAAGAAAAACGCAACTGGGTCGGCTCGACAAACCAGAAATTCCACTTTTTGACGGATTTCTACAAAAGCGGTATTGAATATGACGAACGATTTTCGCATGGTTTCGAGCTGCGCATTCGTTCCGACGGTACTTTACAGACAAATGGGTTCCCGTGGCAAAATGACACAGAACCTGCTCAATTTAACTTTTAACCATTCATTCTATCAAGGAGACCACACATGGCACAAATGCTATTTAACGCCGAACAATACACGAGTCCTAAAGCAAAGCCGCTGCCGGTTATTTTGCTGCTGGATACCAGCGGAAGTATGGATCTGGTCACAAATCCAAACGAGGTTCGGCGTACCGGACAAACGGGCTTCGTGGATGGCAAGCAGGTTGAGTACGTAGAAGGCGGTATCACGCGCATCTCAATTTTGAACGATTCTGTGAAGAAAATGCTGCGCACACTCGCCAAATATGAACGGGAAGCGACCGAATTCCTCGTTGCAATTATCACGTTTGGTGCAGATACGCGTCTTGTTCTGCCTCCTTCTCCAGCCGGTGATATACGCTTTGCCGACCTTCAGGCCCGCGGTAATACGCCATTGGACAAGGCTTTGGATATCGCAAAACAACTTATTGAAGATAGAAACCAGATTCCGGGCCGCTCTTATCGTCCATTAATCGTGCTGGTTTCCGATGGCGAACCGGACGCGGGCTGGCAGAGAAGTTTCCATGACTTCATCCAAAATGGACGTAGCGCAAAATGCGACCGGATGGCCCTTGCTATTAGTAACGAAGCAGATCGCGCGATGCTGACCGAGTTTGTCGAAGGTACCGGACATGAAGTCTTTGAAGCGGACACGGCAGAGGAAATTGCTAATTTCTTCAAGTTTGTCACGATGTCCACCGTTCAGCGTACGCTTTCGCAAAATCCGGACGCAGTACCAAAAGATAACGATGTGCAGGCGCCTTCGCAGCCCGCTCCAGCACCGAAAGATGACGAGGAGGATGATAGTTACTGGTAATGGACAAATGATGGTTCAATGACGTTTATACCCCAAACAGTACGAAGAAAAAAAGGAACCTTGGTGTGGATTTGAGTGGTAAGACTGGAATACTTTATCTTGTTTGCGACACGTCTGGTTCGATGGCGGAGGGGGGGAAGTGCATGCTTACTCGCGGAATTGTCCGTGCGATTGAGCAATACGTTCGTTTGGGCTGCGGAACTGCGGAGATAAAACTCGTACGCTGGGATACGGTTGCCGCCCTGGTGGAATGGAATCCGAACGATGAGTTTCCGGAAGAATTCCTTCAGTGCGGCGGGTCCGCAAATGCAGCTGCCCTGCGTGAATTACTTCGTACGGAATCAAATGGAAAAATCCTTCTCTTGACCGATGGGTGGTGGTCGAACGACGATGCATTCGCTCTAAAGAAATGGAAACGAACGATGCCGTCCGATACGCTGCGCATCCTCAAGATCGGTGCTGACGCCAACCCATCGTTGAAGGGGTGCGATGTGTTTTCTGCCGAGGAAATCTTTGCCGCTCTCGATGGCTGGCTTCCTCTCGCAGATGCTCCAGAAAGCGTCGGGAAGGTGAACGAATGGTGACAGTACGCTGGAAATCTTTTGGGGCAAGCGTTCGGGGACCGGGACACGTGCGCGTTTGTGTTGCAAACCAAGATTCGTTCCGAGTCGCCAGCCACATTTGGGGCGATGTCGCTGTCGTGTCGGATGGGGTCGGATCGTGCCGGAATTCTGAATATGGTTCAATCGCCGCTTGCACTGCTGTCGTCCGCACGGCAGAAAGCTGGAATGAAATACATAACATCGACGCTCTTGCGGTACAGATTCACACAAGCTGGCTTGACCACATTCAGCCATTCAAACCGAAATGCTGTGCGGCAACCTGTCTCTTTGCGATTCGTCCGGCAGAAGGCCGAATGATATTGGGGATGCTTGGCGATGGACTGGTCGCAGTGTTAAAAACGGATGGTTCTTATATGGAATTATGCGAAGACAAAGACGATCGTTTTTCCAATCAAACCGCGGCACTTTCAGAAAAAACTCCGCTTGAGCAATGGCGTACGGCCTCAATCGCGCAGGAGGAATGTTGTGCGGTGCTGCTTTGTACGGATGGTGTCGCGGACGATCTGCTTCCGGAAAAGCGAGAGGCCTTTGTGCGTCATATCTATACACAGGGACAGAAATTCGCAGCCGTTACCGTTGCTCGTGAACTCCGCAGAATGCTCGAGAATTGGCCGGTTCCCAAACATTCGGATGATAAGACGCTGGTCTGTTTGTATCAATGTCAGGAGGACGCATGAGCGAAGACGTTTCTAAACAGTTGATGGACGAATACGGAAATATCCACCAGCTTTCCAGTGAGCTTGCCCGCGGCGGACAGGGCGTTGTTTATCGAACGCTCGACGAGGACCTTGCCGTCAAACAACCCTTGGACTCAAATGGCGAACCGGACAAAAAAACAAATGAATACGAAGTTTTTCGACGTGTTCGGACCTTGCCGCTGCCGAAGGGATTGCCTGTTTCTTTACCTCTGTCCATTCTCCGCGACGAGCCGGGCTATGTGATGAAGCTGCTGAACGGGATGAACCCATTTTCCATGTTTTCTCTGGATGGCAGCCGTCGTGCCGCAATGAATGAGACGGACATTCCTGCGTGGCTCTCCGGAATTTCAGACGAAAAGACGGCTCAAAACTTGGCCTATTACGCGAAAACAGGTTCCACACGGCGACGACTTTATGCGCTGTACAAGTGCGCCGCAATTTTGGCGCGTCTTCACAATGCTGGTATTGTTTATGGAGATATCTCTTCGAATAACGTTTTCATTGGGGAAGGGATTCCGTGTGATTGTTGGCTGATTGACGCCGATAATCTGCGCCTCGAATTGCCAAAGGGAGGCCGCACGGTTTATACACCGCACATTGGTGCACCGGAAATCGTTCAAGGGAAAGATGCGTCCCGTCCGCGCACCGACTGCTGGGCGTTTGCCGTGATGGCTTTTCAGATACTTGCTCTTTGCCACCCATTCATCGGCAAAAAAGTATTGGAACCGGACGATGAGAGCGGCTGGGACGCAGAGCCGGTCTCAGAGGATCTCCCCGTAGATCCGGACGAGCAGGCTTACGCAGGATATTTGCCGTTTATCGATGACGAACAGGACGACAGCAACCAATTTCCAAATGGAGGACTGCCGCGTCAGCTCGTCCTAACGTCTCCGCTCCGTCGTCTCTTTCAGGAAACTTTTGGGGCCGGACGTACTTCCCCGCATCGGCGTCCCGCAATGGCGTTTTGGGCGTTGGAACTGGCTCGAGCATTCGACAATTCCATCCTTTGTCCCAATTGCCAGATGAGTTATTTTAACGAACCAGATTTTGAGAAATGCCCTTACTGTCAAACGCCGCAGCCTGAATTCGTCGCTGCAAAAACGAACCGCTGGCAGATGAATTTGGCCGTCACAGATAAGAATAAATTCGAAGTTTCTCTGCCGCACCGTCTCTTTCATCCGTTTTCGTTGGCGTCTGGTGACATTTCCGAATATGAGGCGGTCATCGATCTCGCAGACAAAACGATAAAACCCGTTCGAGGTACAAAACCCTTTCCGCCAGATTTAACTTTTGAGTTCATCCACTCCGAAAATCATGAAACCTCGCGAAAGAAGGATACAAAATGAAGTTTGAAGAAATATCCTCCCCGTTTCTTTCTTTGCGTGTCAAACCCAGAAACACGAGCGAAAAACTGCGAGCAGGTGACGTGCTGTCCATCAAAACCACAGCAACGCGCGGTGAGTTTGAAATATATACAGATGAGACTGTCACGAAAATCACACCGACCAATCCCGCGAGCGTCAATTCTCTTGCGGAGGTTCTTTCAACGGGACGAGCCGTACTTGCGCAGCTCACCGACCCCGCCCCGGACGGCAGTGCGGAGCTGCATTTGGCTCTGTTCAATGGCGAACCGCTGGAAATGGGAGACCTCGAAATCGGCGTCGATGAAAAAGTGCAGACCGCCCTCAAAAAAGACACTCTCGACGAAGCCGCAAGGACTTTGTGGGGGAAATGCGTCTGCAAACACGGAGGGAAAACCTGGTTTTGCATCGTCGCCGGCGAAGCGGCCAAAACCTATTTGGAAGGTAAAGAAAGCAGCGGACAGGAAGACCCGAATGAATCCGATGATACTGCCGTTCAGGAACCCGAAAAAAGTTATCGTCACTTTGCCATTATCGGTGCGGACCTTCGTTTTGCGCTTGCCGAAAAGGATAAAAGCAATGGTCAGACCATCTTCCTTGCGTCTAGAATCACCCGCACGCGCAATCGCAGGGAAGACCCGGCCTTACGTCTTGCTCGCGGCAATTTGAAATTTGTGGATTGGACGGCGGCGGGTGAACGCGCGGTTCTTGCCAGGTTTCAGCTGGATAAGCTCACACAAAACGACAGCAGTTACCTCAAAAAATGGGATGAGTTCGGTGAGTTCGAAGGCAAACTGCTTCTGGAGCGTGCCCGCAAAGTGGGTGCAATCCCATTTTCAGTCAAAGAGGAAAACAAAGAGGGTACGATTACGGTTCAATGTGAGTCCCTGACAGATGCGCAAAAAGGAATCTTGAATGATGTCACGGAGTTGGAAGTCGTTGGGGATGAAGATCTGCCGAAATTCCTTAATGATCCGAGCATGACATATTCAGAGTTTGCCGAAGGAATTGCAGACGATGAATTTTTGGAGAATTTTTTAGGTGAGAAAAAAGCATCTCAGCAGGAAAAACAAGGAAACAGCAAGACGCAGACGTTCAAAGTAGACGATTTCAATGCGGCAACGGGTGAGTTACGTTTGAAGACAGATTCAGTTCCCTCCGGCAGATGGCTTATTGCTTCGATTGGCGGAGAAATTGCGCAAATCAAACGCCGCAGGAAAGCGCGAAAGGACATTCAAACGGGACGAGCCGCCAATCCCGGTTTGGGACTGCTGATTGAAGAAAACGGACAGATTCCGCCAAGTCAGCCTCCTGCCAAAATGAAACCGCTGACTGCATTTGTGAAGCAAAAAGTATTTCATGGGAATTCGCCGACGATGGCACAGGAACGCGCTATTGAAGCGGCACTCAATACGCCCGACATTGCTCTCATTCAAGGCCCTCCAGGAACGGGTAAAACCACGGTTATCGCGGCAATCATTGAACGGCTGAACGAAGAATCGGATAAGCGAGACGGATTGAGCGGCCGCGTACTGCTTTCAGGTTTTCAGCACGATGCCGTTGAGAACATGATTGGGCGTCTGACGCTCAACGGACTTCCCGTCCCAAAGTTTGGACAGCGTTCCGGCAATGAACAAAATCAGGATTTGTCGCGTTTTGAACGTCAATTACAAGAGTGGTGCGAATCGCGTGCTGCGGAACTGCGAACAAAGAATCCGTATATTACCGAATCGATTGAAGAACAGAGCCTGCAAAACTTGTGTGTTCAATATATCAATGCGCCCACATTGTCCCTGGCGATAATACTGCTCGAAACCTCTCTAAAATTGTCCGATCTTACACTCGGTGAGGAACTGCGCAAGCGTTTGCAAAAAGAACTGAAAAGTCTCAAGATGGAGCAAGACAACGAGCCGACAGAGAATCCAAAACTCAACGTCATTCGCTGCATTCGTGTCACGAAAACGGGTTTTTCCGACGATGGCGCCGACCGTGCCGGGGATGCGTTCTATGCGCTGAAAGACGAATTGGGGAAAGCCGATACCGATTTGCTCGACCAAGCCCGTCACTGGCTGCGAAAAGAGGAAATTCCGCCGTTCCTGAAAGACCTGAAAATGCTCAAAGACCGGTTGCTGAAGAATTTTACCCCTGCACCGATATTCCGAATGGAAAAGACTCGAGACACGGTGGTGAATCTCATCAACGAAACGCTCGGCAAAGTCCGGCAAAACGGATTGACTGCTCGTGATAAAAAAACCGCAGCACTCGCGGAGTTGTTGTTGGAAATAGAAAACAACCCAGCCGGAATTTTGGATGCCGTCAAGGATTACTGTTTCGCATTTGCCGCGACGTGTCAGCAGAGCGTCAACAAAGGGATGCAAAAGATGAAAGGCATCCGTCCCAGAACATCCAATCAAACGTTGCAATACGACTTCGTCATCGTGGACGAAGCGGCACGAGTCAGTCCCCGCGACCTCATGATTCCCATGGCTCAGGGCAAACGCATTATTCTCGTCGGCGACCACCGTCAATTACCGCAGCTTATCGACGAAGAGGTTGCGAAACGGATGGAAGAAGGATCGGAAACAATCGGCGAAAATGAATGGCTTAAGAAAAGCATGTTCGAGTATTTGTTTACGGAACGACTTGCAAAATTAGAGGAAGCGGACGGCATCCAGCGCCGCGTAACGCTTGACACGCAGTATCGTACCCATCCGCTTCTGGGCGACTTCATCAGCCGTAATTTTTATGAACACTTCAACACAGAGGAAAAATTTACGTCCGGCCTCCCTGAAAGTCATTTCTCCTACGACCTCCCGGGTACAGACGGAAAATGTGCCATGTGGCTGAATGTCCCGCAGAAAAGCGGCGGAATGAAGAAGTCCGGTACCAGTCAAACGCGTCCGGCGGAGGCGGATGCCATTTGCGAAAAACTGAAAGAGTGGATTCGATTTGACGACAAGAGGACCAGCGACCCCAAAAAGCGCCTCACCTTTGGAGTGATTACGTTCTACAAAGCGCAGGCGGAATTCATCGCGAAAACACTCGGCAACAAATTTCTGGAATCGGTCGGCGAAGAGCGTTTGCGGATCGGGACGGTGGACGCATTTCAGGGGATGGAGTTCGACATTGTATTTTTGTCGCTCGTCAGAACCGGGGCGAAGAATTTCGGTTTTTTACAGCTTTACAATCGTCTCAACGTCAGTATGAGCCGACAAAAGAAACTGCTGGTTGCGGTCGGTGATGCGGCATTTTACGATACTGCTGCAGCGAAGGAGATCGTTCCAGGTCTGGCGGACTTCCTGAAACTCTGTCGCGAGAAAGGGGTAATCCGGTGAATAAGATTTTCGACTTCAATGAGAAAAACACACCGTGCGGCCTCCTCGGTCGTCCGCGAGAATTAGGGTGGCCATGCGAAATGTTTCGCATTACTTTACCTAAAGTTATGCAAGATTCCAAACGCCAGCTCAACGTGTTTGAATGGTGCATTCTGAAACTGCTCGCATATGGACGTTATGAACCAAAACAGCTGGCTGAAGAAACCTGTCTTCCGCCGGATCTTATTGAAATCATTCTTCTGCGTCTGTACGACTGCGGCAAAATTGATGAATACTATCAGGTCCTCCCCGACACTTTGAATACCATTGAACGTCTGGAAACTGAAAAGGAATCGGAACCTGCAGAATATGAAACCTGTGTCATTTTTCGTGAGCAAATCGGAGGAGCGCTTCTGCCAATGTTCAAGGAGGCGAAGCTGAAAGCGGAAGAGGTCAACGAAAACGGTTCGATTGAGAAAGAGGGGAAGAGTGTTCGTTTATGGCATCTTGCTCCTTCGTCAAACAGCACATCCGCTCCCACTGCGGCGGACGTTTTTTCTGCATTGCGTACCATGTCGCGGCGGCGTAAAGTATCGGGCGAATCGTACGTTATTCCGTCTGCGAAGTTCGTTTCCATCGCTCCGGGTTTGGAATCGTGTGAGCTGCGTGTTCGTATGGTCCTCCAGCAGAACAGTGATTGGCGCATCCTCAATCCGTTCGGGAAAGGGTGGTCGCTGGAACTTGAGTCCGCGTATCAAAAGTTACTGGAACAAAATGAACAGGAAGCGACAAAATTTCAGGAATGGCAAACCTACAATACAAACCAACGTCCAGCGCTGGACAGGGAAGACGACACGTCCAAACCTGCGTACGATACGCCAGAGAATCGCAGTCACTATCCAGAACTGCTCAAAGCGTTAAAACGCGGCGATGTCTATGCCGCGCTCGAATGGACGTTGTTTTATGCTCTTCAGAAGGTTGGCACAAAGAAAATTGTCCAGTTACTTCAAATCGACACACGAGAAAACAACCGAAAGCGTCTGGCTGCGGCCATCCGTTTCTTAACCGCAAGTGACGATAGTGCCGACACGAATTCGGAAGAATCTGGGGTAGAGAATCGTATTTTCGTTCCTCTCCCAGTGAAACTGCAATCTTATCAAAACGATGAAACGGCTGAAATGCAGGTCGTCCTGCCGCTTGCCATTCTCGTCTCGCAAGATGACGCCCATTTTCCGATTCGCAAGGTTTTCGAAGCGTATCCGGACTGTCTGTCACGTATCGTCAATCTCAAAGAACGCCGCGATTCCCAAAGGCACGGCAACAGCAAATGGCTCGAAATCTGTAGCGACGATGACCGCGTATTTATGAGGAATGTCGTTACCGCATTTTTACCGTCCATCCATTTTACGGATTCACCTTCCCCAGTGAGATCGGAGGGGGACGCACGTGCCGACATGCGCCTTGAGGCTCGTCTTGCTTTGCAGAACATCTTCGGGATTTCCGCATTCGACCGCATGGACAGCATTTTACAAGAGAATTTGCTTCAAGCTGAGATGTTTCAGCAACGTCATAACGACAAAGCCGAAGAAGATGTTCTTCCGTGCATAAACAACCTTTACGCTGCCGCTCAGTGCGCCTTTCGTCCGCTTTTGGTCGGTGAACGTCCGGAATCTGTTTCCGTCGAAACTGCGGCAAAAAAGGCAAAAGATGTCGGTTGGGGAGAGTTTCCACTGTCTTTGCGTACGGTTCGCCCGGAGATGATTCAAAGGACTCTGGAAGGTGCCGACCAAACGCTTGGCGCAAGTGTTCTTGTTTGGCTCTTGGTCACAGACAGCAATCTCTTGCGGCAAATAGCAGTGAAATTGCCGTCATTTCTTTTGAATATTCACGAACTTCTCACCTTTCGCAAGCACGGCAACCAATCTTGCATGATGCAAAGAGCAAAACTCAGCGAACTTTGTCAAACCATTTACACAATCATCAGAACGATAACGGAGGCATAAAATTATGGGAATTTTTGGAAAATCAGCAAAAGAACTTGATGATTTCGCAAAGAAATTGCAGGAACAGGAACTCGATCTTAATAATCGGGAACTTCAGCTCAAGAATCGGGAAAGCGATGTCAAATTAAGAGAAGGAAACGTCAATCACGAGCGTACATTGCTGGAAACTGCAAAATCGTCGTTCGTAAAGGAACGTACTGAACATCTCGAAGAGGTAAAACGGTTTTCCGATCAAATTGCGCTTGAGAGGGCAGATCTCGAAAAGAATCGTCAAGAGGTCATTCGTCAAGAGGCGGAGGCCAAAGCCGGTTTTGCAAAGACGCAAGAAGAAACGTTCAAAAAAGTCATCGAAAAGCGGGTGTCGGAACTGGATGCTCGTCAAGCGGATTTGGAGAAATTTGCACAGCGTATCGCCGCAGATCTTGCCGGCGTAACGGTCAAAGAGGGAGAAATCGCCCAGCGTGAGCTGCGTGTCACGGAGCGCGAACAGCGTGCGGATGCCGGGTTTGCGGACAAAGTCACAGCTCTGGCCGCAGAAACCAAACGTCAGCAGGAGGCGAACCTGCAGAAAGCCAATCAGCTGGAGGAACGAGAAAATTTGTTGGCAGAGGAAAATGCCAGACTTGAAGCCGTAAAGGAACTCGTCCGACAGCGCGAACAAAAGGCTGCGGATGCCGAACGCCAGCGTGATGCGGGTTATGCCGACGAACGTGCTTCATTTGACTCGGAAATCAATGACAAGCGTGCGAAATTTCAAAAGGAAGCGGCGCAAAAACTCAATGACTTGCAGATCGAGCTGGCGAAGCAGAAAACCGGGCTGCTCGCCAGATTGGAGGCCGAAATCGCAGATATTCGTGAAAAACGGCTTGCAGAAATCACGGACGCCGAAGAGAAAGAGCGGGTGCGTATTCGTAAAATCGCGGAAGAAGAAACGGTACGTATTCGTAAAACTACGGAAGAGGAAGCGGCACACATCCGTAAAACCTTGGAAGATGAAGTCGCTCGTGTTCGTAAAACCACGGAGGAAGAAGCGGCTCGAGTTCGAAGTGATGTTGATTTGGAACGCAAGACGTGGAATTCGGAGAGGGCGACACAGCAAGCCGAGTTAAAAAGGCAGAGCGAGGCAAACGAGGAAAAGGCGGGCAAACTTTCGGCAAAGGATGACTATCAGATTGGCAAAGAGCAGGAACTACAGGCAAAAGAACGAGATCTTGAATCGCTGCGCAATCAGCTGGAAGAAATCGTCGAAGAACGTATTGCGGAACGCAAAGCAACGTTTGATTCCCAGACGGCGGAACACCTTGAGGAAAACCAGCGTCTGCGCGATTCGCTTCGAATCCAGACCGGTCTTGTGGGTGCGTTCGAACAGCTCAAACGTCAGCTTGGAGATACAGACCCTGCGGAAATTCTTCGGGATCTGAATTCAAAGACTGATGAATTGAAACGCTTGCGCGAAGAATTGGCGACCCGGCCAACGGAAGAAATGCGGGAGCGTTACGAGATTCTTGAAAAAGAAACCGAAGATCAGAAGGAGCGAATTAAAAATTTGGAAGAAGAAAAGATGCAAAATGCAGACGCGGTAGCCGAAGCGATGGATCTTAGCCGCAAAAACAGTGAACTTGCCTCGGATAACAAATTCTTAACACAAAGGGCGGAGCGAGGTGAAGCCTCTGCCGAAGAAGCCAATACAGAATTGAAGCGTCTTCGCAGTGCCTACGAGCGTCCTGCTGAAGTTGCCGCCCGTTACAAGGAAATCGAAATGCCGTACATTACTGCGGATAATGCCTCTCACCCTGCCGACTTGACGGATGATTCTACCCCTTGCAAGTTAAAGAAGGTACAAAAAGATTGTCGCAACGCAAAACAAGATGAAATGATGGAATTAAAAGAAGAGGAGAGACGTCTCACGTTGTTGTCCGCACAAGAAGAATTGCGATGGCTCGATGGTATTGGTAAAGCCTGTGATAATTATGGTTTGCACTTTCCGCAACGTATTCTTAAGGCGTTTCATACTGCCCTGAAAACTGCGGAATGGTCACCTATAACGATTCTTGCGGGCGTTTCCGGTACGGGAAAATCGGAACTTCCTCGCCTCTATTCGCATTTTGGAGGTCTGCTGTTTGAACCACTGTCCGTTCAGCCGAACTGGGATTCGCAGGAATCCATGCTTGGCTTTTTCAACTCCATCGACAATAAGTTTGATGCGCAGCCCGTATTGCGATTTTTGACGCAGAGCCAGCAAACTCCGGATGAACCCTATGAAAAGCGACTGGAGCGTTGGAGAAAAATGGCGGGTACGACACTGAACCTCGATTCATCGAAACAAGATCAAGAGGAACTGATTCGTACACTGAAAGAATCCAACTATCCCGGACTTCAAGACTGCGTTTGCATGGTTCTTCTGGATGAGATGAACCTTGCGCATCCTGAACTCTACTTTGCCGAGTTCCTGAGCAAACTGGAACTGCGTCGTGGAATGAAGCGCGGAGATGTGCCCTATTTACCGGTGAAAATTGGCGCTGGACTGCCTCCCTATCAGTTGCCGCTCGGACGCAATGTTTTTTGGACGGGAACGATGAATCAGGACGAAACTACAAAGTCTCTTTCCGACAAGGTGCTGGACCGTTCCATCGTCATTTATTTTCCGCGTCCTGCGGAGCTGAAACGTCGAAAAGAACTAAAACCGCTTGATGACAAGAATCGCGGGAAGTTACTTCACAAATCTGCCTTTTTCAGTTGGTTTGCCCAAGAGAGTCAATTTACGGACGAACAGGTCAAACCGTACAAAAAATTTATCGAGGAAATAAATCAGTCGCTGGGTGTCGCCGGACGCGCTATCGGTCACCGTGTCTGGCAGTCCATCGAATATTACATGGCAAACTATCCTGATGTTCGTGCGGCAGTCAGTGCCGACGGAGACGAATCCTCACTCCAAATCGCGATGAACACCGCTTTTGAAGACCAGCTCGTCCAAAAAGTGATGCCGAAGCTGCGCGGCATCGACACTCGAGGCAAATCCAAAACCGATTGTCTCGACAAAATTCTCGGTCAACTCAATACAGGTATCCATGGACAGCCGTTCAGCCTGAACGAAGACTTTACCCTTGCCTGCGAACTCGGCTACGGTCAGTTCATCTGGCAGTCCGCGAACTATCTCAATGAGGAGAACGACAGTAACACACAGGTATCGCTATGACACTCGAACAACTCTATCGAAACTATTCGTTGAACACATCGGCAGGTATGAATGCCCGTGCGTTGCTTATGCAGTCGCATTGGTATTCTTCTATCTGCGAATTCGACCCGCGTACCGCAGACGCATTGCCGCAGCCGCTTGACGCCGTGTTGAGAAAAATGACCAAACTCGTTCAGGATTCCGTGTTAAAAGACCGATTGTGGCGTATTACTAAACATGTTCGTTCATCATTAACAACGCTTTACCGGAACCTCAACGAATCTCCGCTTCGGGAACAGGCCGTTCTGCCTTTGCGTGCGGTACGCGAATTGGATACCGCTTCATTTATGGCGTTGGCGCGTCGTCCGGGACGTAACGTTCGGGAGAAACTCGCTGGGAAACCGTACCTGCAGGCGGTTCAGCGTTTACAGTCAGTGGACCTGCCGGAAAACCGTCTCCTGAAAGCTTTTTCCGAATGGTTGGCGGAACTGTTGGAACTGCGTGCGGAATGTCTCAATGAAGAGCCGGACGAACTGCTTGCTCAAGTCCGTTCGTGGTTAGTGACGGATGAAGCGCAATCGATTCGCCGATGGGACAATCTGCCGCCTAACAACACGCTTCTCTCTCATCGTCACTATCGCGCTGTGTATGATGCGTGGCGTTGGCTGCAATCGCTGGACGACGATATTACTATGGATTTTGCGAAACTGTCCGAACGCCAAGAAACCATGCAAAAATGGCAGGAATACGGCAAAAAATATGCAAAGTCTCATTGCTTATTTGCGGATATTCCGATTTTCTTCGACTTCGAAAAGTTTGAAATCCAATCTTGGACAGAAATTCTCTTTTTTAAGACGAGACAGTCCGTTTCCCGCTCTGCCGTCCCCTCCATCGTTCACGCGCCTGTATGCGTCGATCTGACCGAATTGTTTCCCCGCTATGCTTTTTTAACAAACGATGGTTTCTCTTCGTGTAAGATTCATCCCAATCCTTTTCTCTGGCAACGCTGGCGAAATACAGACCGTTCGGTATCTGCGGATCTGAATCTCTTCAACGCCGATGCCGTCTGTCTTCATTCCGATGCAGTAACCGTTTCTGCGCCCGATCTTTTTTTCTCCCGGAACCACACACTGGAGCATCTCGACTGTGCGGCTCGTGCTTTCACGGCAAAACTTCGAGAGACGTTTGCAAACGATACCCTTTTCTGGCTGCAGCCGGATTTTCTTAATGACTTTGAACTGGAAATCACTCGACGCAATATCAACGCACGTTTTCCCGGTGCCGAACCGCTTCCGCGTTCGGTTGCTGCGGTGTTTGAACAAGTCGATTTCGGAAGGTTGAGGGAGGGTTTTTCCGTTGTCGTTGTGGATACGGTCGGCGGAAAACAATGTGCAGCGAAGCTCGAAGCCCGGTTTGACGCAGAATTGGAGAAACGTTTGCCGGAAACTTACGGTTTCTATTGGGAACGTCATCCGCCGGTGATTCTTTCATGCAGAGACACAGAGGAAGAACAAAACAGCGCTGAAAAAGCGTATGCCATTGCTTCCGTGGACGCGCAGGGAATTTGGTACGAAGCCGAGAGACCGAAAATCGCCGAATCCATCGACCCAAACGTATTGCGTCACGATACGCGAATCGGACAATTCGGTTTTCTCATCAACCTTTCCGAAAGCCCTGTGCGTGGTGGCCTCAGGCTTCTCACCCTGCAGAAACGTGCTGGAGATATTCCCCTTTGGCGCGATCAGATTCCTGAACTTTCGATCAAAGTGTTGGCATACGGACGTTATCAGCGTATTTTCCTTGTTTCACGCGGCACCACCGTCAAACCCATTCGCGGGCAAGCCATCCAGATTCCCGTAAAAGCAATCTTTACGCTTCCTGCTGAAAAACGGCATTATCAGTTTCCGTTGTTTATAGGGGAAGCTGACGAAGCCCTTGGTTTTTCGGCAAAACTCGAATCACCAGCGTTCCCTCTCCCCCATGAGCTGAAATGCAGTCTGAACATGACATTCACTTATGGTGCCGACGACCCGTACTGTCTGATTTTCGAACCGATTAACAGTTCCATTTCTCCCATTCGCATTAAATGGCAAAGAACCGCTGAGGAAATCATTACCGATGCTCCGGCTCCGGAATACCCGATGCCGATGACGTGGGACGACCTGCGGAGTGTTCCAAAGCCGGATAGCGATGAAACAAGCGATTTACTGGAATGGGCGAACCTCGCACTGGATAGAATGTTGTACATTCGACAGAGAGAGCGAACTACTGGAATGATCAAACAGAACTGGCTCACAGACAAAAACGGCCGTCATTATACGTTTGTTCAATGTAATGATGTTGTGGAGGATGTATTCGTTCATGAAAAGGATTTTGTGTACGGAAATAATTATTCAGATTTTCAGGTTGGGGATATTGTCTCGTTTGAATTACATGTACGTGATGATCGGTATTTTGGTAAAAACGTAGCACAAGAGGATTACAAAGATGTTGAGAATGTAATTAAGCATATACATAATGCGCTCTATTTTCCTGTAATTCAGATTTGGCGTGATGGACGCTCGATTGATGACGAAGAATGTCCTCCCAGATTCAGGAACGCAATGAAAGAGAATATTGTAAACTTGGAAATGATGTTGTTGCAGAATGAAATACCGGATAAAATCAGAACTGAACTCTTATTTTTACTTTCTTGTATGCACAAAGACGCACCCAAAGAATGCATTCAGTGGATTGCAGAACAGGTTGAAAGCGGAAGAATCCGATATCCTCAAGCCGTCGGTTTCGCTTTGGGCGATGTATCCGAAGACTGGCAAAAAACAATTTTGAAAAATCTGATCGACAATCCAAATAATGATGCTTTGCGTGTCTTTTCGTATGCAATTTGGCGGGAGCCGCATTTCGTTGAGAAATTCACCCTTTCGGAATATCAATCGGTTCTAAACAGTTTGAGTGTGATGCTGGCCAATATCGACAGGCGGAAAATCCGTAATTGGGCTCGCACAACTGCCGAACCGTTGGAACTTCTGCTCGGATTATTGCGAACACGTAACTCGTCCGACGAAGACGTCCGAATGCTCTTACAGCCGCATCAGAAACTGACGAAGGAACTGGCCAAACAGGTTGAACACGTGGAAAATCTTGCCATCAATTCGCACATCGCGCTGTTCTCGCGTGTTCAGCTTGACAATCTTCCTCCCAAACAGGAAGACGACCGTACTCCCGACCTGCTTTACGCCTTGCGTCTTTACCTCACAGGCGATGATGGTGCGAACGCCATTCAAATCACGGGTGTTTTAGATGGAGATACCGAATGATAATGGAGAATACACATATGCTAAATGCAACGGATAAAAACTTTCGGTTCATCCGGCAAGTGCGTACCTGCTTCTGTGGATTCCTTCGAGAGGTCTCGTCGAAATCGGAGTTGTGTACCAAGAATAGATGCCGTCAAGGGGCGGGCGGATCGTTTTGCAAAACGTTGTAACGAGTTGAAGTCGGTCCGCGAAATTACGGTTCCAAAATTCGCTGGACGTCTGCCGTACGATGTCGTAATGAGGTTCAAAATGTTCATTTTGCAGGGGCTGTGCAACCTGAACGGCGAGGAATGGAGTGTGCGAATGTCACGTACTTGTGACCTTTTTCACAGCAATCTCGTAGATCGCGATTTTTGCGACTCCTTTCAGCGGCGGATTTGAAAATTGTTTCTTTAAATTCTGTTTGTCGGTTTCCTTCATCACGTCCCGCGAAACGCGGCACTGCGAGTCCGCATCTTTGCAGGTCATCCGGTTCTGTTGAGACGTGCAATCCGATGGGAATCGTCCGATTTTCCGCAAATTTCACTCGGATTTCGACGGCATAAATTTCAAAGGGACACACACAGAAACACGATATTTTTCCCCTTTTCGAGGAAATATTTTTTCAATTTGTATTGACGAATACCTTGAATGTGGTACAATAGGTTTGAGAAATGGTTTCGCTCCGGCAGAAAGTGTTGTTTTTGATTTTCATTATTCTGCCAGAAACCATGTTCCTTTTCAATCCCCCCGACAGGTACGCACTTGCCGGATGAACCAGAAGAGAAGAAGTACATAATGAAAAAAGTTCCAATATTTATTTCGCTTTTACTGTACGTTTTTATCCTCGGAATATTAGAAAACTGTACATGTTCGTTATTCGGGAAGGAACCGGGCCGTCCGAAGGAGCTGGAAAGTGCGGTCGTTGCGGATTGGAAGCGTCAGGAGGAGCGTCTGGGACGTTCGTTCGACTCGCCGGAAGCTCTGGAGGAGCTTTTGCAGCGCACTCGGCCGCTTTTACAGTGCATGACGGAAAAACAGCTGATTTCAAGCGGCGATGCGAAACGTTTGAAGTCTCAAATCGACGCGATTTCGGCGCGAGACCTCGAAAAAATGACGCCTGAGGACGTCGAACGAGAATACGTCGCGCTGAGATGGAACGTTCGGGACGTAATATTTCAAAATCCGCTTCTGAAAGAGGTTCCAATCGTGTTTCTGAAGGGGGACCGATACATCTGGCAGCTGATTCACGAATACCTCTCGTTTTATCATCGTTTCACCAACACCACGAACGACGGATTTTTCCTCCTCAAAAATCCGGGCCGTTCCTTCGAAACGACGGCTCTGACGAGCGGAAATTTCCCGTCCGGGTCCTTTGCGACGCCGAGTCTTTCGTACGACGCCAAAACGCTGTATTTTGCGTTCGCCGACTTTTCAAAAGTGGTTCCGGAAGGGACTCCGCGAACGACCGAACGGGAACTGATTCCCGACTTTCACGAATATTTGTTCGAATATTTGGCGGAACCGGAGGGAAAATATCATCTGTTTCAGATGGATTTGGCGAGCGGAAAAGTCGAACAGCTGACCGAGGGTCCGAACGACGATTTCGACCCGGTCCTTTTGCCGGACGGCGACCTTGTGTTTGTTTCGACTCGCTGCGGAGGTCTCGCGCGCTGCACGGGCCGATACGAACCGGTTCAGACCGCCACGCTCCACAAACGGTTTCATCAAGATGGATCAATTGAGTGTTTGTCGTGGCACGAAACCAACGAGTGGAATCCTGCGGTGCTTTCGGACGGACGGATCGTGTTTTCGCGATGGGATTACGTGGACCGCGAGGCGGCGCGATACATGAATTTGTGGATTATGAATCCCGATGGAACCGGAACGCAGGCGCTGTTCGGAAATTACACCGAAAAAGTCGTCGCATCGCTTCAGCCCGAAGAGATTCCGGGAAGCAACAAAATTCTGTTCCTCGGGTCGGGACACCATTTGGCGGTCGGCGGGCCTCTTGTGATTCTCGATCCGACGAAAGTGCGTTACAACACGGAAACCGGCGAGGACTCGCTCGACTGTCTCGATGTGATTTCCCCGGAGATTCCGTTTCCCGAAACGCCGGCGGCTGAGGATCCGGTGAAGAAGCATTACGTCTCGGACCACTATTATTACAGTCCCTACCCGCTGTCGGAAGATTTTTACCTCACCTCGTTCAGTCACGATCCCAACGGCGGATATTTGTCGATTTACGGCTACAATTCGTACACCGGGACCTGCGGCGAGCCGTATTCTGCGGGAAAAATGGGCCTTTACTACCGCGACCGTTTCGGAAATCTCGAACTGATTTACGAAGATCCTCAAACGAGCTGCCGCTATCCGATTCAGCTGAAAGAACGGCCCGTGCCGAAAACAATTGCGTCAAAAAGGGTCGAAAACGAGCCGAATTATGGAACGTTTTTGCTTTCGAACGTGTACGAATCACTGATTCCTCTTCCGAAAGATAGACCGATTAAAGAAATTAGGGTCTTTCAAATCTTCCCCAAATTCCCAGAATATGTGATGGATCGTCCCAAAACGGGTCACGCACTGGCGTCGAATACGCGCATGTACCTGGGAAGCGTCCCCGTCGAGCCGGACGGAAGCGCCCATTTCCGCGTTCCAGCTCGGAAACCGTTGTATTTTCAGGCGGTGGACGCCGAAGGAAAAGCCGTTCGAACGATGTTGAGTGAGGTGTACCTTCAGCCCGGCGAGCATCGCGGGTGCGTCGGCTGTCACGAACAGGCACAAACGACACAAAAGAACTTTGCAGCCGGAAGCAGCGCCCTGCGCCGCGCCCCGTCCGAACTTCAGCCGGGACCTCGCGGGACAAAACCATTTTCGTACACGATTCTGATTCAGCCGATTCTGGATCGTTCGTGCATCGCGTGTCACAATGGGGAAGAAGATTCGCCAGAACCGGCCCTCACAGGGGAGCCGCTCGGAAATTTCACCGTTTCTTACAACCGTCTCGCGCCTTATTTACGCTGGTACGGGTGGGGTGAAACGATTCATCGAATCACCTCGATTCCAGGACGCTGCGGTTGCGACGAATCGCCGCTTACGCAAATTTTGGAGGATTCAAATCATGGAAGCCGCATTTCACTGACGGAAGCAGATCGGCGCACATTGTATTTCTGGATGGACGCAAACGTCCCATTTTTCGGCACAGAAGCACCCGACGACATGGAGCGTCAGCTGCGCGGCGAAGAGGTTCCGATTCCTGAACGAAATACATATACATCCCCGCTCCCCTGCTCCGAGGACTAAAAAAACAGAGACGCAGCATGAATTACGTGACGAAATCGTGCTGTTGAGATAAACCACGCCTCAACGAACACTTTCGAGGAGGCGCGAACGGTTTTATACTAACACTATTTTGAATTTCAGTTTTCCCATCCGCCGTTGGAGCTGCGCACCACGGCTCTTGCAATCTTTGTGAAAACTGGATTTCATTGTAGAACCAGCATATACTCGTTCCACTTGAAAATTTCAGGTTAAATAAGTTCCATTTCTGTAAATCGACCTTTAAACTCGTAATCTTCATCAACACAGGAAACCCGCTGGAAAATCACGCCGTTGCGCATTACCGTATTCGGAGAGCTGCACTCTCCATGGATGTGACCCGTTATGACGTATCGCAAGCGGGGAAGTGCGTCCAGAGCGTCCAGAAAAACAGACGAACCCGCATTGTCGTCACCAACCTCATCCAATATACCGTAGGCCGGCCCGTGACTGACCACCACTTCGGTCTCTTGCGGAATTTCATAGTGCGCATTACGCTCAGACTGCATCCAGTTCCAGAACCCAAACCTTTTGGACCAAGGGCTAAACCAAGCTTTCATGCCGTTCGGAAGAGTGACCAGGCGATCAATCACGACCTGAATCCACGGGTATTCCTGAAAAAGAGACGTGTTCCAATAGTCGTGATTTCCCTGAGTCATAAAAACAGGAAGATGAAAATGTTCCAACGCCTCCGCCAACGCTTTGGCCTGACGGACTTCCCGACCATCCCCCGGTCGGGAGTTCAAAATGTCGCCGGCAACGAGAATGCACTCCGCTTGAGTTTGCAATTCCGCCAGATATTTCAGCGCGTTCTGATTTCCGTGCAAGTCCGCAAAACATAATGCTTTCATAATCAATGACTCCTTTTGCCCGTTCGAGGAATATTCGTAAGGAAATTCTAACCTGAATATTTCATCGGGGGACGTTGGAAAGAAAAGGGATTCGAAGCCGTAAAAAGGGACTCGCCGAAGGAAATCGTCCTCGATTTCGACGCAACGGGGTCGGCATCGTAAGGAAATCAGCAACGGCGTTCTTTCGATGCGTATTACGACGATTTTTGCTGCATGCCGATCTACGTAACGTGTGATAAATACTTACTTTACGCACATCTTCGGCCGTCAGAAATGTCGGTCTTGAGGGATTTTACTCATTTCATAATACAAGGTTATTTCTGTATGTTTTTAAATCAATAATTATTGATACAGAAATAATATTTTATTCATAAAATATTCGTACATAAAACAAACCTCTGCGTACATGTTCAATAAAAATGAACGACTGCTTAATAAACGCACAGTGCGATACGATGTAAGTGCGTTCTATAAAAAGGTTTACTGTGCTTGCGGCGAGATGGAAAACCGGCCCTTTAAAATTTTACCCCCCGCATAGGGGAAATGGATATTTTGTCCGCCCCTCCCAAACGTCCAATTTCACCCTCCCAACGACAAAATCACGGGAAATGAAATTTGTTGCGATTTATTCCTGGCGCATAGGAAATATACAGGTTCAAAAAACCATGAAACACATAAATTACATGAAAATATAATTAAAGAACCTTTTCATATTTTTCATGAGGTCCATGGTTCGATCCATTTGTGAGCTTTTGGAACGAGTGCGAAAATCAGTCTTCGTCAAATTTGAACTGATCGCCGTAACCGTAATGTTCCGCAATGTAATCCACGTCTTTGTCTCCGCGTCCGGAAAGGTTCACGAGGATGGAGCCGGATTTCTGTTCGTGCGCGTAACGCATCGCAAACGCAAGGGCGTGGGAGCTTTCAAGCGCCGGAATAATCCCTTCGTAACGCGAAAGTTTGAAGAACGCGTCCACCGCTTCGAGGTCCGTGACGGTCGTGTACGTAACGCGCCCCAAATCGTGAAGAAACGCATGTTCGGGACCGACGCCGGGATAGTCGAGTCCGCTCGCCACCGAATACGCATTTGCAGGCGTTCCGTCCGGATTCATCAGGAGCTTGCTTTTGAAACCGTGCAGAACTCCGTCGTGTCCGTAACACATGGAAGCCGCGTGGTCGCCGAGTTTTTCGCCGCGTCCCAGAGGTTCCACGCCGTAGAGGTCCACCGGGTCGTTGAGGAACGCGGAGAACATTCCGATCGAGTTCGACCCGCCGCCGACGCAGGCGCAAACCGCGTCAGGAAGAAAGCCCGTCATTTCCTTGAATTGCGCACGCGATTCTTCACCCACGACGTACTGGAAATCGCGAACCATCATCGGGAACGGATGAGGGCCGAGGGCCGAACCGATGCAGTAGATTGAATCTTTATACGATTTCAAATAGGCTTCGAAAGCTGCATCGACGGCTTCCTTAAGCGCTTTTTGACCGTGCGTTGCGGGAATCACTTTTGCGCCGAGCATCTTCATGCGCGTGACGTTCGGAGCCTGTTTTGCGATATCCACTTCACCCATGTAAATCTCACATTCGAGTCCGAAATAGGCGGCGGCCGTTGCGAGTGCGACGCCGTGCTGACCCGCGCCGGTTTCCGCGATGATTTTCTTTTTACCCATGTATTTTGCAAGGAGTCCCTCACCCATACAGTGATTGAGTTTGTGGGCACCCGTGTGATTCAAATCCTCACGTTTGAGGTAGATCTGGCACGTTCCGAGCTTCTGGGAGAGTCGTTCACAATGATAGACCGGGGTGGGACGTCCCTGAAACTCACGACGGATGCGCCGAAGTTCATTGATGAATTTGGCGCTGTGACAGATGGTGCGGTACGCAACGTCAATTTCCTCGAAAATCGGACGGAGTTCCGGCGGAAGAAATTCCTGGCCGCCGCCATAAGGTCCGAAATAACCGTTGTGATCGGGATAGTTACGAAAATAGGTTGAAAAATCCATTGAGTTTCTCCTTGAAATTTGGATGCACGCGGCAGACCGTGCGGAAACGATATTTCCAGTAGTTTACACGCTTTTCCCCCGAATGTCAAGCGCCGGGGCATAAAAATTTGAACGATTTCTCGTGAAAAAAGGAAAATTTCTCCCTTTTCTCCTAATCCTTCGGTCTTTTCTGTCTTTTTTGTGCTTTTTTCTCTTTTTTTTAACAATTTCTCAATTTAGTGCTTGCAAATGGAAAGAAGTGAAGTATAATAAAATTCATTGAGATATTTATTTTCGTTGGAACGTTTAAACATTTGTTTCGGTTTCACCGTGTTTGTTCCTGCTTTCAGGAGTTATATTGATGTTGCTTCCTAATGCAAAAATTCGAAATTTACTCGTTTGGGGATTCGTTCTGGCTCTTTCCGCTGCGTCCGGCGCAAGGGTTACGGGGGAGGTTACGCTTGGAGAGTTTGATACTTACTACCAACTTTCAGGAAGCGGAACGTATTCCGAAAACATCACCACGACGAAAGATCTGCGTGTCGATTCGACCAAACGAGTGACGGGTGCCGCGGCATCCATCGTCCTTTCGGGGAACATCACCGCGGCGACGTATGACCAGCAGGACGGAAATTACTCCGGTTATGAAGGTGGACAGGGAGGCACAGTCACGCTCAACGGGAACTCCACAAGTTCCTTTACGGGGTTGAAACTCGGCGGACACACCGCTGTGAATATCGGAACGAACGCAGCGTCCACTGCGACCGTTTCGGTCGCCGGAAACCTGCTCCTCGGCAGCTCGATGACCTCCAATCTTTACGTGAATGCCGGCTCCACGCTGAACGTCAGCGGCGGCGCACAGATTAACGCAAACGGCGCTCAAGGCGTTTTTAAGGTGTACGGAACCGTAAACTTTACCTCTTCGACCGCCGATTCGGTTCTGCTCGGATACGCGACCAACACGACGTACACCTCCACGCTTGATCTTTACAACGGGAGCGTCATGAACGTGCTGAACACCGTCACGCATTGCGGTTACAACGGTCAGTTAAAATTTACCATCGCTGAAGGCGCGACCGCAAACCTCTACGGACTCACTTTTGCTCGAAACGGCGACCAGAACGATACGGCCAAAGGAAGTGTCGAAAAAACCCTCAATTTGAAGGGCGGAACCCTTAATCTCGGCGTGGGCGGCGTCTCCATTCGGGGTGGAAAAGATGCGTATCCCTTCCAGCTCGTAAAAGGAACCATCGGAACGATTGACGGATGCGACACAACCATCGCAAATGTTCAGCTTGCCGTCGGAAATGGAACCGTTCAGTTCAAACCCGTGACGGGAGCCGTAATGACCGTTTCGAGTAATTTTGCCGACTCGACTTTAGCCTCTGCCGGAACGGGCGGCGTCGTGGAAATGGCGGGAGCCGGAACGCTCAACATCGCGGGGAGTTTCTCGACGACTGGCGGTCTGAAAGCCTCATCGGGAACGACCGTTATTTCCGGAACTTTCGCCGGAGGGAATTTGGCCGTGAACGGCGGAACGGTAAACATCACAGGAACCCTTTCCTCGGCGCAGGGACTCACACTCACTTCCGGCTCCGTGAATCTTTCAGGATTTGCGAAAACCGGCACGCTGACGCTCAACGGCGGAACCCTCACGCTCAACTACACGGCGTACGCAAATCAGGCGTCCAACGCTCCCATTACGGTAAACTCCGGCGCCGCGCTCGTCCTTTCCACTCCCTCAACCGCAACGGCTTCCGTCAATTTTTACAATCCCATCACGATGAACGGCGGAACGCTCACAAGCGACAACGTATCGGGCCAGTGGAAAATTCTGCGCTCCCTCGTAACGATTGCGGCCGACACAACGTTAACCACGAATCAACGTCTCGAATTGCGCGGCGGGTTAAAGGGGGTTGCTGGTGCAACTCTCACACTGAATGGAGGGTCGCAGCTGATTCTCGACAACATTCAGGAAACCGGTTTGAAACGAATCGAAAGCAGTGTGGGAACGCTCGTCATTCAATCCGATGCAAAGGGCGCGCTCGTCACAACCGAAGGAACCTACATCAACGGCGGAACCCTTCAAAACTGGGGCGTCGAGGATGCTCGTGGAAACATCTTCATGAACGGCGGAAAATTCCAATCCAGTGCAGGTGGAAACACCTCTTTTGCTGTCGATTCCTCCATAACGTTCCTGAAAAATACGACGTTTGAAACCACGACGTACGGAACTAGCACGCCGAATTTCACGATGAAAGGCTCCATGATTGCCGCCGATGGAATTACCGTTGCGAAAACTGGGGCGAGAAACTTGATTCTGACCGGAAATCTCGACGCTTTTGACGGTTCGTTCAACGTGACGACCGGCGGAATGATGCTGGCAAACGGCGGAAACACGCCTGCGGCCGCCTACGATTTCGACATCAATTTGAATGGAGGAACCGTACAATTTACAGATTCTGCCGATTATTACTTCGCGAATTCCGCACTCACGTTTTCGAACACGACGAACAAGACGCTCGATCTCGGAACCGCAACCCTCCACACACTCACAGGAACCACCGTCACTTCGGCGGTTTCCGGCGCGCAGATTACGGGAACGATTGATTTAGGTACAATAAACAACGTCACGGCGTTCAGCGTAAGTGACGGCGCGTCGCTTTCCGTTGCGTCCGCAGCCACGCAGGGCGGCGGTTTTACGAAGACCGGGAGCGGAACCCTTTCGATTGGAACTCTCAATATCGAGTCGGGAACGTTCAATCTGAGTACTTCTGCCGTCGATTGTGCGCAGAATATTCAGGTTCAAAAAGGGGCAAAAATCACCGCCGACGCTCCGGTTACGCTCAATTCCAATTTGAATATGAACGGAACATTCGTGCTGAACATCAGCGGGACGGCTCACGACTGGGCCATCGACACGATGGATTTAACGAGCAGCAAGAACCTGATTCTCGCGGCCGACACGATTTTTGAACTCACGTCCGACTCCATCACAGACCCGCTCAACTGGGACGCGCTCCTGAACGGCGAGAAAGAATATCAGCTTCTCGACACGAACGGAAACTTTGAAGGTCTTTCGTTCGCAGTTGCGATCGACCCGACGTTTTCCGTGCCGGGAATGACCCTGTACGCCGTCGGTGATGTAAACGGAAGTGTATACTTGGCGGCTCAGCTACCGGAACCTGCGTCGTGCGTCCTGCTCGTTTTGGGTGTCGCCGGACTTTGTTTCGTTCGAAAGAAAAAACATTAAAACCGTCCATTTTTAATTACTTTTCCCATAAAATCAAGGATTGAATCATGAATAAACCACAAATCATTCTGACAGGATTTGCCGACGAAGGCGTTTCCAAACAGCTTGAAAAATCCATCAAAGAACAATTTACTGCTTATGCGGCAATCGGTCTGCAGTATTATAGTATCCGTTTCATTGATGTTGGAAACGGTACGAAAAACGTAATGAGTCTGACGATGGACGAAATTCAAACGATTCGTGAAATCCAGAATGATTTTGGGCTGAATGTCTCCTCGATCGGCTCGCCCATCGGAAAGGTGAAACTCGTGGACGAAGAGGACGGAACGAAAAATCGTTACGTTCCTTTCCCACAGTACATGGATGAAGTGAGTCGCGCCTGCGACATCACGCACGCACTCGAAAGCAAGCTCATTCGCGGCTTCTCGTTTTATCATCCGCACGGAAAAGACCCGCACGAGTACATGAATCAGGCCGTCGATCAGCTCTCCGCGATTGCGGAAACGTGCCACCGCAGCGACCTCACGTTCGGCTTGGAAGTCGAACCCAATTTGATCGGCGAAAACGGATGGCTGCTGGCCGAACTGTACCAAAAAATCAATCATCCGTCGATGGTGCTCGTTTTTGACGTCGGGAATCTCGTCGTTCAGGGGTACAATTCCTGCGACATTCTCGACCAATTCCGCGCCTGTCTCCCCGGCCTGGGGTGGTTCCACGTGAAAGATTATCGCCACCCGAAACCCGTGAAAAAAGGCGATCCGATCGACGAAGAGCAATTGAAAAATTTTGTTCCCTGCAATCTCGGCGATGGAGGTCACGAAGCCATCTTTCGGGAGTTAAAAAAGGCGCTCCCTGAGATCGACGCCAAACTGAAAGCTCGTGGAATTCCTGGGTTCTTCGTCGATTTGGAGCCGCACGTTAAAGGCGGCGGTCAGTTCGGCGGGTACAGCGGGCCGGACGGCGTCGGGGTGGCGCAGAGAGCGCTTTGCGGATTGTTAGATTACGTTGGAATCGACTATCACCTCCGTGATTTTGACGACATTCTGGCCGACAGAGGGTTTTAGTCCTGCTTCCGTTTGATTTTTCAAACAGAAACTGCGACTCAAAAACTTTTTCCTTGGGATTGTATCCATCGGCTGGAACGACCTGTGTTTTTTGGAAAGAATAGGGTTGAAAATGGATGGATCCTGTACGCTATTTGACGTGAATCAACTCCCAAGAGTCCCAAAACTGCTTGTTTTCGGCGACCTCGGACGTAAGGAGTTCCGGCTTTGGTGGGAAAATCTCACGGAAGCCATTCGGGAGCGAGCCGTTGTTGAGGAAAATCTCATCTTTTGGCTCTCCGTTTACCGAAAGTCGCACACTCCGACAAAATCTGATGAAATTTCCAGTGAAACTGGGAATGATTTCAGTGAATCTGGGAAAGATGGCAAGTCTGGAGAAAATCACATACCTGAAGAAGGTGCGATGCAGGAACCCGATCTTTCACCGGATTTCATTGTGCTTTTAAGTTCGTTTTCGGGCGAATTTCGCGATGGAGACGTGCAGGCGCTGCGTTCCTTTTTTCCGATTACGCCGGTTCTGACGATTTTGGGAAACTGGTGCGACGGCGAGGCGCGAACGGGGACGCCGCTCGTCGGGACGCACTCGATTTTGTGGTACGATTTCGTCGCGAAAGCGCCGGTTGAATGGACGTCGTTCGAAAACAATTTGCCGACGATTTGGTCCATTTCGGCTCTTTCTTTGCCGGAACAGCGCGCGTTGTTCGAACAAAATCGCGAGGAACGGTTCAAGTCGCTTTTGTATCAAAACAGGAACCATCGGCCCGCTCAAAATGAGGTCGGATTCTACATCGACACGTGCGATTCGGCTCAATTTTCGCTCTTGCGCGACATCATTCAGCGTGATGAGATTTTCGGAAACTGTGCGAAAATCATGGGACGGAATAACGATCCAGATCCGCAGAACGCCGAGGCGGATGGAAGCGTCAAATTTTTGTTGTTTGATTTTCCCGACTTGAACGACGCGACGCGGAAGCATTTTTACGAACTGGCGAATCGATTTCCGAAGGCCGTCTGGATCGCGTTTACGGAATCTCCACACCCGGACGGGTGGCGGTTTTTGCGTCACTGCGGGGTGCGGGCGATTTTTTCAAAACCTTTTCGAATTATGGACCTTCGTTTTTTCTGTCGTCAGTTTTAATCCTTGTGTTTTTTAATCCTTGTGTTTTGTTGTTTTCGATGGTGATGTTTGGAAAGTTTATTCCTGAAATGGGGGACGAATTTCCAAAAAACGCCAATTGGGAGTGATTTTTTTCAACGCTTCCGGCAAATCGTTTTCCAAACCTTGAAAAACGCCTTTCCAGCTTCCGGACGCATCCTTCCAAAGCGTCACATCCAGCGGTGCGTCCAACTCGATGCGGAGACCGCCCCCCTCCCAGAATTTCAGCTCCGCCGCCGCCAGTGCTTCCAGATTTCCTGACGCATCGAAGCGGCAAGCCAGAATTCCGTTACAGTCTGCATTGATTTTCGTTTCTCCAGTTCCGTTGTTGAAAACGACAGTTTCATTTTCGAGATGAATGGGGTCGCCGAGCGCGTTTTCACGGGCGTTCACCCAGACGAACGAGCCGTCATTACAGCGTGTAAAGCCCTCGAGAGGCGGACGATTTCCAACTTCCGAGGATGATGCGGTGACAAATTGAGCGCGACTTTTTTCCCACGGCGTGTCGCCGGGAATTCCAGAGTTTTCGAGGTCGGAAACGATTTCATCCACGACCGACTGATATTTTGCGGCGTCAAAAGTCTTTTTCGACTCGCCGGGAATTTCTGTGATTTTCGTACAACAGTCCGTTCCTCCCAATTCACGAAGCGCCTCGAAATCCGCACGATCCGAGTCGTTCATTCCGAAAAAAACGAGGTGACGATACGCCTGCGCCCCGTACTGCAGAAAACCGTCCGAATTTCGAATCCAACGCGGCGAACCATCCGTCGTTTGTGTTTGAATTTCGTCGCTGGGAATGAGGTCTGCTGGAAACCCTTTTTCCGAAAACGCGTCACACAGCACGTCGCCGACGTTTCCGTACATATTTCTTATTGGGTTCATTGCGCCAAAATGTCCGAAAACGACGCCAATTTCCGACTGAATCGGAGCTTGAAACGCGAAATTCAGCAGTCGTATTTTGCTTCGAACGCGCGGCAAACCCGATGCGAGAATGGGAGAAAAACCGTCCGACTGACGATATTTTTCCGTACGCGGGTACAGCCCCATCACGTCGACGCGCCCGCCCGCAAGCGCAGCCGTCCAGTGTTCGTAAATGTACGGTTCCGGTTCCGTTGCGTAAAACATATTCACCCAGTACGAATCGGTCGCTTTCGCCATTGCGGTCCGACAGCAGAACGGAACGAATTCGTCCGAATGTGCGAAATCGCGCGGCATCTTCCACCACATCAGACCATTTTTGCGGAATTCGAGCGTGTTCGGCCACGGATACCACGTTCCATGCACACCGACGAACGCATTCGGTCCCCACGTTTTTTTGGCCATTCGATAGTTGAGCCACTCGTATTCGAGTACGCGTTCGAGAATCATACGATTGAATGCGTCGAATGCCGCCGCACGCTCTTCTTCCCGGCCTTTTTGAGGGACCTGCATGAGAAAAAAGTCGTCCGTGAGACTGCGTCCGCCCGTCCGCTGCGCGTACGTTTCGGTCATTGTGTCGGAAAACCAGAACTCCGACGACTGATTTTCCCGGTTGAAAGAGGGCGGCATCCCCCATTCGTCCTTTCCAGTTCCGACGGCCGGAACGTCTTTGTAACGTTCATACAACGCTTTTTCGGCCTCAAACGCTTCGTTCGAAAACACATCCGGATACAAAATCGCAAAAGAAACTCCCACCGAGGCGAACAGTTTTTGATTTTCGGACGAATCTCCCGCAATCTCTTTCGGCACAACGACGACGGCTTCGTGCGGGTCGGAAGATTCGAAACACACTGCGTCATTTATTTTCCGAATCGTTTCAGGAATTGCATTTCCCTCTGCGTCTTTTTCGTAAATTCGCGCCTGAATGAATCGCGCACGCCGCACAAAATACGGGTAGTTTGCGGTGTAATGGTCGCTGAGATCGTTCTGTTTAAAACGAAACTCCGTCGGACCATCCGATTTCAGCGGCAGTTCCTGCTGCAAATAATTCTCCATCAAGCGGTCGGGGTGCGCCGCCTCAAGGTCCTTACGAGCGATTCGAACGTCCAAATCCAGCTGCGTCGTCAAACCGTAATGTTCCAGAGCGTATTTCACGAGACGTGCAATATATTCCGGATGTTCCGGGTCGTTGAACGTATGAATTCTTCGAAACGTCATCACGAGCTGTTCGAACGTTCCCGCCCGATCCATCAGTTCCAGAAACGCATAGGGTTCCGCATCACGGGACGTTCCCGCCCCCCAAAAACTCACAATATCGCGATAAATCGGTTTCCCATCCACTTCTTGCGGAAGACGCGTCGGAAAATCGGGATTCAGGAGAGGCGCAGGCTCTGCGTGTGTCGTTTGAAGCTCACAAAAAAGGATGCAAAAAAACGAAAATGCAGCGATAAAAAGGACTTTATGGTTCATCATATACCGTGAAAATCTCTGTGAATACAAAGAATTATTAATACAGCCATTCATCGACGTTTTCGGTTTTTTCCTGAACTTCCGTCCCTGAAATCACTTCGGCGTCTTTGAATTCTGCACGTCTTTCCTGTGTCGAACAGCCTTCGACGTAAATCGCTTTGTAAGGACGCGCCGGGCAAATCGATTCGCAGCCTCCGCAGCCGATGCAGATGCTTTGATCAATGTGCGGAATCGTCAAACCTTTTTCCGGGTCCCCATACGGAACCATCGAGACGGCTTTCGTCGGACAGTGTTCGTCGCAAGCGCCGCAGAACGTTCCGTCGACCGCCACGACGCAGTTTTCCTGCTTGAAAACGACCTTTCCCATCTGCGTGTAATTCTTTTCCTCGCGCATTCTTTCTGCAAGTTCCGGCTTCGATTCCGGCAGTTTCTCGCCGCGGCGCGCAATCATGTGCTGGATGCTGATCGCGCCGTTCGGACAGACTTCGGAACAAATCGTACAATCGTAATTGCAGAAACTATTGTGATAGTCCATCACAGGCACAAACACGCCGCGCAGTCCGTATTCCATAAACGATGGTTTCAGCACGTGCTGCGGACATTTCGCGATGCATAAGTGACAGCCGGTGCAGTGATGAAGCAGATGTCCGTAACTTCCGGCTCCGGGAGGGGCGACCGGGTTGGAACGAACCCACGCGTTTTGACCGGTTTTGTACACTTTGTCGGGCTGCGGTTTCACCATGACGGTATTTGCGACGACCGCTGAGACGCCTGCAACAACCGGAACGCTCACCGCCATCGACGCCGCCGTTACGAGAAAATCACGCCGAGCCGGCGACGGAACTTCGGTTTTTTCCGTCTCAGCTTTTTGCGTCTCTGCTTTTTGCGCCTCCGTATTTTGCGCTTCAGCTTTCTGCTTTTCTGCTTTTTGTTTTTCCGCTTCGTCCGCCTTTTTCTGCGCCTCAATCTGAATCAGCGACCGACCCGCAAACGGATTTCCGACCGAATAAGAAAGTGCGTCAAATTTGCAGCTTCCGAGACAGTTGAAACACGCAACACAGCGGGAACTATCGACGATTTTTCCTCTCGTATTCATACAGGACGACTTGCACGATTTTGCGCACATTCCGCAGCTTTTGCATTTTTCCGGATTGATACGAATTTTGAAAATTGAAAAACGATTCAAAAGTCCCAAAAACGTTCCAACGGGACAGATCGTGTTGCAGTACGTTCGGCCGCCGCGCCACGCCAGAATTCCGACGATGAAAAACGAGGCGAGTGCCGTAATGAACGCGCCCAGCGAAAGTAAAACGTTCGACATCGTAATGAGGGAAAACGACTGACTCCCCTCGGCCGCGTCCGTTACAAGAATCTGATTGTTAAAAACGACATAAATCGGTCGAAAGACGGCGTTTGCAATGCGTCCGAAGATGCTGTACGGCTCGACGAGGTTCAAAAGGACGCCGTACCCCGCGAGAAAGCCGCCGACAGCGAGTAAAAAGACGAACCAACGCAGAATCGGAAGCTCCTTCTTATAAACGTACGGTTTTCCTCGATGTATTTTTCGCGAGAGCCACGCGATTCCATCCTGCAAAATTCCGAGCGGACAGACGACAGAACAGTACAAACGCCCAAAAAGGAGCGTCAAAACGACGAAAAACAGCACCACCCAGTGCGCGTGATGCATGAAAGCCGGCATCAACTGAATCTTTTCCGGCAAACTACCCGTCGAAACGGTCATTTTCGACGAAGAAGGAGCCGCCGCGGAGTTCGACGCGGAGTTCGATGTGGTTTCCGAAGCATTTTCAGAAGGTTCCGATGCAGTTTCCGACGCGGTTCCAGACGCGGTTTCCGCAGAACGTTCCGCCGCCGCAGGAGTTGCAGGAGCCGCAGGAGTTGCAGGAGCCGCCGCAAGCGCCGCTTCGTCGCGAGCCGTTCCGAGTCGGACGCTCGTCCAATCGAAGAAAAAGAGCGTCACTGCGCAAAACATCAGCACAGCAAGCAGAATGCGAAAATATTTTAGCATAAAAAAACTCCTACATTTAAAATAGAGGTGGGAAAAACGTTTTATATCCGCCCCATCGAAACGTATAATTTCAATGTTCAATCGCGGGTGCGAGTTTCAACTTTTGTACGAATCTCATCGATTGCTGCACAAATTCCAGCAACATCCAAACCGGTCTCCTCCAGCTGTTCGGCTCGCGAGGCGTGCTGGACGAAAACGTCTTTCACCCCAAGACGCCGGAATGGCGGAAGCGCGATTTCCGCATCCGTCGCCGCTTCGAGAATCGCGGAACCCACCCCGCCAATCCGACACCCTTCCTCAATCGTTAAAACCCATGAAGATGTGCGTATTTCAGAAAGTATCGTACTCAAATCCAATGGCTTCACAAATCGCAAATTAATGACGGTCGTGGAAGTGTCGTTCCTCCGACGCACCGCCGCGAGCGCGTCCGCAGCCTGCACGCCGCACGCCAAAATCAATCCGCCGCCGGACTCACCCGTCTGCAAAATCTCACACGCACCCATCGTGACGGGTGTTCGTTCCACGCCGAGCAATTCGGGCGACTGGGTTTTTGAATATCTAATTGAAAAAGGTTTGTTTTCCGTAACTGCAAATTCCAGAATGTTTTCGAGGTCGAACGCATCGCATGGAGCCGTCATTACGATGTTCGGCAGAGGGCGCAGGTACGCCAAATCATACATTCCGTGGTGCGTCGGACCGTCCGCCCCCACGAGTCCTGCGCGGTCCATCAAAAGCGTGACCGGCAAATTTTGAAGCGAGACTTCCTGAAAAAGGTGGTCGAACGCCCGCTGCATGAATGTGCTGTAAATATCCACAATGGGCCGCAGCCCGGCACGCGCCATTCCCGCCGCCAGAACGACCGCATGAGATTCACAGATTCCAACGTCGAAAAAACGGTCGGGAAATTTCTGACGAATGAGTTCGAGCTTGTTTCCCTGACACATCGCTGCCGTGATGACGACGACGCGCGGATTTTTCTCCATCAGTTCCATGATTTTTTGGCTCGCAATCATCGTGTAAGAACGATCCGGCTTCGAAACGACCGGAAGTACAGAATCTTTGCAAGTCGTTTTGCTGTCGGAACTTACAGCGTTGTTCGAAACGTCCGAAACATTCGGAAGTGTAACGCCCTGAACCATCTGCTGGGGAGACGGAGCGTGAAAATGCGCGGGATCGTGTTCCGCCGGCGAGTATCCGTGACCCTTTTGCGTCAAAACGTGAAGCAGAACCGGACCGCGAAAAGAACGTGTGCGGCGCAGAAACTTCTGCAGCTGACGAATGTCGTGACCGTCCACGGGGCCGATGTAGCGGATTCCGAGTTCCTCAAACAGCATTCCGCCCGAAACACAAGCTTTAAACGCCATTTTCATGTCGTGAAAAGCACTCCGAATGCGGGGACCGACCAGAGGGATATTTTGTACCATCTGTTTCATGTCGGCTTTCATCTCGGTGTAAAACGGATTCATCCTCAGCGTGTCGAGGTACTGACCGACGCTCCCGACGCGCGGACAGATCGACATTTTGTTGTCGTTCAGAATGACCGTAATGTTTTTTTTGAGGGCGCCGAGATGGTTCAGTCCCTCAAAAACGACGCCGTTTGCAAACGAACCGTCCCCGATGACCGCCACCACGTGACGCGGAGGAAGGTTCGGATCCTGCGTTCCTTCCGCCTCCTCGACCGCCCGAACGAGGTCGTCGCCGCATTGCAGTCCTACCGCAGAGGAAATACTGCACCCTGCGTGACCGGTCATAAACAGGTCGAAAGGACTTTCGGCCGGGTTCGGGTATCCCATCAGCCCGCCGCGCGTTCGAATCGTGGAAAACTGTGCGTTTCGTCCCGTCACGAGTTTGTGCGGGTACGTTTGGTGACCCACGTCCCACACGAGACGATCGTACGAAAAATCAAAAATGGTGTGCAGCGCAAGCGTCAGTTCCACCACCCCCAAATTGGAGGCGAAATGGGCCGAACGTTTCGCAACGACCGCGCAAATTTCCGCACGTATTTCTTTTGCCAGTTCGTCGAGTTCGTCGAGTGACAGGTTTTTTAAGTCTTGGGGTGAATGTATATTAGGAAGCAGTCGAGCCATATTTTACCGGACGGTGTGTTTTTCTCATTCCCGTTCTATGAAAACAAAATCAATAAACCAAAATTTTTGAACAGGAATGAACTTAAGAAAGTTCTAAAAACCTTAAATTTGAATTTTTGTAAAAAACAATACTGACGAAAATTGAACAATGAACGTCGTGTTTCAAGGGGCTTTTTACACCGTGGCGGTGTTTCCACCCTAACGGGAGGAAACAAAACGCTCCCGTACTGTCGTTTCGGTCGTGGGGAAAAAACATTTTGAACGTTGTTTTTTCCCCAGTTACTCGCTCCCGGTCGTACCGGGTCAAAAACTCTTGAT
>CAYTLK010000008.1:0-49426 GCA_964438515.1 uncultured Planctomycetaceae bacterium
TGTCGTTTGCGCCCATCGTTCGTCCGTCGTCCGTCATTGAAAGTTCCTCTTTTTGCGTGATTTTAATTGAAATTTTGTTGATTCAGATATTGTAACAAATCGGGGAGCTGACCGCAAGGGGGACTCCCCGAAATGATTTCACTCACCCAACATCGGCGACTGATTGTATCCCATCGAACTCTCCGTAATGCACGCTCTGTAATTGCGGTCCTGCATCAACGTACAGCGTCGAGTCTGCGCCGGAATTTTCGTCATGTAAATCCGTAACTCTCCCGGAGCCGTAACGAACACCTCCTCGCGCCAGTCGCCCAGCACGTCGCACGATTTTACGAACGTTCCCGCCCGAAACCGAAAATACGGCTCCAACATTTCGTCCCGCCCGAAACTGTACATGCGTCCCTCTCGCGCCCACACGATTTCACGCTGCGGGTCGGCATCCCAAAAAACGGTCGGCATATACAATCCCCAGCGCGCAATGTCACGGTGCGAAAGCTCGCTTTCCGACTTCCATTCCGGCTCCTTTTCACGCAGTTTGACGAAATTTGGACGCCGTTGAAGCAGCGTTCCGTCAGCCGTCCATAAATAACGGTCAAACGAAAATTCGTTTTTCTCCTCACCCCCAAAACACTCACAGCCCGGGTGCGTCGGGTCGATGTCGGCACACATTCCCTGCGCGTGGATATGGTACGTCGTTTCATCAAACTTCCAGAGAAATTCGCCCGTTTTTGCGTCTAAAACGCCCATTCCGCCGCCGTCGACGCGGCCTTCAATCCCCCAATAAACTTCCAAACCCGGCCGGTCGGGAACGATGTCGCCGATGTACAAATGGTCGGGATGACGAAGCCCTTTCGCCCAAAGCGTCGCGCCCGTATCGTCCAAAATGAACGTTCCAACCGCCGCCTCGTCGCGTCCGTCGCCGTCCACGTCCGTACAGTGGAGCGTGTGCGCACCGCGCCCCCAAAGATTCGAATCCTCAAACGCATTCGTCCAGAAAAACTTTTCTTCCAGTTTCCCGTCGCGCAACTGCCAGCCGCGCATCTTTTGGAGGGAGTAAGTCCCGCGAAGTGCCGTTAAAATAGGCGTCTTCCCATCGAGATACGCCGCGGAAAGCATACAGCGCGAATAATAATTGTACTGTAATCCGGCACGGCTCGGCCAGTCGGTTCGAGCGATTTCTTCGCCGGTTTCACCGTTCCAGACGCTCAAAAATTCAGGTCCTTGATCGACGCGCCCCGTCTCGTTTTTCACAGCGTTTGAGTCTGCCGTTTTTAGTGCAATTTCCGCCTTTCCGTCTCCGTCGAGGTCGACCGCAATGAAGGGGGAATACCAGATTCCGCACTCAATTCCAGCACCTAAATCACGACTCCAAAGCCGTTTTCCGTCCGCATTGTACGCCTCAAGTTGCAGCGTTCCCGTGCTGGGCCGCCAGTAATAGTAGTAAGGGTCCACCCAGCCTGTTTTATTGTAAAGAATGACGTAATCGTAACGTCCGTCTCCGTCGAGATCCGCAATCGCCATCCGACTCACCACCGCATCCGGGTCGCCGAGCTTAATTGAAATTCCAGATTCAAAATTTCCGATGCGTGCGATGCTTTCTGAACCGTCCGACACGGCGAGCTTCCATTCGTAAGTTCCTTCTTTCGAAGCACTTGCGTCTGAAAAATCCGTTGTGCTTGTGATGGGTTCGGTGTTGATTTTCACCCAGTTTTCTTCTGGTTTCTGCTGCTGATTTTCAACTTTTTCCCTCCGAAAAATATCAAATCCGACATGCTCCGCGTCGGTTTTCAGCAGCCGCCACGTCAAATACCACCCCGCAGTTCCTTCGTCCGCCGGAAGCGCGACGAAACCGCGGTCCAGCCGTTCCTCAACTCGCGCCGTGAAGTACCCGTCGATTTTCGGAAGCGCCGTGTTTCCGAGAGGTTCACCCACCTCCAGCGCCGGATTTCCTGCGTAAAAATCGACGCATCCAGTGATGTACTTTGCGCGTTCCGCATCGAGTGCTGCGTCGGAATCGTCATCCATTTTTTTCAGCATGCGTTCACTCACAGGTTCGACGCTGTAAGAAACCTGTACACTGTCAAAAGTTCCATCAGAACGTATTTTTGCGATGAATTGCTGCCACGCGCCGCTTTCCGCAGAGAGTGCGTTTGCGCAGTACGATGTGCTTGTTGAAACGGGTTTTCCCTCTTTCATCGGCTGAATTACGAGACGTCCGCATCCTTCGGAAATTCGCATCCATCCTTTAAATAACATGTATTTTCCGACTTCCGCCGCCGGAACGGTTCGAACACAACGCAGAGTTACGCGTTCGTTTTGCTCGGAACGCACGTGCGTGCACGGATGTTTGTAAGTGCCGTCCCCCTCCGGAAGAAAGTTCGTCACTGCTTTTTTTGAAGCACACTCGCACCTCCAGACCGCCACCGTTTCACCGTTTGTTTCGCTCGCATCCTCTGAACGCATCGCAAGTTCCGACAGATCCACATCCTGCGACACCGCCGAATATTCACCGGAAAAAACAGCTCGCTGCGACACGAAACTCACAAAAACAACCGCACTAACAACCGCACTAACAACCGCACAGAAAATCAAACGAATAACAAAACCATTCATAAACAATCGAATATTCATCACAATTTATCCTTTCAAAAAATTTTGTTCTAAATTTGGGTCTGTGGAAGCAGGCGCAGCGACTCGATCTGCAGATTTCGATCCTGATTTGGAATGTTCGGATCCGTAGATGGAACGTATAAATCGTTGCCGAACTGAAGCATCAAAACGTGCTCGCCGACCGGAATTTCAACGTCTGGTTCAAGTACATAATTCGTTCGATCCGTTCCCATCAATTGAAACTCGCCGATTTTTTGGCCGTCGAGACGCAAATTTATATGCGGATAAACGTCCTCGCAAGCGGTTCCCGAAGCGCGAAGTACAAAACGGAAACGTCCTTTTTGTGCGAAATTCAACTTTTTGGAAACTGTACCGTTTGTACCGATAAAAAGAACGTTCGGTTCATTTTTCTGAAGGTTTGAATTGGTCGTTCTCACCTGATCGAAATCACTTCCGTTGAGGAAAAAACCATTCATAAGAAACGGAGCGTCAAAATAGAGATTCTGGAGAATTTGTGTAATGTATAACGACGCGAGGAGCGTCGTGCATTCGGGCGCGTACCATTTCACTTCATCCACGGTTACATTTTTCGAAATTCGGGCCGACACCATGGGACGGAGGGTCGAAAAAACATCTTGAGCAACGGTTTTCACCGGGAAAATACGAGCGCTGCGGAAGTTCATGTTTCGATCTTCACGAGTTGAAGGATTCCAATCGTCATTCATAAATGCAAGTTCGAGATGCTGTTTTTGTCCGTTCGTATGAATAAAAACGTACTTTTTATTGAATTCTGTATCCAATTCCGTGCTTCCGACCGTTTTTCCGTCGAGGCGAATTGTGAAAATAACACCCACGCCGTCGAGTTTCGACCCGCAACCGTCAATCTCCAGGAAATAATCGCCCTCCGGAACCGTAATTTCTCGTTCCAAAATCACATTTGTACCGCAATTATAGGCGTCTGAAATCACGGTCCCTTTTGTTTGGTTCGGCTGAAATTCGTCGTAACGCATCGTTGGAAATGGATTTTCGTTTTCTGGAACTGGAATAAAAGGTACAATATACCAGTCAGAAATACTTTGTTCCGGCATCGTTTGACGAGCTGTAAGTCCCGCACGATTTTCGTACCAAATCAAATAGCAATTCGGACCCGTATAAAGTCCATCGTTTTCAGACGGCGCCGCCTCCGAAGAAGAATTTACAGAAACACGACATGAATCCTGAACGATAGTCATATTTTCGGGTACGATTTTCGACCAAGCGGCACGATTCTCCGGCGTAAGTCCGCAAAGAAGAAACTTTTCGCCCTCTTTCGGTTCGATCGCCTCGGGCGCGTCTGCATTAATGAGGGTCCAATCGCCGGGATTTACTGTACGCGAATCATTTTGTGCGCCCGGTTCCGTGGTTTCAAACGGAATATTCAACGTATTCAGCTTTTTTTGAATTTTGCCGCTGGGGTCGTAAACGCACAGACGGGGCGCAGGATTTCGACTCAACGCACGATCGGAAGAAATCAGGTTGGAAAGGAACTTCGAACAGAGGCCGAAAACGTCTTTTTGCGTTTCCAAAATTTCTTTTTCGTACGGAATCTGGGTCATTGTAAGATTTTTGTGACGAAAAGTTCCCGCATATTCCAAACCTTCAGGCCCGCCAAAAAGATCGTCCGCGCGGAAAGCCGCGTCCGCCGAAACCTTAAACGGTTTTTCAATCGACGGTTCGAACGTCCACTCGTTATTTCGCGCGCTCGAAAGCGTCAAATTCGCGGTTTGAACCGGAAAAATCCCGCTCGGATAGACGTCCTGATGAAGAATCAGCACCCCATGGGACGAATCAGCCAAAAACTCTGCAAGACGATTTTGTGCCTGATTTGCAGCGCCGACGGTGAATTTTTCAGCCTCCGGAACGTCGAAAAGCGGGGTGAGCGCGTTTTCACCAATCATCAAAACCGACACTTTCGAAAGTTGTGTGTCATTCAAATCGCGGAGGTGGGTTGCGCCTAGAATTTTTGCGGTTTCCGGATTTCCGATGAATCCGATTTCCGGATGTAATTCAGACGGGATTTTCGACGCATTTTGCCGCCATTTGAGCGAAAAAATTCGTTCCACAACCCCCTCTTTGAGGAAAAATCGATCCTCACCTTGCGGCAGAAGATTTCCGTACAAGTTCCAATCGGGGTTCCATTCCGCTTTTTCGGCAGAATCAGCTGTACGATATTCAAGTTTCATTCTGCATTCCAGCAAATTGCGGCTCAAGTCGGCGGGGTTCGACGTATTTTGCGCAATACTTTCAGGAATTTTGAAATTCATCACGACGGCGACTCGCTGTGCAGGATTCAAACGACGTGTGACACATTGAGTTTCGTCGGCGATTTGGACGGTCAAAACGAGTTCACGCACGCAGTCGGTGTCGTTGAGGAGCCAGAATTTCATCGGCGTTTCTTTTCCAAGTTCCAGCGTTGCGGAAATCGGTTCCAGCACGAAAGTCACAGGCTCGTATGAATCTCGTACAGCACTGTGCTTCGGATTTTCCGGGCTTTCCATCGTTGGGGTCGAAAATTCCGTAATGGCCCACGGACACATTCCGCTCACTCCGGCCGCACGATACGCAGGAATTTGCATGCGCCACGTTTTTGCTTTTGCTCTCGCCATCGCACCGTCCATCGAATCGTCGAACGCAGAATCACCCAGGACGAGGGAGTACGGATCCTGGGTTTTGAACTGCTGGATGTGCAGAAATTCACCGATATAAAGCGGTTTTTTTCGGTCCCACTTCCAATATTCAGCCGGAAAACACGCCATAAATTTCCCATCTTCCATCCACCAGCAACAGCGCGGCCAGTCGCAGTCTTCGTGTCCGGCCCGGATTCCGCCAAAATCCATCGGATAGTGTGGATTTACGACGTCTGCCGCCCCTTCCGGATCCATGTCGCCGTCGAACGAAATGGGACGCGTCGCGTCAAACGCCCGCGCCTTCCGACCTTCCGCAGCCAAAAGTGCCGGCAAATCGTTTCCCTTGCGCACCCACTCGCCGCCGCAATGCAAAATTTCATTTTCCATCGAGAGGAAGCAGAAAGCCGGGTTGTTTCGATGCTTTTTTTGCAGGGCTTTTACGTGACGTGCGTAATTTTTCCAGAAAACATCGTCGTTTAACGCGTACGAACCCACCCAGCAGAAGAAGCCCGTTTCGAGAATCAACGGCATTCCAACTTCGTCGGCGACTTCACACCACGCTTTCGGCCAATAATTTGCGTGAAGACGAATGCAATTAATGTTTGCTTTCCGCAGACTCTCAAAAAAGACGCGCGCCGGTCCGCATGCATCGCCGTTTTCGAGGAGCTTTCGAGGGTGCGAAGCGGCTCCGAGTGCGTGAAACGGAACGCCGTTCAGCACAAAAACGTCGCCGTCGCACCAAATTTCACGAAATCCGAAACGTTCCTGCCGTTCCACAAAATCCCCCAATTTGAGGTTCAAAAAGTACAAATGCGGATCGCGCGGCGACCAAACGCGAGGATTTTCCCACAGTTTTTCAACCTTGAAAGAAGCGGTTCCGCTTGCTGGGACGGTCAGAAGCGGCGCATCAAACACAATTTCGGAATCTTCAACAGAAATCTGTACAGGAACCGAAACTTCCTGATTCGTGAGGTTTTTGACGGTACATTCGACCGTGATTTTGCGTTCGCGCCACGAAGTTTGAATGAAAAGATCCTCGACGCTCAGCGTGTCGCGGACTTCCAAACGCACCGGCTCCCAAATTCCTGCGGAACTAAAACCCTGCGACCCAACGGGCGCAAGAATCGTTCCGTGAAAAAGGTCGGCCGGATGCTGACCCGCTGGAACTTTGAAATCCGCAGGTTTTTCAGACGCAAGTGCCGTCGCTCCTTCCACACGCACAACCAATTCGTGCGTCCCGCCGTCTCGGACCCACGGCGTCACATCCAGTTCGAACGGCTCGCTCCCTCCGATGTAATTTCCCGCTTCTTTTCCGTCAATTCGAATTTCGGACGCAAATTTAATTCCATCGAAACACAAAAACGTACGTTGATTTTCAGACGTGAGTTTCGGCGCGTCAAAACGGGTGCGAAACCACTGTACATTATTCAATTGAACGGGTTGTACTGCGGGAAGCACAATCGGCGTCCATTCCGGCGTGCCGCACTCGGCCAGCTGATTCCAATCGCGTACGGAATCTGTTACAAAAACGTCCCAATACGTTCCCAACGCATTCGGCGAGGGCGCAGCAGACTCATTTTGTGATGAATCTTGCGATGAATTTTGAACAGGATTCCGTACAGGATTCTGTGTAGGATTTTGAGCAGGTGCGCGGACCGACAGAGCAAAAAATGCAAGCAGAAAAACAATCCAGAAAAATGGGGAGATTCGTTTCATTTGAGCCTGAACCTTTCAAAGAAAATGGCGGGGAAAAATTTTTATACCCGATGCATTTTGAATTTTCGCTTCTCCGTCGTTACTCTATCGAGAAACAACGGCCGCAGTCGCCGCTCAATGCGAAATTTTCAAGTGGAACGAGTATATACTAACACGATTTTGGATTTCAGTTTTCCCGTCCGCCGTTGGAGCTGCGCACCACGGCTCCTGCAGTTTTTGTGAAAACTGAATTTCATTGTGGAACCAGCATAATTTCCTTAAATTATATCACTTTGCGCCGAACGTGCAACCGACCCCGAAACTTTTTTGAGAAAAATTTTTAAGACCGATTGACGGACGACGAAGAAAGATGTATAATGAACGTCTATTCGTAAAAGAATCATAGTATTTATACTATTAATTAATAGATGAAGTTACAAAAACAAATATATTACAAAAACAAACACGGTTACAAAAACACGCAAAATGAAAGAAGTACGATTATCGGAATTTCCGCCGAAACCCATTCTCGACGAACTGACGGCACACGCGAAAGCGCTCGTTGAACGTCAATTTCACCAAATGGGCTATCCGTTCGACCAAGATGTGAATCTTTCTGGTTACTACCAGTGGCTGCACGACACGGGATTGTGCGATCTCACGCTCATCAACGTCGGCGACCCGTATAAAAAGTCGTGGGACATGCTGGAAACGGACGAATTTGAACGTCGTTCGATCGATTTTCTCGCACGCAGCTTCGGTTTTCCGGAGGACGACCACTGGGGAGTTTGTACCAACGGCGGAACCGACGGAAATATGCACGGAATTTATTACGGTCGAAAATTCCTCGAAGATGCGGCCCGAAATCTCCAACTGGGTGAAAACTCACGTCCGATTTTGTACGTTTCGTGCGAGGCGCATTATTCTGTACGAAAACTCGGCGATATTTTGCAGATCGAAACGCGTTTGATTAACGCACACCCAATGGGACAGATGGACGTGGAAGATTTTCGCAGAAAATTGGATCCTGCGCGTCCGGCGCTTGTAGCGATTGCAATCGGCGGAACGTTCAAAGGCGCAATCGACGATCAAGAGGCGATCGAACGAGTTTTGGAAGAGGTGCGTCCGCCGGCGGTGTATCGTCATTTGGACGTTGCGCTTTTCGGAGGTTATTTACCGTGGGTCGAAGATGAAAACGTGAGAAACATCCTGAATCAGCGGCTCCGACACTTTGATTCCCTTGCAGTTTCGGGACACAAATTCCTCGCGATGAACGAACCTGTTGGGATTTTTATCTGTCGAAAAGACATTTTAAATCATCTTCATACGTACAGCGTCCCGTATTTGAACGGCGTGATTCCGACGATCAGCTGTTCCCGAAGCGGGTTCGATCCGTTGAAATTGTACTGGCGCATCACAACGACCGGTCCGGAGGGTTTTCGTGCAGAAACGGCTCACATCCTGAAAATGACGCAATTGCTGGTGAAACGTCTGAATGAAATCGGTGTAAAAACTTACGTAAACCCTTATTCCAACACGGTTTGTATGGAACGTCCTGCACCTTCGGTCGTTCATAAATACGCGATGGCGTGCGGCGACTGTCCCCATTTCGGCCCGCTGGCGCACGTGGTTGTGATGCAGTTCTTCAACGAAACTCTCATTGAGGAATTTGTGAGCGATATTCAAAAATCGTAATTCGTTCCTTGGGATTCCATCCTCGAAAATCGGTGTTCTTATGCTTCGCTGGTCCTTGAAAATCGTCGTTTTTTTCATTTTGACGGTCCTTCTGCATCTCGGAACCCTGCATCCAGCGGTTCTTGAAGGGGTGCGGGCGCTCAGTCCGTTCCTCTTCCTCGCAAATCTTTTTGCGGGAACCGCTGCGGCGTTCGGAGCCTTTTCGATCGTTTTGGGCGTCGCGTTTTTGGGACTTTCGCTCTGGAAACGCCGTTTTTTTTGTCGCTGGGTCTGCCCGCTCGGATTCCTGCAGGACGTCTTACGTTCCGTGCGTTCGCGGATTTTGACGCTTTTTTTGAAAAAGTCTTACGACCTGAAATATCGGTTCCTTTCGTACGTCGGAATCGTGTTTGCGCTCGCAACTTTTGCCGTGATTTTGGTCGGCGGACTCACGTTTTTATGGCTCGATCCGCTTATAATTCTGCATGGTGCGCACTCCGCGCACTGGTGTCGGTTGTTTCTTGCTGCAATCGGCGTCTCTGTCTTGATTTTCCCTCGATTTTGGTGCTGGACGCTTTGTCCCTGCGGCGGAACGCAGGAAATTCTGTGGCGTTCGACCCATTTTTTTATCCGTCCGCGAAAAAACACCCATTCCGTTTCCTCTTCCGAGACGCCGGCCGAAGCGCCTTCAGAAACCTCGTTCAATCCGTCTTCCGAAGCGTCTTCCGAGCCGGTTCGACGTTCTTTCTTTCGGACGCTCGGAGCGTTGTGCGTTGTTGCAGTTTCAGGAGGAACGCTCGTTGCACTTTCTCGCAACGTTATTCAAAAGTCGCTTGCAAAGCTTGGAACAATCGTTCGTTTTCGACCGCCCGGAGCCGTTTCCGAGCCGGAGTTTCTCGCACGCTGCACACGCTGCGGAGCGTGCATTCACGTCTGTCCGACGCACCTTCTGGTTCCGATTCAGGAGGTGAAAGACGCGGCAGATCTCGCAACGGTCGAAACGCCGACACTCTGTTTCGAGTCCGCAGATTCCGAAGCCCGCATCTATTGTGACGAAGGATGTATTAAATGTATGCAAATCTGTCCGACGGGTGCGCTCCGTCCGCTTCATCAGGAGGAGAAAAAGACGGTCCGTTTGGCGCGATGTACTTTCGATTTCGAGCTTTGCCGCCGTTTTTACCAGATGGAATGTTCGATTTGTTTTCAGTCGTGTCCGTACGGCGCCATTGAGGAAGTGTGGTCGGACGCCACGTATTCCAACATTCCCGCCATCAATCCGACCCTCTGCACGGGCTGCGGGAAATGCGCCGCCTTCTGTCCCGGCGAGCCGCTGATTCGATGGGACGCCGACAGTTCGAATGCGTCCGAAAACGTGGAAACGACCGGCAAAAAGGCGCTGAAAATCGTGAATCTGAGGAACGATGAAGAAGGTGCGGAATGAGAAAAAGTTCCGCACGCGTTCATGAGCGAAAATCGAAGGTCCAACTCAAAGCAGGAAACGATTCATTTTGAGTTGAAAAAACTCACGGACGCGGCGGAACTTCAGGAGAGTTCCCGTTCAAAATTCAAAACTTATTCTGTTGGACGGTCAGAAGGGTTCTTTTTTCTCTCGCAGGAACAAACGCCGCCTTCCTGACAGCCGCACTTGCAGCCGACACCACATTTGCAGCCGCCAGAGCAACTGTCGGAAGGGGCGATTTCGTCCTCACGAATCCGAAAAGCGCAGTTTTTGCACGTTCCGCACTCTCCGTGTTTGATTTTTTTGTAAAAAAGCCGAAATACATAAATTGCCGCTGCAGCAACAATCCCAGCAATGATTAAAGATTCGTACATTTTTTAAACCTTTTCAACCTTTCTTTCAAATTTTTATAGTTTTTCGAGTTTTTTTGGTTTTTTTGGTTTTTTCGAGTTACAATCCGAAAACATGAGTTCCGATCTGGAAGACCGCCGCACAGACGATCCACGCGAGAAAAGAGAGTGCAAACCACTGTCCGAACGCCCATTTCCACGAGCCGGTTTCTCGGGCCATTACTGCAAACGTCGCCATACATGGAGTCGCGATGAGGGCGAAAAGCAGAATGCAGAGTCCCGAAAGCGGCGAATAGTTTTCACTCACGATTTCGCGCAGTGAGGAATCGTCGTCTTCCACGTCGCCGACCCGATAAACGATCCCCATTTCTGCGACAAACACTTCTTTTGCAGCAAAAGCGCCGAGGAAAGCGGTTCCAATTTTCCAATCCATCCCCATCGGTTTCATGATGGGTTCGATTTCGTCCTTCTGAAACGCGATCCCGCGAGCACGAGCCAAATCGGCCATATTCAGTACAAGAATCATTGGAATCTTCAATTCCAGAAGCTGAAGCGTCAAAAAAAGGCTGCGTTCAAAGTTTGACGCATCCAGAACGTTTATAAGAACCACCTTTTTGTCGCGATTTTCAAACAAATAACGCCGCGCGGCCTCTTCGTCTTCGGAGTGCGCATTCAGACTGTACGCGCCCGGCAAATCGACGACTGAAAAAGTGCGTCCCTGAAACTTGCAGCGCCCCTCCATCTTTTCCACCGTCACGCCGGGATAGTTTCCCACGTGCTGACGCGCGCCCGTAAGCATGTTGAATATCGTGGATTTCCCGCTGTTCGGATTCCCTGCAAGAATCCACTGAAAGTCTTCTACCATCGTTTTTTCTCTCTCGATTTTCGTTTCCGGCTCGATTTCGGCTTCTGTTTTAGCCTCGCCTAAAATCAGTTCCAAAAAATCAGGGGTTTGAAACGATGGAGTGTGCGGCACACTCACAGTTTCGCCCCCCAGATTAGGTTTTAGGAGAGACTAAACTTTAGGCATGACTAAAATTTACTCTTTTTTAAAAATAAAACAAGGGGGGGAGGGAGAGATTTTTTCAAAAATATTTTATTCTCCTCGAAAGGGTATGATTCGCAGCTGCGTCACTTGAATTTCGTTCTGCAAACTTTGAAAAACGTTCAGAACAGCGTAAGAGGGACGTTCTTTTGCATTTTTCGGTCTCGCGACGCAGAAAAAGCTGTAATTCAGCCCCGCCGCAACCTGAGTGGAACACGCGAGAGGGGTTAAATTGTAATTTTCGACCTGAGCGGCCGCCGCTTCAAACGTTTTGAGAAAATCCGCGTCCAAATCTTTCTGGACGGTCCAGCCGCCGCAAATCATCATGGGTTCTTCTTTCGGATTCTCGGAAAAACACGGGACGTCGAACGTCAAAAACGTACAAAATGTACAAAACAAACAAAAACATGCAATGAATTTTTTCATCGGAACTCCTCGAATCGGAATGTGAAAAATTTGAAAACTTATACTAACACGATTTGAAATTTCAGGGAATCGTTAGGAGTTTTTCAGCTTCGGTTTCACGCGCGATTCACCCTGCGTGAGAATCTGAACGCCCCTCTCCCCAGACCAATCACCCGGAAAACTCCGAATATTTTAAACTGTTTTTTCATCCGGAATCAGTATATAACAAAACGATTCAAAACGCAAGGGGCGCAAAAAATTTTTTCGATTTTTTTTGTCGAAACTCTTGCAAAAAACGCGAATATGTGTTATAGTTGAAAAATGGTTAAAATATTCGTCAGAAACATTACAAATGTTTTGGTCCGTTTGGTCCATTTGTTCTTTAGGAGCTAATATGAAAAAAGTACTCATTTCGCTGGCTGCGTGCATCGGTGCCGTACTCAGCGTCCCCGCCATTCTTTCCGCCGCCGACTGGCAGCTTCAGGAAAATCCAATTTACACACCGTGGGCGGAGCAGGTTTCGCCTGAAAACGCGCATCCCGAATATCCGCGTCCGCAGTTCACACGCGGCGAGTGGCAGAATCTGAACGGTCTCTGGGATTACGCGATCGTTCCGGAAGGTCAAAAAGCCGAGTCGTACGAAGGGAAAATTCTCGTTCCGTATCCCGTCGAGTCCGCACTTTCGGGTGTTAAACGTACGGTTGGAAAAGAAAATCGTCTCGTTTATCATCGCACATTCACGGTTCCGGCGGGATGGAAGGACAAAAACGTCATTCTGAACATCGAAGCCTGCGACTGGCAAGCCGAAGTGACGGTGAACGGACAGTGCGTCGGCACACATACCGGCGGTTACGCGCCGTTTGCGTGCGATATTACGAAAGCGCTGAAAGCGGACGCCGAGCAGGAAATCGTCGTGACGGTTTTTGACCCCACGAGCGACAACTGGCAGCCGCGCGGCAAACAGGTGAAAAATCCGAGCGGAATCTGGTACACCTCCGTGACGGGCATTTGGGGGTCCGTGTGGATGGAACCGGTTGCGAAAGAAGGTTCGTTGCTGAACTGTGCAGGTTACGCCGCCAAAGTCGTGGACGAGAAACTCGTTCCGGCTCTCGATGGAAATATGGTGATTCAGGGAACTGCCGCGATTGCAGATCCGAAAGCAACCGTATTTGTCGAAGCCGATGTGATTGACCCCGAAACGAACGTGACGCTTTACAGCGGCGGCGCGATGGTGAAAGACGGCGTCTTCCGCATGGCGGGGCAGGTGAAAAACGTGAAATATTGGACGCCCAGCGCGCCGTTCCTCTACAAAGTGAATTATCGTCTTTCGGTCAATCAGCGGACGGTGGACCGCGTCGAAAGTTACATCGGAATGCGTACTTCCACGATTGGAAAAAGCGGCGACGGAATCGTTCGTATGCTTTTGAATAACGAATTCCTGTTCCAGTACGGACCGCTCGATCAGGGGTGGTGGCCGGACGGACTTTATACGGCTCCGACCGACGAGGCTCTGAAATACGACCTGGAAATGACGAAGAAAATGGGTTTCAACATGCTGCGAAAGCACGTCAAAGTGGAACCGAGACGCTTCTATTACTGGTGCGACACGCTGGGATTGCTCGTGTGGCAGGATATGCCGAGCGGTGACCGTTACATCGGCGGAAACGATCCCGATGTGAAGCGGGAACAGGCGTCGAGCGACAATTACTATCATGAATGGGGCGAAATCATTCGAAATCTCCAAAACTCTCCGTCGATTGTGATGTGGGTTCCGTTCAATGAAGGTTGGGGACAGTTCGACACGGAAAAAGTCGTAAGCTGGACGAAGAATCTCGACCCCACGCGTCTTGTGGACTGCGCGAGCGGCTGGACCGACCGAAATTGCGGCGACGTGCACGACATGCATCGTTACCCGAACCCCGGATGTCCGGAAATTGAAGAAAATCGTGCGGTTGTGCTCGGCGAATTCGGCGGTTTGGGACTTCCGTGCCCCGACAATGCGTGGAAAAAGCAGGGGAACTGGGGTTACGTTTCTTTTGCGGATAACGACGGTTTACGCAGTCGTTACGCGAATCTCATGAAACTCTTGCGTCCGCTCATCGACGAAGGGCTTTCCGCAGCCGTTTACACGCAGACGACCGACGTTGAGATTGAGGTGAACGGTCTCATGAGTTACGACCGCAAAATCGATAAAATGGGTTGGGAAAACGTTGCGAAATTCAATTCGGGTCTTTACAAACCGCTTCCGATTGTGAAAGAAGTGATTCCGACGGGCGGCGAATGGTCCTACACGACGGACGCGCCGACAGAGAATTGGGCTTCGGAATCCTTTGACGCTTCCGGCTGGAAAGTCGGCAAAAATCTTGGCGCTTCGAACGTTCCGAACGTTGTTACGGAAACCGAGTGGAAGACGCCGGAAATCTGGGTCCGACGTACGTTTGACCTTGAAAAGACGGACGGAATTCAATTTGGTTTGAATTTGTACCACGATGAAGACGCGGAGGTGTACGTGAACGGCGTCAAAGTGTTCGAAACGCAGGGTTATGTTCAGAATTACACAGTTTACGATGTTCCGGAAGCGGCGCTTAAGGCGTTCAAGGTCGGCAAAAACACGATTGCGATTCACTGCAAGCAGACGACAGGCGGTCAGTTCATTGATTGTGGAATCGTATCGGTGGAAAAAGCGAAGTAAATTCTGATTTATTCTGATTAAAGACGAATTAAGCACAGTATTCAGCGCGGGACGCCATTCCGCGTTGAGTGCTGCTGAAAGAACCGTCGTTCGTCCCCGAAAATAGAAACACAATCTAGGATCAAGTTTCGTCAAAGGGTACGATTGCGTTCAAACCGATTCGAATCCATTTTAATGGGGAATCTGGAAATGAATTTGCCAAACGCCTTCTTGATGCAAAATATGGTTCAGGAAATTATCCCACAGGGCCAAGTTCAGAGTATAGTACTGATTACACTTGAGATTTCAGCTTTTATTTTCCCCCTTTTGCGAGCCGGGGATGTGAGTCCCCAGTAGTCGGCGCGAAGCGAGAGGGTGAACGGATGCGAAAAACTCCACACAATCAGCGGGCAAAAGGCCCGCCGCTCGCCTTGGGGCGTTCTTACGTGAAAAATTCAAAATTTTTCAATTCACAACTTGAGGTCAAACCTGAATTTTAAAGTGTGATGGGTACAGAACAAGAAAAATCGTGTTCAGGACAATCCAAACCAGTAAGGACAAAATATGAAAAAGCACACATTTGAAGAAGTCGTCTCGTTACTTGAGCGTCATCCAGAAGTGAATATTCTTCGTCTGTATGGCGATGGAGCCTCGGAAAAAAGCATCAGTGAGGCAGAAAAGATTTTAAACGTCTCATTTCCTGAAGATTACCGAAACTTTTTGAAAAACTGGGGTTATCTTTACCTGAAAGGTATTTCCGAGTGGATTAACGGAATTTCGTTTGACAAGGTTGTCAGTGCAGTCGATGAAACGCTGGATTTACGCAAATATACAGCACTTCCGCCCCATTTTGTCGCATTTTATAGCGACGACGGCGAACGGCATTGGTGCATTGATACCCGATATTCAGAGGGACCTGTTATTATCTGGAACCCCTTTGAAGAGCGCATTGCAGACAAAGATGAAGGACTCGGAAGAGAATGGTACGAGCAGGGCATTCCATTTGTTGACTTGCTTTATGGACAAGTCGAACTCAGCATTCGCATGCTGGAATGCAATGAACATTCCGTGTCGTATAACCAAAGACCGCAGCAAAAATATGAAAAAGCACACATTTGAAGAAGTTGGGGCGTGCCTTGCAGAATGTATAAACTTCTGGAAATCTCGGATTCCCACTGGAGGAAAGAGAGACCCTGCTTCTGAAGAGGAAATTCAAGAGGCAGAAAAGAGGGCTTGTTACTGGATGGAGAAAACACGCAGTATGAAGAGGTTCCGAAAATCAATTGGTGTTAATTCCACGATTTAGGGAATTATACTCATTACACTTTAAAATCCGTTTTTTCTTCCAGAATATCGATTTTTTTCTTGAAAAACTTCCGCAATCGCTCAGTCGGATTCAAGTTCGGCGAGTAATGCGGCAAAATAGAATTATGTTCGTTTTATAATGAAATTCGAACACATGACTTTTGATTAATTGTTGAATTACGTACGCATTTTGACATTTATCGTCTCAGGAAAATCGACGCAAGTCGTGTGAGTATCGATATTTATGAGTCCGTTGATGTGAATGTGCCAACGACCGCCATTCGATTTCAACGCGTGTTCTTTTCCGCGCCGAGTCCACTCCGCCGAAGAAAAACGTCTTTTTTGTTCGCATTTTCCGACCCTCTGACGCAATTTTTACTGCTCGAAATTCAAAAACGCTTCACGACACGCGCGTAAAAACGCACGAGCAGTGACTTCGTTCCTCCGTTTTTCCAAGCCGGGGACCAGTATCAACACTTCTGCGACGTCGCCGACCGCCCACCCGCTTCCGAGCAGCACGACCGCCTTGATTCTGTCCGCATCCGTCTTTTTTTGCGCGTCGATGCTCAAGCTTCAAATTTTCGAGAATTTCTGGTGTCAGTTGATAATTTTCCATTCCCAACCCTTGACATTTTTTGAACAAAACCTTATAATTCATTTATCGTACAACTTTATTGCGATTTTGCGAAACTTTCAAATGGAATGAGTATACATACGTTATAAACCCAGAGATGTGGGTAACGAAGGTGCCGGAAGCGGGTAGACGGATGAACCAAATTTTATTTCAATTTAAAAAATCATCAAGCAGAGTATTAAAATGAGGAGACTGAATCATGTCAAAAGTGTTTTTGGGGGGTCGATGCCAGTTCATTTTGATTGGGATTGAAATTTTAATTGGAATTTTTCTGTTAGTTGTCTTTGTTTGGCAATATGAAAAGAATCAGTATTTGGCGGAAGAACTGTCGATAAAGTTGGCGTATGTTCAACATTTGGAAACGTTGGCCGAATCAAAAGTTGATGAACTTCCGTCTCCTCTCCAAACCGACTGGTACGGTCAAAATGGCTATTTAAATGTGAGTCTACTGAGTCTGCTGACAAATCCAAGAGTACGATGGCCAAAAAATAGGTGTCGACGCCTACTACCTGACAGATGGTTACGAGGATAGTATGCCTTGGTGAACGGTTGGTTCCCGGTCAGTATATCTCCTTGAGTGTCCCTCGATATGTGGATTTGACCCCTTGGCACGGAAAGTACATTCGTGTTCGCGGGACTTTCCGTGGCGGGGATAGTCTTCACATCTGCAGGCTGACATATGAATCTATGGAACCGTCCAAGGTCAAAAATCCAGAAGAAATTCTGGAATCCATGCGTAGCCGACAGGATAGAAATCGGCGAGGCACACCGCCGAAAGGATTCCCCCTTCCAGAACGTTAAACGGGTCGGACATTTTAAAGGGACTTCGAGAAATAGGTAAATGTAATGATTTTTGTTTACAATTCAAGCGTGGGCGTTTCGCCTGCGGTCCCCCTCCCTTGTTTTTCTTTTCCGATCTGATATAATAAAAAATATTTCACTTTATTCAAATCTCAAAGGAGCCAAAATGTCCATTCCATCCGTCGAAGAGCTGAAAAACATCGTTCTCGAAAAACTTACTACCGTTCCGGAAGAACGCGATGTGAACGCCGCCATCGAACAGCTGGCCGCCTCCCATCCGCAGCTCAAACCGGTCTTGCTCATTCGTCCAACTCGCAGCGGTGACGTCGTGATTATCGACTTCGTCGGCTCCGTCGACGGCGTTGAGTTTCCCGGCGGGTCCGCAAACGACTACCCGCTCGAACTGGGTTCCAACTCGTTTATTCCCGGTTTCGAGGAACAACTCGTGAATCGGAATGTCGGCGAAGTCGTGAATGTCCGCGTTCCTTTCCCGGAAGACTATCAGGAAAAAACCCTGGCGGGCAAAAAAGCGGTTTTTCGCTGCACGATCAAAGAAATGAAGCAGAAAAAAGCTGCGGTCATCGATGATGAGTTTGCAAAAAATTTCGGTCTCGAATCGCTGCAGGAAATGCGCGATGCAATTGTGGAAAGCCTTCAGGAAAACATCGAAGAGGCCGCAAACGACAAAATGCGTCACGATGTGATGGAACTTCTGGCAGATCGTTTCCCGGCTGAACCTCCTGCGGAAATCGTCGAGAAAGAAATGGAAATTCTTCTCAAACACGATTCCGACCTGAAAGAGGACGAAGCGCGCAAACTCGCGACGCGCCACGCCCTGCAGGGAATGATTCTGATGGATCTTGCAAAAGAAAATAACATCACGGTTTCCGACGAAGAGGTGATGAACGCGCTCAAAGCGGAGCTGCAAAAATACGGTGCGCAAGCTCCGCAAATCTTTGAATTCTATCGCAAGAATCCCCAGATGCTCGGAATGTTCCGTGCGGGTGAGATGGAGAAGAAAGCGCTTCAGTGGATCGTCGAACAGTGTACCGTGAACGAAAAAACGGTTTCCGGCGAAGAATTTGAAAAAGCGATGTCGATTGGCGAATGATTTTCGCCAGTAAAATTTAGACGCTCAAAAGAAGAAACCGCCAAGTTTCCGCTTTTGAGCGTCTTTTTTGTACGCTTCTGTTATTCGCTCCCGGTCGTGCCGGGTCAAAAACTCTTGATATTGTGTTTTTAGGATTTCCTTTTGAGTTTTTTTAGAATTTCAGGCTGAAATTCACTTCTTTCGTTTCGTCCGACGTCAGTTTCACAACCAGCACCCGTCCGCCCGCCTCTGTTCGGCTCTCAACTCCCACCTGCGGACAGCTCACGCTCACGTTTTTCACACTCATTCCTTCCGGAATCGCAAATCGGAACGTCGTCGGGAAACCGCCGATGAGTTCGACACAGCCTTGAAGCATCGGCGCTTTCCACTGCATCGATTTCACATCAACCGCCCCTTGCGTAATGTGCCGATCACTCGACAGAAACTGCGGATTCGGCTGCACCTTCCGCAGCGCAAACAGACGCACCGCATGCGGAGGAATCTTGCACGAATATCCGCCGTCCACAACACCAATGTACTGATTCGTCCAGAATTCATACATCATGTAATCTTCCGCAGGGTCCAATCCGATTTCTGTAAAATCGAACCCGACTTCCGCTTCCTCGTCTTCCCAGTTGAACAACGCTACAACGTCGTAATTTTCCCAGTTTCGCTGAACTTTCAGGTCCCAAACGGGAAGCAGGTGGAAGAATGGATACATATTTATCGGATGAATGTCCTCAACGGGCGGGAGGGCCTGCTGCAAAAGACGCATTCGTTCCATCGGAAGCTGCGCGAGTTTGTCGCCGGAAAACATCATTTGTCCCGGAAGACTCACAACCACGGTCGAAAGACGCGCCTCTTCCATCGTCAGCGCCTCGTTCACCAAAAGCGTGTCGGGGTCGGCATAAAACACGATATTATGTGCGAAAATCTGATTGAGCGTTCGTCCCGCCTGATTCTGGAGGTTCGCCCAACCCACAGGCTGATTCGGATGCACAATGTCGGCACCGATTCGTCCACAATCTGCGTACATCGGTTCCGGACCGCAAAAATGTCCCTGACACGCATTAAAAACGCGGTCTTCACCAATACCGTCACGGAACGCTTTGACGCAGCGTTCAAACGGATTCGGACAGTTGGGATCCTTCATTGCGGCTTTCACTTCCGGTCTTTCGAAGAAATGGGCGCAGTAACCCGCACCAGACCCCGACATTCCATCGATTTTGAAATACTCGTATCCCCATTCGTGCGACGCGATATCGTGAATCTTGCGCAGATGTTCAATCACCTCGTCGTTGGACGGGTCAATCGTGTATTTACCGTTCCACGTCCGCATCGGCTTTCCGCTGGCGTCGTGCAGGAACCAATCCTTATGCTGTTCGTAAAACGCATCGTTTCCCGTGCCGAAAGGAGCCGTCCAGAGTCCCGGTCGGAAACCGAGCGCCCGAATGTCGTCGGCGAGCTTCTTCATTCCTTCAGGAAACTGATTTTCATTCACTTCCAGATTCAAATTGTAAAAATTCGAGACGGGAAGCTGGTCGGAATTTCCCTGCCACGATTCGATGTGCCAAAACTCCATCCCAAAGGGCTGAAGATACTTTTTCCCGATTCGAGCTTCCGCCAAATTGTCCTCGGCAGTCGCTTTGTCGAAATACAGGTTCCACGACATCCAGCCGGTCGGCGCTTTGGGGGCGCGCAGACGATTGATCGGACTGTAATACGGAATGTATCGCGTCTTATAATAGTCTTTTTCCACATTGAAAACGAAAACCGCCTCAGCCGTTTCCTCAATGCGCCCCGACATTTTGACGTTATATTCTCCCTTCGGCTCACAGGACGAAATCTCAAGATTCGCGCTGCGGAACTGAATCGCCAAATCTTCTTCCGGCGCAAAAAGCGTGTCGTTCAATCGAGAATCGCCGCGTCCGGCTGCGAGAAACAACACGCGTTCCGACGTGGAAGCCTGCGTTTTACAGGGGAAACTGTAATCGCGAAACTTCAGCGTTCCGTCAAATTTCAGCACACCCGAATAAAACTGACGCGTGCGATGCGACACAAGCATTTCAAGCCGATTCCCGTTTTGCTGGAACGTGATGTATCCTTGAATATCGTTGTTTTTATCTAACAATCCAAGACGCTGCGGCACAGCATCGCGCGGTCTCACGATTTTCCACGTCTCGTCACCCCGTTCAAAGGTCAAAGTCCCTTCAATCGTCACATTTTGTTCCGGGTTTTGCAGCGAAAGAGCTGCTGTTTCCTCGTTAAACGTAATGTTCCAAGGCCCAAGAATGAGGGCGAACAGCATTCCAAGCGGAATCATGATTTACTCCTTTGTGCAATAAACGCACTTATTAAATGGCGGGGTGATTTTATCTTTCAAATCGACGGCAATACTAGATAACTGTACGACTTTTCGATTATTTCCATTCTTTTTCAATAAAACTTGTGTACCCTTGCGCATTGATGAAAACCGGATGACGCAGAATCTCTAACTGACGTGAAACCGACGTTTTGATTCCTTCGACACGGAATTCAGAGAGTGCTCGAATCATTCGGTGCCGCGCTTCCTCACGGTCGCGTCCCCAGCAAATGAGTTTTCCAATCATCGAGTCGTAATACGGCGAAACGGTGTAACCCGCATGAACGTGCGAGTCGAAACGGACTCCGTAACCTCCCGGCACAAAAAGGCTTGTGATTTTTCCAGGACACGGTGCGAAATTGAAACTCGGATCCTCCGCATTAATACGACACTCAATCGCGTGACCGTTCGCGTGAATGTCGGACTGCGTGAACGGCAAACGCTCGTTCGATGCAACATACATCTGCGCCCGAATCAAATCAATGCCCGTCAGCATCTCGGAAACCGGATGTTCGACCTGAATACGTGCGTTCAACTCGATAAAATAAAAGTTTTCATCGTGATCGACGACGAATTCGATCGTTCCTGCATTCGTGTAACCGACGGAACTCACGAGCTTTACCGCAGCTTCACACATTTTTTTACGCGTCGCGCTGGTGATGTGCGGCGACGGCGTTTCTTCAATGAGTTTCTGATGACGGCGCTGCATCGTACAGTCGCGTTCAAACAAATGACACACATTTCCGAAATTGTCCGCAATGAGCTGCACCTCGACGTGACGGGGATTTTCGATGTACTTTTCGATGTAACAATCGCCGTTTCCGAAAGCGGCTTTCGCTTCCTGCTGCGCTTCGACGAACGCCACACGCAGCTCGTCGTCGCTGTAAGCCAGACGCATTCCGCGTCCTCCGCCTCCCGCCGTTGCTTTGACGAGGACCGGATATTGAAATTCGTGCGCTATTTTAATTGCGTCTTCGACTTTTTCAATGATTCCGTCACTTCCCGGAACTGTGGGGATTCCCGCCTTTTTTGCGAGACCGCGAGCGGTATTTTTGTCGCCGAGAAGCGCCATTGCTTCGTGAGACGGACCGATAAATTCGAACCCGCAGGCGCGGCACACTTCCGCAAAATGCGCGTTTTCGGAAAGGAGGCCGTAACCGGGATGAATCGCTTCCGCACCGCTTACTTCGGCGGCGCTGATGAGTCGATCAATTTTGAGGTAGCTGTCCCCGACACGCGGAGAACCGATGCAGATTTTTTGGTCTGCGAGTTCAAGGTACTGCGCACCGCGGTCCGCCTCGCTGAAAACGGCGACGGATTCGATTCCCATCTCGCGGCACGCACGGAAGATGCGCAATGCAATTTCACCTCGGTTTGCAACTAAAATTCGTTGAAACATATTTCAAAAATCCTTAAAATCAGGAGAAAATCAACCACGAACGTCAATTTTAAAGAGCGGCTGACCGAATTCGACCGAATCGCCGTCTTTCGCAAGAATCGCCACAACTTTTCCAGCGATTTCAGCCGGAAGCTGGTTCATCACTTTCATTGCTTCAATGATGCAGATGGTTTTTCCCTCACTGATGACGTCTCCAACGTTTACAAAAGCGGCAGAGGTCGGATTGGGCTTCGAATAATACGTTCCCACGATGGGACTTTTGATGATTTTGATGTTTTCGTTCTCGACTGGTTTTGCTACCGGTGCGGGTGCGGCCGGCGCAGAAACGACGGGAGCTGCGGCGGGAAGAACCTCCGCATTCTGTGAGACGCAAACGGTTTTGCCGCCGCGCGTCAGACGAATGTGCATTTCCCCATCCTGCAATTCCAGCTCATGAAGCTCGAAATCTTTCATAATCTGCGCAAAACGACGCACTTTCTGCACGTCAAAAACATCGCCATTCGCCGTTTCTTTCGGCTGTTGAGTCGGTTTCATATTATTCCTTTATTGAATATTTTACGAATATCAATTATTAAAATTTTTACGTTATTTCACGCTCTTTATTACGCTATTTTGTGTATTTTACGTTATTTATACATCTTACATTGTTTACGTATTTTACGATCGTTCAGCAAACCGTCATCTGCTCGAAATCTTTTTCCACATCCGTAATCACCTCGCAACCGGTACGCGTAACGAGTACGTCGTCCTCAATTCGCACACCGCCCCAATTTTTGACGTAAATTCCCGGCTCGACCGTAATAATCATTCCCGGTTTCAGCTTGGTCGCACAACGAGGGCTGAAATACGGACCTTCATGAATATTGAGGCCGATTCCGTGACCCAAACCGTGGTCGAAACACTTTCCGTAACCGCACTGGTCGATGTACGAACGCGCGGCCGCATCCACCTCGCTGCAGAGGATTCCGGGACGAATCGTCTCAATCGCCTTCTGCTGTGCGTCCTGAACGATTTTGTACACTTTTCGGAATTCGTCGGAAACTTTTCCGGTTACGAGAACGCGTGTGAGGTCGCTCGCGTAACCTCGATATTTTGCGCCCCAATCGATGAGGAGGGTGGAAGCCTCGGCGATTTTTCGTTCACCCGGCACGCAGTGGCACAAAGCCGCGCGGTCTCCGACGGCTACAATGGAGGGGAAACTCGCGTCTTTCGCCCCCAAACGGCGCATGGAAAACTCCAGTTCGTCTGCAACCTGTTTTTCGGTCATTTCCGGCGTCAGCATGGCGCGAAGTGCGTGAAAAGCGTTGCGGGCGATGCGTGCGGATTCGCGAATCAGGGCGATTTCTGTACGATCTTTCACCTGACGCAGACTTTCCACAAGACCGTCGACCGAAACCGTGCGTTCCGTGACGGTTGCACGCACAATTTCCGAGACCGAAAGAGTAATGGAATTGCTTTCGACTCCCAGACGTGCGGAACTTGAGACTTTTTCCAATTCATTTTTTGCGAGCTGAAAAAGACCGATGGAACCCGAACGAATTGCATAATTCAGGCCCGGACACTCCTGCTCGATTTGAATTGTGTAACGGAAGTCACTCAGAAGACATTCGCCCTTTTCGTGCAAAATGAGGTAGCTGTCGTCGCCGCTGAAGCCGGTGAGCCACGTGACGTTTGTGAAATTTGTCACAAGAATCGCGTCAATTTGGGATTTCTTCAGAAGTTTTCGGAGTTTTTCACGCCGAGCCGCATAAATATCATTCATTCTTTGCCTCATGAGCCTGTATACGAAAAAAGTGCAATATTCGATACTGATTCTACTTCCGAATTTCACTTTGGACGGTCGTAACAGCCGCGTTTCGCAATTACGAAGCGGCTGTACAACGACTGTACGAAGCGGAAATTCACAATACGTCTAGTATATCGTTCATTATACCGAACTTTTCGCGAAAAGCAAGGGGGAAAGCGATATTTTGAAAGATTTTTTAAAATCTTTTCGCAACGCTGAAAACGTCACTCCGAAAACACAACGCTCAAAAAACAAACACTATTCAATCACGAACTCGTACGCTCCGAGCTTCATTTCACGCGCGGTTCCGTCCGGAAGCGACACGCTCGCCGTGACGTCTTTATTTCGTACATTAATCACAACGAACGTTTTTCTGTCTCCGAGGACGCGTTCGAACGAAATCACATCGTCTTTTGCCGAATTTTCGAGCCAGACGATCGAACCCCCAGTGAGTTCCGGACGCGTTTTTCGAAGGTCCGCAAGTTTCTGAATGAGCGTCTGACGGCGCTGCGCCTCGTCGCTGGACGCATTCGGCCAATCGATTTTGCATCCATTTTTGCTTCCGAAAATGGAATGTCGGTTTTTGTCGCAGACTTCCTGACCGCAGTACAGCATCGGCGTCCCATCCATCGTAAAAATGAGCACGAGCATCGCATCGACGCCTTTTTCTCCCCATCGTTTTTCGATACGATTTGCGTAATCGTCGTTTGAAATGTCGTGATTGTCGATGTAATGAATGATTCGGTCGCCGCCGATCGGTCGCGCACGTTTGAAACTTTCTTTCATCTTCTGAAATTCCGCGGCAGACGCCCCGCGGTCGCAAACGTTGCGCATCACGCTCGAAAACGGGAAACCGTAATTCAAATCCATCGCCCGGAGTTGGTCTTGCGTACGCGTTCCTTCGGAAAGCATCACGACTTCCGGATTCAGCTTTTCGAGTCTCACTCTCGCAGATTCCCAGAAATCGAGCGGAATTCCATCGCCGACGTCCAGCCGAAAACCATCGACGCCGAAGTCGCGGACCCACATTTCCATGTTCTGAATCAGGTACTCACGCAGTTCCGCACACTCGAAATTCAGTCCCGGAAAGCACCAGGCGGCATTCACGATGTTTCCGTCTTTGTCGCGTTTCACAAAATCGGGATGTTCCTTAATAAGTACGGCAGTCGGTCCGCAGTGCAGAAAAACCATGTCGAGCATCACGTGCAGCCCCAGTTTGTGCGCCGCCTCGACGTACGATTTCAGGTCCGCATCGGTTCCATATTCCGGATCGACGTGGTAGTAATCCTTCATTCTGTACGGATTAAGCGGACTTTGCATCCCAGACGCCTTCTGACGCGGACTCCAGTAACGTTCATCCATGTCGTCGTCGGCCACGAAAACCGGGCACAAATACACAATCGTCACTCCCAGCGCCGCCAGATCCGGCAGTTTCGCCTCGGCGGCCTTCAACGTTCCTTCCGGAGTGTACGCGCGCGGGTTTATTTGGTACATAATACCTTCTGAAATCCACTTGGGGGACGTTTTTGCTTTCTGTTCCGCAAGCGGCACCGTCGGTTGAGCTGCTGGTTGAGCTGTTCCTTGAGCTGTCGAAGTTTGTGCTTGTAGCGCGCCTGCAAGAAGCAAAAGAAATATCGAAAACAGTACTTTTTTCATAGAGTTCCTTTCCAGATAAAATTGGGATGAAAACAGGAGGGAAATTTTCCGAACGGAATTCACAGCGTTCAGGGACGCCGAGGCGCAGTATACTCGTTCCACTTTAAAATTTCGCATTGGGCGGCGACTGCGACAGTCGTTTCTCGATAGAGTAACGACGGTGAAGCGAAAATTCAAAATGCGTCGGGTACAAAACGCGCGTGTTCCATTCTTCATTCTTCATTTTAACGAACGACTTCAAAAAATTCAAGGGGGCGACTCCGATTTTCTCAAAAAATATTATGATTTTCGGATTTTTATTCATATTAAAGCGGTGTAAAAAAAGGTGTAAATGGAGGGAAAAATCCCCCATTTTTCGTGATTTTCTTTTTGGAAATCCAGGCGTATCGGGGAGGTTGCGACCTCTGAAAGAGATGGAAAAAACCCGCAAAAAACGGGGTCTGATGAGAGTTTCGGTCTTGGGAAAAAAGAATCGCCGTCCCTGGAAATATTTCAGGAAAATTTGGAATATTTTTTGGTATTTTTCTTGCAAACAAACTTTTGCGACACATAATGAGATTTTCAATTCAGGCGGGAGTCCCATCTTAAAAAAATTTTATGTTTTTGTTCACTTTTCAATTTTATAGACGTTCCTTGTGCGTGCGTTTCGTACGCAGTTTTTAGTAACCTTTTGAAGAAAGTCGGAGGAAGTATTATGACAAGAAAAAATTTTTGGCCGCGTTTGTTCCAGCGCGAAACGAAAAAACGCGTTTCCCGGAAACGAGGGCTTTCACTCGAACTGCTTGAAAGCCGGCAGTTGCTGAGCGTCTCGCCGATTCAGGCCGGGGACGGTTCTTCTTACATTGTTGTGAATTCGGAAGCGGACAGTTCGTCCTCTTCGGATGCGTACACAACGCTGCGCGAGGCGATTTCCTACGCAAATTCCAACAGTTCCGTATCGAACATTTATTTTGCCGACAACGTGGATTCCGTCAGTCTGACGTCGAACCAGCTTTCGGTTCAGGGAAGTTACGACATTCACGGCGACATCACCGCTTCCGGGACCGCTCGTGAAGAAGTGACGATCGCACGCAGCAGTTCCACTTCGAACGCATTTCGCATTTTCAACGTAGATGACGGAACGAACGCAATCCGAAATGTTACATTCACGGGCCTCACAATTACAAACGGTTTGCGGGCGAGCGACGGCGGCGGACTGCGAAATAACGAAAATTTGAAAATGGAAAATTGTATCGTCGAAAACAATACCGTGTACGCCGCACCTCAAACTGGCGCGATTACGGGTGAAGGCGGCGGAATTTTGAATTACGGTACGTTAAATCTGAACGATTCTATCCTCCGAAACAACACGATTAACGTCACGTCAAACACTTCTGCAACTTCGAGAGGCGGCGGAATTATGAATGCGGGAACCCTCATTATTCAAGATTCCACACTTCAAGGAAACAATGCGGGTGCGAACATTTGTGTACAAGAAAACGAGGAAATACCCGCCGCCGCAACGTCTCAAAACGTAAAGTCTTACGGCGGAGCTATTTACAACGATTCCAACGGAACGGTTCTGATTTCGTCATCAACGTTTACGACAAACAAAATCGGCTGTACGGGAGCGTCCAACGTCACGAAGCTCGGAGGAGCCGTATACAACTCGGCCAACGGAAAACTGGAAGTGGAAACGACGACGTTCGACGGAAACGGAAACGCACTGAATGGCGGTGCGATCGCGACTGCCGGCGACATTAATGTCGTGAACTCCACATTTTTTCAAAACACAGCGCTCGATACGGGCGGCGCCATCTGGATGGCGGCAAGTTCGGTTTCAAATATCGTCGATTCGACTTTCTACGGGAATCAGGGAAACGTAAACGGCGGAGCCATTGCGAACAGCGGAACAGCTTACGTCACGAACTCGCTTGTGATCGGGAATAAGAAGTGGGACTCAAGCGCCAATGATTTGTATGCCGCCACGGGAAAAATCAATTTGATTTACTCGCTTTACGGAAAAAAATCGAACGCCGCACAAGGGAATTTCACGGAGATTCAATCCCTCCCAAATCAGACGTCGGCCGCGACTTTTGCGTCCACAACGCTTGAAGCGGACGGAACGATGAAGATTCTGGAGGATTCCAACGCCGCAGATTCCGGAACACTCATCGGAAAATTGGGAACAGATTTTTACTATTACGACATTTCAGGAACGGGAAATCTGTGGCGGTGTGTTCGGCAAAACGTTACGCAAACGTATGCTTTTGACGCCTCCGACACGACGACATACGGATTAAAAGCGACCGGAAAAACAACCGTCATTTACAAAACGGCTCAAAATCTGAACGTCTTGGGCGAACGCGCGAGCCGAGTAAGTTCCATCACGGAATTTTGCGCCGGGGCGTATGCTGTCAATCAGACCGAAACGCCTTCGACGGTCGTGACGACGCAGCTTGACGTCATGGATCCGTTTGACGACCTCATTTCGCTGCGGGAAGCGATTGCGTATGCGGGCGGAAGTCTCGGAAATACCGTCACTTTCAGCGACACAATCAATTGGAGCGTCAATCCGATTCAGCTGGAATCTGGAACTTTATTTATCGATAAAAATTTAACCATTACGAGCGTCGATTCAGACGGCGATTTTCAGTTCGTCACAATCGACGGGCAGAGCGCGTCTCGTATTTTTACTGTCGATGATGGTACAACGTCCCAAATCGACGTGACGCTTGCAGGACTCACGCTCACGAATGGTTTCGCAAGCGCCTCGGGAAGCAGCGCAAGCGCAAGCGGCGGGGCCGTCTGGAATGCCGAAAACCTTCAAATTGAACAATGCACCCTTTCCAAAAACGAAGCTTCTGTTTCTGGTACAGGAACCATTTCGGCTTACGGCGGTGCCGTCTGGAGTTCTGGAAATCTGAACGTCAAAGACTCCGTGTTCACCGAAAACCTCACAACTGCGGATTCCGCAGGGGACGCGCTGAGTTACGGCGGTGCAATCTACAACAATAAAGGAACGGTTTCCCTCGAAAATACGATCTTTCTGGAGAATCAGTCGTCCGCAAACGCCCAGTTCAACGTTTGGTCTGCAGGTGCGGGCGTCTACAATCAGCTCGGCGAGTTGACCGTTACGGACTGCATGATTTCCGAGAACCATGTTTCATCCAATTCCACCTCTGGAACCATCATTTTCGCAAACGGCGGCGGCATCCTCAACAATGATGGTGAAATTCAAATAAATCGTACATCTTTCGACTCCAACACGCTGGGATCTTCGAACACGCATGCGGTGCTGCTTGGCGCTGCGCTGCGCAACTACGAAGGGTCCGTCCTCATCGAAAACTCAACCTTCCAGAATCACAATACGGCTAAACAGGGCGGCGCAATCTACAATTTGGGAGAGATGGCGATTTCGAACTCAACGTTCACGAGCAACAGTACATCGGAGGAAGGCGGAGCGGTTCTGAATGCGGCAGGGAAGACGCTTTCTATCTCCAATTCGACGATTTACAATAACGAGGCGGAAGTCGGCGCAGGAGTCGCAAATTACGGCGTCTTTTATGGTTCCAATCTCCTCGCGACGGGAAATCAGACGTCAAGCGGAACGAGTGACGACCTCTTCACCGCAACGGACACTGCCTGGCTCAATTACGTCCTTTACGGAACCGTCTCGACGAACGGAACGGCCTCGTTTACGGAAAATCAAACGATTGCAAACGTCACACCCACACAGGTTTTCACGTCTCTGACGCCCACAACCGAAGGACTGATGAAAATCAAAGCCGACTCGGCGGCGGCTCGGGACGGAACGCTTTTGGGACGGCTCGGAACGAACCTTTATTACTACGATGTGAAAGGAACCTCCGACGTTTGGAAGTGTGTCGATGTGACGGTGACGCAGACGTATGCATTCGATGCGTCCGACACGGTAAATTACGGTCTCACGGAGTCGGGACTCACCACTACGATTTTCAAAACGGCGCAGAATCTTGTCGGCGGTGTGCCGGCCAGTCGAGTGGACGTTTTGAACCTTTTCTGTGCCGGTGCGTACGCAACGACACCCGAAGAAATTCCCTCAACGATCGTAACAACGCAGCTTGACGTCATGGATCCGTTTGACGAACTCATTTCGCTGCGCGAGGCGATTGCGTATGCGGGCGGCGACCTCGGAAATACCATTACTTTCAGCGATACAATCGATTGGAGCGCCAATCCGATTCAGCTTGAACTCGGCGCACTCATTATCGATAAGGATTTAACAATATCGAGTGCCGATGCGTCCGGCGTCTTTCAGTCGATTACGATCGACGGGCAGGGCGCATCCCGCATTTTCACGGTGGATGATGGTACAACGTCCCAAATCGACGTGACGCTTGCAGGATTCACGCTCACGAATGGGTCCGAGACGGTCGCGGGAAACGATGCAGCAGCACAGGGCGGAGCCGTCTGGAATGCGGAAAATCTTGTGCTGAACAGCATTCGTCTTTATGGAAACGAAGCGATTGCGGAAGGGGAAACGAGCGGAACTGCCGAAGGCGGAGCCGTCTGGAACTCCGGAACGCTTACGATTCGCGACTCGTTCCTCGTGAGTAACGAAGCCGGGGCGTCCGCCGATGCAACAGGAACCGAAATTGCACAGGGCGGAGCGATTTTTAACGCAAACGGCGGGACGCTTTCGCTGACGAACAGCCTCACCGCAGGAAACCGAACGACTTCTTCCGGGGCCGCGGCCTCCGAAACGTCGCAGGGCGGCGCGCTCTTTAATGCGGGCGGAACCGTCACAAGCGTGAACAGCACGCTCGCCGGGAACGAAGCAGGGTCGGGAGGCGCGATTTATACGGAATCCGGCTCTACAACCCTCTACAACACCATTGCAGCAAGCAATTACGCACAGGATGAGATTTTCGGAAACTATTCCGGGTCCAACAACCTCGTGACGGACGATTCGGCCGATTTGTTCGAAAACCCGCTGCCGACGAATCAGAGCGACTGGACGGACGCACAGTGGGAAGCGTGGATTCCAGAAATCCAAACCGATTCGGACGCCGTGAATGCGGGAATCGAAAATTCGGTGGTCGATGAAGCATTTTTCGGAACCCAAACTCCCGACTGGACGAACGTAAAAGACCCGTACGGGAATCAGAGAAAGGTGGACCTTCTGGATCTCGGCGTCTTTGCTGCGACGACTTTGGCGGCTCCCACCAATTTAACCGCAACCTCCGTCACTTCCTCGTCGATCGGTATTTCGTGGACCAACAACAGCACCGCTGCAACTTCAATTGTGGTTCAGTACCGCATGGCGAGCTCGGCGGCGTGGAACTCCGTGACGCTTCCAGCGTCTGCGGCCAGCACAACCATTTCGGGCCTCAATTCGGATACATACTACGAATTTCGAATCGTCGCGGCGGCGTCCGGTTACACGAGCGGAATCTCGGACGAACTGAAGGTTCAAACGACCACCGGCGCACCCAGTATTTACCAGGAGGGAAACAATATTGTAATTTCGTTCAATATTCAAGGTGAGACGGGAAACAGTTACATTCTGAAGCTGAAAGCGGATTCCTGCTGCTGCACGAAAACGGTTCCCGTCACAACCGGTGCGAGCGGCAATCTGACGGCAGTTTTTTCGCGTTACATCCTCATTCCGGGAAAAGAATATTCGTATCAGCTTCTCGATCAGAATAACGTCAGTCTTGCAACGGGGACACTGACGGCCCGAAACCTTGTGCCGCCCTGTTTCTGCACGACTGCGGACAGCACAACGTCCTTCCTCGTCACGCCGAACCAGACGGACGCAAACACGACCGACTATATGATTTCGTATCGGACTTTTTCCGGCGGTCAGTGGACCTCTTGGACGTCGGAAGCGACGCTCGCCTCCCTCATTCAGGCGGGAACCGTCGTTGAAAACAGCGACGGAACTCTGAGCGTCCCGAATCTCACACCCGGCGCGACCGTACAGTTTAAGGTTTACGGGGCTGGAAGCTGGAACGACACGACGAACACACTCTATCTCAACACTCCGACCCAGATGCGGACCGTGGTTCTGAAGCAGCCGCAGCTTATTTCAGCACCCGTCGTTTCGGTGAAAGCCGACAGTACAACTTCCGCGACGATTACGGTCAAAAACCTCAGTTCCCACGCCTCTGGAGTCACGTACAGCTACCGTCAGTTCACGAATTCCCAGTGGGGAAGCTGGACCACTGACGTCACGACGAGCGACACGTCGATTGCGCTTGCCGGCCTCACTCCCGGCGCAACGATTCAGGTCAAACTGTTTGCACAGACGAGTGACGCAGCGGCTTGGAAATCCTCAATCCCAATCACTTACACGTGCGTTCTGAAACAGGTTCAGGCGCTGAAAACCCCGGTTTACTACTTCAACACGTTCCTTAATAAAGTAACGACATTCGATCAGGATGCGAATGCGGCGACGTATTCCGTCCAGTACAAACTCACGACCGATTCCGCGTGGCAGACCGTGCAGAAGACCGCCGCCGAACTCGCCGCAATGACGAATTCCAGCTGGCTGACCCTTCTTGGAGGAAGTTACACGACCCCGTACGTCACACTTCAGCTGAAGCTGCAGGCGCAGATTGGGACGAGCGACGTTTACAAAGATTCGATTGTTTTCGGAACAGCTTTCCTTCTGAAAACTGCGTGACGCGTCCCGTTTTTGACGTCAGAATAATGAAAAACGAAGGTTAAAACCTGAACCAGAGAGCGAAGCGTTTTTGAGTTTCGCTCTTTGATTCCTTTCGATATTTTCAGGCAGAAACTTCCAAAGGATCTTCAACTTCTGGAAAATCGTACGCCCATTCCGGAGCCACATCCACGCACTGCGTTTCGTCATAATTCCCCGCCATATCCCACGCCAGAGTCCCCAGCATGACCGTGCATCGAATTTTAAAAAACTCAAGATCTTGCAAAGGTTCAAAAACCGTTCCAGGCTGAATCGTCGCCTTCATATCCACAAGATGAACCGTATCATCACTGAAATAAACATACACCTTGTAATCGTCCGTGGGAATCACCTGCAAAACACGAAGATGACTTCCGTCCCGAAATCTGTCCAATGTCGTTTTTTTCATTTTATTCTCCTAAAAACTCGCAGATTACAGGCATTTGGACTTTCTCCTTAAGTACAATCCATTATAGATAAAATTCAATATTCTTTCAAGGGGATGTGAGCGACAAATTTCGAAAAATTTCGTGTTTCTGAAAAAAATGAAAGAGAAAAATGAGTTTGTACAAATTCCTTAAATCTCCCATTTTATCCAAATGTCTCAAAGAGTCGTTTTTTGTGAAAAAATGAAAAAACTCGGACGGAGCTGCGGGCCGCCGCTTGACAAACGGGACGGGATTTTATAGAACATAAGTCAGACGAAAATCGGAAATCGAATACGCGAAAGGATCTTACTATGTACATTTTGGCCCACGATCTGGGGACCGGCGGGAATAAAGCGACTCTTTATTCCGAGGAGGGAATTCTGAAAAAAGCGGTCTTCGAACCCTACGAAACGTTCTACCCAAGAAGCGGATTCCACGAACAGAAGCCGGAAGCATGGTGGAACGCCGTCGTTCGTTCGACACGCCGTCTGATGCAGGAAACCAGCGTAAATCCCGATGAAATTACTGCAATGGCGCTCTCCGGTCACTCGCTGGGATGCGTTCCGCTCGACGAAAAAGGGGATTTGCTGCTCGACGCGACCCCTATTTGGTCCGATTCTCGCGCAGGAAAGGAAGCGGAAGAATTTTTTAAAACGTACGATTATCATAAATGGTACACCGTCACGGGCGCAGGTTTCCCTCCCGCACACTACACAATTTTCAAACTTTTATGGTACAAAAAACATATGCCGGACGTTTTTCAGCGTATGAAAAAGTTCGTCGGAACCAAAGATTACATAAATTATCGAATGACGGGACGAGTTGCAACCGATTATTCCTACGCGTCCGGAACGGGTGCGTACGCGCTCGAAGCATGGAACTACAGCGGCGAAATTCTGGACGCGGCGGGACTTTCGCGCGAGATTTTCCCGGAACTGGTTTCATCCTCGGAAATTCTCGGAACGCTTTGCGCGTCCGCGTCCGAGGCGCTCGGACTTCCGCAGCACGTGCGCGTTGCGGCAGGCGGCGTCGATAATTCCTGCATGGCGCTTGGGGCCCGCGCGTATAAAAACGGACGTTCTTACGCCTCACTCGGCTCGTCGAGCTGGATTGCGGTGAGCGACGAAAAACCGCTTCTCGACACGCACTTTTTTCCGTATGTTTTTGCGCACGTGGTTCCCGGTCAGTTTGCAAGTGCGACCGCCATTTTTTCGGCTGGAACGACCCTAAAATGGATTCGAGACCTTTGCTGCGGCGACCTCGCAGAGGAATGCGCGAAAAGCGGGAAAAACGTTTATGAACGTATGATGGAAGTCGCCGCAACCTCTCCCATCGGCGCAAACGGCCTCCTTTTGAACCCGACATTTGCGGGCGGCTCCTCTTTGGAACCTTCGAGCGGTATGCGCGGCGGACTTTTCAACATTGATCTTTCCAACACGCGTGCGGATGTGCTTCGCGCGACGCTCGAAGGAATTGCGATGAACCTCCGAAAGGCGCTCGACGCACTCGGTTCTTTAACCCGGCTTGATGAGAAAATCGTGCTCGTCGGAGGCGGCGCCATCAGTCCGATTTGGCGTCAGATTTATGCGGACGTTTTTCATAAACCGGTTGAAAAGACGAATATTGATCAAGATTGTGCGGCTCTGGGTGCTGCGGCTCTTGCGGCAGTCGGAACCGGATTGTGGGCGAATTTTGACCGAATCGACGTGATTCACAAGACGGAATCCATCGTGACTCCGCGCAGCCCGGAAGTGTACGAAGCGCTGCTTCCCGCGTTTCTTCACACCGCCGAAGCGCTTTCCGTCACGAACGTAAAAACGGCGCAAAACGCGGCGTCTTCCGAGGCGTCGCACGACGCGTAATTACAGAAAAAGCTGGAGAAAAACCATTCAGGAAGATTCTTCTCCAGCTCGTTTTGATTATTATTACAAAAACATCAGAAATTCACCTGGAATCCTCCGTGCACCATGTGCGCCTCCGATTCGTCGCTGAAATAACCGTCATAATCTGCGAAAGCCGAGAAACTTTTGTTGAACATGTAGTTCATCGACAGTCCGATGTTGAAGTAATTGTCTCCGACGTCCGCACCGACGAGCGTCATGCTGTCGGAATAACCGTTAAAACGAGCGATCGTGGCGGTTGCGTCGTTGTCGTCGAGCTGAATGGCGTAGAACGCTTTTCCTCGAAGCGTGAAGCGCTGCGCAGGTGCAAAGTCGAATTTGGCGCCGAGTCGAGCGTAGGTCCACGTGTCCTCTGAATCATCGTAGAACATCGCGTAGGAACCCGTTTCGACCGCATCGCTCTGCCAGACGCATTCCGTATCGACCGCAAACAACGGACGAAGAATGAACGCACCGAACGTAAATGGGCGTGCGATTTCTGCGCTTGCAGTAATTGCGGAGCCTCGGAAAGTTGATTCAGCAGAACCCGCCGTTCCCATATTACGATTGAGTTCGTAATCGCTGAACGTGTACGCAAACATTCCTTTGAGTTCGAAGTCTCCCCAGGTTTTGTAGCCGCCGTAGAGACCGAACGAATAGTTTTCGGCTTGCGCGGTTTCGTGGTCTTCCTTAAGTTCCGGGTTGCTGAAGGTGAAGAACGCACCTGCGCCGAAGTATTCTTCAAACGCGCAGTCGGCTCCGAGAGACAAAGTGAATGCGTCGGTGTTGAAGCCGTTCGAGCCTTTCACGTCGGTTCCGCGATATCCGGCTTTCGCCCAGAAAGAGGAACGTTCATCGTAGCTGTACAGCGGCGACTTTTCGCCCACGTACGTCTGTCCGGACGTGTTCCACGAGATGCGGTCATTCACCTCATTCCACAGGGACTGACGCGCCAGCTGGAGTGAGTTTGCACGCACGTTGAAGTACTCGGTTTTGAGTGCCGAGGTCAAATACTGTTTCTTTCCGTCTTCGGTGATGTACTGTTCAAACGTATAAATCTCAAGAGGACTCGCGATATCCCACACACCGGTGATTTTGTCGTTTTCGTCATCCGAAACGACTTCTGCAACCAGCCATTCCGAACCAGTAATTGTGCCTTCCGATGTGAAATAGAGTTCCAATTTACTGCCGTTCACCGACATGGAGCCGTCGTTAATTGTGATCTGATTGGAAGTTCCGTCGATCCCCAGTCCCATCACGAACTTCGAATCCTTGAAGGAGACGTCGCCCGTTGCGTTCATTCCGCCCGTGTAACCGTTGACGATTGAACCGTTCGTAAAGCTCGTACCGCCTTCGGCAGCCGAAATCACGGTGTCGGCCCCCAGGTAGAGGTACGTATTGCTCATCGCGATTCCGCCGTTTGCGTAGATTCCGGCACCTTTTTCCATATAAACGCAGGAGGAATAATCGGTGCTTGTGACTCCGGAAATGCTGACGGTTCCGTCTCCGGCAGACGCGAGCGTCGCATCAGACGCCGTGATGTGCAGCGTTGAACCCGTTCCCGAAAGTGAGAAAGAGCCTTTCGAATCCGCTTCTTCACCCACGACGAGACCAGCGGCTTCCACATACGAATTTGTGAGTTCCACAGAGGACGCCGTTTCGTTGGCCTTCTGTCCCACGACGAGTTTTCCAGCCGCGACGACCGTTCCGCTTCCGGTCACGTTAGCCGTTCCGGCCTGTCCCAAAATCATGGTTCCGCCGCTTTGTAGGACGCCTTTGTTCGAAAGAGCAATCGTCGCTTTCGCGTCTTCATTTTCACCCGCTATGAGTTCCGATTTTGCAATGACTGCGGCAGAATCGGCGATTTGCAGATTCACGTTTCCGTGCTGCGCAATCGTGATTTTCCCTGTGGTGTCGTCGGCAGCTTCAGCTTCACCTTCACCCTCTCCTTCACCTTCACCTTCTTCAGCAGAAGTACCGACATAAACGTACGATTTATCGCCAGCAATTTTGAAGTTTACGTTTCCATTGGCGTCATCGCCGAACACCATGTTGGTTTCGGTTCCAACGGTTGTGTAATTTCCAACGTCAACGTTCGTGGTTCCAGCACCGCCGATCGTAACGTCGCCTTTTGCGCTGATGTAGGACAGATTCTTTTCGTCGGTTCCCACCGCCGTAATTTTAAACGTTCCTTCTTTATTCGCGCCGAGATAGAGCGTTCCATCGGAATAAACGGAAGACGCCTCCGAAATTTCCATCGTTGCATTTCCGGCATTCGCAAGAATCGAAAGAGCCGTTCCGCCGTAAATCTGCGAGCCGCCCGCGACAGAAACGGCGTCGCCGTCCTGCAAAATGATGGAGCCAGTCGTCCCGGCAACCAGTGTGCTTTTTCCGGAAAGTGCGATATTTACGTGTCCGCCAGTCGTGCTTCCAAGAGTCAGCGCGCCGGTCCAGTCGCCCGATTTGTCGTCTTCACTCGTAAAAGCGCCAAACTTGGATTCTCCCGAAAGCGTGATGTTGAGCGTCGAGTTTTCACCCTGAGCGCCCAAAACCTGTCCGAACTGCGCCTGAGAACCGTCTCGAACGGTGAGATTCACGGTCGAATCCGCGACGCTTGCGACATTCAGAACGTTGGCCGTGACGGTCACTAAATCCGCACTCGTCCCTGTTCCAACGACGAGGTCCCGATTCAGCGTGAGTTTTCCAGCCACGGAAAGGAGCGACCCAGCCGAAGCATCGGCGTCTTTGGTCAGCGTGGTCTGCGAGTCGAGCGTGAAATCGCTTCCGACGTACAACGCGCCGCCGTTCTGAATTTTGAACGAAACGGAACCGTTGCCGGTTTTATTGTACGAATTCAAAACGAGCGTGGAAGACGCATCGGAGGTCTTTCCTTCGGAATCTGTGAACGTTCCGGAACCATCGACGACGAATGAGGCCGAATTTCCATCCGCAACTGTGAGATTCAAATCTCCGAGCGACGCGTAACTTCCGTTCGTGATGTTCATTCCGACGGCTCCGAGTGCGGTCAGATTCGTCGTTTTTCCAATGACGACTGCCGATTGCGCGGAAGAGTCAGCCGAATCAATCGTAATGGAATCTCCGTCCTGCAAAAACGCATTCAAGACGCCGCCGACCGTCGAGTCGCTTGAGGCAGAAACCGCAAAAGCAGAGCCGCCAGTGATATTCATGACGACGTGCGCATTGGGATTTGCCGCACTTCCCAGCGTTGCGGTTCCAGAGGCGGCGTCGTTGATGACGGTCGTACTTTCTCCGGTTTCTTCGTTGGTCGTCGTGGTTTCATCCACCTTGATGTACAACCCGGACGCGCCGGAAAGATTGAGCGCAAAACCGTCGGAAGCGTCGAGATTGAACGCCGTAAAGCTGCTTGCGCCGCTTGCGGTGAGATTCGACGTCGTGAGAGTTCCAGCTGCGGAAATCACGGACGCATTCGTAAGCGCGAGATTCACGCCTTCGACGGCAAAATCGCCGGAAAACGCATTGGAAAGCGCGTCGAGTGTAACGGTGCCGGTTTTCGAATCTTCCGAAGCCACAAATCCTGTGAAATCCAGCAGGGACCCGCCAGTTTTGGCGCTGTCGGTGAAAACGAGATTCATCGATTCGGACGTAAAATTGAGCTTCTGTGCATTCTGAACGAGAGAAAAACCCGCGAGATTCACGGTGTTTCCTGCACCAACCGTCAGATTTCCGGAAAGAGTGATTCCCGTCACTCCGTCACCTTCAGGCGCGAGCTGGATGGAGTCTCGAGCAGCACTCAGTCCCGTCACCAGAGAGTCGTAACTCGTTGCATAGTAAATATCTGCGAAAGCTGCATTCGTGAGTGCTCCACAAATTCCCAAAGCTGCAAGGGTTCTGAGAATCCTTCTCATTCCCCGCAATCGTTTCCTCTGTTTGGATTCCATTCCAAAATCTCCTGAATAAAATGTACGATGAAGTCATACAAGTGTACTTGTTCATTTTTCCACTATATTCGGTAGTATCGGTAGATTTTACCACTAAATAAAGTTCTAGTAACAAAAACGGTGAAAATAATCAAAATTTTAAAAATTTTTTTGAAAGAATCCAATATTTTTAACTTTTCTGACCCTCTATAATAAATCAATTCCGGAAAGTTGAACGGAAGAAGGTCCTTTTTTAGAGAAAAATGTAAGGAAAGTTTTATGAATGAGGAAATGAATAAGGAAAAAACCGATGCAAAGAATGAGGAAAATTACGAAGAAATTTACGAAAAACAGGAGAAAAAGAGGGATAAAGAAATTGGTACAGAATCCAAATTCCCAGTGAAACGTCTGACGAAAGACGATTTCAGCGAGTTTGTCGAGGGCGGCGAACACGTTCTTGTGGATTTTTGGGCGCCGCGGTGCAACTCGTGCCGCAGTCAAATGGCGATTCTCGATACAATGCTGAGGGACCGAAAATTGCCGGACGGAACAAGCGTCGCAAGCGTCAATGTGGATGAAGAACCCGAACTGGCGGCAGAATTCGGAGTGATGAATATTCCGACGCTCATGATTTTCCGCAAAGGAAATATTTCGCGCCGTTACGTCGGCGTCATGCGGTCCGAAAACATCGCTGCCGCTCTCGAAGCCTGAAGCACGATGAACGTCAAACCATAACGAAACTCATGTGAATTTCAGAAACCAGATGTTCGTCCACGAAAATTTTCCCCTCGCCGCGTCCAAAACGCCGAATGCTTCCGGGAAGATTCGCCTCGATTCGAAGCTGGTCGCCCGGTAAAACAGGTCGATAGAATTCTGCACACTCAACGGCGGTAAAATACGCAAGTTTTCCGTCCGGATTGGCCATCGCGGAAAGAAGATGAACGCAGCTCACCTGCGCCATGATTTCCGCCTGGGCCGACCCGGTCAAAACTTCGTATCCGTTCGGATATTCACGTAAAATCGGTTCCGAACTCGTGATATTTTTGATTCCTGTAACGTGTTTTTCTTCCATTTTCGCGATGTAATCCACAAATAAAAACGGAAAACGATGCGGCAAAAGCGCCATCACCTGTTCGGTATTCAGCGCGATGGAGTCGTTTTTGTCGAAATCGTTCAGCATCATCGGTTCATGAATATCCGTTACGAATTTCCGTGCCGCCAGAACCATTTCCCCCTCGCACGTGACGCCGGAATTGTTGCGCACCTTGCACGAAAGCGCCGCCTCGCCGTCCGTCAGTTCCCGCACCTCAACCTCCAGAAACATTCGGTCTCCCGGCGTATTGGGGCGGCGAAAACGGAATTTTGAAAGTCGTTTCACGTAAACGTCGAGATTTCGTACAGGATCCAGACGAGTTCCGACGAGAATCTCCGCGAGCTGCGCAAGCGCCTCAATCTGCAGCACGCCCGGCATAATGGAGCGTCCTGGAAAATGACCGGCAAACACAAATTCATTCATCGTCAGACATTTTAAACCCAATGCGTGATTCTCGTCGAGCAGCTGCACACGGTCCAACAGAAGCATCCCCGATTTGACCGGAAGAAGCTTGCGAATTTCGTTTGCCAGAATGATTCGGGACATTTTTTCCTTTCAAAATCAAGAAAACGGATTCTGCCGATTCAAAAGTGCCGAAAATATCATACACTATTCAAACTTTTTGAAGATGACTACCGCATTGTGCCCGCCGAAACCCAAATTATTATTCACAGCGTACCGAACTTTCCGCTCGACGGCCGCATTCGGCGTAATGTTCAAATCGCAGTCCGGGTCGGGCGTTTCGTAATTGATCGTCGGCGGAATAACTCCCGTCTGAATCGTTTTTACGCACGCAATACTTTCAAGCGCGCCGGCCGCGCCCAGTGCGTGCCCCGTCGTTCCTTTTGTACTGCTGACCGCCGCGGTTTTTGCCGCCTCGCCCAACGCGGATTTAATCGCAATGGTCTCGTATTTGTCGTTGAGCGTCGTGCTGGTTCCGTGCGCATTAATGTAATCGATTTCTTCCGGCCCAATTTCCGCATGACGCATTGCCAGACGAAACGCGCGGGCGTCTCCGTCTCCGCTGGGGTCGGGACTCGTGATGTGAAATGCGTCGCCGGTTGCGCCGTATCCGACCACTTCTGCAAGAATTGCAGCCCCTCGTTTTTTTGCGTGTTCCAACTCTTCCAAGACGAGAATTCCAGCGCCCTCAGCCGCCACAAATCCGTCCCGATCCAAATCGAACGGCCGACTTGCGTGCAGCGGATCGTCGTTCCGCATACTCATCGCCTTCATCGACGAAAAACCCGCAATGCAGAGCGGCATCACGCTTTCTTCCGTCCCGCCGGCGAGCATAATGTCCGCATCGTCGCGCTCAATCATCCAATACGCCTCTCCCACCGAGTGACAGCCCGACGCGCAGGCTGAAACAATCCCGAAATTCGGACCTTTTGCGCCGTAACGAATCGAAAGATCCCCGGAGGCACTGTCCGCAATCATCATCGGAATCGCAAGCGGTGAAACACGTCCGGGACCGCGGCCCTGCAAAATGTCGTTCTGCACCGTCGTCGCAATAATTCCGCCGATTCCGCTCGAAACGAGAATCCCAATTCGATTGGGATCGAGGTCCGCACTCTGAGCGAAATTCCGCGGGAGACCCGCAGAAAGCACCGCTTCATCCGCCGCCGCAAGCGCGTACTGACAAAAAAGATCCAGACGTTTTGCATCTTTAAAGGGCAAATATTGAGTAATGTCGAAATTCTTCACCTCGCCGGCAATCTGTGTACGATATTCAGAAGCGTCGAATTTTGTAATCGGACCGAGTCCGCAACGCCCCTCAACCAGAGCCGTCCAGAACTCAGCGACGGAGTTTCCGACGCAGGAAATCGCGCCGCATCCCGTAATAACAACCCGTTTTTTTCTCATTCTTCCCCTTTTTTTGACCAACGAAATTTTGACCGATGCATTTGAATTTTCGCTTCATCCGTCGCTGCACCATTACGAAATGACAGACTCTCGACGCATTCAAAACGACTGCTTTTTGTCCTTATTTTTAGCACTATTTTTCGCACGCTCGGACGGTTCGGAATCATTGATTTCCTTTTCGAGTGTCCGGCAAACGAGCGCTCCGACGATGTTCAACGCCTGAATTTCTTCCGGTGTACAACCCGTCGTGAGGCGTTCAATGAGTTCGTCCAGCCGTCTGTCGATGTTGTTAAAGATTTCCGTTGTTTCTTCGGTTGGAACAATAAGGATATTCCGACGGTCCTGAACGTCTTCCTCCCTGCGAAGAATATGTTCCTTTACCATATTTTCCACAAAAGTAGAAGCGGCAGAAGAGGAAAGACCGGTAATCTGCATAATATGATTCAAATTGCAGGGGAGCTGAAGCCGCACGAGGGTGAGGTAGTAAATGTGACGGGTCGAAAGTGTCTCCGCACTGTGTCCGTGACACGCATTTCTCCACTCTTCGCGAATGTAACTTCGGCGTTTGTAGTCCAAAAGACGACACATTTTTTTGAAAAGTTCTGTATTCATCGCGGAATTTTCCCAAAAACAAACATTCCTAAAACAGGAACAATATACCACAATTTCGGATTTTCCGCAAGGAGTAAGTGACGATTTTTTCTGAAATTTTTTGCTTTTTTTCGATTTTGACGATCCGATCGAAACGAAAGAGGAAAAATACGCCAAGAATTTCCAAAACATAAAAGAATCCAAAAGGACGCATTGCAAAAAAATCAGATCGTGGTATACTGATTTCTGTTAAATTTTTAGGCAAATTTTGAGGTTTTGACGAGCAAAGACCCGCCGATAGCGTACTTTATATAATCGTTAAATCTTTCTTATGCCGCCCATTTCATACACTGTCTCTGCACAAAAAACAGGGTCAAAATCGAAACAGTATTCATAGAACGAGAAACAAATGAAAAATCTTTTCAAAACTTTCATACGATTTTCTTTTTTAGTAATGTCGGGGCTGATGAGTCTGCCGGCGCTGAGCGGTTTTGCTTCGGGTGAATCTTTTACCCCCGATGGAATCGTACATTCGGAGGGTGTAACGGTCTTCATGGCGGTGGACGGCGCGTACTCGCCGGGTTTGAAACCGTTTTCCACAGGCGGACACGGAAAATTCTTTTTGACGGACTGGCGTCACGCGGAAGATTCCGTTTCGTGGACGTTTGAGGTTCCGACCGACGCTCGTTCCGATGAAAATCAAGCAGAAAAACGTTCTGACGTTCGTTCAGACGTTCGTTCCGATGAATTTCAGGTTCGGATTCTTCTGGAAAAGAAGTCTCAACAACCCGCACGAGTAACGCTCACGACGGACGCACAAACCCTAAGTTTGCCGCTCGATGAACGAACCATCCAGTGGGATCGGCTCGTTTTCCCAGAGACGGCGACTCTGAAACCCGGAAAGCATCAAATGACTTTGACGATCCATTCCGATTCAAACGCCGCAGACGATGCACCGAATCTGGATTTTCGGGTTCTTTCTGTGGAACTCGTAAAACCAGAGGCCGCAATTCAGCAGGAAATCGAATCGAAAAACCTGCGGGCCGACACGCAATGGATTCAGCAAGCGGGTTTTGGACTTATGGTTCATTGGACATCGCAGTCCGCACCGCTTTCAGGAAAAAGGAAGAGTTACTCGGAGGCCGTCCGGGATTTCGATGTGACTCGTTTCGCGGAACAAGCGGAACAAATGGGCGCACACTTCGTCGTTTTCACAACCTCGCACGCACAAATGTTCCTTCCGGCTCCGATTCAGTCCCTCGATGAAATTCTCCCAGGACGAACCACGTCAAGAGATTTAATTCAGGATTTGGCGGTCGAACTCCAGAAACGCGGCATTCGTTTGATGCTGTACTTTCATCTCGGCGCCAGTTCCGACCCGGAGTGGCAGACGGCGAGCGGGTTTTGGGAGACGGATACGACGCATTTTTTTGAGAATTGGAAGAAAATCGTTTCAGAAATCGGACTCCGTTACGGCGACTTGCTTGCGGGCTGGTGGTTTGACGATGGAACGGTGAACTATTATTACCGCAGTCCCGACTGGAAATCCCTTTTACTCGCAGCGCGAGCGGGAAATCCGCACCGATTGGTGGGGTTCAATCCGTGGGAATTACCGTCTCCGACCCCTTTTCAGGATCTTTACCTGGGTGAAGGGACCGATTGTCCGTCCGGAACGCAAGGTTTACTCGAAAATGTGGAAGATGGGCGCTACCCGACCGGTTCGCACCGCGGACTTCAAAGCTGCGCGACGCTCATGGGGTCGCCGCGTTGGGTTCACGACCAGGAAAATCAAAAAATTCCGCCAATTCGCTGGACGACGAACGAACTGACGGAAAAAATCGCACAATTTCGGAGGTTCAAAAACGTTTTGATTATTAATGTCGAAATCTCACAGGAGGGAACCATCCTCCCGTGAAAAAAAACTTAAATAACCTTAAAAAACATTTTGACCGAAATTTTCTTTCGCTTCGTTCCTATTTTTTCATACGAAACGAACGAAGCGACATCGGCGCAAGTTCCACCGTCAAATCGTTGTTTTCAACCTGCACCCGAACGTTTCGCGCCAGATCCACCACCGATTCCGTCTCCATCGGAATCGTGATTTTCACGGGTTTTTCCTCCGTATTTACGACATAGTACCAAATGTATTTTTCGTTCGAATACGTTCGAACTTTCACGGTCTCCGTACTGCACGCGCAATCCGTGAACGGAACGGCCGGAAGCGCCCGATAGGCGGCGCTGAACGCAACGAGTTTTTCCTCCATTCCGTACGTTCCAATGAGGAATCCGCCTTTCGTGAACCCCAAAATGTCCTGGTACTTCAACGGCATTATATAATGTTTCATCGCGTAAAAACCCGTCGGATTCAACGTCGAGACGCGCCACGGATGTTCCTTGAACCAGTCCGAAACAATCATTTTGCTTTTGTCGCGCCCAATGGCCGACTCCCAGTAACGATCGTGATGATGAATCCACGCGTTCTTTGACGGCGCAAGCGACGCGTACATTCCCGCCGTCTCCTCCGTACGACGCAGCCGCGCACGAATTTCGTCGCTCTTTCGATTCTCCGTCCAACGATAGTCCGCCGGAAAAACGGTTTGGTCGATGAACATGTTCGGAACGTCCGCAAAATATTTCGCATCGACTCCCATTCCTCGATTCACCGCCAGCCAAAAATCACGTTCGGTTCCTTCGTCGAACTCGCTCGGTTCGTACAAAATCGGAATCATACAGTTGATTCCCAGTTTCAAATCGGGCCGCGCCTTGCGCAAATGTTCCGCAAGCGTTTTGTACCAGTCCGCAATTTTCCGACAGCGCCAGTCCGTCCATTCCTCACGCGCGTTACTCATCAGCCACTCGTACGCGAGTTTTCCACGCAGCGGTTCCGCTCGATCCACCGGAATTTTGATTTCAGTGTCTTTTTCAAATAAATCAATCAGAAAATCATTATAACCCGCCTTCAGGTCGCCCAGCGAGTGGAGCGCGTGACGCGGAAGATGAAGAATGATTCCTTTAAATGACGGATGTTTGGCCGCATACGCCAAAATATCGTCCAACTGCCGCAGCGTCATCGCCTGCACGTCGGGATGAAGCGTGCAGAAAATCGGCGGCGTTCCGTGCCACCCGCCCGGATGGGGGGTTCCGGTGTTGTGAATCGAAAAAATACTGTTGTTGAGCTTTCCGCTCGTCAAATCGACGCGGCTCAGAAGCGGCACGTCGAAACTGACGTTGTTCTGATTGAACGTCCCCATAAATTCGAGTCCCTCACGGTCAAAACGTTCGAGAATTCCTTCGAAAAAGTAAGGAACATGGTTTCGCGGATTGTATCGGCTTCCGATGGGACCGTTGTACCACACCATCGGATACGCGAGAAGATTCTGACCGCTGTATTTCATGTACTGGCAGAGTCGGTCGAGCGTGACCGCATACCCCTCCGCCGTCGAACCATCCGCACCGAAGTCGTAATTCATGGCGGGGTCCTCGAAGTAAATTCCGATGGGCCGCGTCCATCCGTCAATCGGTTGGGCGGGACGAACTCGCGCAACAGGAAGCTCCGGATTCAAAACTTCGTAAATTCGAATGGATGCAACGGCCGCGCCGCCTCCAACGGTCGTTTTCCCTCCGACAGATTCGGGTTCAATCGGCGTGACGGTTCGAGCCGTCGTAAAAACAAGCGCGAAATCCTCGCCGCGCGACCAAAAAAGCATGCGCTGCGTGAGCCGCTTTCCGGAATTCGGATACTCGTCGCCCGTGCAGTAGCCGGTTTGAAGCTCGTACTCGCTGAAACTCGAACCTTTCGCGGACTGCGCAATGATGTCGACCGTCCGCATTTTGTCGTCCGGAATGTCCCATTCAAAACAGTACACTTTTCCTTCTTCGAGTTTCGGAAGGTGAATCGCAAATCGGCTTCCCGCCTCGTTTGACATTTCGATGTATTTTCGCCCTTCCAGCTCGCTCGTCGTCACGTCTCCGAAATGCGCAAAACGATCCGCATCCGCTGAAATAGCGGGCGCATCGATTTCTTCAACAAGTTTCAAATTTAAATCTTCCGTCCAGAGATTCTGCGCGGCGCTTTCTCGTGCGATTTTCATACGCTGTGCTTTCAAAAAATCCGAAGAATGCGGATTGTGCAGCACCGCAACGCTGCGGCTGTCGACCAGATTTTCTCCTTCAAACGCTTCGACGCGCAGCACACCTGGTTTTTGTGACGAAATTTCAAACGTATACGGCGTGTCGGCCGACGGCGCCAGTTCGAGCGTTTTTTCCTTCAGAACGATATTTTTTGAATCCGTCAGACGCAGCGTCACTGCGGTTTTTTCGGAACTTTCGTTGCGAATCGAACCGGAAATTTGGGCGTTTGGCGCATCGTCACAGATGCACTGAGTTCCGCCTTGCGCGAAAGAAATCGGTCGAAACTCCCGATAGAGACGCAAAACCGACTCCGTGTCGAGCGGCGCAGAGTAAATTCGCAGTTCGTCGAGTTTCCCTTCGAGCGCCTGTCCCTGCTTCATTCCGACCGTGAAAGTCGTGAATTCCAGCGGTGAATAACGCAGCGGACGCACAGGCTGCGCCATATTTGTACTGTCGCCCAGCGCCTGGCGCGGCTGGCCGTTCACGTAAATGCGGCGCATGAATTTGTTCCAGCAAAAAACGAGATGGACCCACGTTTCGTCGTGCGTGACGGGCGTCGTGATGTATTTGTCACGTAAATCACTCGTGTCGAAACGCAGCTGACCGTCTAAAAACCAGCACCAAATGGCGCCGGACCCAACACGCGTCTGAAATTCCCACGGTTCCGAAAGAATGTGCCGCCACGTGAATTTCTTTTCCGGATCGTTCCAATCCGGTTTCACCCACACGGAAATCGCACCTTGTTCCTGATTCAAATTTCCTGCCGCAAAATATTCCAGAAAGGGATTTTGACCGTTTCGAACTTCAAGCGACTCGCCGTGAATTGCGTCTTTCGAAAATTGTACATTCTGCACCGCATTCGGCTTTTTTTCACCTTTTGCTTCCGCAGCGTCGGCCGAACCGTCGAACGGCGCGTAAAACAAGAGTTCCGGATGATTTTCGGTCAAAGCGGACGGCGCTTCTTCTTCCATTTCCACTTTCACGCCGTACAAACGAAATTCACCACAGCCGAAAAAATCGTAACGCATATTCAAATAACGCAGTCCCTCCGGAATGAATTGATCGAATGCCAGATGCTGTCGGTTTCCGTTAAAATTCACCTCCAAAACACGCCAAAAATGGACGTTTTCGAACGTGTGACCTTCAAAATAGAACTTTCCGCTCGTTCCTTTCGGCCCCTGAACGTCGATGTACATGCAGTAATCGTGTTCCGCCATTCCCGCAGCGTCGAGACCTCGAATCTGCATTTGAACGTTTCCGAACTCACTTTCCTCCATTTCCGCAGTGTCGAACACGACGCAGTCCGACTCCAGACGCGCATTAAGTTTCGGGGACGCTTCCCGTTTCAAAGCGTAAAACTCGATGGGAGTTTGTTTCTGTTCGTTTTTCAGAAGAACCGAATTCGGAACGCGTTTGATCGTCAGAGAGTCCCACGAAGGCGTCTCGAAATGACGCATGGGGACCGCCGCAGGTGGTTCGATCGATTTTTTCGAATCGCTGGTGTTCGTTTTTAATTCCGAAGTGGATTCCGTTGCGGTTTTCACAGCGGATTCCGCAATCAGAACCGACCCGCCCAGGCCGAAAAGAGCCGCAGCGAGAATGAATAGGAAGGTTTTTTTCATTAGAGACCTCTAAACCCGATGGTTATTGAATATTGTTTGATACTTTTTGTTTATTGTATGTTTTAGTTTTTGATTTATTTACAATATTTGTAACAGAATTATTCAAACACGAAATACACAGGCTGAGCCCCGATTTGGCGCGTCTCTTTCGGAAGGTTTTGACCGTAAAGTCCCACGACTTTCTGCAGCTTTACATCTTTCAAAAACGCAATCTCCGCAGGAGTGTCGCCGAGCGCCCACGCGACGACGATTCGGGAGTGATTGGGACCGAGAATTTCGTAAACTGAAAGATTTTCGTTTGAAAGTTCTTCGTTTTTTGCAACACTTTGAGCGTCGCGCAGCATCTGCGTCACAACCGCCGCAGCGCTGTACGCCGACTTGGGCTGAAAATTCCAGGCGTCGTTGTGAATGATTCCAAAATTATTTTCATTGTACGAGAGATTCGTTCCATCGTTCTTCAAATCGTACCAGAAAAACGCTTCCACTTCGGGGAGAGAGCGATAAATGACGGACGAACGGACGAACATTTGCGCCTCATATTCTTCCCGAACCGCCGACTCGTTCGAACGCACACCCTCCGCCTGATTTTTTACCACCCGATGGGTCGGCCAGCCGAGTTCCGTGAGCCACAATTTCGGATTTTCGCAGCCGTTCGCACGCATACAGTCGATTACTTTTTGCAAATCTTCCCGAACCTGTGCGTTTTCGGGCGTTCTTTGGTAAACGTACGGATGAACTGAAAATGCGTCACAATATTTCATAAGCCCGAGTTTCATCATTGCTTCAATTTGGGTAAAATGGGCTGTATGGTGGTCGCCGCCTCCGCCGATGATGTATGCGTCCGGATCCGCGTCACGAATCGCTTTTGAGGCGGCAGCAATCATTCGTACGTAATTCTCAGGAGTGTTGTGCCCGTTTTTCAAAAAATCTCGCATTCCGCAGCCGCCGGTCCACTCGTTCCAGATTTCATAATACTTCACGCGTCCTCGAAAGTGTTCGGCCGCCGCGCCGCAAAAACCGGCAAAACCCGCAATTCCCTCCTCCGTATGCGGAAAGTCGCCGCCGTCATAATTATCGTTCGCGAAATCAAGAATCACGAGCGGCTGAATCCCTAAGTCGTTCGCACGATTAACGTACGTTTCCCATTCGGGATAAAAAACGTATTTTCCTTTTTCCTTCTCGCATCGTCCCCAACCGAATTCGTCGCGCAAAAATCCGAACCCTCCTGCGGGTAAAAAGTCCATCGTTCGAAGGTCCCACGAGTAACAATAATGCGTACAGATTCCAAACCACGAATTCAGCGCTTCGTTTTTGGACGTCACAGCGTACGAAAATCGTACAGGCTCGCCGACGATCGTCATTCCATCTTCGTCCTGGATTTCCGGTGTGAAAATCAGCGACTCGAAACCGATCTGCGTCGAAATGGGGAGTGTAAAAGCCGTTCCTTCTGTAAATTTCTGGAATTCCTCGTTTGAATACGTTTTCTGTTCGATTTTTTGGCCGTTAAGAATTCGCACAAAATTCACATGTACGTTTTTTTCTTCAAAACCGGGTTGCTTCGCGACCTGAAACGAAACTTTTTCGGGCGCGGAACCCTCGAAAAAGACGTTCGTTAAACCTGGAAGATTTTCGGTCTGATTTTCA
>CAYTLK010000008.1:49526-55212 GCA_964438515.1 uncultured Planctomycetaceae bacterium
ATTTGGATGAAGGACAAAATTTTCGGAACGTCCTGATTTCGAAAAAGCCGCACATCGTAGAGCGTGACGCGGCATTTCATCGGTCGCGGCGGGTTCGGATGATCGACGACGAGAAACTCCACAGCACACGGAAACTGCAATTTTTTGTCGCCGTCGCCGCTCCAGCACAGGTTAGAACCCGCAGCAGGCGCCAGCATCCACTCCCCCGACGTTTCGCAGCACGCCGATTGGTGCCACTCGCCGGACGGATCGACAAAACGAATGTTGACGGGAAATTTTTCTTCGCTCCAGCTTCCGTCTTTTTCGTCCAGCACCTCGACTTTGAGACGCACACCCACAGAAAAACCGGGCTTTTTCACGAATAAAGGCGTTCCGACCGACAGATACTCCGGCTGAGTTTTGGCGAGAAACTCACAATCGATGACCAATTGATTTTCGTTTGATTCTTTTTCGTTTCGGACAGCCGCGCACGCCTGACCTCCTTGAGGAATCGGACACAGTTCGGGTGAAAAATCGTTCATGAGACGATATTTTGCGCTCGTCGCCGCCTCCGTATCCTCTGGAATTCCGACCATCGGACGCGCCGCGTCTTCCGCACTCAAAACGGAAAACTGTACAATTGTTAGAACCAAGAAAAACGATACGTAAAAAGGTTTAAACATCTTCATTAGAAAAACCTCATGAAAAAAGGTGGGGGATTGAGGGGAATTTTAATGAGTTTTTCGGCTTCGGTTTCACGCGCGATTTACCCTTCGGGAAAATCTGACTGCCCATAATGTCGTATCGTTCGTGTGGAGAGAGGCTTTTTGAAAGTATTTACTGCTTGCAATTACGCCCCAATGAGGGCACCGCTCGCGCGACATCGCGGTTGCTCGTCGCGGCTCGCGCCCCCCAGCCCCCTCACCCGGAAAACTTCGAATATTTCAATATACGTTGGACTTTCGCAAGTGTTTTACCGCCTTTTCCGTCAGCATCCGACCGCGCGGTGAACGTACAATCAGCTCGCTGCGAAGCAAAAAAGGTTCCACCTCATCGACGAGCGTGTCGGGCGCAAGGTTCATCGTGTGCGCCACCGCCTCAACACCAACCGGCCCGCCGCTGAAAACACGTAAAATGACGTCCAAGTACTTTCGATCCTGTCGGTCCAACCCCAATTCGTCGATTTCCTGCATCCGCATCGCTCGCCGCGCCACCTCAAGAGACACGCGTCCGTCCGCCCGACTCACTGCATAATCGCGCACCCAACGCAGTCGGTTATTCGCGATACGAGGCGTTCCACGGCTTCGGCCGGCAATCTCCATCGCGGCTTCGGGACTGATTTCTACGTGCAATTTCACAGCATTTCGTTCAATAATCTTCGCAAGGTCCGACTCGGGGTAAAAATCGAGGTGTTCACGCATCTGAAACCGATCGCGGAGCGGGGCGGAAAGGAGTCCGGCACGCGTTGTGGCTCCGATGACGGTGAAAGGGCGCAGCTGCATATTAATGGTGCGCGCTCCGCTTCCCTCACCGATGACGAGGTCGATGCGAAAGTCTTCCATCGCGGGATAGAGGAACTCTTCCACCGCCTTCTGCATTCGATGAATTTCATCAATAAACAGAATGGATCGTTCTTCAGCATTCGTTAAATACGGAATCAAATCCTTCGGCGCCTTGAGCGTCGCGCCGCTCGCAATCTGACAGGCGACGCCGAGTTCGTGCGGGATGCAGGTCGAAAAAGTTGTTTTCCCCAGTCCGGGAGGTCCGTCGAAAAGAATGTGACCGAGCGGCTCGCGCCGTTTTTGAGTTGCGTCGATCGCGATCAAAATACGTTCGTACACGTCGCGCTGGCCGATCATGTCGTTGATGCGGGTCGGACGCAGTGCGCTGTCGTCGTCCGAAGCGCCTCCAGCCGGGATGTTCATGCGGCACGGAATGTCGTTTTCAACCGTATTTTCCGGACGAGAATCGAAATCGTCGTCTTGATTCGACGTTATAAGGGTTTGACGAGGCATAAGTTTTGTTTAAATGGGTAAAATGGGGAAAATAAAGAAAATTTTCGGCGCGTCTGTCATTTTCACGAGGGCCCGAAAACGTTCCTATTTTATTATAGAGGTTTCATTTTGGCTGTCAAGAGGGGCCCGACAAATATATACATCATACTTGAAATTTCAGGGAATCGTTCAGAGTTTTCAATGGGACGTTCTTTGCAAAAAATCCTCTTGTTCGAATATCCCGCCGTTGGGTTCAATGCGCGGATCTTTCGTTTCCTGCTGAATTTTCAGGAGTTTTTGACTCAAATTCTTTTTCACCGCCTGATACTTCGGGTCGTCCGCAAGATTGATGAGCGCGTCGGGATCGGTGCGTAAATCATAGAGTTCTTCACTCGGCCGCCGTCCGAACGCCCAGTCCATTTCACGACTCCAGCGCGCTTCTGTCCGATGCGCCAAAAGCCACTGCTTCGTGGGACCGCCGTCCAAATCCGCAAAAGGACGTCCGTAACTGTCCGAAACACTCGAACGACTCCCATTTTTTGCGTCATTTTCTCCCAAATCGTCCCCCTCTGGAAGACGTTCAGGCCGATAATTCCGAATGTACAGCCAGTCTTTCGTCCGATACGCACGCGAGGGATACGGTTTATTTCCCTCTCGAGCGGTCACAAAATGACGCTCACGACCCGTCACGACGAAATCCCGCGTAGAATCCGCCAGTCCCGATGATTCTGATTTTAACACAGGAATCAAACTTCGTCCCGTCATACATTCGGGAACCTCTGCGTGTGCCGCCTCCAGAATCGTAGGCGCCAAATCCATCAAATTCACAAAATCGTCGAGCCTCCGATTTCCAGGAACCTCGTTTCCCCATCGAATAAGAAGCGGAACTTTCGTTCCCAAAGCATACAAATTCGTTTTTCCACGCGGAAACCCCGGGATTCCATGGTCGCCGCTTACGATGATGATTGTATTTTCCAGCTCCCCCATTTTCTCCAATATATCAAGAAATCGTCCCATCATCGCATCCAGCGCCAGCGCTTCGCCCAGATAATCGCAGAAATCCTCACGAACCTCTGCAACGTCTGGCAAAAATTTCGGCAAACGCCCTTTCAAATCGTCTGGATTCAGATTCCAAAGCGCTTTTCCAGACCCTTGAACCCACATTCGATGCGTGTTTGTCGGTCCAAAATAGTAACAAAACGGCTGACCCGGCTTGCGACGCGCCAAAAAATCGTCAAAATTTCCCAAACACTCCTGATAAATTTCCTCTTTCGCATCCTCCAGCGACTTTCCCTGCGCCGCAAGAAGCGTCACGTTCTGCGAAAACTGATTGAAACGGCCTCCGCATCTGTTGAACGCATTCCTTTTTCCGCCCAAAGGCGCATTCGCAGGGTCTCCAGGCCCCCAGCCCTTGTACGTAAAACCGAAATAATAGCCGGCATCTTCCAACAAAAGAGGAAAAGTGGGAATGGATGCGTCCCAATGCTGCGTCCAAAGATTTGCACCCTCGCCGGTTCTGTAAAAATACTGTCCTGAAAAAAGGGCGCTTCGGCACGGTGTGCACGACGGCGCACTCACATGAGCGTTCCGAAAACATACACCTTCCCGCGCCACACGATCCATTGAAGGAGTTGAAAACGTCTGATTGATGGGATTTTCCGAATAACAACTGGCGTACTGTCCCCAATCGTCGGCAAAAAAGAAAAAAATGTTCGGACGCTTTTCCTGAGAAAAAAGACTGCTTCCCGTCAAAATCAGGAAGACGATTCCGAGACTGAAATTGAAAAAATGCCGGGTAAAATTCGTCATCAAAAACATTAAAATCCCCTTGAAATCTTTTTTATTAAATGAATATTGTTGCATAAACAATAAAATAATCAAAAATGTTCAGTACGTTATTCTATCCTGTTCCATTTGTTTCAAAACAACAATCTCCTTCTTTCATTGAATCCTATTTAAAATCGTACAATATTAAAAGGTGTGCGTCCTGGGTTGTTTAAACGGCGCAGAACGCACATCTTCTGGAATCAGAAGGACTTACAGACTTTCTACGTAGCGTTCGTACGTGTAGGAAAGAACTTGCGTCTCTCCCGCCGGAAGCTTCAAGTGCCAGGAAACGGTACTTCTTCGGGCTGTGAGCCGCAGCTCGGAGGCGTCCTGCGTGACGGTTCCATCGTGGTCGGCCGTCAGCGCCTTTCCTTCGACTGGGACCGTCACTATAATTTCCGCCTCACGCGGTTCAAAGTTCCGAATCGTGACGGTTCCGGTCAGTTGAACGCAATCGAAACTTCGACCCTGCAAAACGTGAGCCGCAATTTTACGTTCCGTCTCGCTCTGCTGATGTTCCTGACCGATGTTGATCGACTCGGTGAGCGCCAATTCTCCCACACTGTTTTTCGGCGTGTATTTCAGCGTGTCTTCCGTCAGAGCCTGCGAGCCGGAAACTGCGATGCAGGGTCCCGTCGTCCACGCGGTCGGCGTCTCGTTGTGCACGCGCAGAGAATGCGTCATTTTCCCTCCCACATTCCACTGATAAATGTGCGAGTATCGTATTTTGTACGAAAACAGCGTCAGCATCGCGCGCTCGCCCCGTCGGAGCGTCAGATTTTTGCGTGTATAAACCGTATAATCGGACGCTCCGGCCGCATCGATTGCAGGAACGCTTCCCAGCACCTGCTGAACGTTCGTACTTTCTGCCGAAACGGGAACGGTCGCTGCGGTGGATGCGGAGGCGGAACGGGAGATTTCCGGCGCGGAATTCATCACCTGCTGCGTCATCATCTGCTGCGGAATTTGAAGATTCGCGGAGGCCGCAAGGTTCGTTCCGAGGGTGCGGATCGCCTGACCGACGACGAGCGGCGTCATGAATTCCGTGTGCATAAAATGAGGGACGCCGACGACGAGATGAACGTCTGTACCGATTAAATCTTCCGCTTCATTAATAATGGTTCCGCGCAGCGTCAGTTCTGCGGTTTCATCGTCGAGAATCGTCAGCGAGTATTCCGGAACCCACGCAATTCCACTGCGCAAATACGACATTCCAAGCGTCACCTCTTTCGTTTCGGAAGAAGAAGTGTCGGAAGAAGCATCCGATTTTTCAGAATCTTGTTCGATTTTCGAATTTCCCACGTGTACGCGCAGAGGAAGGTCGAGAATCTGCATTTTACGGATTTCCGACAGCGAAACGGCAAAGCGGTCGGAGTTGGACTCCAGAATCGCGTAGGAATCGGTCAGATTGATGAACTTTCCAGCACTCGTCGTGTCGGTTTCTCCTCTGCGGCAGGTGAGTTCGATATTTAGTCCCAAACAGGGTGCGAGCGCGGCGTGACGCGCCTCAAGCGTGTCGGGTTTTTGCCGACCGTCAAACTCAAGAATTTCGCCGGGTCCCAACGCAATCGTATCGACCGCAGAACCTTCATTTTGCGAGTAAACCGCAAAGGTTCCAAACGCAGCAGGAGGAACGGACGCACCGCGGCACCAACCCTCGTGAAGCTGCACCTTTCCTTCTTGTACGAAAAATCCCAGCCCGTTTTTGAAAATCGCGACGCTTTTCGTTTGCGGGTGCCAGACGTTCGGGTGTGTTTGTGTGTCGGGCAGAACCGCCTCCTCTGCGTGCGCTGCGTTCAGGAAGGAACTTCCGGCAAACAAGCAGGCGAGAAGCATGAAAACAAGGTTTTTTCTCATCGAAATCTCCCAAAATGAAATAAGTACAA
>CAYTLK010000008.1:55312-71356 GCA_964438515.1 uncultured Planctomycetaceae bacterium
ACAAGGTTTTTTCTCATCGAAATCTCCCAAAATGAAATAAGTACAATTTTATTCTTCAATCGAAATTTCATACCAAACCGTTTTGTACTGCGGTCCGATTGAAATGACGGTTTTTCCAGCTTCGTTCGTTGTGACGGGAATTTCGGTGATTCGGTTTCCGTGATGGTTCAGGGCGTATACTTTCACGCTCGCAGCGTCAGCCGGAATCGTAATTTCCGCAGGAATTCCTTCTGCAACGACGGGCGCGTCTCCCCACGAGCTGAAATGGATGCGGTTTCCCGGACGTTCTTCGGCGATTTGATTCGAATTTCCGCAGAACCCCGTCGCAGCGAGCAAAATATCGGAGGCTCCATTCGTTCCAAAACCGTTGGCGTTGCGGGACGTCATCGAAATTGTCGCCCATCCGAGACGGGTTTTTCCGACAGAAAGCGTCACATCGTTTCCTAAATCGAACGTTTTTCCTTCTGTGTATCCCGTAAACAGCTTCGTGTTGGGCGATTTCACGAGGAAAACGCCTTTTTCGGGGGTGGAATCATCCCAAACCAGTTCGCCGGTGTCGCTCACGTAGATTCCGTTTCGATCGCCGAGCGCCATTTCAGCGTCGGAAGCGCCCGTTACTTCGTCTTTTTGCGCGTGAAGCGCCACTTCCGTCTGATGCACGAGCGGCATACGTCCGTCCACGCCCATCTGACCGACGCTGAGACTGAGCGTCTGACGTTTCGCGATTTTTTCGAGTTCCGTCTCCGTCGTAAAATGAGCCGTCACGGTCTCGCGAGCCGGCTGAACGTCGCCGCGCAGGAACATTGCGGCACACGCAGGAATATGCGCCAGTACGTCCGTTCTGCAAATCATACTGAAAAAGTACGTATTTTTGCCGGGCTGGAAGTCGGGATTGTGATTGTACGTGTATTCAAACACGCCGTCCCAATCCTGAAACGCCCCGTACGCCCGCAGCATCGGCTGACCTTCGGCCCCGTAATAATTCGGGAACGGATGATTGTACTCGCTCACCGTGAACGGTTTCCCCGCCACACGCTGACCCGCCATCGACGTCACACAGTTGTACGCGCTGTTTACCATCGGACGATTTCCGATTTCCCAGTCGGTGCAGACGCTCGGATGGAGCCAGTATGCGTGATGATCGACGTAATCGAGAGCCGCCTGAACGAACGACGGCGAGTAATTCAGCTGCGTTCCGGAAACGGGCTGCGGCGCGTGAAGTTCGTCGTGAATGAACGCACACATTCCGCTCCAGTACGCACTTTCCGTGTCGTTGAGGAACTGCGAAAAGTCGGCACGCAGCACGGGAGGCGCAAATTCGCGGGATTTCAGCACCGGAATGGTTCCGTCTTCGAGCGAGCCGGAGACCTGAAAACCTTTGGCGCCGGACTGGAAGGAAAGGTCCGCAATCTCGTATTTTCCGACGGGGAAACGCGTAATCTGCACCTCTGCGGAACTACTGTTTTCTGCGACGATAATCGGAAATGTGACGGTTTTCCAATCTTTTCCGACGTCGAAACGGGTCAGAAGTCCGAGCGAGCGCCATCCTCCGTCTGTGTCCGCGAGTGCTGTACCGATTTCAGCCGTTCCGGTTCCGTCGAGGCGTCGAATGCGGAAACTCAGGGTGTATACGCCGTCTTTTTTGACGGAAACACGGCGATGGATTTTCGGGTACATATTTCCGCTTTCCGCAACGTCGAGCGTCAGGACGCCGCCGGCGCTCTCGGTCGAGACGGAACCTTTTTCCAGAACCTGAAGTTCCCAGGTTTTTCCGTCGAACGCAATCGGATCCGTGAATTTTCCTTCAGGAATCTGTTCGTCGTGAAGCGCGATTTCTTCGCATTTCCACAAATCGTTCAACTTTTCGATCGAGCCGTACTTTTTCTGAAGCCAGACGTTCCACTGACGCTGCATTTCGTCCGCAAACGTCTTCGGAAGCGCATCCATCGCGCCGTTGAGGTAGTTGCGCCACAACGCATTTTCGTTATTAATTTCAATCACCGCGACGGACGGTTCCTCAATGTACGCGAGACCCGTGTACGGATTCACGTGCGTGAGGAGTTCGCGTGCGTATTTTTTCTGTTCCTCAATCATTCGCGGTTCGTAATTGTCGGTCCCTTTATTCGCCCAAGGTCCGCCTTTTTCGAAACCGTCGCGTTCGTCCCAGAATCGAGCAACGTGCAGATTCATGTCGACGTAAATCCCTCGTTTTTTCAGTGCAGAAATCAAATAATCCTGTCGGTCGCGCTGTTCGGCACTCAGAATTTTCTGAGTCGTTTCGTTTTCCTCGACGATTCCCGGCAGAGGGTCAAACATGAAGGTTCCGTAAGCCGAATCAAAGTAATGAAGACGAACGCAGTTGATTCCGAAACGCGCGAGACGCTCCGCCAGCAGGTCCGCCTCTTCGTGCTTCGGAAAGTTTGCGGGACCGGTGAGATTCGTGGCGTGCAGACGGACGCGGCCCTTCGAATTCACGAAATGTCCGTTCTCGACGCGGAGAAAACCTCCGTTTCCTGCGGGTGCGTCCAGCAGATGCGCCATACTCGTCGCGTTTTGCGGTCCGTCGTACGAAATCACGAACGGAAACAGTTCCGAATCCTGTGCGGAAATCGGATTCTGTGTGCAAAGCATCATAAAAGCGGTCAAAAACGCGGCTGAAAGGATTCTTTTTATCATTTTTAATCTTTCTTTAATCTATTTTATATTCGAAACTATTCAACAAAAAAACTAAGGTGCGGGTTTGAACCCTTCGGCGCGCACGACCCACTGACCATTTCGGGGAAAACCAGGAGCCTCGCCGCGAGATCGATCGACCTGCGGCGCGCCGTCCCAGCCGCCCGCCATCATTCCGATTGCGTAAAGCAGGCCGCCGTTTCCGGGGAGGTAGGGACACGGATTGTTCGCGTTCACGCCACGGGCGTCGTATGCGTTTCGCGGACTGGGATGAAGCAGCATCTCGACCGCAATTTCAGGCTCTCCGACGCGTGCAGCACACATCGCCGTCCAAGGAAAATCCCAGCCCCAAACGCGGTCCCACTTCCACGTTTCGACGACTTTTTTGAGCGTTCGACGTGCAATTTCGGGGGAGACGCCTTCCGTCGGCGGAATCATTCCGTACACGCCGATGAGGTTGGGATGTTCCCAGTTATAATTTTCGTACGAATCGAGCCACTCGGCCGAATGAATCCAGACGGACTCCGATTCGGGACGGCCCGGAAGGGTCGGAAGGGGCGCAAGATGGTCGGCGATTTCGTCCCATTGTGCGACGCGTTCGAGGCCGAGACGTTCCCGCCAGAGGTTCGCCTCACGCAGTCCGAAGCGCCAGTATGCGAGATCAAACATGCTGTCGCGCGTGATTCCCCGTTCACTGGGCGGCATCACGGGGTCGAGGTGGTAAATGCCGTCTTTATCGGGACTTCCGACGTAATCGGCCATATATTTTGCGGTTTCGTCCAGAATTTCCGCCCACTTTTTGAGCGTGTCGGAGTTGGAACGATTTCGATACTCCAATTCTGCGAAAATCATCGGGTGCGGCTGCTTCCACAACAGAACCTGATTCCCGCTCCACGGAGCCGTCCGACTTTCGGGACCCGTCGATTTCTGCCACTGCGCGCCGGCGTACCCCAGCTGTTTTGCGAGCTTTTTCGCCGCCGGAAGATTGTGTTTGTAGCACCCAAGCGCCCGATCGGAGAGTTCGAGCCGGTCCCAAAGTGCGTAGTGCGCCAGATGCCAGTAAATCATCTCGCCGTGGTACTGACCGCGCCACGGGTCGGTCCCCATCAACCCGGTTTCTGCCGGCGGATACGAACCTGCGGAATTCGTGCGCATGAGGTACTGCGACAGAACGATGCGCCGTTCCAGTTCGAACCAGCGGGGGTCTTTACTTTCCGAAAGATCGATGGCCGCGCCGGATTTCCAGTATTTTTCCCACGCATCCGCCGTCGACTTTCGAAGCTGTGCGAAATTCAAATCTTTGTGTTTGAGTTCGGGCGCACCCTCGTAGAAACCGCAGAAAAACTCGCATGTGTCGCCGTCAGACGCAATTGTAAGCGAGTGACACGTTGGGTTCAGCTGCAAAACGTTGTTTCCTGCACACTGAATCAGAACAGTGTAGCGGAAATCATCTTCCGTCCTCCGAATGACGGCGCGGTGCGTCGAATTTCCGGGTACGACGGTCGTCGTGTGACGTTCGTCGGGTCCAAAATCGCCGCTCCAGTTCGCCGTTTGAATCGTCGGATAGGGAAAATCAATCGAAACGAGAATCTTTCCACTCTGTACAAGATTCGAAACAACGCGCACCGCCGTGAGGTCGGAATCCATCGAAACGAACGTCTCGACGCGTACCGACTCGCCGTCGATTTGAAATTCTGCGGTGTGCAATCCCGTCCAAAGGTCGTATTTTCGAGTCGCGGACTGAATTTCGTTGTTCGTAATCGGCGTTCCGTCAGGTCGAGCGAGACGAATGCGCGCGAGGTCGGCGCGGTGCGGATTGTCGAACGTCCACTGACGCAGCGTCTGTTTTTCCTTCGGCCACGAATTGTCGCCGGCGTGCGGCTGGTTTCGTCCCTCTTGAAACGTTCCGGTTTCTGGAACGTCTGCGGCTGTGAATCCGTCCGGCAGCGGAAACGAGTGCCAGCCCCAGTGCGACATCGTGTTTCCCGCAACGGTTTGCAGTCCCGTTCGGTCCACATTGAAGCAGAACTCTCCGTTTCCGAGCGGCACAATCGCCCCGGAATCTGTGATTGGGTGACGATTTACGACTTCGTGACGGTCAATTCCCTCCGCGCAGGCTCTTTCGGCCGTTCCCGCGGCGGCTCCGCAGACGATGCAGCTCAAAAAAAAGAATAAAATGTATCTTTTCATACAATTAGTTTCTGTTCTATTAGTTATTTGTACAAATTTAAATTATATACGAATCTCACTTTAAAATTCCGGAAATCGTTATGTGTTTTTCGGCTTCGGTTGCACGCGCGATTCACCCTATCGGGAGAATCTGGCTGCCCGTAATGTCGTGGCGGTCGTGGGGAAAAAACATTTTGAATGTTGTTTTTTCCCCAGACCCCTTTTTCAAAAACTTCTTGGTATTTAGTTTTTAGAACATCCTTTTACAGCGTCCATCCTTCGCGGCAGGGAGTGCGGAGGAACTCGTTGGCGGCCGGAACGTTCGTCACGCGCATGGCGTCGGCGTCCCATTCCAGCTTCGCGTCGGCTTTGAAGGCCGTCAGTCCCAAAAGAACGGTTTCCGACAGACGTCCTGAGTATCCAAACGCACAGGTCGTTGCGGCTGGATTGTTTTCCTTGCACGCCTGAATCCACTCCGCATGGTGACCGACGGACGGAGCGAGCCATTTTTCCGGACGGACAAAATCCGCGTACTGTTCTTCCGGCAAAAGTCGGTGCATCCCGTAATCCGCCACGAGCATTCCACGGCTTCCGATGAACAGATTTCCAGCGGCCGGCGGGTTTTTGACCCCTTTTTCTTCCAGAATTGGCGGCATCTGACTCGTGTACCACGTCAGACGCACGGGCGGCAGACTCCCATTTTCTCGGGCTGGGAACGTGTATTCGACTCGCAAATCGCCCACAACTCCTTCGGGGTCGCGCTGTGTGCCGAACGACTGGACCGTCTCGCAGTCCCGCAGTTTCAGCGCCCAGAACGGAAGGTCCATGTGGTGACAGCCGAAGTCGCCGAGCAAACCGTTTCCGAACGCCCAATACCGACGCCACTCACCCGGACAGTATTCCGGACTGTACGGACGGTACGCGACGGGACCCAGCCACAAATCCCAATTCAGCGACGCCGGAACGGGAGGCGTGTTCGTCGGACGTCCTATTTTGACGGGCCGCTCACCTGAAAACCACGTATGAACCTCCGTGACGGTTCCGATTGCGCCCGACTGAATGAGTTCCACAACGCGCCGATAGTTTTCCGTTGCGTGAATCTGCGTCCCCATCTGCGTCACGAGTTTGCGCTCTGCGGCGATATTTTGAAGTGTACGAGTTTCATACACATCGTGAGCCAGCGGTTTTTCACAGTAACAGTGCTTTCCCATTTTCATCGCCATCGCGGCACAAACGGCGTGCGTGTGGTCGGGAGTCGAAACGACGACGGCGTCGAGTGAGTCTTCCATTTCTTCCAGCATCTTGCGGAAATCCTCGAATTTTCGTGCGTTCGGGACGCGCTGAGACGCCGCTTCGAGGTAGTTCGAATCCACATCGCAGATCGCGACGACGTTTTCGCCGATGACGCCCGAAAGATTGGCCGCGCCGCGGTTGCAGGGGCCGATGACCGCCACATTCAGCTTGTTCGACGGAGCCGCGTCCGAGCAAAAAGCGGGAACGCAGATTCCGCACGCAGCGAGAGCGGCGGTGTTTCGAAGAAATTGACGTCGAGTTTGAATTATTTTTACAGGTTTCATGGGCGGGTCCTTTTCGGAAAAAAAAGTTAAATGAACAAAATGTGAAAATGTACCAAAAAACGTTCGAAACGTTCCTTTTTCTATTGTACTCTGACTTTCGGAAAAATACAACCACCGGGGAGAAGTTTTTACAGAAAAAGTTCAACTCCCGCAAAATCGCGCGGATTTAGTTACTCAATTGTAAGTGTTTTCACCTATTTTCACCTATTTTTAAAATTTTTGACATTTTTTGACATTTTTACAATTTTTTTTGTTGTAATTCAGAAAAAGCGACGTATAATATCAAAATATAAAGATATTCGATGATTGATCGAAATTAGAATCCTAAGTGTTGTACGATATTCAGGTAGATTTATGAAACGGCGAAAAGTTTGTTTTTTGGGTTTGTCGTCACTCGCAGCTGCGGCGTGTTTGAGCGGTGAGGTCCCTGCGGCGCTCATGATGAATGCGAATTTCGATGCGTCGAATTTGCAGGACATTTCGGGTCATTACAACGACCTCACACTTACACCAGCCGATGCGGCCAAAACCTACAACGGCGGCGGCGTCACGTACTCTGCGAACGACACAGGGAAAAACCTCGCTGCGCCTTGGAATCAGACGATCTACCTTAATATGGCGGACACGGTGAAGCTCAACAATTTCACCGTCTCGCTTTGGGCGGATATTACGACAACCGCCTGGGACAATTTCTTCGACATTCTCGGTTCGACCGACACGACGCTCAACGATGGAAACGTCGGAATTCGTTTTCAGACACGCGGAAATTCCACCGCCTACACCGCTTACAGCAGCATTTCGGGCGCTTCACATCTTAACGGTACGGACTCTCCAGGAACTGGATACCGTAACGTAATTCTTACAAGCAATGGCGGCAACGTCACCATGTATGTGGACGGCACGGCAGTCGGAACGGCTGCGTGGACGACAACTCAGCAGATGGGAATCATCGCGTTTGCCGGCTCGGCGTTTCAGGGAAGCGGAGACGGACGAAACCTTGCAGGAAAATACGACAATCTCGCGATTTACGACCGCGGTTTGAGTCAGACGGAAGTTTCGGCGATTTATAACGCCGGAAGCAGCGCAACAACGGCGTTTGGCGACATTTACAGCACGGAACTCTCCGGAACAGCAAACGTCCTTTCGACCCTGAAAACCTCTGCCGTTTGGAGCCATCGATTCGGATCTGGCGCCGTGGATGCGACGGGACAGACGGTTGGAACGTACGACCAGATTGAACTTTCTGCCGCAGCCTCCGGCTCGGTGACGCTCGACGCGGATGTGCTGACGAACCCGATTTCTTTCGGTTCCAACGGCGTCTCGCTGAACGTCGAGAACGGTAAAAGCATCACGGTCGCAAGTCTCGTGGGCGACATGTACGGCTTCACGAAAACCGGGGCGGGAACGCTCGTTCTTTCAGGTACGCGCAACTTCGACACTCATAATTACAGCGGAAACAACGATAATTTTCAAGCAATCGTCATTGAAGGCGGAATCCTCGACGTCACGGGGAGCGCGAAACTCTTCACCGACGGATACCGCGGCAAAGCAACAATTACGGCAAAAACCGGCGGAACGCTGCGAATCGGCAATTTCGCAGGGTACGGCGGAAGTACAGGGAGTCTGCGCAGCGAGGCAAACGCCCGAATTCTCGACGGCGGAAAGTTCGATGTCGTCGGCGGAACCCAGTCGGGCGGAAACCTCTTCCAGGTGACGACGAACGGCGGAACGCTGAATTTCAACATTCCGACGGGACAGACTGCCGCAACGCTCACGTTTTCCGATACCAGTTCACGTACGATGGAGTGGTTCGGAACCCTCACCGTGACGGGAAACGGAAACATCGTGGTGGGACAAGCAATCACCTCATCGACCTCCACAAACGGTTCAATCGTCATGAACGGAACTGGGACGCTCACATTCACAGGTTCCAAAGCGACCGGATTTAGTACAGGAAGCGACACAGGGAAAAATCATAACGTAACGATTAATTCCGGAACGCTTAAAGTGACGAACGGCGCAAAACTTTACAACACGCACCAAGGAACTTCTATCGTACAAATTAATAACGGCGGAACGCTGGAAGTCGATAATTTTGTATCGTATGGCGACGGCTCCCTCGGAGCCTTGCGTGCAAATGACGGGTCGGTCCTCCTCAACGGCGGTACTGTTCGTGTCGTCGGCGCCACGCAAAGCGGTGAAATCGGCTTCAACGTCATCGGCGCAAACAGCCAGCTTCTCGTAACGAATGCCGACGCGGCCGTCACTTTTGAAAACAAAAACGGCCGCATCATCAACGTGAATGCAGCTGGTTTCAAAATCGGAGGTGAAGGCGACATTGAAATCGCACGTTCCCTGAAAGGCTCTGCCGGTTTCACGAAAGTCGGTTCCGGAACGCTGAAACTCTCAAACACCACCAACTTCGACACAACTTCCTCCCGCCAAATCATTGTGGAAGAAGGCGTCCTTGAAATTACGGGCGGCGCAAGACTCGTTACTGTATACAATTCCGCAACCTATTTGACGGTGAAAAAAGATGGAACGCTGCGTGTCGGTAATTTCAGCGCTTACGGCACAAGTACGGGGGCGATTCGCAGTGAGAGACAGAATCGAATCCTCGACGGCGGAAAAGTCGAAGTCGTCGCCGGCGGAAAGGGAAGCAATACGTTTACCGTGACGGCAAACGGCGGTGAGTTCTGCGTCGTGAATGCCGGAACAACCGAAACGTTTGATATTTTCAAAAATGACGGCGCGTCAGAAGGGGTGGATAATTGCTGCACGCTTCTGAACGGAAACCTCACCGTCTCCGGCGCAGGAACGCTCATCCTCAATGGAAAAATCGTCGGAACCGGCGGAATCGTCAAAAATGGCGCAGGAACACTTGTGATTGCAAGTAAGGGAAACACGTTCACCGGCGCAAACACCTTCAATGCTGGAAACGTGCTCGTGAATGGGAAAATCGTTGGTGAAAGCACCGTGAACGGCGGCCTTCTCGGCGGAACGGGAACCCTGGCGGACACAACCGTGGCGGCTGGCGGAACCCTCACTGCGGCTCTGGCCGGAACCATCGGAACCATTACGATCGGCGGCGACCTTGAAATCCTTGAAGGCGGAAAACTCCTCGTCGACGTTGCGTCGAAGGACAGTGCGGACCTCTTCATCGTTGAAGGCAATTTGGCGCTCGAAAAAGGTTCCATTCATATTGATGCTGCAGATTTGTGGGGCCTGAATAACCAGACGGTCGATTTCCTTCAGCTGACTGCCGACTCGAAAGTGACTCTGCCTGACGACATCTCGACCGCGCTCGACGATGCAAGTTTCGGCTCGTTCGAACTTTTGTACAATCCGAATACAATGGTTTTAAGCATTGCGTCCACGTATGTTCCGGAACCCGCTTCATGGGTGTTGCTCGTGCTGGGAACGCTGGGGGTCGTTGGAATGCGCCGCCGTCATCTTTCGGAATCGAAATAAGTATACAAATCAAAAGGACTGAAATTATGTACGAACGTAAAGGATTTACACTCGTCGAACTGTTGGTCGTGATTGCGATTATCGGAATGCTCGTCGGTCTCCTCCTTCCGGCAGTTCAGCAGGCGCGCGAGGCGGCGCGTCAAATGCAGTGCAGCAATCACCTCAAACAAATGGGATTGGGCGCGCTCAACTGCGAAAGCAACACCAAGCACTACCCCACGGGCGGCTGGTTCTGGTCGTGGGTCGGCGACGGCGATCGCGGTTTCGGAAAGGAACAGCCGGGGGGCTGGGCCTTCAATCTCCTTCCATTTATGGAACAGATGCCGCTTTTCCAGCTCGCCTCGGACGGCGACCCTGCAACGCTTTCCACGAAACAGAAAGAAGGAGCAACCACCGTCTGCCAGACTCCGATGCCGTTTTTGTACTGTCCCTCCCGCCGAGCCTGCAAAACGTATCCCGCAGGGACGCCGATCAACGCAAATACCGTTTCACAAGGAACCAAAACCGACTATGCGAGTTCGTGGGGAAACGTCTCGTGGTACGACACGCGTCAGCCTGCGTCTTGGGGTGAAGTTTCGACGATGGACGTAAACAAAAGCTGGCTCCCCTCCACCTCTTACTATACGGGCGTTCTTTTTCGGCGTTCTGAGGTCCGAATCGGTCAGGTGTCGGATGGAACTTCGAATACGTATCTGCTAGGCGAAAAATATTGCAATCCCGCCGACTATGAAACCTGTACAGGAGGTGCCGACAACGAGTGCGCCTACGTCGGAATGGACGGTGACACGTGTCGAAGCGTTGTTTATTACTCCAGCACCTCAAACACCGCTCCGCAGCAGGATCGTTCCGGGTACTCAGTCGGCGTGTTCGGAAGCTGTCACGCAGGGACGTGGGGTGTGGCGATGTGTGACGGTTCGACGCAGCGCGTCAGTTACAGTATTGATCCGCAGATTCATTCCTATTTGGGAACGCGAAACGACGGAAAAGTTGCGACGCTTGAAGTAAATTGATAGATAGAATTTAGTAACAAAAATAAAGGAGAATAAACGATGAAATTGAGCGATCTCACCCGCCGTGCTTGGTTAAAAAACGTCGGTCTCGGAATGGGAGCCGCCGGTTTGGGACTCGGAATGAGTTCTGAAGAGGCGCGAGCCGATTTTGTGACGAAAAAAGTCGCAACCCGCGGAACGGAATACACCGGGAAAGAAGCGGCTCCGTGCACGATTCAAGACGGAAAAGTCGTGCGTCCCGCCGCTGAAATTCCAACCATCAGCGAGACGGACGTTCTCGTCGTCGGAGGCGGTCCCGCGGGTTGCTGCGCGGCGATCGCGGCGGCTCGAACGGGTGTAAAAACAACGCTCGTCGAACGTTACAATCATTTTGGCGGTCTCGCAACCGGCGGCCTCGTCGTTCATATTCTCGGTCACTGGACCAAAACCGCTTCCGGCGAAAAAGTACAAGTCGTGCAGGGACTCGGCGAAGAAATGATGAAACGGCTCGAAGGTTTGCCGAACGGAATTTGCGACCGTGAATTCGGGAGGAATCCCACCGTCGATTCGGAAGTGTACAAATATCTGCTCGTGGAGATGCTGACCGAGGCGAACGTGGAAATCTTCCTCCACAGCTGGGCGGTCGACTCGATTGTGGACGACAATCCGGATCCGAAAACCGGAAATCCCGTCGTGAAAGGAATTCTCATTCAGACGAAGCTGGGGCCGCACGCGATTCTTGCAAAGCAGGTCGTGGACTGCACGGGCGACGGCGACGTTTTTGCGACTTGCGGCTGCGCGTACACGCGTCGTGTGTACCACATCGGACTGCCGTGCCGCATCGGAAACGTCGATAAAATTCATCCCGAACCGGGAACCAAAGTGCCGGGACACTTACTCGGCGGTGTGACTCCGGTAAAAGGCGTTCGTTGGGTGAATATGGGCGGTCCCGACTCCGACGGTCTCGACGTTCGGGCGCTCACAAAGCTGGAACTCGACCACCGAAAACAAATTTGGAAAAATTATTTGCAGCTGAAAAACACACCCGGTTGTGAAGATGTGTTTCTTCTTGAAACGGCGCCCCAGCTCGGTGTGCGAATTACGCGAGTGCTGGAAGGAACGGAAGAAATGTCCCTCGAAGGCGCTAAAGCAGGAAAAACGTACGATTCTTGTGTCGGGTACGGCGGCGCGTGGGGCGGCGACCACATTGGATGGCAGTTCCCGTACGGCGCGCTGCTTTCGAAAAACGTCGAAAATATTCTAACCGCAGGACGCAGCGTGTGCGGCGAGCCGGGAATGTCGGAACTTTTGCGCGTCATTCCAAACTGCTGGTCTTCCGGACACTCCGCCGGCGTTGCGGCGGCGGTTGCGGTAAAATCCAATTCGACGGCTCGCGACGTCAATCTTAATGAGGTTCGAAGAATCCTGAAAGAACAGGGCGCGTACCTCGGCTAATTCAACTCGGAAATCAACAAAGAGCGTTCGAATATCGAAAACAAATCCTCAATATTCAACGCTCTTTGAAAAACGATCCGTTTTGAACGTCTAAAATTCCAGAAGAATCCAAACAGGACGGTGGTCTGACTCGCTCGGCGCGTCTGCAACATGTGCTTCGAGGACGCGGAACGGCTGAGACGTTGAAATCATAATGTAATCGATACGTATTTCAGGCGCGCTCGCAGGAAACGTCGGCGCGTCGGGAGTCAGAATCTTCCACGATTTCTGGAACTCCTGAATCACTTCCGAGCCGCTTTCCGCATTGAAGTCGCCGCACAGAATCACCGGTTTTTGAAATTTTTCTCGTTCTGAATTGATTATTTTTACAGATTCCAAACGACTTTCCGCCGTGAGAGAAAGATGCGTATTGAAAAACACAAAATTTTCAAATTCCGTAATTTGCAGCGTTCGTTTCTCCTCCACACCTGGAAGCGGAACGTTGTACGTTTTCAGCGATTTATGCGTCGCGAGGGTTCCGATTCCGTATTTTCCGCCTTGAAAATCGATTGCTGACGCGTAAAACGGTTCCATTTTTGCTGCATCGCCGAGTTCCTGCGGAATATTTCGATTTCCGCTTCGTTTTGTGAAGCAGTCCAATTCCTGAATACCTGCGATGTCCGGCCCGACTTGCTGAATGACGCCTGCGGTGCGGTCCACACAAATTTGTTCATCGTTCATTCCTTTGCAGTTTCGAACGTTGTAACTCATAATCCGCAGTTGTTCGGCTGAAACGAACGCGGCAAAAACAGCGCAAAAAACGAACGCAAAAAGAAATTTGCACAAAAACTTACACATTTGTAATATCCTTCCTGTTAGACAAAAAAATCAGCGTTTCCTCATTATATCATTACATCGGTCGATTTGCAAGGGGAGCGTAGATGGAATTTTTAAAAAATGAAAATCGAAAAACGGAACCGTCTGATTCTCCGCCTGATTTGCACTGTTTGTACACTTTGTGCCGTGCTTTCTGTGCGAGCCGAAACGACTTCTGACCGTTCTGTTGGACCGTCTTTGGAACCGTCTGTTCAACCTCCTTTTTCTGTAACTCCCGATCGGGCGGCTTTTTACTACACGCAGGCGGTGCGAAATTACGACAAAAATCTGCGCCGTCTGGAAAACGAGGGGGAACCGTGGGATTCTTTCAGTGTTCGAATACCAGCAGATTATTTGTACGCGCTGACCGCTGCGGAAGCCTTTTTTGCGGAACATCCATCATTACGAACGAATTATACAGAAGGAATGGCCGTTCCGATTCAGGAGACGGTTCGAATAACGTCCTTAATTCGTTCAATGCAGGAATTGCGTCCCGACGTTCCATTTCGCGGGAATTTTCGCTGGTACTGGCGGCAAAAAACGGTTGAGGATCGAAATGCGGCAGAATTTGTGGTGCAGCGGCTGCTTTTCTGTCACGCACATCAGGAGTGTTTGCCGGAATCGTGCCGCGAGCCGATTTGTGAAATTCTGCGCAACGCCGCCGAAGAATGCGTGCGCCGAACCGTCTCGGCAGAATATACAAATATTTCCGTCCTGAATTTTTCCAATTTGATTCTTTTGGGGGAAGCGTTCGAAAAACCCGAATGGCAGAATGAAGGCCGACGGCGAATGCAGCGTTTTTTGCTCCGAACGTGGCGCTGCGGAATCCGCGAATTCGGGACTCCGACGTATTTTACCGTCGTGTTTGAAAGCCTCGAACAGTTGCGGAACCTCACGAAAGATGAAGAGGTGCGAAATCTCGCACAGGTGCTTCTTGAATATTGGACTAAAATCGTAAGCATCCATCTTTCGCCGAATGGAACTTTTACCGGGGCGTGCAGCCGTTCGTACAACTATCTTTATGGAGACCCGAATCTGTTGCGCCACGTCGCCGTCTGGGGGTGGTTTCCGCTTCCTGAAACAAAATCCGACATTCTGATTCTCGCGGCGCTCGCCGGACGTTGGAATCCCGGCACAGATTTCAATTCCGGTCCGAATTCAACACCATATTCAAATTTAGATTTAATTTCCGAAAATCGTACGATTCGTGAACGCTGGGGGGACGGGCCGAACGAATGGAAAACGACGTTTCAAACCCCGGATTTTGCGGTCGGAACGTCCTCGGCGGCTTACTTTTCGCATCAAGACCAACTGTGGACCGTCGATTGGCGGATTCCGAAACATGAAAATCACGAAATTAAATCAAACAACGAATCAAACACTCCGCAAAACGTTCGTACATATTTCATAGTCGATGGGCGCGGCGACCCCTGGGGGTCCGTTCGGGAACCATCCGGCGGCGGACACATGAAAGCGTTTCATCTCGACCCGGAATGGAGCGCGTCGCAAAAGGGTCCTCACACCGCCTGTCGAGCCGTTTTTTCAGAAGATTTTTTGAGCGATTTTCGAAAAAATCATCCGAACGGAACGCTTCAGTCCGTTTTTGTTCTAAAACGTCCCGACGCGTTTCGTTTTGCGGTTCAAAATCAGGTTCCATCCTTGTTTTTACGTTACGGAAATTACACATTGATTCTAAAAATCGAGTTGGCTCCGCACGCAAACGTTTCGAACGTTCTGCAAAATTCTCCCAACGGGGACGCCGCTGCGTGGTGCGTCACGCATTCCTCCGACATTCCATCGGAAATCCGCTTTACGTCGAATATTGTACGAAACAATTCACTGTCGGAAAGCACGCCGTCTGAAACTTTAGCAGCAGAATTTGAGGAAAATCAGGAGGAAATTTCGCGTTCACGCGTTCCAGACGTTTCAGACGTCCCGCCTCGCGATATTTTGGAGGTCGATGGTGAGGGTGTTGGGCGTGCGTTTTTGGAAGACCGCATTCCGCCGCTGCAGCTTTACGCAAAACGGGAATCGGACTGGCAAAAAGAAAAACCTCCGACTTTGTCGCTCGAAACAGGGGAATCGCAGTGTTTTTCAGCATCTTCCAGCCTCCATTTTTCGGGTTTTGAGGAATCGGATGGGAGCGTGAGGATTCAGAGTGAAACTGCGTGGTGCGTGTGGGTCGAGAAACCGGGAAAATACGTGCTTTCAGCGGAAATTTTGGCGTCCGACCCGCAGCACGACTCGCTGCGTTTGGCGTATGCGGCGTCGGACGTGCTTTCGGAATTTCAAACACGCGGGATTTTCACTCCTCATGAGATTTTCGAACATCTTTCGAAGGAGGATTCGAACACGTTTTTCACCTGTTGGGCGCTTGGAAGTTCATCCGACTGTCGCACAATTGAGTTTCATCCTTCGAACGAGACGGAAAAATTCTCGGAGTCAGTGTTGGAACTTCCTTCAGGTCCGTTCCTTCTGATTCTGGCTCCGCGAGAATTTGACGTCCGAGTAAGGAAACTGATTTTGAAACGAATTGAATGATATAGAATTACGTACAATGTATTTTTGATTTTTCTATAAATTTTGCAACATATTTCAATAGATTAAACGGATTGCAGATTACGGATTTAAAACGCTGTGATTCAATCCATAATTTCAAATAAAATCTTTTTGGAAGGAAAGGAGAGGAAAATATTTGGTAAATTTTCAAAATTTTTTATCTTTTGCAAGATTTTTACTTGACTTTACGGTTCACTCCGTTTATACTTAAAGGAAGTTCTAAAAACACAATATTAAAAAATTTTTGAAAAAGGGGTCTGGGGAAAAAACAACATTCAAAATGTTTTTTCCCCCAC
>CAYTLK010000009.1:0-27830 GCA_964438515.1 uncultured Planctomycetaceae bacterium
ACGTCTTTTTGCTGTACGAAAATTCCGCAAGGAACGTTGTGTTTCAAGGGTTTTTACATGAACGCTCCCGTAGTGTCGTTTCGGTCGTGGGGGAACAACATTTTGAATGTTGTTTTTCCCCCCAGACCCCTTTTTCAAAAACTTCTCGAGATTTTGTTTTTCTATCTCTCGCTTTAATTGGACCCCGTTTGTGTTTTCTGACTCGTCGTAATCCAGAAAAAAACGTTTCCCGCCTCGTCCGTCCGAACTTCCCGCATCAATTTTGTTTGGTACAAAACCGCATCGAGAAGCTGCTTGTACGTGAATTTTCCAGCTTTCTGACTCACGATGACCTCCGACGGCTCAATCCCCTGACCCGCCATGGAGTTATAATCGTACAAAAATGGAATGTTGAGCCGTTTTTGCAGCGACTCAAGCACTTTTGCAGCGGAAACTCCATCCACGCTCGCCTGAAAACGTTCGTACAGCGCGTCCGGCGCCGCGTTTTCCACCATGTACCCCACGGGAAGAATATTTTCCGAAACGACGTTTCCGGAAGCGGCGATTTTCAGAACGTAATTCGACCCTTCTTCGTGATTTTCCGGCACAATGCAGTACCCGATGTAGCGCAAAATGTACGCAAGCGCCGTCCCGCGGGAGACCGTTTCGAGTTCTTCCGTAATGAAATCCTCGTCGTCAAAGGCTTTTCGGATGCTGGATGGAAATCGTACGAATCCAGTAAAATCGTGTGCAATTTTCTGAATCGCTTTTTTTCGCGTCATTCCGATGGTTGAAAATCCGACGGGCGCGCTCAAGTCGGCAAACAGTTGTTCCTGTACAGAATTCGGAAGTTGGTTGGACTCGGCGTCGGCGGCGGCGATGTTCTGCTGCTGCATGACGGCAATCTGTTCTTCGAGGTAGGATTTCATCTCGCGCACTCTTCCGAGCGTAAAAACCGCATTTCCAGGGAGCCAGACGCGACTGTCGCGCCCCAGCATTCCCGAAACCTGGTAGAGATTTCCGCCGGAATCCTGAATGTCGAGGACGTCCGAACTGTCTCCGGAACGGATTTGAACCGACTGAAACCCGCACTCGTTGAGCGCTCGCCCCCACTGCTGCGCTTCCATGGGCTGAAGCGTTCCGTCACAAAAAATTACGAGCCGAATTTGCGGGGCGCTGGAACCCAAACCTTGCGAAAATGCAGAAGATACACAGTTTGCATAAATTATTCCTACAATAACGATTGAAAAAAATGGGAAAAAACCGTAAAATTTATGATTCATGGAAAAAACTCCGAAATCGGCTCAAGTGTGCGGGTTGTAACGACGATAACATTTGTAGCGATAAATTTATTTAATTACGAACGGGTTTAACCCGGATTTTACTCAGCTTGAACAAGGAGGTGGCGAATGCGCCCTCTGTACGGATTGATTATTGGAATTTGCTTGTTTGCAGCGCTTTCGATGACGACTGGCTGCCAGTCACACATTGGCGGTCAGACGCTTCCGAGCGGTTACTATCTCAGTGACGATGTGCAGTATTACTCGCCGGGTTCTCGCAACAATTTGCAGAACGAATCCGCGAAACTGCATGAAGGGAAATGATTTTTTCCTCCCTTTTGCAGGAAACTGTGAACGTGGGTGAAACGGAGGAACAGGATGTACGCCGAAGTGTACAATCAGACCGTGGTGAGCATCTCGCCGGAACAGATTTTAAACTGTCTCGTGATTTGGTGCGGGATGGCGGTGATTGTGGGTGCGTTCGCCAAAATAATGGTGCTCGGAACGCGCCCGCGCGGGACGCTTTCGACACTCATTGTGGGTTTCACCTCCATTACGATTACAAGTTTCCTCATGAAGTTTATGTACGAAAATATGTATCCTGATTGTGAATTCAATCCGGTACATCCGCTGAATATTTTTGCCGCAATCCTTTTGGCTGCGGCAGGGATGGGTTTGTACCGATTTTTAGCCGACACAATCGCTCCGAAAACGTGAAAAGAGGGTTCTTTTTACGCTTTTAAGCGGAACACATTGTGATTCTCGGCGTCTCTGTCGTTACATTCTTGCGAAACGAACGTCTGCGGCCCAATTTCCCTACTTTCAGAAGAAACTGTCGTCGTCATCGTCGCCAGCCGAGGCGTCATCATCGTCGCCAGCTGAAACGTCGTCATCGTCATCGTCACCAAAATTCAGGTCCGAATCGTCGGAATCATCCGATTTTTCGGCAGAACCTGAATCCTCGTCGTCTCCGGCCGAGGCGTCCTCCTCGTCGTCATCGTCTCCGCCGCCAAAAACGCTTCCGCCGGAAGGTTCCGGTGTGGAGGTTTTGCTGCTGTCGCCGAAGAGGGAGCCGCCGTCGTCGGAGGAGGTTTCTTCCTCTTCGACCGGCGCCGCTTCTTCTTCAAGCGGAAGAATTACGAAACGGAAACCAATATCGACGAATCGACGGGACGGAACGTTGCTTCCTCGGGCGGCCGAACGCGCTTTGAGGTAGTTGGTGTTCCAGCCTCCGCCGCGAATGACTTTGAGGTTTTTGACGTCTGCACCGACGCGTCCGACATATTTTTGCAGGTCCGTCACGCCTTCCGCATCGGAAATTGGAGTCGTCGCCAGTTCGTAATCCGCGTAACCGTCCTGACACCATTCCCAGACGTTTCCGTGCATGTCGTAAATCCCCCAAAGGTTGGAATCGTAAGAACCGACACGCCCTGCGTAACGGTACAAACCTCCAACAGGAAGCGACCATGGATTTCGTTTGAATTCGTCTGATTTCATCAACGTTTTATTCTGATTCAGTTCCCGAAGATTGGCGCTCGACATGAGGTCCGTCACGCGGTCTCCGACGTTGTAACGCGTCACTTTTCCCGCTCGGCACGCATATTCCCACTGCACCTCTGTCGGAAGCATCGCGCAGCGCATCGAATCTTCCGGTTTCATCGTGGTGGAAATTTCGGAGTTGAACCACTCGACGAATTTCTGCGCGTCGTACCACGTGACGTTCGTCACCGGGAACGTTTTTTCCTGCTGGTAGCCGACGCGTTTCCAATTGGCCGTCGGATCCTGCGGCAAAATGTGACCCGTTTGAATATCGACACGATAACCGCCGAGACCGTCGCGCTCCGCGTCCGTCTTGTAATCGGTCGCCTTTACGAAACTCCGGAACATCTCGAGCGTCACTTCCGTTTCAAGAATCCAGAAGCCGTGCGGCACTTTGACTTCTGAACACTTTTCATCGAGTTCGCGCCCTTCTTCCGTCAGAGGACTTCCCATCGTAAAGGTTCCAGCCGGGCACCATCGAAAGTCGTACGCAATTCCGTCGAGCGTAAGCACCGCCGCTTCGCCCGCCTTGGTTCCGTTTGAGGGGAATTTGGGAGCGTTCGGATTGGGTGTTCCGACCTTTTTTTTGGCTTTTTTCGCATTGGAAGACTGAAAAACGTCGTTTTCGTCAGCGTTTTCATCCGTACTGGATTCAAAATCTCCGTCGGAATCGGCGTCTTCTGAATCATTTGCTGAATCCCCGCTTAAATCGTCGTCGGAAGGGTCGCCGGAAGCGTCGGAATCCTCATCGTCGTCGTCGCCGAAACTGAGTCCGTCGTCGCCGTCGGAAGCAGCATCATCACCGGAAGCATCATCACCGGAAGCATCATCACCGGAAGCATCCGCAGAATCGTCGGAAGCAGCAGAATCGTCGTCGTCATCGCCGCCAAATGAAAAAGAACCCCCGTCATCGGAATCGTCATCATCATCGGAAGCGTCGTCCCCGGCGGCTGCATCGGCGGAAGCATCGTCATCGTCGCCGAACTGCGCGTACAGAACCGAGGTTGAGGCGCCGACCGCCGCAAAGACAGAAAAGGCTAAAATCAGCGAAATGACGAGCCGAAAATCGTGTTTTTTCATTTTTGTACCACAATCTAAAAGGGGAAAATTGGTTATTCCTGAATCAATAAAACAAACAGGTTTTTGGGTCCGTGAACCCCTAAAACGGAGACGCGCTCAATGTCTGCCGTACGGCTCGGCCCCGTCACAATGACGTACTCGCCGCGCATTGCAGGATCGGCCGTATTTTGCGCCGCATCGTCCCACGCCGCCTGCAGATGTTCCCGAAGCTGAGACACTTTGGCGACCATCACACATGCAGGGGTTAAATAGCAGTTCATTCGTTCGTGAGCCGTCCGATTCAGCACGACGCACGACCCCGTTTCCGCAAGGAGGAACTGCGGAAATACGATACTTACAGGGATTTCTGCCAGTTTTTGCTTGTCGGTTTCCCCCTGCGCCTCGCCTAAATACAAACGTTTTTTTCTCTTTCCGTGAAAATATTCCTTCGGAAGAATTTCGTACAAAAGCGGATTTTCCGTACTGCTGAAGCTTTCCCAACCGTTTTCCTCCGCGAGGGATTGGAGTTTTTTCTGCGCGTCTGCCGCATTTGCAACGCAAAAACACGTTCCCGTCAGCGCGGCGAGTGCGTCGGAAAAGGTTTTTTTCATCGTTTCGACGTCGGGGTGTTCGAACGGAAGAATCTCTCCCAAAGCCGGACACTCCGTGTCGGGGACCGGCACCATCGCACGATGAATCTTCTGTAAAATTATATCTCGGCTGTTCATTTTTTACTCCCAAATTCGGGTTTTCAAGTGTGATGAGTCTATCTGGTTTTTAGGACTTCCTCATCTTATTTTCGGTTTTGTTTCCACCACTTTCGAAACGGTTTCCCCTTCGGAATCGGAACGGCCCGCCCCTTCGTCCACGCGCCAAACTCCAAAATCCGCAACGGTTTCGGAACCCATTTCGCGAAACGTGCGCCGATTCGCAAAAGTCCCATAAAAAACGCAAACCGTCCCGGCGTCTCGTTCGTGTAACTCCACGTTTTCCACAACAAACGCTGATACGCAGAGTCCATCGGCGAGCCGGGCGTCTGCGTCGATTTGCTTCTTAAATGGACAAGCTGTTCCGGAATATTGATTTTTACGGGACAGACTTGCGCACATTTTTCACACAACGACGACGCAAACGGAAGCTTTCCCGCTTTTTCCATCCCGCAGAGATGCGGATTCAAAATCTCTCCGATGGGTCCGGGGTAAATCCAGCCGTAGGCCCAGCCGCCGACGCGCTGATAGACGGGACAGGCGTTCATACACGCGCCGCAGCGGATGCAGTAAAGCGTATTCTGCGTAAATGGGTCCTCCAGCACGTTCGTTCGGCCGTTATCAATGATGACGACGTACATTTTTCGCCCCTCAGTCGGTCCATGGAAAATGTGCGTGTACGTCGTCAGCTTCTGATCGGTGGCGCTGCGTGGAAGAACGCTGAGAAAATAGGGAAGATGGCGAACTGAGGGAATCACCTTTTCGATTCCCATAATCGCAACGTGCACCGGAGGCGTGGAGGTGGAAAGGCCCGCATTTCCCTCATTTTCAATGACCGTAAAGGACCCGGTGTCCGCAAAGCCGAAATTGATGCCCGAAACACCCATGTCGGCCGTGAGAAAGTGATTTCGCAGGTGTTTTCGCGCGATGGCCGTCAGTTCTTCGTGAACAGGAGTGAATTTTTCACCAAGTTTCTCTTCGAAAAGATGCCCGATTTGCTCGGCTGTGAGGTGCAGAGCCGGAATGACGACGTGCGTCGGGCGCTGACCCGCGAGCTGAATGATGAATTCACCGAGGTCCGTTTCGATTGATTCGATTCCATTTGCACGAAACGCTTTGTTGAGCTGCAGCTCTTCCGAAACGAGCGATTTGGATTTGACGACCTTTTTGACGTCATTTTCCTTCGCGATTTGCATAATGATGCGGTTCGCCTCTTCTGCGTCGACCGCCCATCGGACTTCAATCCCCTTTTTCTGAAGGTTCTGTTCAAATTGAACGAGCAGCTGACCGAGGTGCTGAATGGCGTAATGTTTAATTACATTTGCGTTTTTGCGCCACTGCTGAAAATCGGGCGTCCGTTCAAGCATCTTCATATACGTTTCGTTCGAACGCTGCGCCGACGCCGCCGTTGCGGGAGAGCCGCCGCAGACGCACAGATCGTGCATCTCGTTCGACTGAAAAGGAAAACCCGTTTGTTCCTGAATTTCCATGATGTTGGATTCCTCTACTTCAATTCCTCAATTTCTCAATTTTTAAGTTCTTAATTCTTTGATTTATAATTTTCGATTTTATTTGAAATAAACTGATTTTTATCTGTAATTCAAAATTTCCGCGATGTGTATCGTTCGGATGTGTTTTTTCGCACTGTCGAGCTGCAAAATTCCTCCGATGTGCATGAGACAGCTCGTGTCGATCGAGGCGGCAAACTCCGCGCCGGAAGCGGCGATATTTTCGCATTTTGCGCGGCCCATGTCGAGCGAAAGATTCGGGAATTTGACGCTGAACGTTCCTCCAAACCCGCAGCAGTCTTCCATATGCGGCAGCGGACAGTATTCCAGCCCCTGAACGTGTTTCAACAGTTCAATCGGCTGATTGACGATTCCGAGTTCGCGCCGGCCGTGACAGCCGATGTGAAGCGTCACTTTATGAGGAAATTTTGCGCCCAAATCGGTGACTCCCAGCACATTTACGAGGAATTCCGTGAATTCCACCACACGTTTTCCGACGTTCGTGACGGCTGGGTCGTCGGGAAACAAATGTTCAAAAAAGACGCGGCACATGGCGGTGCAGGAGCCGGACGGACAAATAATCCAGTCGTATTTTTCGAAGGCTTTCGCGAACGGACGCACGACTTTACGCGCCTCGTCCCAGAAACCCGAGTTGAAGGCCGGCTGACCGCAGCACGTTTGTTCCGGCGGAAAATGAATTGGGATTCCAAGTCGGTCGAGAATCTCCACCATCGACTGCGCGACGTGCGGATAAAATTGGTCGATGTAGCACGGAACGAAAATCGCGACCTTCTGTGCGGAGGTGTATTTCGGATATTCCCACACAGGCGGGGCGGATTGAATCTGTTGAATCATGATGTTTTCAAATTTGAAAGGGATGGAACGGTCCATAAAAACATTCCTCTATTGTACACCCGATTTTGCGAAATACAAGCGTTTTTTCCCATCTTTTCGAAATTTTTCCGAAATTTTCCCGAATCGGCGCCAGACCCTTTTCAAATCGGATTTTTGTGGTATAATATATAATACTGTATAAAAAATATAATATTGAATAAAAACTAAAAAAAAGAAAATCTTTTAAAAACATAAGGAGAATCGGATGTTTTCAGGAATTGTTGAGGCGATGGGAACCATTGCAAAAATCGAGATGGAAGCAAACGGCCCCGGCTGCCGCCTCGTGATTCGTGAACCGGGAATCGCATCAGAAACAAAAGTCGCAGACAGCGTGGCGATTAACGGCTGCTGTTTGACCGTCGTGGAAAAAGAGGGCGACCTCATGGGGTTCGATGTGGGACCAGAGTCGCTCGACCGAACGAATTTGGGCGAAAAAAAAATCGGAGACCGCGTAAATATGGAACGTGCGCTGGCGGTCGGAGACCGATTGGGCGGGCACATCGTTTCCGGACACATCGACGCGACGGGCGTGATGCTGGAACGCCGCGACGATAAAGAATGGTCGTTCTTCAAGTTCGGAATTTCGCACAATATTGCACGTCAGATGGTGGAAAAAGGGTCCATCGCAATCGACGGAACGAGTTTGACGGTTTGCGAGGCGCAGCCCGATTATTTCACGGTGGCGCTTATTCCGTTTACGCTCGAAGTGACGACGCTCGGACGTTTGAAACCCGGCGATCGGGTGAATTTGGAAACGGATGTGCTTGCGAAATTCGTTCAGCGCCTTTTCGAATCCCGCACGTGGGACGACGCAAAATAGGAAGGTTTTTTAGCCGTATTTTGAATTTCCGAGTGGAAAAACGGGGGAATATTTCTCACCTGCACGGTGGAAATCGGGAGTTTCATCCCCGTTTCGAGCCGAAACAGCCAGTAAATTTCCCAAATCCCCAGTGTCCCCCAGCTTTAATTTAAAATAGGTATTGTGGATAGTTTGAGCGATTTTAACGATCGAAACAATTGTATCAATTTTGCAAAGCGTCCTTTTTTACCGACTCAAAAGACCTTTCCAAAGGGGGACTTAGGGGAATTTGTGACATTTTTTCCACAATAAGTGCACATGTTATAACGGTTTTCCTAAAAATTCACAAAGGGAGTGTAAGTTAAAAATGTCGGGTTTTTCGCGTAATTTCAATCAATTATTCTCTTTCATCGAAATATTTTGGAAAAATTGCGGGGAAACTCTTTGACAGAATTAAAATCTGTATTAAAATAAAGTGTATAAAAAGTTTCACATAGAGGGGGAATGTGTGTTCTGTGCTTTGAAAAAGGCGGCAGACATTTTTACTCTTTTGAATTTTCATCCTTTCCGCAGTTTTGCTGGACTCTCATTACAGGATGAAATGTGAGGCAAACGAAAACAAAACGTGTTCGGCGCTTTGAAAAAAGCAAAAAACACGATGAATCCAATACAAGAAACAACCGGGGGCGAGCGTGAAGCACGACGTCAGCAACATTGAGCAACTTTTTCTTCAGACCGTACGAGCGCAACTCGGCGACGAAACCTATGGTTTATGGTTTGAGGGACAGTGCCGAATTTCCTGCGACGTGACGCGCCACATCCTCCATATTTCCAATCGTTCCCCTTTCGGGCTCGAATGGTACCGCCGAAACTATCGAACACTTTTCGAAAGTGCCGCACGCACTCTGCCGGAAGGTCCGTTCCAGGTACAAATTTCCGCAGGTAAAAAGTCGGAAGTTGCGGAAAGTGCGGCCCCTGCGCAAACTGCAGTGCGTGCGACCGTCAAAAAGTCGCCCCAAAATGCGAGCGGTTCGGGTTCCAAAGGTTTTCGACGTGCGGAAAACAGCGGGCGAAACGGTGGAAATGCAAAAAAGACGCCCGTCGATACGTCGTCGTGGAACCGTTTTCAGGTGCGCGGAGCAAAATCTGCCGCCATTATGAGGGACGTGGAACGGCTCAACATTCCGGAAGTAACGGAGTTTCTGCACGAAACGGAGCTGCGGAACGATGCGAGTTCCAGCGATTCGGATTTTACTGCGTCCAATCGGACTCAAACCTCCAGCCTGACGGAAATTCGTACCAAAAATTCAAGAAAACGTTCCGTCGAAAAGCGGGATGAATCGGGAATGAACGCTGCGTTTCCGGAGACGGAGACTCCATTTGTTCCGGTTGCTTCTGCAGTTCCGGCGATTCCGGTTGTTTCTGAAATTGCGGTCGAAAAACCATCGGAAACGATTGTGGATTTCCTGATGTTGATGGATCGTTTGGACGCAGAAGGAATCCTACATAAATCATTGTGTGCGAATTTTCGCGAGGCGGAAGAACCGCAGACGGAAAACGCGCTCAAAAGCCGAAAATCAGGGAAGGCGAAAACCAGCCAGAGGACGAATGCTGGAATGTTTACGGATACGGAAAAAACAGTGGAAGTGAAACCGGTAAAAAAGGTTTCGGACGCCGCACCCGCAGGGGGAAATCGCAAATTGCAGGAATTAATGCTTGCAATGATGAATTCTGCCGAGGATGCTGAGGGCGCTGAGGATGAAAGTGCGGACGAAAATACGTCTTTCGGAGCGTCTTCGAGCGGAAATTCAGCGAGAGTTCCTGCGACAGCGCAGCCGTTTGCACCGGTTTCTGCGTTTTCGTCCGCAGGTTCTGCACGCACGAATTCTCGGTACGGATCGTTCGAAACGTTCGTTTCCGGCGGCTCCAATCGGCTCGCGTACACCACGGCCAAATCGCTTGGGTCGCAGATGGGTTTGGTTTCACCGATCGTCTTTTTCGGAAAAACAGGCGTCGGAAAGACGCATCTTCTGGACGCCGTCTGCCGGCAAGTCGCCGCGTACGGTTTCAAAACCGTTTACACAACGGGCGAAGATTTCATGATGGAATTCGTCGAGACGGTTCGAGACACAAACAAAAAAAGCTCGTTTTTACGTACGTACCGCTACTGCGACCTCCTGATCGTCGATAATTTGCAATTTCTGCTCAATAAACAAAGTACGACGGCAGAATTCCTCTCGATCGTTGCGAATCGGATGCGGGCGGGACGTCAGATCGTTCTGGCGTGCGACCGGCCGCTGGAGGAAATGGAGGGTCTCGGAAAAGACCTCTGTTCCTACCTCCGAAGCGGTTATTGGGTCCAGATTTACGAACCCAGTTTCGATGTGCGGCTCGGAATCCTCGAACGTCAGAGCCGAAGTCGGCAAATTCCCCTTTCGGACGAACAGCGGCGCGTCCTTGCGGAAAGTTTCACGGGCGACGTACGAACCATTCTGGGGGCGATCAACACCCTCGATATTATGACGCGTACGCACGCCGCGTTCCCGGAATCGACGGGGGCTGGAATGCGTCGGGACCTTGAAATGTCGCAGAGTCCCGACCTGATTGAGAAATTTATTCGGGATTTAACGATAAAATCCGGACATTCCGTCACTCTTGAAGAAATTAAGCGTCTTGTGGCGGCGCAGTTCGGTCTCGATGTGCGTCTTCTTTCTTCGGGAAAACGCATACGAAAAGTCACGCAGCCTCGAATGCTCGCGATGTGGCTCGCCCGTAAATACACGCGCAAACCTCTGTCTGAAATCGGTCAGGCGTTCGGCTGCAACAGTCACAGTACGGTCATTTCGGCGCAAAAGAAGGTCGATTCGTGGCTCAACAGCGATTGTTCCCTCCAGACGGCCAGCGCCATGCAAAACATCAGCGACATTATGATGACGCTGAAAACCCAGCTTGAAAGCGCCCTTTGACGGTTCGGAGCCGCATTCCGTTCGAATCGAAAAAGGGTCAAAGAGGCGTAAAAAAGGGAGAAAAACTTTTTTTTGAAACCGTTTTCCTCCCAGTCGTTCTTTTTCCCTGAATCAGCAAAATCTCTTACTGGAATTTCACTCCCAGGACCCAGGAACCTGGTTTATTCTGGATTTTCAGCACTCCGTCCGAGTACGAAAGTGTTTCTTCCGCCGCATTTTGGTCGCCGTCCACACGAGAAACCGTGACCGTCCCCGAGGCGGGAACGCCTTCAAGACGAATCGTCAGTTCTTCGACATTCTGCTTCCAGTTGGAGACGAAAAGCCGTTTTTCACCCTTCTCGCCCACCGTTCCCAGCAGAGAAACATTCGGAACATCCGTCGTTTTTACCCGCACGGGCTGCGTCTGCATGAGGTCTCCGAACACGAGGAACGTATAATACGGCTTCTGAATCAGACCGTCAATCGAAAAAAGACCCCAGTTGGTCAAATTCGTTGCGTAATAATTCGACATATCGAGCGGCGTATCCTGCCAGCGCGTCAGAACGTAACCGCAAAACGCAGCCGCGTCGATTCCGTTCATTCCTTCCGGACACGTACGCCAGTACGCTTTGCGGTCCGGTCCGCCTTCCGTTCCGTGAATTTCCGACCAGGAACAGGGGAAATAGTGCCACTCGTTGAGATGAAGTTCCGTTTTCGTGAAACCGTAACTGTCGAGAATCTCGCGCACGCGTTTGGGCGGATCCAAAACTGCGGACGGCGTCGCGGCGTAGCAGTGCCACGAGAAGAAATCGATCGGCGCGCCTTCTCGCTTGCACGTCTCGCAAAATTCACGAATCAGCTCCTCACCCGCATGCGTCAGTGCCGGACCGCCGATTTTCAGGTTCGGAAAACGCGCTTTCAGGTATTTCGCCACTTTTACATACATCGTGCAGTACGTTGTGAAATCTTTGTCCCACATCTGCGGATTCAGATTCGGTTCATTCCAGATCTCCCAATATTCAATATTGTACTTAAATCCGTTTCCCCATCCTTCGTTATAATGACGAATGATTCCTTCACAGATGGCCGCGAAATGTTCGTAATCCTGCGGCTCTTTCGCGAAATAACGATTCGGCTCCGTATGCTCGATACTCGTTCCGAGTCGATAAATGATTTTTGAACCGCTTTCAATAATTCTTCGAATGTAATCGTCAGTCGCATCGAAGTAATAACTATCCGGGTCGGACGGGTCGGCTTTCAGGTTTCCAAAAATCTGAGGAACGTCCACGAGACGCATTCCCGGATTGTCGAGCGGCACATCATGCAGACGAACCGTCGAAAAATGCAGTTTCGTGACGAGCGGCTGCGTGTCAAAAATACGTGTACCGCTGAGTTTTGCCCCCAGATTCGTTCCGTTGACGGCACGAACCGGCGCCCCTTTTTGTGTAAAATCGACAGAAAATGCCGACTCCTGTGCATTTACAGACGCCGCAGAGGCTGCAAACGTCACAAACGCGGCGGCCGCTGCAAATACAAAACAGAAAAATGTTGCGGGAAATTGCTTCATAACAGGCTCTTTCTTCATGAAAAAACAAATATCACTACATGAAAAACAGGAAAGAAAGTCTGTCCTTTACATCGGTTTCAAATCGCGAATCCAAACGTTTCGGAACTGTACGGGACAGCCGTGACCCGAAAATGAAATCGTTCCCGTTTTACGGCCGTTGAACGGAGTCGGAAGCGTCGCGTGACCGGTTCCGCCGTACACGATCGTACTGTTTTGAACGAGCACGCCGTTAAACAGAATCGTCACACGTGCGGGTTCCAGCTCTTTCCCGGCGTCGTCGTACGTAGGAGCTTTGAAACAAATATCATACGTCTGCCACGTTCCGGGCGGCAAACAGGCGTTCACGAGCGGCGGGTTTTGACCGTAAACCGCTCCGCAGAGGCCGTCCGGATACGAATTTTGCGTATAATTATCGAAAATCTGAATCTCAACATTTCCGAAAATCAGGACGCCGTTGTTTCCGCGATTTCCCCACGGTCCCTCGAAGTTTTCGGGAGATCGGAACTCAAGATGCAGCTGAAAGTCGCCGAATTCTTCTTTCGTCGTGACGGCGCCGGAGGTGCATTCCAGCAAACCGTCATCTGTGATTTTCCACTCGGTCGGGCGCCACGCATCGAGGTTCGTCCCGTCAAAAAGGACCTTTGCGTCCGGCGGAGCGACGGCGTATTTCAACGATTCCGGCGCAACCTGCACCTTTTTCGGAATGGGTCGTCGAATATCGTGCACAACGTACTCGCTCCACCATTGTTTTGGGTTTTCTTCGTAACCGACGCGGCCGTCCTCGGCAAAAATGAGGCCTTCCGCCAGACAGAAGACCGCAGAACACAGCGTGCACGACAGAAACAGCGACGCCGGCAGGACCAAATTTTTCAGAAACATTATTTTCTCCTTAAAAGTGAGGGTAGGAAATGGGAATAAACGAATACAGCACCCCGAAACGCGCTTTTTGACGAAAAGCGGGGTTGTTTCTTTTCGCCGCCTTGGGTTCCGCCTTTACGAAAATCTCAATTGAAATCTGTACGTTTAAAAATACATTCGGATTCCATTTTGGCGGTACTTTTGTAACATTGATTGGGATGTGTCGGCTGCTCGGGGTACCGACGAACCAGTCTGCCCGCCTCCAACAAACGAGGAAGATAGACATCTTGCACTGTTTTTAATTTTCTCCCTAAATACGCTGCAATTTGAGGGATTGTTAAATAACGTCCCTGACACAAAGCAATAATTATTTGGTCCATTTCTTCCGAAGTGATTCGGGATTTCTCACGTGCGGCTCTGCCGATTTCCATCAGTTGTCGTTCTTCATCTTCCGTTAAGGAATCGTTTTTCTCATCGTTAGATGGATAGCTCAGCCCGTTATTGGGTAAGCTCGGGTCGCATCGCCGTCGGTGTTTGCCATGGCGCTGTAGGTTTCCCAGAGACTGTGAGGGACTCCCCCCTGTGAGGATTTGAACTCAAACTCGCAGTTTTCGCCAAAATCCAGCTGCTCCATAAGTTGCGCTTTATCCATGTTTTTTACCTCCTCGGGACGCACCTTTTTTAAGGCCGTTTTCTGTGGAGCCTCGTTCTGTTGCAAACGTTACAGCTCCCACCCTTTCAGACGTTCCACGGTTCGATTTAAACTGGGAGAGTGCCGAACAGCATTCTCCACCTCCCAACTTTTCTGAACAAACTGACAAAGCAGACTGTTATATTCCAGACCAATGACGGCACTGTCATTTCGCGGAATGATTCCTTTGACCGCCTTCCGTTTCGAGTCTTTGGCCCGCTGAATTAAAAAATTTTTCGGATCGGGAAGCGTATCTGTATCGTCAGGAAAAGCCTTTTCCTTTATGCCAAAAAAACGAGCAATGTTTTCCGTGTCTGCCAAAACCCACGACTCGATTTCCCGCACCGCGATGCGGAAGAGGAGGTGCGTACTCAAAGTATTTCCTCCCAGCCAGTCCGAAATGAGTTCAAGCGGACAGTTTTTCATGTCCAAATCCGTAATCACAAACGCAGGTTTTCCATTTTTGGCCATCAAATTGTAGGAACGAACTCTTTTCTTGATTTTCCCGTATCCATTACAATCGATAGAATCTCCAATGACCAAATCGTCACGCAATTGAAACAATTTTTGAATTACCGCCAAGGTCAATTGATCTTCGTAGGCGACACTCACATACGTCAGCATTGCACTAATCCTCAAAATTCATCATCAGCTGGTCGATATTTGCGGGTTTCGTCAGCGGCAAAGCAATTTCAGCGGGATTTAATCCGGCACTCAGCATCTCTTTCCAATGGGGAACATCTATCCCGGAAAAACACCTCGTTCCCTCTTTGTCGGGCGTCAAAATCTGTATCTCGTCCAAATTGATGGCCTTATCGGAAAGCAGGTCCTCGCTGTGCGTCGTAATGATGTATTGCTGCTTCTTTCGGGTTTCCTTCTGCATTTTATAAAACAGCTCCGGTAATTTCGTCACGACTTCTTTGTGAAGCGACAACTCCGGCTCTTCCAGAAGGATTGTGCCGCGATTTTCGTACAACATCCATAGAAGTGCAATGAGACGCAGTGTTCCATCGGAAAACTCGACTTCGCTCTGTTTTCCGGCATTGGGACGCCAATGGTCGTAAATCGCATTCAAATGGGGGTGTCCGATTTCGTCCCGTTCGAACGTTAATTCTTTCAGCTGCGGAACGGCCCGACTCAGTAACTTTCCGATTTTACCTAACGTTCGATTCCGTTTGTTCTCCGAAGTTTTCGCGATTTTTGACAGAAATCCCCGTCCAAAAGGATCGTTCGGCAAATCAGGACCGCTGAACGCTTCCGGATAGCGTAAAAGCTGCGGCACAAGATGAAAGTAGTTTATGCCTTCCAACATCTCCACCAGAGGACGAAATGAACCATTTTGGGTTATTTGTTCCAAATACGTCTGCGATAATAATTGAGGGTCTTTTCTGTCTTGATCGTTAGGACGCGAAAGCAGACATTCGTCCCGTTGAAACAGGGTTTCCGCAACAATGTAACAATCTCTTTTACCGCGCGGATTCACGTTGAATTCCAGATCGTATTTCCAGGAATATTCCTCTTTTCCGAACTCGGAAACTTCAATTCCGATACGCACGACCGTGTCTTTTCTCACGTTGAGACAGCGAATTCTCGAAACCCCGCCGCGCTGCTGAACTGCCGCCTGAAGTCCTCCGCCGGAACGTACAATGTCGCGCAAAAAACGAAACGCATCCAACAGATTGGACTTTCCGGTAGCATTGGCGCCAATGATAAACGTACGCTCTTTCAACGAAATATCAATAGCTTTGAAATTGCGCCAGTTACTCAACCGAATTCTTGAAATATACATTTCTTGTTTGTTCGTCATTTTTGTCCTTTACGGTAGAACCGATGAAACATCCATACAAAACATCGTTCTTTCGTTCATTCGTTCTTTATCGTTCATTCGTTCTTTATCGTCGATTCGAGGCACTGAATGCGCGCATCGGCGGCGAGCAGCTTCGGCTCGTACTTGCGGTAGTTGCGTATCTCCTCAATCAACGCCTTCGCCTCCGTCAGCTTGCGGCGCTCAATGAGTTCAAACAGCCGAAGAAGCTTGTTCTCTTCCTCCGGGTCGCGAGCAGGAACGTGCATGATGTCCTCCAGAATCTCATTCGTCGTCATCCCATACGACTCCTCCGGACGCCGAAGCTCGATGATTCCGCTCTCCTCGTCTTCCACCAGCATAAAAACACTCTCCGCATGCACGTGTCCCAAAATCTGCGGCGAATGCGTCGCGATGATGAACTGACAGTTCGGAAAAATCTCAAGAAGTTTCGGAACCAGCATCCTCTGACGCTTCGGATGAAAATGAAGGTCCACTTCGTCCACCAGAATGATTCCGTTCCCCTCAAGCGGATTCGCCATCGTGGGATTCGCAATTGCAAGCCTCCGCGCAATGTCGCCGACAAGCGCCAGGAGACTTTTTTCTCCGTCTGAAAGCTGATCAATCCGGAAGGGCACACCGTTTTTTTTCGCCTCAAGACGCAGCGGATTCGTTTGAATCGTGAAGTCCGAAAACTCCGGCATAAACGCCTGCCACGCGTTTCGAAGGGTCTGAAGCGCCATATCGTGGTACTCCGCCACAATTTTCCGCGTTTCCTTACTTCCCGCCGCCGACGTCTGCTGCGCCTCCAGAACGAGCCGACGAAATTCACGATCCTCCTGATTTTCGCGCTCCCGGAACCATTCAAGCAGCACCCGATAGTCGGCCCGACAGGAAAGCGCGTCGCGATAAACACTCATGAGGGAGTAATCGCGGTCCGTATGCACAAATCGCGGAAAATTCAGCGCAATCCGATTCGCCTGATAGTAAATCAGTACAGGAATCGAACATTTTTCATTCGTTTTCTCCACTTCCTCCCGAATTTTGTCGGTGAGAGAATGCACGTTCTCGACGTTTTTATCCTCATTTTTGAAGCAATCGTCCAGTTTTTTCGACTTAGATTTTGAATTTAATACAGATTTCATAACCCCCCAGCCGTAGATTTTGTCGTCCGCAGAGAGGAAAACGCGCAGCGCAGCAAACTCGCGGCCGGCGGAAATGTCGTACGATGCAATGTCTTTTCCCGCATTCCTTCCGCTTCGCAGCAGTGAGACGAAACGTGAAAGCACGACCGCCAGCGCGTCGAGAATGGTGGATTTACCGGCTCCGTTCACGCCTACAAGGACGTTGATGCGGGGATGAAAATCCAGATTCATACTGTGAATTGCGCGAAAATTCGTGATTTGAAGAGATTCGAGTTTCATAAAAGTACCACTTTCTGTATTGTTCCCAGGGCGGCAGTTTCAGCCGGGATTCTAAAAGTCCGACAGAAAACCGCTCGTTCTTTTGAGTATAATCGCCGCATTGGGTTCTGTCAAGCCGTGGGAGTGAAATTGTCGAAGAAAAAAAAGAAAAAACGGAACGTTCCGAGTTTGGGCGAGACGTTCCGTTATTCAAAAAGCGGCGATGCGCATTATTCAATCGCTGTGGGTGTGAATTCGACGCGCTCGGCTCCCGCCCAGAGGTCCTCCAGACGGAAATATTCACGCGTTTCTTCATCGAAAAGATGAATCACAACGTCCCCATAATCGCACAAAATCCATCGGCTCGCACGGTAGCCGTCCGTGCTGAGCTTCTTTTCTTTCAGGTCTTTTTCGAACAATTCATCAATGGCGTCACTAATCGCGTGCAGCTGTCGGCTGCTTGTTCCTGTGGCGATGATGAAATAGTCGAAAACATACGTCAGTTTTCGCAAATCCAGAATCGTAATGTCCGTACCGCGATTGTCCGCAATCACCTGTGCCGCGAGTTTCGCTCTTTTGAGCGCCTCCGCACCGTCACGGGGAAGAATGCAGGTCGGCATTTCCATCGGATTGTGGTCATTCTGCTTTTGAGCTTTTTCAGTCATTGAACTTTTTCCTCGTGTTCTTCGTCTTCCAAATTTTCCATTTCAATCACGACGGAATTGTCGTCGCGACGCTGAAACGTAATGTGTTTGCGCCATTCCGGCTTCCGCTGCGGAAATTCGGTGCGCGTGTGTCCGCCGCGTGTCTCTTCACGCAGCAGCGCCGCCGTCATCACCATGCGTGAAACCGTCAGCATATTTTGTAAATCCCATCCCATCGGATCTTCCTGCTCGCCGTTGAACGTGTATCGGCTCCACTGACGCAGCATGTCGATTCCCTCGGTCAGCAAGTTTGCGTTTCGAATCACGCCGGCATTTCGCCACATGAGACTCTTCAGCGCGTTCGTAATGTCCTGCAGATGAAGGAGCGGATTGTATTTTTTCTGCGAATCGGACGAAATGGGAAAGACTCGGAAGTGTTCGTCATCCGGAATCGCCGCCGCAGCCTGCGACGAGCCGGTCCCCGCAGCCACACCAAAGACGAGCGCCTCCAGAAGACTGTTCGACGCGAGCCGATTGGCGCCGTGAAGACCCGTACAGCTTGCTTCGCCGATCGCCCAAAGCCCCGGAACGGTCGTACGTCCTTCCATATCGACCGCGATGCCTCCCATCATGTAGTGTGCGCCGGGTCGGACCGGGATGCGGTCTTTCGTAATGTCGATTCCAAACTGTCGGCAAATCGCGGCGATTCCTGGGAACCGACGAAGGATGTGTTCCGGATCCATGTGCGCCAAAGTAAGGAAAACCGTTGCGGAATTCGTTTTTTGCATCTGCGCCTCAATCGATCGGCTTACAATGTCGCGCGGCGCGAGTTCCGCTCGTTCGTCGTATTCCGGCATAAAACGGTACCCGTTTTTGTCGATGAGGTACGCACCGTCCCCGCGAACCGCCTCCGTAATGAGGGATCGGCTGCTTCCCGCCACGTAAAGGACGGTGGGATGAAACTGTACGAATTCCATATCTTTCAGCTTCGCGCCGGCACGCAGCGCCATCGCCATTCCGTCGCCCGTTGCGGTGACCGCATTCGTCGTTTCGCGATACAACTGTCCGATTCCTCCCGTCGCGAGAATCGTCTGTTTCGCCCAATACGCCATCGTTCCGTGCACAGAATCCTGCACGAGCGCGCCCACGCACCGTCCGTTATAGGTCAGCAAATCGATGACGTAACAATGAGGATGAATTCGGATGTTCGCAGCATTCTGAACCTGCGCGACGACCGTCCGCACCAGTTCGTGCCCGGTCGCGTCCCCTTTGGCATGCGCCACACGGTTCATTCCGTGGCCGCCCTCCCGCCCAAGATCAAGACTTCCGTCTTCATGAAGGTCAAAATGCGTCCCCATCTGAATCATGGCCGCAATCTGCTTCGGACCGTCCGTCACCACACGAGTCACGACCTTTTTGTCACAAAATTCAGCTCCAGCGTTCAGCGTGTCCTGCACGTGTTTTTCGAACTGGTCGGTAGGGTCGAGGACGGACGCGATTCCTCCTTGTGCCCGATCGCTGTTGGAGAAAAGAATGTCTTCCGGTTTAGTCAGGATTGTGACTTTTTGGTTCTTCGCGACGGCGAGCGCGGCGCGCAGCCCAGCCAGTCCGGAACCAATAATTAAAATATCGGTAAAACGATGCGGTAAATTATGCACATCAAAGGACGTGAGGAACCGCGGGGTCGAAATGTTCATCATGATAAAAATTTTCCAATGGGAACGAACGTATTTGAGAAATACACCTTATTTTATCACACTTCGTGCAGAATACAAGCGCCCCCAGAAAAATTTTTCCGGAGGGTTTGTCGTTGGGTACAAAAACACGCAGACGCTGAAACATCCGCTGCTTCAGGTCTGCGTGTTTGCGAGAATCGTGAGTTTTCAGGAACTCGAAAGTCTTCGGGACTTTGGGAGTCTTCGGGACTTTTGCGGTTTATTTTACCAGACGAAAGTACATCCGAGCGAAACTTCCTGAACGATGTTGTAGTTGTTGTTTCCGATGGAATCGCCGATCGTGAGGTTTTGACCCGCCAGAGCGAGATTTCCGAGGCAGGAAACGTCGTAACCGAGCCGCCAGACGACGTGTTTTCCGGTTTTATAGGTGGTGAAAATCCCCCATTCGGCGATGTACGCAATGTCGGTTTCGGACAGTTTCGCCATGTAGTTCACCTTTTGGTCGTTCTGGAGGTGCATCTGAGCTTCCATGAAGTTGAGGCACGGAGTGAGGCGCCAGTTCATTCCCCACGCCCAAACGCAGTGTTTGTCGACGAACTCACCGCCGAGCGACAGACCCAGCAAATTGTTTTTCGTTTCGAGGTTCAGGTAGCCGGATTCCGTTCCGACGTATTCTTTCGATTTGTTGTAAATCGAGGAAAGTCCCGTCCAATTCAGGTCTTCATTGTAGGATGTGTAATGAAGTCCCACAAGGTGCGTGTAACGGGGACCGCCCTGGCACTCACGCGTCCATGTGCCGTTCGGATGACCGATGAGCGGGTCCGGACGACCGCGTTTACGGAACTGGAACATCATTTCCGCAGAGTTCATCTCCGCTTTATACTTCATGTGCATCTGGGAAAGATAGGAAGTATAGGTGTCCGTTGTGGCTTCCCCGCCTTCTTCGGCGGCTGGAATCGTCACATCGTATTCGACGGTGGAAAGACCTGCAATTCCATACGTGGAATAAATCGTATCTGCCGCAGTGACGCTTTTTTCATTTTCCCATTCGTACAGACCGTTGAAGCGCAAATCCGCCCAAATGTCGAAGTTGAAAGCGTTTCGGCCCAAGTATCGCGTGGCGTTCAAATCAATTCCAGCGGAAACTGGGAAACTGATTCCCGAATCCACCGTATACGTTCCAGCAGAATTGTAAAACACGGGGTCCGTTTTGTCCTGACGCGCACGATGTTTGATTTTCGCCGCCGCGCCGAGCTGCCAGAGGTACGGATTTCCGTAACCTTCATTGCAGATCTGACACGCGCTGCTTTCAGACGTTCCGGTTTCCGTCGTGTACGAATACGCTTCCTGCTGCGCATACGGCGCAAGAGGCGGATCGCGGCGAATCCGTTCCGGCATCATTTCTTCCTGCGTTTGCGGATACGTATCCGATGGTTCCGGCGTCACAGGCGCAGAAACATTGGACGGTTCGTTGCGCGGATAGTCCGGCATCGTACTGAAACCCGCACCGTAAGTCGGTGCCGACTCATACACCACTTCCGAGCTTTCGTAAGGCGCATAAACCGCCTGTCCCACTGCGGGAGACGCCGCGGCCGGCACCGTGTTTCCGTACACCGAAGGCGCACTTCCTGTGCTTCCCGATGTACTTCCGGTGTTTCCGTACACTGAAGGCGTACTTCCGGTGTTTCCCGACGCACTCGCGTAAGGATTCAGGCCGTCGGTTCGGCTGCTCGAATAACTTTTATCCGGCGCGCCTCCGTAATACGACCCGTTGGGTGCAGACGCAACAGACGCAGGTGACGCAGTTGCGGCCGCAGGCGATGCAGACGACGCGCTTCCATACGCCGAAGTCTGAGACGCTGCAGGGAGCGCACTGGGATTCCCGTACGCCGAGGTTGGTTCAGATGTCGCGCTTCCATACGCCGCCACCTGAGAATTTGCTGCTGCAGAGTAATACGGATTTTGTGCGCTCACCGTGCCCGCACCGAGTGCAGCCGCGATTCCAAACACAAAAAAACTCTGACCGAGCAGCCCTATGGTATTTTTGTAACTCACGAGAGGTCCTCCTCCTTGAATATTCTCTACACACCTTCACAATAGGATTACTTTGAAGGTCTGCTTACCTCTATAATCGGCAAAATCCTACTGCCAGTACAGTCATAAGTGGAAATATTCTAACAAAACAGAAAATTAGTATAAAGATTAGAACCCCGATAAGCGTCGCATTTTGTGCAATTTAAACTTCTGTCAAAATACACAGTCTATATGATCTGTAATTTCTCTGTCTGTTTTTGTACGAAATTTGCCCAAAATTTTTGTTCGAATTTTTTGTCCGAAATTTTTTCTGCCCGCCTTTCAGAAAAGTGGGGAATGTGGTACAATTTAAAAAGAAGAAGCCGTTGAACCTCTTTCATTCGGCTTCGAAACGTTTACCGTCCCTTCCGAAGAGGCCGTTTTTCGTCCTCGAGGCTTTTTCACTCCGTTAAATAACAGGAATTTATGATGAAAATTCAATTTTTACCTCCTTCCTTTTTGGGGGTCTCCTTCCTCATCCTGAGCCTTCTGTCGATGCCGCTCTGTGCCGAAAATTACTATGTCGACGCGCTCTCCGGCGCAGATTCTAACACGGGAACGACTCCAAAACAACCCTGGAAAACTCTGAAAAACGTACAGAAACAACAGTTTCAGCCCGGCGATGTGATTGCATTTCACGCAAACCAAGTTTGGCGCGGTAAAATCCGATGTTCCGCAAGCGGTGAGGAAGGAAAACCGATTACGTACACGAGTTACGGAAAAGGTGCGAAACCCGCATTCTGGGGGAGCGTCGACGCGGCGCATCCCGAAATGTGGCAGGAATTTCAACCGGGAATTTGGGCGACAAAACCGAACGAAATTCGTACAAAGGACGCTTATGCGGACTTCGATCGCGGAACTTGGTCCTGTTACACCGAAGGAAAGGGGGAAACCGGCTGGAGAGTACGAAAAGATGAGAACAATAGAAATGAGTTCACTATTCAGTGCTCGAAGGGGAGCAATCGTTCGTGCGACATTCAGCTGAATTACGCATCGTTCCCGATTCCGCAGGGAGCGGCGTTCCGATTCCGATTCAAAGCGAGTCTCACGAGGAATGCGTCCAAGAAAAACGTCCTCGACGCTGAAAAATCACAGGCGCTGTTGAAAACTGCAACTTTGATCAAGAGTTCCAGTCCGTGGCCGCGTTACGGAAGCTGCGTCAGTTCGAGCGTTCGTGAAGCGGGCGAGTGGACGGAATTTGAAATGGTTTTCACCTCCGACCAGCTTGAAGACGTGAAAGACGGACGTATTTCCTTCTTCATCGGAGATTTTCTTCCCGACGACTGCGAATTTACGTTCGTCCCGCTCGGCGCGAAGTTCGTCGAGATTCTTTCGTGCGGCCTCTCGAATGAAGTTGGAAACATCATCATGAAGAAAAAAGGGTCGGACGAGGAACTGGCGGCCTGGAAACGCTGGGATGTGGAGTCGCTGAAAGATGAAGGTGATTTTTACTTCGATATTCCGTCGGCTCGCCTCTTTTTCAAGTCGGAAAAGAACCCGGCTGAAATTTACAGCATGATGGAAGCGGCGGGAAAGTGCAATCTTTTCGACCTCGGTACACAGCAGCACATCATTGTAGATGGTTTTTCCTTTGCATATTCCGGCGGTCACGGTCTGCGCGGCGGCGGAGGCGTCGGCTGCAAACACTGCATCGTTCGAAATAACGATTTTCTCTGGATCGGCGGCAGCTGGCTCTACACGCGCGGCCCCATCCCCACACGTTACGGAAACGGTATCGAATTCTGGTCGGGAAATGAAGATCTTTTGATTGAAAACAATTACTTTTATCAGATTTACGACACCGCAATGACGAATCAGGGCCCCGACTCGGGTGTGCTGAAAGAAATTGTGTGGCGAGGAAATCGCTGCGAAAAGTGCGAGCAGTGTTACGAAATCTGGCTCACGAGTCCTGAAATGACGGTCGAATCGCTGACGGTTGAAGATTCGAGCTTCCAAAATTCCGGCTTTGGCTGGAGTCACGCTCAGCGTCCCGACAAACGTGCAACGCACTTCCTCGCGTATGGATTCAACGCAAAAATCGTAAATATTGAATATCGCAACAACGATTTAGGACCTTCCGCCCAAAAAATGCTTTGGTTTTCGAACACTCGGACTGCTGAATTCAACATTCATTCGAATCGTTATACAGGTTCTGCCGACGCGCCGCTGTTCAACTGGGCGGGACTGAAAGAAAAAGACGGAGTGACGTTCGAAAAGTATCGCGAACTGACGGGAAACGATAAAGATTCGACGCTGCGGAACAAGTAAAATTAGAAAAAAGTTCTAAAAACTAAGTATTAAAAAGTTTTTGAAAGGAGAGTCTGAGAGGGAAACAACATTCAAAATGTTTCCCTCTCACGACCGTTGCGTCTTTACGGAAGCGTACTGTTTTCTCCCGTTAGGGTGAAAACTCCGCCGCGGTGAAAAAAGACCCCGAATTTACATCTGTTTGAAATCTTAACCAATAATCTTATTGATCGGCATCTCGACGATTCCAGTTGCGCCCGCTTCAATCAGACGCGGAATCAGTTCGCGTACGGTCGACGCGTTTGCAATCGTGTTGATCGCCACCCAATTATCGTCGACGAGGCTGCTGATCGTCGGGTTCTGAAGCGCCGGCAGAATATCGATTACTTTCAGCAGGCTGGAACGTTCGACGTTCATCATCAAATAAACGTGTTCTTCCGCATTCATCGCACCCTGCAGCATCGTCACGATGTCCTGCATCTTTTTCTGTTTCCACGGATCGTTCCACGCCTCATGATTTGCGATGAAACGAGTCGTACTTTGCAGAACTTCGTCCACAATTCGCAGATTGTTCGCGCGCAGCGAGCTTCCGGTTTCCGTCACTTCGACGATTGCGTCCGCAAGTTTCGGCGGTTTCACTTCCGTGGCGCCCCAGCTGAACTCAACACGTGCTTTCACGCCGTTTTTAGCGAGATAGTTCGTCGTCAGATTCATCACTTCGGTGGCGATGCGCTTTCCTTCGAGGTCCTTCACGCTCTTTACCGGCGAGTCTTCCGGCACGCAAAGCACCCAGCGGACCGGACGGCGACTCACTTTCGAGAAAATAAGTTCCGCGACTTCCTGAACGTCGGCGCCCGTTTCGAGAATCCAGTCGTAACCCGTCAGACCCGCATCCAGCACACCGTCTTCAACGTAACGCGCCATTTCCTGCGCACGAATCGACATACATTCGATTTCATCGTCATCAATCGTCGGATAGTAACTTCGGGACTGAAATTTGATTTTCCAGCCCGCACGTTCGAACAGTTCCGCAGTTGCTTCCTGCAAACTTCCAGCAGGGATTCCCAATTTTAATACAGCCATGATTTTTCTCTCTTTCCTGTTTTCTTTTTTCAGTTTTCGATTCTTTTTATACTATTAATATATTAATAGAGTTTGACAGAGTTTTTTTGTCTCTTGAGCCGCGAAAAAATTATTTCTTTTTGTACACTTCTGCCGGATCAAACACCCGTTCGCCGACGATCTCAAAGGAACTGTCCGCCGGATTAACCTTCCGGAAAAAACAGCTTTGGAAGCCTTCGTGACACGCGGAGCCGCCGATTTGTTCCACTTTAAGCAAGATTGCATCTCGGTCGCAGTCGATAAAAATTTCCTTTACAATCTGAACGTTTCCGCTTTCCTCCCCTTTTCGCCAAAGTTTCTGACGGCTGCGGCTGAAATAAACGGCGCGCCCGGTTGCAAGCGTTTCGTTGTAACTTTCCTCATTCATGTACGCAAGCATCAGCACGACTCCCGTTGCCGCATCCTGTGCGATCGTCGTAAGCAGCCCACCGCACTTGGCGAAATCCGGACGTATTGTGTTGTTTTGAGTCATAATACACCTCATTTTTTCTTTCTTTAAATATTTTTAGAGGTTATTATAACATATTTTTTCGTAAATGGCAGGGGTGGGGGGCAAATTCCGCAAAATATCCCGAACTTTTTTCATAAAAATGTGAAACTTTCCGGTTTTTCATAGAATTTCATCCAAAATCGCAGCGCGATCGGGGATTCTTTCTTCATTCAAAATGAAAAAATCGCTCTTGACTTTTTTCCGAAAGTGCGGTAAATTCTCTTTGGTGTAAATATTGATATTCAGGATAAATTTTATGAAATCGTCCAATTCTGACAAATTCCATCATTCCGAACGTTCCGACTCCAACCCGAATTCGGACGCCGACGACGCAATTAACGCACTCTTTTCAAAAATCGCCGATAATTCCAGAGTGCCGCTGCAAAGAAACCGTGTGGAACGCGGTGTTTTCCGCACGCTCGACACGGCGCGCCCCACGGCGACGTTTGTTCCGCTGCATTACGAACCGGCGTACGCGTATCCGCTCATCCTGTGGCTTCACACGCCCGGCGCAAACGAACAGCAAATTTTGAGGGTGATGCCCATGATGAGCCTGAGAAATTACATGGCCGCCGCCGTTCGCGGAAGTGTTTCATTCGGAAACGACGGTTTGCCGAAAGAAGGGTTTTACTGGGACGCAGGAACGTATGAAACCACGTTTAACGCGGTGTTGGAGGTGCTTGCGTCGATGCAGAAAAACTACAACATCGCCGCAAACCGCATTTACGTCGCCGGCTGCGGGGAGGGCGGAACCATGGCGCAACGGCTCGTTTTTCAAAATCCGAACTGTTTCAGCGGCGCAATCTCGCTCGACGGAGCCGTTCCGGAAGATATTTTGCTCCTCGAACATTTCCGCGAACTGCATCACACTCGATTTTTGTATGCGGTTTCTCGCGGGTCGAGAACCTGTCCGGTGGAAACGCTGTGCGAGCATCTGCGCGTTTTGTACGCCGCCGGTGTGCCGCTGACGCTGAGAAACTACCCGACTGCCGGGTCGCTGCAGGTGGAAATGCTGCACGATATGAATCGTTGGATTATGGGCGATATTGAGTCGGCGCTGCTGTAACACTCGGAATTCCTCTTCAAAAATCACTGGGAATGAAAATTATGTCGGAAATCACTGGAAATCGCGAAAATGCTGCGGATCGTACGATTGCGGAACGTACGAACACAGAAAATTCGGCTGCGGAACGTTCGACTGCTGGAAATCCGACTGGAAATCCGGCTGCGGAACGTTCGGACGCTGGAAATCCGACGGTTGGAAATTCTGCGGCGGAACGCTTGTTTCAACGACTCCCGGCGCGTTACGTGATTGTGGGAGGAATGATTCTTCTCGCCGTCCTCAGTTCTTTGATTTTCAGCACTATTTTCAATGGAACGTCTGCCGCGGCGTCTCGCATCCCGCTTTTTTCCGGAAAAATCTTTACCGAAAACGAACTGATTCAGATCGAAATGGCGTTTGCGGAGGCGCAGCTCGCGGATTATACGATCGCAAACGGAACGGTGAGCGTTCCTCAACACAAGAAAAATCTGTATCTTCAAGCGTTGCGGAAACTCCCGATTTTCGAAGACGGAAAGGAAAACGAACCTTCCAAAGCAGGTTTCTGGGTTTCGGATCGGGAACGAGAACAAGAGATTTTGCACGAAAAACAAAAAACGCTTGCGGCTCAAATTCGAACGTTTCATGGAATCGAAGACGCTCGGGTTCTTTTGGACGTTTGCGAAACGAAAAATGGGTTTGTTCGGCAAAAACACGCATCGGCGTCCATCACAATCCGTTCTGTAAATCAGTACAATGTATCCGAAAACGACATTCAATCCATTTTGCACCTCGTCACGGGGGCCGTTTGCGGTCTCGCGGACTCGGATGTTGCAATCGTTGATACTCGTACGAATCAATCGTGGCGGATTCCTGAAAAAAAGACGGCGGATTCCTCTGTAAAAACGGAGGGCGCGGCGTCTGAGACGGCGGCGCAACCCACGAACATCGTGTTTCAGTCGGCGCGGGACGGAAGTGCGGCGGCGGGAAAAATGGACGCAGCGGCGCGCACGCTTTTGCAGTCGGATTCCAGCTCGTTTGCGGAAGACGGTTCCATTTCGTTTTCAAGCGACGCGCTCGTCGATTTGACGCCGCCGGAGGGCGAGCTGGTGTTTGCGCCGTCGGGAATTCAAATCGGCGGAAACGCAGAAGAATCGGTTTCGCCTACTGAAATGTCGCCGTTTACGCCCCCCGTTCGGGTGGTAGAAACGCCGGTCGCAACGTCGGGACAGAGACCGCGTGAGGTTTCCGCACTTCTGGCGCTCGTCGCCTGTTCCGTCATCGTGGTTTGCGGACTCGTTATTTATATGACGCGGCGGACGCTCATTCCCGCACCCGAAAAAAAGTCTCAAAAAAGAAACGCAGATTCCGTAAAATCGCGCGGCGCCGAGACGCTGACCGAGTTCAATCCTGCGGAAACGCTCGTCGGAAACGCCGATTGCGTCGTTGCAAGAACGTCTTTGGAACCAAATTTGGGTTCAAACGGCGCAAAAATCGAAGCTCCCG
>CAYTLK010000009.1:27930-71148 GCA_964438515.1 uncultured Planctomycetaceae bacterium
CGGCTGACGATTGAGTCGCGAATGCTCGCCTGTTCGACGCCGGATGAAGAAATTCTGAAAGAAGCAGCCTCCGCAATTCAGGAACATTTGAGCGTTTTGAATTCCGTAAAAGATTCTTCCTCTCGACCGGCCGAGACGTTTCAGGAGGAATCGAAGGAACGTGAAAAACGGGTAGAACGAGAGGAAAAAACGTCTGCGCCGCCGATGCGTCCGCGCGTGATTCGACCTTTGGCGGACGTTTTGCCGCAGCGTGTAACGCCGATGGAACCGGAAACGGAACAGAAAATCGAGCAAAAAACAGAAGTTTCAGCTGCGTCCGATTCCGAGACGAAAATGAATGAAAAAATGAATGAAAAAACCGAGACGAAAAACGAGACGACGCTGGGAGTGGAGGTTCCGACGCTTGAGTTTGAGGAATTAAACGTTTTTACCGACACAGAATTGAGGCTAATTTTTTCTTCATGCGGTCAGCGGGACGCGATTTTGTCGCTTCTGGGGGCGGAACCCGGTTTTGTGGAGGCGATTCTTGCGCTTCTTCCGAAGGCGGAGGCCGACCAAGTGCGCCGAAAACTGTCGCATCCAGGACGAATTCGGCTGACCGAGGTGGAAAATGCACGGGAACGAGTTCTGCAGGCGGCACGCCAGCTGATGATTCAGGGAAAAATTCAGGTTCCAGAAGCTCGAAACGCCACAGTTTGATATTTGCGCATCAAAAAAACCGTCAGAACGGCTGTCGGAGCGACTTCGAATGGTCGGCGGAACGACTGTCAGAAGACGGAACGACTTCGAACGGCTGACGGAACGACTTTCAGAACAACTGTCCGAATGAATAGCGGAACGTCAAAATGGCGGAAATGTAGAAACTTAGGATGCTTGGATGATCGGACGTTTGAACGGTTGGTTGATCGGATAGTCGGATGGTCGGATGTTTGAACAGAGGATCGGATGGTCGAAAGTGAAAAAACGAATATGAAAAATGAATCGTCGAACTCCCAGTCGAATTCACACCTCTTTAATTTCGAGGATTTCGGCTCACAGGCGCAGCAATACTTAGAATCGGTTCGGGAAAAAGCGCGTGAAATTCTTGAAAAATCGCTGCTGGAAGCACACACGAAAAGTGTGCAAATTTTAAAAGAGGCGGAACAGCTTCGGGAAAAAGCGCGTCAGGAAGGTTTTCAGGCGGGATTTCAGCAAGGAATGAACGACGCACAGGCGCAAATTGAGCCGGAAGTTCAAAATCGCGTGCGTCAGGAAGTGGAAATCGCCGTCGGAGAGTCGGAAAAATCGCTGCAAAAGATGCTTTTGGAACTGAAAAATCTCCGAATCGAGATGGTTGAAGCGTGGGAAAAAGAGTTTTTGCGCCTCGTGTGCCGGACTGCGCGCGTCGTTTTGCGGCACGAATTGGCGGCTGAACCGCAAATCTCACTGCAATGGATTCGTGAAACGTTCGAATTGTGTTCGGGCGAAAACTCGCTCGTGCTGAAACTCAATCCCGAAGATGCGGCGCTCCTGAAAATCCCGCTCGAACGATTGTGTGCAGAATTCAATCTCCTCGGTCGGCTGGAAATTAAGCAGGATCCGACGTTTTCGAGGGGCGACTGCCTGCTGAAAACCGAGTCGGGAACGCTCGACCAGCGGTTGGACGTGCAGCTGGCGCGCATTGAGGAGGAACTGCAATCATGAATCCAGCAACACTATTCAAACAAATGGATTCGATTCTTCCGACGGCCATTACAGGCGCGGTGCTTGAAACGGCGGGGACAACGGTGCGCGTCAGTGCGTTTCCTGCACCCATCGGGGCGCTTGCGGAAATTCGGCTCCGCGACCACTCCAATCTTTCGGCCGAGGTCATCGGTTTTCGCGATCAGAATGCTATTTTGTATCCGCTTCAATCGATGCATGGAATTCGGCGCGGCGACCCGGTTCGACTGGTTCAAACGACGCCCTGGCTCACGGTCGGCGAAGGAATGCTCGGAAAAGTGCTGGACGCACGCGGCCGAGTAATGGAAGAAATGAGTGTTTCTGCCGCAGAATCGTTTCAAAGTTCCGAATTTCAGAACCGTTTGAAAACTGAACGGATTCCATTCCATCGGGAAGCTCCGAAGGCGTTTCAGCGTCCTCGAATCACGACACCGATTTCGACGGGAGTTCGGGCGATCGACGCACTTTTGACGCTCGGAGAGGGACAGCGAGTCGGGATTTTTGCGGGTTCCGGCGTCGGAAAAAGCACCCTTTTGGGGATGATTGCACGTTACACCAATGCAGACGTCATCGTCATCGGCCTCGTCGGCGAACGAGGGCGCGAAGTAAATGATTTTCTCGAACGGGATTTGGGTCCGGAAGGGCGAAAACGCAGCGTCGTGATTGCGGCGACGAGCGACGAACCCGCGATTTTACGTGTTCGAGCGGCTCAAACGGCCACCGCCGTTGCGGAGTATTTTCGAGATTGCGGGAAAAATGTGCTGTTTTTGATGGATTCGCTGACCCGATTTGCAATGGCGCAGCGTGAAATCGGTCTGGCAGGCGGCGAACCTGCGACTCGAAACGGCTATCCGCCGTCGGTTTTTGCGATGCTTCCGGCGCTCGTGGAACGTACTGGCCGAACGAAAACGGGAAGTATTACTGCAATGTATACGGTTCTTGTAGAAGGGGACGACGAAAACGAGCCGATCGCCGACACGGTGCGAGGGTTGCTGGACGGTCACATCTGGCTTTCCAGAAAAATCGCCGCCGCGGGTCTCTACCCGGCAATCGACGTTCCTGCAAGCATCAGCCGCCTGATGAAAGATATTTGTAGCGAAAAACAACAAAAAACCGCAAATGAGGTGCGCGCGATGATTGCGCTGTGGAGGGAGTTCCAGGATATTCTTTCCATTAATGCGTACAAACGCGGTTCCAATCCGGCGTTGGACGCGGCGTTGGAGAAAAAGAAGGCGATTATTGAGTTTCTGCGACAAAAAACAACAGAACCGTCAGATTTAACGACTGCCGTCCGCGAAATGACGGAAATGATGGAAAAATAAACGGAATTTTCAAAATAAAACAGTAAATCGGAACCAATAAATCAAAAACAGTAAATCGGAAACCATCTTTCAGAAACGACGAATCTAAAAACGATGAATCGCGCCCTTCGGACTCTTGAGTTTGAACAATCCGAACACTTCGTCCTGTGTCAAACCCAGCTTCTTCGGCTGCTCGCGCGACCCGGAAAGAATGGTTTCGAATAACGCACGTTTTTCTTCAAGGATTCGGTTGATTCGTTCCTCAATCGTGTTGAGCATCAAAAACCGCGTAATCGTCACCGCGCCTTTCACGCCGATTCGGTGCGCACGATTGATCGCCTGGTCCTCAACCGCCGGATTCCACCAGCGGTCAAACAGAAATACATAATTGCAAAACTGCAAATTCAGTCCGACGGCTCCCGTCGCGTAACTCATTAAAAGTACGTGACTTTCCGGCGTGTTTTTGAACTTCTGAATCACCGCGTCGCGGTGAGACGCAGGGATTTTTCCGTGATATTCGAGCGCTCCGAAACGTTCCAGATGTTTTTTGAGACGAAAAATCGTTTCGGTCCACTGGCTGAATACGATTGCTTTCCGACCGCTCGCAGCAATTTCCTCCAAATCGGCCTCGAGGCGCTGCAATTTCGGACTGTCGCCGGTACACGGATCGAAATTACAAATCTGTTTCAGACGAAGCACGAGTTCAAAAACGTGCTGAATCGTAATGGATTCTCCCATTTCCGAGAGCCGAACGGCCCCCTGCGACTCCGCCATCGAGTAAGTTTCCTGCTGTTCTGCCGTCATAAAAAGTTCTGCGTCGCGATAGAGCCGCGGCGGCATATCCTTCTGCACCACGTCTTTCGTTCTGCGCAAAATGTAATCCTGCACGGCCCGTCCCATCACCGTCGGTTTCATGTCGTTGCTTAAAAATCCCGGATACAAAAACTCGAAAATCCCCACCAAATCGTCGGGAGAGTTTTCGATCGGCGTGCCGGTGAGCGCCCAATTTCGGGAGCGCGAAATACTTCGAGCCGCCACAGAAGTTGCGCTTCGTACATTTTTAATCTTCTGCGACTCGTCGAGAACCACAAGGTCGAAGTGCTTCGGAATCCCTTTTTTGGGCGCATAAATGTCGCGATCGCGGTGCAGAAGTTCGTAATTTGCGATTTTTACGGGAATATCCTGCAATCCCCACTGCCACTCACGCCGCACACGGTCTCCCTGAATAATAATCGCTGGGATTTCGGGCGCCCACACTTCAAACTCCCGCTTCCAGTTCGTCACGAGCGGCTTCGGACAGACAAAAAGGACGTTTCGAATGTCGCCGTTTCGCAGCAAAAGACGCACCGTCGTAATCGCCTGCATCGTTTTTCCGAGTCCCATCTCGTCCGCAAGAATCGCCGCGTCGCGGGAATACAAGAACGAAACGCCCTCCCACTGATAGTGAAACGGTACAAAAGGAAAAACCAGATTTTTATCCGTATAAAGCTGTTCGAGCGGCGGCTGAAGCAAGTAACGCAGCCGATCTTCCAGCTTGATGAGATTTTTCGGCGGAAGCAGATGCGTGAGACTCTCCGGAACGCTCTGCTGAAGCGTCATCGACCCCGAATCGCCCGCATTTTCCGCATTTTCTAAACCTTCCGCACCGTTTAAACCACCCGTACCGTCCGAGTCGGAACCTTCTATATTTCCCGCATCTTCCGCATTTTCGCCCTCCGGAAGATCCAGCGAGTCGGGAGACGCGCCGTCTGGAAGCAGTTCGCCCTCATTGAAATTTTCGGGGTTCCGATTCCCGCACGGACGTTCTTTTTCGCACGCATCTTCTTCATCTTGCGCGCTCCCCGGTGCGTTTTCATCCCAAGGAAGCTGCGCGTCTTCCGGCAAAAAACCTTGAGAATCGGCCGAATTTTCGTCTGACTCGGAGGGATTTCCGGACTTTTTTCCGTCTTTCTCTCCGTTTAACCACCCGTTTTCTCCTCCATTTTCACCGCTGTTTTTCTCCCCCTCTTTTTTCTCGTTCGGCTTGCAGAGTTCTGCCGGGTCTCCGAAATAAAAGCTGCTTACAGGAATGTTCGGCGGCGAGATTTTCACCGTCAGCGCCTGCGGAGCACGAATGACCGAAGAAATCGAACACAATTCAATTTTCGGTGCTCGATTCATCGCAACATTCCACCCCAGCGTGAGTTCCGTCACGCGAGCTTTAGGAGGATTAAGCGTCAAAACCTGAATAGTTTCCATCATGGAGCCATCTAAAAAAGAGAAAAATCTGCGTTTGTTTTATAATTTAAATACCTTTTTGCGCCTCGAGAATTGCACTGCGAATACGTTCAAAAGGTTCCATAAAATCAAATTCAATCACGAGTTCCTGAAGCACTCGCCGCGTCGCGGAAATGTCGTCCGGATGTTCCGGAAGCCCCGACAAAATCTGCTTTTTATTCCACAAAATCCGATCTTCAGGAGGTTCTGCCGGATTTTCACCCGCATCTTCGACGAGAATCGTCGGAATGGAAACGAGCGGACGCACACACATCGCGCACACTTGATCGAAACAGACGATTTTCGGCAGAATTTTCGACTTTTCGATTAACGTACGCGCTATTTGTTCGCCGTACAAGTAGGGTTTGAGGGTGTTTCCGTACAGAATTTCCTGCGCCCGATTGGGTTTCACGGGAGCCGTACAATGGAATTCGACCGGACGCCCCGCCGGGTTCAAGATCAAATACCCCCCAAAAAGTCCGTGCGACGCCTCGTCCACCACCGTTAAAAACCCGATGGCCGCTTTCGTAAAATCATTTTCAGACACTTTTTCTTAAACTCCCCAAATCACCCAAAACACTTAAATTCCCCAAAATTCAACCGTTTTTCAGCTTCCAACCCGTTTTTCCGTTTTTAAATCCAACCCATCTGCCAGAAGAATGTTTTCAGTCCCAAAATGGGATTTTTGGTGCTGACGAAAACCGCTCCGGGTTCGAAACCGCAGTGCATCATGCAGTTCGCGCATCGAGGATCCGTACCGCCGGGTCCGAGCGCCTCCCAGTCGGTTTTTTCGAGGAGTTCGCGATACGTTGCGTAATGCGCGTCGGTGAGGAGGTAGCACGGCCCCTTCCATCCGCAGACGTTGCGCGTCGGATTGGCCCAAGCGGCACACGGAAGGGAGCGGCGCCCAGTCAAAAAATCCATGTAAAGCGGCGTTGCACCGAGTTTTTTCCCTTTCAGGCGCTTTTCGAGTTCCCGAAAACGAGCCTGCGTTTCTTCACGATGAAGAAAAAGAGCGTCCGACGCGCCGTTTTCGAACGTTTCGTAAGCGTAAGCCGGCGCAAGCATCATGCTGCAGACGCCGAGCGACTCGAGGAAATTGCAAAGTTCCACGATTTCATCTACGGACGATTCTTTATAAAGCGTTGTGTTGGTACAAACCTGAAATCCCGCAGCAACCGCCGCTTTTACGCCTTCGACCGCCGCGGCCCACACGCCTGTGCGCGAGGTGGAAGCGTCGTGATTCTTTTCCATTCCGTCCAAATGTACGTTAATGAAAAAATGCGTCGTCGGGCGGAACGTTCCTTCGTCGATGTGCTTTTTCAGCATGAGTCCATTCGTACATAAATAGACGTGACGCCGCTGAACGAACGTGAGTTCCCGAACGAGGTCTCCAATTTGCGGATAAATCAACGGTTCCCCGCCGCAGATGCTGACGACCGGCGCGCCGCACTCGCGTGCAGAATTCAAACATTCCTCAAGGGAAAGCATTTCGGTCATATGATCCGCATATTCCCTGATTCTTCCGCAGCCGACGCAGTGTAAATTGCATTTGAACAGCGGCTCAAGCATCAAAACCAGAGGGAATTTCTTCACGCCGCGCAATTTCTTTCCCAGAATATAACGCGTCATGGAAGTGGTGAGTGAAAGCGGAAAACGCATAATAAAAACCTGTTCTACTTCTATTTTTTAAAATATCCAAATTTTCCGGGTGTGGGGTCTGGGGAGAGGGACGGCTTGCAAAAAACTTTTTCCCGTACTGTCGTTACGATCGTGAGAGGGAAACATTTTGAATGTTGTTTCCCTCTCAGACTCTCCTTTCAAAAACTTTTTAATATTGTGTTTTTAAAACCTTGAAATGAATCCCAAATCCAGTCCCAAAACGAAAATCGTCAGTCCAAGGAACAACAAAAGTCCCATGTACGACAAAATAATCATCAAATTCTCGTTCGGCGCCTTCCCCGTAATTCCCTCCCACAGCAAAAACACTACGTGCCCGCCGTCCAAAACCGGAATGGGAAGAAGATTCAGCACCGCAAGGTTTGCGCTGATTAAACACACAAAAATCAAAAGCGTCGAAAGTCCGTCTTTTGCAGACGAATACGCCATCTGCGCAATCAAAACCGGGCCGCCGAGCGCCTTCACAGAAACCTGTCCGTTAAACAACTTTCCGAGCATCCGATACACCATCGTCAGCGAATCCCACGTCTTTTTACCCCCTAAAACAAGGGACGCGCCCAATCCTTCGTGAATAAAAATCTGCCGAGGCACAAAATTCAAATCAGAATGATAAACGTACGAATCAGTATACTCCGCGAGCGGGAGCGTCACGTTTTTGAGTTCCGCCCCTTTTCCGCCGGCTGCGGGCTTCTCGAACGTCACTTTTACGGAAGTTTCCGCGAGCGGATAGTACATCAGAAGATTGTGATAAATCATCGACCAACCCTCCGCGTCCTCCCGGAACGTGATGGGTTTCGGCGTCTTTTCGAACTGCTTCACGACGGTTTTTTCCTTCTCGGAAAGCTCCGCGTCTTTCGGTTCGTCATACTGAACGCCAAGCGATTTCAGCACGAATCCCGGCTGAATTCCCTGTTTTTCAGCCTTCGATCCAGGAATAACGGCCGAAACGGTCCGCGAAACGTTGTACGTCAGTCCAATTTCCGGAATCACCTCGCCGCAGCCGGGCAAAAACTGGTCGGAACCGAAGACGTCGAACGAGAATTCGACCGGAACGACCTCTTCTTTCCCCGTTTTTTTCTTCAAAATCGTAAAGTTCAAAACTTGCGGCACACCGTTTGCGGCGGCGCTCGCCACGAATTTTGCCTGTTTTCGCACCTCATACGCGAAGGTCATCGGATCGAGGTTCCGCACCGTCTGCGACTTTCCATCCGCCTGCATTTCGAATCCCGTGATTCGGTCGCCCGGCTCAATCCCGGCTTTCGCAGCGCCTTCGAGTCCGTTTTCACCCGTTCGTACGGCCAAAACATCGCCCATCGTCAAAATGACGCCGAAATTTCGTGCTTTCTGCGGTTCCACCATTACGCTGAACGCTTCCGCACCCTGAACGTACTGTTCCCGCGCCGCCTGAAATCCCGATTCATCCCCGAGCTGCAGTCCTTCCAGCGCCTGACTCCACTTTTTTGCCGCCTCGGCCGTGGGACGGAGGAATTTCAGCGTCACATTTTCATCCAGCGTGGCGTACAGCGCCTTTTGATAGTCGAGATTCGACGCGATCGGTCTGTCGTTGATTCCGACCAGCACATCGCCGGCTTTCAGTTCTTTTTCGGTGTTGTACGTCGGCGAGGCGGGCATCGCGGGTAAAGAACCGAGTACCGGAATGACGGACTGCGTTGCGCCGAGCATCGGAGTGAGCGCGCATTTCTTGGGAAACGCTTTTGCAGCAGAGGAAACCGGAGCGTCACCGCGTCGGTACTGAATCAAGATTCCATCCTGCAGATGGTCGCCGAGCGCCACGTTTTTCGAAATATCCTCAAAATATTTCAGTTCGTTCGACTCGATCTTTTCGAGTGTGTCGTCCGCCTGAAGCCCCGCCTCCCACGCCGCCTGACCGGGATGCACGTCTCCGAGGGTGCAGGGAATCTGGAACGTTCCGAGCATGTACGCGCCCGTCGCCGCCGCAAACGCAAAAACGACGTTCATCGTGACGCCGGCCACAATAATCGCCATGCGCTGCGGGACCGATTTGGCCTGATAGCTGCGCGGGTCGTTGATGAGTTTTTCCGCTTCCGCGATTTCATCGTCGGACATCAAAACCGATTTGTCGACGTCCGCCTCCGCATTTTTCTGAAGCATGTCGCGTGCGGCTTTTGCTTTAGCGATTCGTTCGCGAGTTTCGCCCGGATTGTCTTCCTGACCCAGCATTTTGACGTATCCGCCGAGAGGAAAAACCCCGATTCCGTATTCCGTCTCCCCGTATTTGAATTTGCAGAGTTTCAAACCGAAAAAGTCGAACCCGATATAGAATTTGTCGCAGCGGACCCCGCAGGCTTTCGCAACGAGGAAGTGTCCTAATTCATGGATGAAGACGATGAGTCCCAACGCAAGCGCGCAGAGAAAAACCGATTTAAAAAAGGCGAAATCGTAAGCCGCCAGAATCAGCATTTGGTTCATTTGGTATTCCTTATTGTTTTTATGATAATATCATTTTGAATATTTCAGTATTTCTACCTCATTGAGTGACGAATCTGTTCATCCAGCTGCGTCAGTTCCTCGAGCGTCGGGTCAGAAACGAACCGATGTTCGTCGACCGCCCGCCGAACCGTCGGAACAATTTCGTCGAAACGGATTTTTCCGTGCACAAACGCCTCCACCGCCATTTCGTTTGCCGCATTGAGGACGACGCCCGCCGTCCCGCCGCGCAAGGCGGTTTCCATTCCGAGACGAAGCGCGTCGAAACGTGCGTCTTTGAAATCCGGAGCAAAAAACTCCAGCGTCTGATTTACGCTCCAATCCGTGCGGCGAGTCGGTCCGCCTGCGACCCGGTCGGGGTACGTAAGCGCGTTCTGAATCGGAAGACGCATGTCGGGCGGACTCATCTGCGCAATGACGGCTCCGTCCTGAAACTCCACCATGGAATGCACGATCGACTGCGGATGAATCATCACCTCCAGCTGTCGGCGTTCCATCGAAAGGTCAAAGAGCCATTTTGCTTCAATGATTTCGAGCGCTTTATTCATTAATGTGGCGGAGTCGAGCGTCACTTTCGCCCCCATGTTCCAAGTGGGGTGCTTCAGCGCCTGCGCGAGCGTCACATTCCGCAGTTCGCCGGTCGGCAATCTGAAAAACGGACCGCCGCTGGCCGTCAGAATGACGCGCTGCAATTCGGAACGTTTTCCCGCATGAAGCGCCTGGAAAATCGCACTGTGCTCGCTGTCGACCGGAACGATTTCCGCCCCGGTTTTCCGAGCGAGAGCCGTCACGACGGCGCCTCCGACGACCATACTTTCTTTGTTCGCCAAAGCGACGCGTTTTCCCGCCTGCACCGCTGCAAGCGTGCTTTCGAGACCCGCGCGGCCCACGATGGCGGAAACTGCAATATCGATTTCAGGTTCGGCGGCGATTTCGCACAGAGCCTTCATTCCTACGCACAATTCCGAGCCTTTTGGAAGCGGAAACGTCCAGTTTTTCGCAGCCTCTTCATCCGTAAGCACGACCCAGCGCGGACGAAAATGTTCGACCTGTTCGTGCAAAAGTTCCAGATTGTGATGACCGGAAAGTGCCGCAACGCGAAATCCCGGAATGGAATTCACAACGTCGAGCGTGCTGCGTCCGATGCTTCCTGTGGCGCCGAATAATGCGATAGATTTCATAGTTTCTGTTTTTTCCCCATTTCGAACCCGAATATACTCGTTCCACTTGAAAATTTCGCATTGGGCGGCGACTGCGGCAGTCGTTTCTCAATAGAGTAACGACGAGAAGCGAAAATTCAAAATGCATCGGGCATAAAATATTTCCCTATTATACCAGATTTATTTGTTTTTCAAAAGGGAGGGTTAGGAAATTTCCGCAAGGTTGGAACGAAAAAACGGAATTTGTTTCAAAAACAGGAACTCGGTTCGACTCAAAATCGACCCAAAATCCGAAGAATCCGAAAAATCAAGGAAATGACTCGAAAATTTTTTTGAGTGTATTGCGTCCGAAAAAAAATCTGATATAATAACAGAAAGTTTGTGTTTTCGATTACCCGCCGTTTAGAAAAATCTAGGAGAAAATTCTATGAAAAAATTATTTTTCGCGTTTGCATTGGTTCTTTGCAGCACCTTCGTCCTTTGCAGCGCCTCCGCCGCCGCGCAGGATGCATGCGAGGACGGTTTTGTCTCGCTTTTTAACGGAAAAGACCTCACGGGCTGGGCCGGCGCTATGCAGATGCACGAAGTAAAAGACGGAACCATCAGCTTCATCGCAGGCCCGAAAAACTACGGAAACCTGATGTACGATAAAAAATTCAAAGATTTCATTCTTCGTTTTGAATTCAAACTCTTCCCCGGAACCAACAACGGTCTGGGAATCCGCGCAAGTGAAATCAACAAAGACGCCGCTTATTACGGGATGGAACTTCAAATCGCCGATGAAACCGGTTTCGACAAAAACGCGCCGAACCCGCCGGAAACTTGCGGTCATCACGGCTCCATTTACGGTGTGTATCCCGCCCTGCGCGGCGCACAGAAACCGCTCGGAGAGTGGAACTTTCAGGAAGTTGAGTGCGTCGGGCCGCATGTAAAAGTCACACTCAACGGAATCGTCATTCTCGACACCGACATTTCGGGAATCACCCAAACTTTTGACGGAAAAGACCATCCCGGTCTGCACAACGCCGAAGGATACATCGGATTCCTCGGTCACACAAAACCCATTCAGTTCCGTAATATTCGAATCAAAGAACTGTAAAAACGAGGGTTTTATACGAACACTATTTTGAATTTCAGTTTTCCCGTCCGCCGTTGGAGCTGCGCACCACGGCTCCTGCAGTCTTTGTGAAAACTGAATTTCATTGCAGAACCAGCATACTTTCCAAGTTCCGTTTTTCCTTTGAATCCATTGAATCAGGTTCTTTCTATGAAAATATTCTTTTCCGTCGGCGAACCCAGCGGTGACGTTCATGGCGCCAACCTGATTCGTGAACTAAAGCGCCAAAATCCCGACACTCAGTGCGTCGGTTTCGGCGGGCCGCTTATGCGTGAGGCGGGATTTGAATCCCTTTTTGACCTCACGTCGCTCGCGGTGATGTGGGTGTTTGAGGTCCTCATCCACATCCGAAAATTCTACGCGCTGGCGGACGAAGCGGAAGCCTATTTTCAGACGGAAAAACCCGACGCCGTCGTTTTGATCGACTATCCCGGTTTCAACTGGCACATCGCGAAACGCGCGAAACGCTGCGGAATTCCCGTCTTTTACTACTCGCCGCCGCAAGTTTGGAGCTGGCGTCAGGGCCGCGTTCAGAAGATGCGTCAAAACACCGACCTCATTTTCAGCGGTCTTCCGTTCGAGGCGCAGTGGCTGCGGGAACACGGCTGCTGCGTGGAATACGTCGGTCATCCGTTTTTCGACGAGGTGCAGCGCCAGCCGCGAAATACCGATTTCATGCGAGAAATCGCGTCGCACGGACCGCTCGTCGCCCTGCTTCCTGGGTCCCGAACGAAGGAGGTTGAACGAAATTTCCCCGTTTTTTGGAATGCGGCTCTGAAAATTCATGAAAAGAAAAACAACGTTCATTTCTGCGTCGCCGCCTTCCGTGAAACGCATGCAGAGTGGATTCGAAACTTTATCGCACAAAAAACAGAAAATCTCTCCACTCCCCCCAGTCTCTCCATTTTCACAGGACATACCGCCGAAATCATTCAAGCGTCGCGCTGCTGCGTGAGTGTTTCCGGAAGCGTCTCGCTGGAACTTCTGAACTACACGCGTCCGACCGTCATTTCGTACCGCGTTTCGCGCTTCGGCTGGTGGACGCAGTGGGTTTTTCGGTGCGTCAAATACATTACGCTTGTGAATCTGCTGTCCGTTTCGAATCCGTTTCAGCGTTTCAATCGTGAGTTTCGTCCCAATACGCCAGAATATTCCGAAGTCCTTTTCCCGGAATACCTTACATACAGCGACCGAAGCGGATGGATTGCGGACGATATTCTGAACTGGCTTGAAAATGACGACGCGTATCAAACGACCCTGAAACGACTGGAAACGCTGCGTTCCGAAATCGCTCTGCCCGGTGCGGCTCAAAGAGCGTCCGAGGAGATTTTTCGTTTTTTAGACGCAACGCAAGCCGAAGATGAGACTTAAAGATAAATGAACGAAACATAATGAATAGCGTTTGTTAATATTTCGACTCTTCTAATAAAAAAACGAAAATTATATTCAGTACTCCTTGTAAAAATACAAAAGATGAGTATAATATAATTATGGTATTTTAAAATGTAGAATTATCACCAAAAACTCGAACTCAATACCCCCTACAGGATTTTCAAATGTCCCTTTCCGAAAAAATCAGTGCGATGGTTTTCCGTCATGTGCATGGAAACAATCTTGTTTATAATATTTGTTGGGAAGACCCTCGAATTGATTTGCAGATGCTGAATCTGCGGCCGACCGATAACGTGCTTGTAATTACGAGTGCCGGATGCAACTCTTTGGATTACATTCTGAACGGATGCAGCCACGTGTACGCCGTCGATATGAATTTCCGTCAGAATGCCGTTCTGGAACTGAAAAAGGCGGCCGCGAAGCTGCTGGATTACGAAAATTACTGGCAGCTGCTGGGCGAAGGCTGGCACCCCGATGCGGAAAATTTGTACAAATCCACCCTTCGGGACGCGCTTCCGGAAGAGTCGCAAGTCTTCTGGGACAAAAAAATCTCGTATTTTACGAACCCCAAATGTCCTTATTACTGGCACGGAACCTCCGGGTATTTCGCGCGAATTCTGAACAGCTACATCAATCGTAAGGGTTGCAGGGAAATCGTAGATCGATTTTTGGAAGTAAAAACGATCGAGGAACAACGCGAATTGTACCACGGACAGCTCGAAAAAAAGTTCTGGACCCCGTTCATCCGCTGGTTCCTCAACCGCGACACGACGCTTTCCATGCTGGGCGTTCCGCGTTCGCAGCGCATCCAGGTCGAAAAACAATATAACGGTCAAATTTGTCTGTTCATGAAAGACTGTCTCGACGCTGTAATGTGCGAACTTCCGATTCACGACAACTATTTTTGGCGCGTGTACATGACGGGTCACTACACGAAAGATTGCTGTCCCGAATATTTGAAGGAAGAAAATTTTCTCCGTCTGAAAAACGGTCTGGCGGACAAAGTCACAACGTACTCGCAGTCGGTCGAACAATTTCTCCGCGAACACGACGTCCCGATTTCCCGTTTCATCCTCCTCGATCATATGGACTGGCTCGCGAACAACATGTTCGAAAAACTCGTGAGTGAATGGGAGGCGATTCTGTTGCGCGCAACCGACGATTGCCGAATCATGTGGCGTTCTGGAGGTTTCCGTACAGATTTCCTCGAAAAAGTCGAAATTGATTTTGGAAAGGGCGTCAAAGAAAAAATTACCGACCACTTCCAAATGCACGATGAAGAAACAGCCGCGCTGCACAAACTTGATCGCGTGCACACTTACGGAAGTTTTTACGTTGCGGACTTGATTCGCTGACGAATTTTCGTCCTGCGTAAAGTTTGGTTTATTCCATTTCATAAAACTTGGGTTGAGATTATTTCATGAGTTTGGGTTCCGATTTAAAAATTCTGTACCAAATGGTTTTCCATCACGGTCACGGCGCGAGCCACGCGGACCGATTGAACGATTTTTATTCGAATCAGGCCGACGATTACGATAATTTTCGTAAACGTTTTCTTATTGGCCGTTCGGAAATGATGAATCAAGTGGCGGAAGGAAAAAAAGACGTCATTTGGGTCGATATGGGCGGCGGAACGGGTGCAAATCTCGAAAATATCGCAAATTTAGTTCCCCATATGAAGAAAATCTACATCGTCGACCTCGCGTCCTCGCTCCTTGAGGTTGCGCGAAAACGCATTGAGAAAAACGGCTGGACGAACGTCGAGGCGGTCGAAGCGGACGCAACCACGTTCACGCCCCCGGAAGGTTACGCAGATATCGTCACGTTTTCGTACTCGCTCACCATGATTCCCGATTGGTTTGCAGCTCTCGACAACGCGCAGCGCATCCTGCGTCCCGGAGGAACCATCGGAATCGTCGATTTTTTCGTCTCCCGCAAATGGACATCTGGAACCCACGTGAAACATTCCTGGTTCACTCGCAGTTACTGGCCTGTACATTTCAGCACCGACAATGTGTTCCTTTCGAGCGACCACGTCCCCTACTTGGACCGTCATTTTAACTCGCTTTCCTGCGACGAAGGGTACTTGAAAATCCCATATATTCCGCTTATTCGTGTTCCTTATTATATATTCATGGGAAAGAAACCAGAATAAAAATCAAAAATCATTTTAGGCTGCGGCAGAAGCGGACTGGCGTAATATGAGTCCCATACAAGACAGTTACGAACTTTGCACGGAAATCTGTCGCGCGTCTCATTCCAATTTCACTGCGGCTTTTCGTCAGCTGTCGTCGAAAGAGCGGCGCGCTATGGAGGTCGTTTACGCATTTATGCGCACTGCAGACGATCTCGTCGATGCGTCCGGACCCGTCGAAGGTCGGGCAAAACAGATTTCGGAATTCCGTTCTAATTTCGAATCTTTCCTTTTGCATTCCTCTTGCACGGATTCTGCCGGCATTTTCCCGGCAGTGACCGAGGTGATTCAGCAATACTCGATTCCTGAAACGTATTTCTACGAGGTTCTGGACGGGATGCAGATGGATCTGGAGCGTCAGTTTTACCGAACTCCGGCAGAGTTGGAGTGCTACTGCTACCACGTTGCGTCGGCTGTCGGGTTGATTTGTCTTCATTTGTGGGGTGTGACGCCCCAAGAAATCAAACCATGCGGAGATTCTTCTGTTTTTCGGGCGGCCGTTGCGTGCGGGAAGGCGCTGCAATGGACCAACATTTTGCGGGATGTGCGTGAGGACGCGCGAATCGGACGCATTTATCTCCCGCTGAACGATTGGTGTTCGTCTCTCCGCTTGGAACTTCCGGAGAGTGAGGAATTGTGCAAATCGGCATTCAAACAGATACAAAATACCATTCTAAATGGCGATTTTACGCAATTTTTCCCTGTGATTGCGCAAAATCTGGAACGTGCGCGTCAGTTTTATTCCGAAGCGGCCGGACTTGCAAACTCCATTCCGATGAAGAATCGGAGGATTTTTCGACTGATTGTGGGAGTGTATCGGGAGATTTTTCGCAAAATTGAACGAAATCCTTTACAGATTTTCCAACAAAAAATCCGATTAAATAAAATAGAGAAATTAAAAGTTTATTTTTTAACCTATTTTTCGTCAGAATTTTAAAAAAAGAATTCTCCCCCTGCTTGAAAAAAAGTACCATTTGATTTACAATAAAGGGTGTTTTTTCGTTTATACAGATTTCACCTGAAAATCTGCTTTATACGAACACTATTTTGAATTTCAGTTTTCCCGTCCGCCGTTGGAGCTGCGCACCACGGCTCCTGCAGTTTTTGTGAAAACGGAATTTCATTGTAGAACCAGCATAAGCCTCCGCAACGGTCGTCGTTTCGCAATAGTACAGTGACGGAGAAGCAGAAATTCACAATGTATCGTGCATAGACTCGTTCCACTTGAAAATTTCGCATTGGGCGGCGACTGCGGCAGTCGTTTCTCGATAGAGTAACGACGGAGGAGCGAAAATTTAAAATGCGTCGGGTATAAATGTTTTCCATTTTTCCAAATGTAGGGAGCCGAATCCGTAATGACGAGTCGTTCCAGAAAATATCGCGAGTCTCCACAAAGTGACGAAGAGCTGATGTCCCAGTTCTGCGCCACGCATGAAGATGCTTTTCTTGAACAGCTCATCAATCGATATGAGTACGATTTATATCATTATTTGAAACGTTTTCTCGGTGATTCTCAGCTTGCGGAAGATGTGTTTCAGGCGACATTTCTGCAAATTTATCTGAAAAGTTCCCAATTTGATGTGGGGCGGAAATTTCGTCCGTGGCTGTACATGGTTGCAACGAACCAGGCGATCGATATGCAGCGGCGGAACAAACGGCATCGCGGTATCAGTCTCGAAAAGAACATCACGACCGCAAATACCGAGCTGGATGGAATTTCACTGCTGGAGATTTTGCCGGGTAAAGAAAAATCGCCGGAAGAATTGCTGCAGAAAGAAGAGCGAGCCGAGCAGATTCAAAATTACATTAATTCACTCTCTCCCCCTTTGCGTCAAGTGATTTTGCTCATTTATTACGAAGGAATTAAGTATCGGGAAGTTGCTGAAATTCTGAATATTCCGGTTGGAACCGTCAAAAGTCGGCTTCACACTGCGATGAAAAAACTGGGATTGCTGCTTCGAGGAATAGAGGATTTATAAAGCTGTGAAATTTCGTACAAAAATATTATTTCATTTCATCAAGAAAACTTCATTTATTTTATCCCAAATTTTAAAACAAATGCGAAATGAATTGCGTATCATTTACAAACCCATTAGGAATAATTCATCAAGATGGATTCATTTTGGATAAAAGGCTTCAGTACCGAAATATGTACATGAAATGTCGTTAATCATTTTGTTTTTCAATTAAACCCCACCAGACATCATAAAAAAGTCGAGTAAGTACTATGTGCAGTCAACAGGAAGAGCAAACGTTGTTAGGACACATTCTGGGAGCGTTAAGCGACACTGAAGAACGTGAAATTTCCAGAAGTCTTACAAATGACAGCGTCTTTCAGGCAAAATATCGAAAACTCCTAAAATCCATGCGTCCGTTACTGTCGTCGAGGGAATCCGAACGCGAAGAAAAACAAACGCGTGAAGAAAGTTTAGGGCTGGTGGAACGTACAATGAATTTTATACGAAAATCAACTGTCCCTTCGATTGCGCCTGTTCCTGCGGAAGTTGCGCGGGATTCGGAAACCGTCATGAATTCTGCCGAAGAAACGATGGCACAGAAACCGATGGCGGTTGAAGATTCCTCAAAGGAACTGGCGGAAAAGAACTAAAAACGGCTCGTGATGGTTGCACCATTTTGGGGGATGATGCGACCATTTTTTCTGTTTTATGTTCCTATTTTCGAAATCTTTTGATTGTTTCTGATTTTTCACTGATTACTTCTGATTTTCTCAGCAGCTTTTTCTGCCCATGAAATCATGGAGGGACCGGGAATCAACGCCGCTTCGCTCTCGGTCAAACGCTGCACATTTCCTTTTTGCGCAGCAGGAATCGGAAGGGAGTTCCATGCGCGATCCAGCGCCTCATCGTTCCAATGCTCGCGCACCTGGTCGGGAACAATTTCCAAAATGACGTCCGGGTGCATCGACAAAATCCCTTCAGGCGTTACTTTCGGAAAAGCCGACGTTCCATCATACGCATTCACGCCGCCCGCCGCCTCCAAAAGAGGCTCGCAAAGTCCGTCGCGGCCCGTAATGTACACCTCTTCGAGCTGCGCGCTCTCGTAATTTCGGCTGAGTACCAGCAACACGCGTTTCGGCGGAAGATTCTGCGCAGAACTCCGCAGCCGCTCAAGCCGTTCTTCGAGCGCCGCGACCAAATTTTCTGCCCGATCGGAAACATGAAAAAGCGTTCCGAGAGCGCGAATGGACGCAAAAACATCTTCGAGACGCTCGTCGTGGAACGTCTGAACCCGCCAGCCGTATTTTTTGAAAATCGCAACGTTTTCTGGAGTGCGATCGTTCATCAGCACGCAATCTGGGTGCGTGACGGCCATCATTTCCAGATTAGGATTGAAAATCGTTCCAATAATCGTTTTTTTCTGTGCTTCGGGCGGGTACTTGCAGAATCGCGTCACTCCGACCAGACGGTCTTCAAGTCCCAGCGCATACATGATTTCCGTGATGGCGGGCGACAGCGACACAACTCGAGCGGGAATCGTACAATCCCGACATTCCGTAGATTTCTCCTCGTCCCTCGTTCCCGCTTCGGACGGAATCGTTAAATCTGCGGGAATCGTCAAAGTTTCTTCATTTTGAGACGGTGTGCGGGAACAACCGACGGCAAACAGGATGAAAAGGACGCATCCGACGCACAAAATCAGGAACGAACCCGCCGCATGATGAAATTTCATACAGAAACCTCTTGAAAATTCATCATGATTCGGGTACAAAAAGGAAAAATCATCCCTTTTTTTCATTCTGTTCGTCACTTTCATGAATGGCGTGATACCGTTTGATGAAATCCCACGCCTGCGCCGGCGTCTCCGCGACGTAGAACAAATCCAAGTCGTCTTCGTTAATCACTCCCGCTTCCACCATTGCATTAAAGTCGATAATTTTGTCCCAATAATCATTCTTTCCGAAAATAATAATCGGAATATGCTGCATTTTCCCGGTTTGCCGCAGTGTCAGCGCCTCAAAAAGTTCGTCCAGCGTCCCCATTCCGCCTGGAAACGCGACGAGCGCTTTCGCCCGAATGAGAAAATTCATTTTTCGAATGGCAAAATAGTTAAAATGGAAACATAATTCCGGCGAAATGAACGGATTCGGCTCCTGCTCGCAGGGTAAATCGATATTAAGCCCGATGGAGGGATACTCCACATCGTACGCACCGCGATTTGCAGCCTCCATAATTCCAGGCCCGCCGCCAGTAATAATGACGTAATTTCGCCGATCATCGTTCTTGCACTCTTCCGAAACGAGCCGACCGAACTCGCGCGCCATCACGTAATACTTACTCAGTTCCAGGAGTTTTTTCGCCCGTTCGACTCTTTTTCGGCGACGTGAATCTTTGGGTTTTTCCTCAAGCAGCATCTCGGCGGCCGTAAGAATGTGTTTTGCTTTTTCGGGGTCCACAATGCGCGCACTTCCAAAAACCACGATCGTCGAATCAATATGTTCGCGATCCAGCGTGAGTTCCGGCTTAATCGCCTCCATCATCAGCCGCACAGGGCGCAGTTCCGGACGATCCATCAATTCTTCGTCCTGGTACGCCAAGCTGTAACTCGGATTGCATTTTAGATCCAGAGACGTCGGTAAATTCGGGTATTCTTCACTCATTTTTTTCTCACATTATTCAAATTTCATTTTTTCCCAACAAAAAAACGTTTGTACCAATCTATTTTACACTAAAAACAGATTAATACAAACGTTTCCCTCCGTTTTTTTCAGAGTTTCCGAAAAATTTCAGGAATTATTCAAATTTTCCGAAATTTTCGGAATTTCCGAAATCTCACGGTTTCAAACCTCATGAACAACCGCTGGTCGAACCGCATACGTGGCACAAATAGCAGCTTCCATTTCGAACCATCACGGAACCGCAGTTGCTGCAAAGCGGCGCATCGTCCTGGAATCCCTCAAACATACGCATTCGTTCGTTTCCAAGGTCAATTTCTGTCGCCTCCAGAACGGCCATCGGCGCACGCGCATTCCTCGTAGAAGATTCGATTGCGGCTGCGGAGGATCCCGGCGAGAAACTTTTTCTCCCAATTCCCCGCCTACTCGGAGGGTTTCCGGAACCTGAAACGCCTTCCATTCCCGACACAGAACCTGCTGAACCCGTGGAACCCGCAGAGCCGACGGAACCGACAGTTCCAGCAGAACCGTTCAATTCCACACCCTCACCTGTATTTTGCCGACCGTGATTCCCGCTGCGGCGAGCGTAAAACGCTTGAACCTGTTCCTCAAAATGACTGTGGCGGGGAGCCGCACATTCATCCGAATCTCCCTCCAGCGATTCCCTGGAACCATGCGTGCAGTCTTCTTTCATTTCCGTGTAGAATTTCTGCATCGAAACCGTTGAAGAGGAAGACGTATGCGTTTGCGTCTGCGTCTGCATCGTCGAAACGGAGCTTGCAATATACGACGCGCTCGACGCATAGGAAGACTCTTCATTTTGCGATGCGGAAACGTTGGAATCGGAAACTGCCGGAAGCTGCGGAAGCACTTTCGATGCCGAAAGAACCAGCCCCTCGTAAGGAACGCCGACTTCACTCCCAACGTCCGACGGACGGTTCAGGAACGTAATTCCGAGCCAGCGGAAAATGTAATCCACAATGCTTTTCGCGATTCGAATGTCGGGATTCTTCGTTGCGCCCATCGGTTCGAAACGCGTATGCGAAAATTTATTTACGTACACTTCAAGCGGCACACCGTACTGCAGACTCATCGAAATGGCGGTTCCAAAGCAGTCCATCAGACCGCCGATCGTGCTTCCTTCTTTCGCCATCGTGATGAAAACCTCACCCGGATTTCCATCGGGATACTGACCGACCGTCACGTAACCTTCGTGTCCCGCAATACTAAATTTATGCGTAATGGACTGACGCGTGTCCGGCAAACGTCTGCGGCGAGGTTTATACACGATTTTTTCGCGAATAATCTCCTTCGGAGCGGTCAACTCTTCCGATTTTTCCGACTCACGGCTTGTCGAAAGCACCTGCGCGCCTTTGGACCCGTCACGATAGATCGCGACCGCTTTCAGTCCCATTTTCCACGCTTCAATGTATGCGTCGTAAATATCTTTTTCCGTCGCGTCCTTCGGCAGATTCACCGTTTTGGAAATTGCGCCCGACAGGAACGGCTGAGCCGCCGCCATCATACGAATATGCGCCTTCCACGGAATAAATCGGGTTCCGTTCCTCGGCTGAAACGCGCAGTCGAATACAGGAAGATGTTCCGGCAAAAGATTGGCGGCGCCCTCAATCGTGTCTTCTTTATCGATATAACACAAAATGGAATCCACATCCTCCTGCGAGTATCCCAGACGCTTGAGCGCCAGCGGAACCGTCCGATTCACGAGCTTCATGAACCCGCCGCCGGCCAGCTGTTTGTACTTCACGAGCGCAATGTCCGGCTCGATTCCAGTCGTGTCGCAATCCATCATAAAACTGATGGTTCCAGTCGGTGCGAGAACCGTCGCCTGCGCGTTTCGGAAACCGTAACGTCGTCCGTGGCTCAGAACATCATCCCAGATTTTTCGAGCCGCCTCACGCAAATAACGCGGAGCGTTGCGAATTTCTTCGACTTTATCCCAGTGCATCCGCATCACGCGCATCATATCGTCTTTATTCTTTTCATATTCATCGAACGGCCCGACCGCTCGCGCAAGTTCCACACTCGTACGATTCGCAGACCCGTGCATGATGGCGGCGATCGCTCCGCAAATACCGCGTCCCTCGTCGGAGTCGTACGGAAGTCCGAGCGCCATCAGAAGGCTTCCAACGTTCGAAAAACCAAGACCCAACGGACGATATTTGTGGCTGTTCGTCGCAATGCGTTCGGTCGGATAGCTGCCGCGGTCGACGATGATTTCCTGTGCAATAAACATAATTCGGCACGCGTTTGAAAAACGTTCAATATCAAAAATGCCGGTTTCTTCGTCAAAGAAACGCATCAGGTTGATGCTCGAAAGGTTGCAGGCCGAATTGTCGAGGAACATGTATTCCGAGCAGGGGTTCGACGCATTAATACGTCCCGATTTCGGACACGTGTGCCACTTGTTGATCGTAGAATCGTACTGCACGCCCGGATCGCCGCAGAGCCACGTTCCTTTGGAGAGTTTTTGAAGCACTTCACGCGCACGGAAGGTGGGACCCGTTTTGGAAGGATCCGTGACCCAGTGCGTCGCCCATTCTTTGTCGTCGAGGACCGCCTGCATGAATTCGTCCGTCAGACGCACCGAAAGATTTGCGTTCTGAAACATGGTGGAGCTGTATGCGGTGTCGTAATCGTAACCGTTTTTCATGAGGAGTTTCGCCTTTTCCTCCTCTTTGATTTTGCACTCGATGAAATCCATAATATCGGGATGCCAGACTTTCAGAGACTGCATTTTTGCGGCTCGTCGAGTTTTTCCGCCGGATTTAACGACTGCGGCGATTTGATCGTAAACGCGCATGAAAGAAAGCGGTCCCGAAGGCCGTCCGCCGCCCGACAGTTTTTCGCGGCAGCTGCGCAAAGTGGAAAGATCCGTTCCCGTTCCGGAGCCGAATTTGAAAAGCATCGCTTCACTGCGCGCAAGTTCCATGATGTCTTCCATATTATCGTCGACACTCTGAATGAAACACGCAGACCCTTGAGGATACTCGTACGAATTTTCCGGCTGTTCGATTTTTTTCGTTTTTCGATTCCACGCCCAGTTGCATTTGGCGCCGCGAATATGGTACTGCGTATAAAGCCCGACGTTGAACCAGACGGGACTGTTGAACGCCGCCATCTGATGCAGGCAGAGGTACGCCAGCTCCCGATAGAAGTTCTCGCCGTCCGTTTCCGAGGCAAAATAACCGTCCTCTTTCCCCCAGTCCGCAATCGTACGCGCCACTCGATGAATGAGCTGGCGCACACTATGCTCGCGCTGCGGCGTACCGTTTTCCCCAAAAAAATACTTGCTCGCTACGACATTCGTCGAAAGCTGGCTCCATTCGGTCGGAAATTCGCAATTTTTTTGTTCGAAAATCAGTTCCCCTTTATCCCCCTTAATTTGGGCGGTCCGCAACTCCCACGTTACGGTGTCGAACGGGTCGCTGACGTCTTCGGGACAAAAATGCGATGGAATCTGCAAACCGGATGTAATGGAATCCTGCAACGGAATCTGTGACATAAAAAAACTCCTGATGAAGCAACGTTTAAAATAAACCCCCGGTTGACGACAAAAAGGAAGAACCGCAACAGAACTGCTGCGTTAGAAATCTTCCATAAGTACGGCCTGTCTTGAATTTGACCTCAAGCTGTTGCTGTTATAATTTCTGTACTTCATACAATATTATAAAGAGAAACAAAATTTTCCCCATTTAGGCCGACGGTTCAACCGTTTTCAAAGAACACGTCCGATCTGACTCAATTCAGAAAACGTGGACTCTTGACTCACTTTAACTAGATGTTGTGTTTCCTTTCACAAACAGCACAACATCATGGTGAAGTTCCAACAGTTTACCATCTATTTCCTTTTTCGTCAAGAGACCCTCCCAAATTCACTGATTTTTCGCGTTTTCACGAACAAGATGATTTTTGGAGCATGAATTAACGAAAATTTTACAATTTTATTTTCTTGTAAGTCTTTTCATTGCAGACAGTTAGAGAAATATTTGTTTTTCATAAAAAATTTTTAAAATTCTTTAAGAGGCCCAAGATAGAAAATCAGGTTGGGAAAAATGCGCAAATTGGGGTATTTCGTTCACAAAGGTTTCCGTTCCCTTTTTCATATCTCTTTGAAAAACGATAAATTATACAATATATTGTATAATTATGTCATTTTTAATAAGATTTTACACAATATACAGCACTGTAAAAATAATCGAACAACATAGTACACATTTCTAACTATTGAAATACAGAAGCTGGGAAGAATACGATTCGATATTTAATATCAGGCAGAGCCTCAAAAAATTTTTTGAAGTATTTTAAAAATTTTTGGGAAATTTATTTTTTGACAGGAATCTTTGAATTTTCTTTAATTGTCTTTGAATAACAAGAAATATGAACGACATTCAGCCGTAAGCTTCGCCACTTTCCTAAAAAAGTAACGGCAAAATTGCCGTTACTCACAGACCGAAGAGAGATGATTTCTTGATTCTGCAAGTTGCGGCAATTTTGCCGTTACAGGTTTCGTTCGTCTTTCTGCCTATTTTACGATGCGATTTACCGCATCAAGGAACGCCAAAATACTCGCCTCAATGCAGTCAGTCGAAAGTCCCTGACCGCGATATTCCTGGTCTTTGAAACAAATCGCAACGTCCACTTTTCCCTGAGCGTCGTGTCCCACAGAAACGCTGTGGACGCGGTACTCACGACACTTCATTTCGAGTCCCGTCAGTTTGCAGATCGCGAGAAAAATCCCATCAATGGGGCCGTCGCCCGTCGTCGTTTCACTTTTTTCCTCCACCACAAAGTCGCCGCGCCGCAGTTTGATACTCGTTACGGGACGCTCGCCGGTTCCGGAAGTGCTTTGGTACGAATCCAGCGTCCAACTGATATTCGTAACTTCTTTCAACAAAGCACGCTGAACGAGTGACCGAATATCAGCGTCATAAATTTCTTTTTTGCGGTCGGCCAAAACTTTAAATTCCTCAAACAAATGGTTCAGCTGTTCCTGCGTGAGCGTGTATCCCAGCGTCGAAACTTTGTCGCTAAGCGCCGCACGGCCGCTGTGCTTTCCCAAAACCAAGTCGGTCTTCAAAAATCCAACGTCTTCCGGACGCATAATTTCGTACGTCGTGCAGTTTTTCAGCATTCCGTCCTGATGAATTCCCGACTCATGCGCAAAGGCGTTTCGACCCACAATCGCCTTGTTTCGCGGCACTTCCAGCCCCGTAATTCCCGCAACGAGAGTGCTGGCCGGGACGAGACGGCGCGTGACGATGTTCGTACTTGCTTTGAAGAAGTCGCGGCGAGTATTGAGCGCCATCGTGATTTCTTCGAGCGCGCTGTTTCCCGCACGTTCGCCCAACCCGTTGATCGTGCACTCCACCTGACCGGCTCCCGCTTCGACCGCCGCCAGTGCGTTTGCAACCGCCAAACCCAAATCGTTATGACAGTGTACGGAAATCACAGCGTCTTCGATGTTCGGAACTTTTTCCTTCAGCGTTCGAATGTACGTCGCAAACTGACTCGGAACCGCGTACCCCACCGTGTCGGGGATGTTTACCGTTTTCGCTCCCGCCCGAATGGCCGTTTCGATGGCGTCGCAGAGAAAATCCAGCTCCGTGCGGCTCGCATCTTCGGCAGAGAATTCGATATCTGCACACAATGCGGCGGCTTTCCGTACGTATTTATCGATATTTTCGAGTACTTGTTCCTTCGTCATACGCAGTTTGTACTCGCGGTGAATCGGACTCGTCGCCAAAAAGACGTGAATTCTTGGTTTTTCCGCATTCTTTACGGCCTCCCAAGCCTCATCGATGTCGCGGTCTTTGCATCGAGCCAGAGCGCAAACGCTGCTTCCTTTGACGACTTCTGCGATTTTCTGTACGGATTCAAAATCACCCGGCGACGCCACAGGAAACCCCGCTTCAATCACATCGACGCCCAATGAAGAAAGCATTTGTGCCACTTCGAGTTTTTCCTGCATATTCATGCTTGCGCCGGGGGACTGCTCGCCGTCACGCAAAGTTGTATCGAAAATCACGATTTTTCGTTCGGACATTGTTTTTTCTCCTTGATTTTAACTTCCTGTTTTTATTTTTATACGTTGAGTGTTTGTTTATAAAGGGAATAAAAAAACCGTAAAGCCGCTTTGGGAGCGATTTTACGGTTTGGAATGGTTCAAAATGTCAGAAAAAAATCATCTGCCGCATGAATCCATACGATTCCCCGTCCAATCGCCGCCAAGCGGCGTGGTAAGGAGGAGGATTTCGAAATGTATAGCATTAATCTTTTTCATGATGAATACAATATACCACATTCCGTCATTTTGTCAAGCGGGAGAAACCGAAATTTTTGATTTTTTTCACATTTTTGTTTTCCTATGCTTGCGTTCCTGCAGGAAACTTGTATAATGTAGGAAATGTTTCTATGGAAAAGAAGTATTTTTATACCCGATGCATTTTGAATTTTCGCTTCTCCGTCGTTACTCTATCGAGAAACGACTGCCGCAGTCAGCGCCCAATGCGAAATTTTCAAGTGGAACGAGTATAATGTAAAAAATTAAAAAAAGGATTGAAATCATGAACGATTCCAGTAAATCGGAGTGCGTTTCGAACGCAAACGACATTTCGGAGGGGAATTTGCAGGAAGAACTGAAGAATGCTTCAAAAAAAAGATGATGGTTCGTCAAAAAAAGATTTTGGATTCTGATTTTTGTACTTTTTCTATTATACCTGACCGAGTGTCCTTCGTTTTTTGTACGAATCACTCCAGAGTCGCATTTCATCACGGAGCCGCGAACCCGCTGGGGGCGGAGCGTCGATTACGTGGAAGCAAATTATGAGTCGTACGCCGCGATGCTGGAAGAGCCGGAAAAAAACGGTTTTCGACTGGTTTTGAAGTCGTTCGGACCGCAGGCGCTCGGAAAACCGCAGAATTCCTCAAATTTTGAGAAAATTCCGTGGGAGTCGCTCTCGACGCACAAAGACTCGCGCGTCTGGTGGGAGACCGAGTGGGTCCCTGTCTGCGAAAAACTGCACCTCGACCCCAAACAAAAGCCTGAAAATCCAGGATTTACGGGTTTTTGTGACTCCTGCGATTTTTGTGAATTTATTCAGTTGAATGGAATTCGAGGGGACGAACCGTTTCGGAAAGATGTACCGTTTTTAAGGGGAAAAGACGTACGAATTTCGGAAGAGGACGCGAAAAACTACTCTCAAAAACTTCTGAACGAGCTTTGGAATCCGTCCGAAAATCCGCAGGCCGCCGCGTGGCTCGAAGGACGAAAAATGTGGTTCGAACGCTACGCACAGGGCGTAAAGTACCCGATTTTCGTCTCTTTTTACCCCGCAACCGGACTGAACGAAGGCGACACGCCGAACCTTTCCTCCACGATATTGAATGATGCGGTGGAAAATCGTGGATTTTCCTGTGCGATAATAATGCGAATCAATTCTGAAATCTGTACGGACGAAATCGAGACGGCCATCGACGACATTCTGACGCTTTTTCGCCTTGCGCGCCATCAAGGAACGGGAATGAAATGTTTCGTCACGCGGCTCATCGGAAACGCAATCGAAAGCGAGGCGAACGAAGCCGTTCAAGCGCTGTTGAAAAGCGGAAAAGCCTCCGAATCGCAGCTGGTTCGGCTTGAATCTGAAATTCGTACGATTTCGAGTCGGTCAGACGATGCGTCCGTTTTCGACGGTGAAATGCTGATGGTTTACGATGCGGTTCAGCTGTTTTTTCGACGGGATCCTTCGATTCGTGAACTGTTTTCCGTGTCGCGCTGGTTCCCGCTTTTGTTCGACGAAAATCGGGTTCGAGTGCTTTTTGCGAAAGACGTTCAGCAGTTCCGCGACGCGTTTCTTGAAAAAGAGCCGTACGCCCGGAAAGAAAAAATGGATGCGTGGGAAAAATACGCCGCAACAGATTTTAGCAACCACTACGTCCGATATTTAGTAACGATTCAGGGGCGTTCCCGCCTTGGTGCGCGCTGGCTGCAGCAAACGCTTCTTAATTTCGAACCGATGGTGCTGGAATCGTTTTCATTTCGCCAGGCGCAAACCCCTTTGAGCCTCGTTGCAATCGCAATCGAACGTTTTCGACTGAAAAACGGACATTTACCCGAAGCGCTGGACGCACTCGTTCCCGATTTTTTGCCGGAAAAGCCTCTCGACCCCTGCACGCAGCGCGACACGCTCGTGTACCGCATTTCGGAGGACCAAAACTCATTTCTTCTTTACAGTCTCGGCCCGAATCTCAAGGACGACGGCGGCGATGCAGAGGAAATGCGGGACGTCGTTTTTCCTATTCCGCCCTTTAAATCCTGAAAAACATTCCATGAATGCTACTTTTTCACAATCCGATTCTTCTCGTCCACATGAACGATAGTGGGTTTGTGCGCGTGCGCCTCTTCGTCGGTCATCGTCGCGTAAGTAATCAGCACGACGAGGTCGCCGGGATAGCCCAACCGAGCGGCCGGTCCGTTGAGCATCATCGTTCCGGACCCCGCAGGAGCTTCGAGGAGGTAGGTTACAAGGCGCTCGCCATTATTTACGTTCAAAACGTGTACTTCCTCACCCGGAAGCATGTCGGCCGCATCCAATAAATCTTTATCGACAGCAATACTCCCCTCATAATCCAGCTTGGTGGCGGTGAGCGTGGCGCGATGGATTTTGGATTTGAACATATGACGGTACATAATAACATCCTTTTCAAAAAAGCATTCAATTTTTCCCCTATTATAAATCGTTCTGAAAATAAATCAATGCGGTACATCACAAATTACGCAAAATTTCTTTTTTGAAAAGGATTTTTGAAACAAAAGACGCAAAAATATAGGGGAAAATATTCTCTCACGTCTTAAATATTAAGGTTCCCGTAAAAAGAGGACCCGATCGACAAAAATCGCCTCAAGTTTCTCGCTGTGCGCGTGCGCGAACCAGACGTACGCACCTGCAGGAATCTCCACCGTTCCGAGGTCGATCCAACGAAATTTCGGATCAAATGTTCCGTCCGACAACAAAAATTGGTCGGGCTGAAGCTGCTGAACGCGCGCACCCTTTTTCGAAACGGTGTCGTACACGCCCCACGAACCAAGCCGTTTTTCGTACTCCGTCCCCTCGCACCGAAGCGACGCAAGAATCCTGTAACGCCCTGAAAATTCCGGGAAGAATTGCGTGTTCCAATCGACCAGCGTCCCCATTTTCACCGATTTTCCATTCCACGCAGCCTCATCCGGCACAATCTCCGCCGCGTTGCTGACGTTCAGGAACCCCAGCGCGTCAAAAATCATCCAGTCGCCGTCTTTCAGCCCCTTACACACATCCGGCGGATTGCGTCGAGCCGCGAAATTCCCAAGAATGGAGATTAGAAAATTTTCTAATCCGCTTTTTTGTCCGATTTGAGCGCTTTGAATTTTAAACTCCGCACATTTCTGTACAAAATCCTTCGCAGCCGCTTCCGGGTCGGTCGGACCTTCAAACGGAACACCGGTCGTTCGGGATTCCTCGCGCAGCGCGTCGTAACGATAAATCCAGACGGAATCAATCGCAAGCATCGTCTTTTGAAGACGTTTCAACTCGTCCGAGTCGGAACCGTACGTTTTTTCGGAGGTTTCAAGCGCCTGATTCCGCAGTTCCGATGCACGATTAAGCGTCGCCAAATCGAGCCACAGCAGCGTTTTCGCGCCGAAACAACCCAGGTGCAAATCGACTTTTTCCGCCCGATCGTGAAGCACATCGAGATATTCTTTCAGAATCGGAGCGGCTTTTTCACCATAAAACCCGGCTAAAAATTCGTCTTTCAGCGCCTCCGGGTCCTGCGTCGGGTCCCACATCAGCTGCGCCAAAACCCAGTTTCGCATCTCGACGAAATCGTCCCCTTCCGCCTCTTCAAACAGCCCGACAGCTCCGTTTTTCACGAAGTACTGAACGTTCGGACCAATCGCACGCAGATTCGGAAACGGCCCGATATAATCGTGATAGTTTGTTACATAATCCCAAATAAAAAAATATTTCGCCAGAGACTTCCAGCCCGCGAGATCGTCGTCGAAATCCTTGTTCGAAACGTCCGAAAGCGGCTTGAGAAACGAGCACTCGATGGTACAAAGTCTCACCAGCACATTGTCGCGAATTTGAATTCCGACCGGCGGACGGCGTGTGTACTGATATGCGAGCGACTCGACGTACACGTCGGGAAATTCCGCTTCTACCGCCTCCGCCACACGATTAATGAACGCAAAATGCGACCCGGAAGGCCCTCCGTGCGCCTCGTCGAACGCTTTGCAGCGCGGACACGTACAAAATTTGTAACAGTCATTCTGCGATACATCGATGAATTTCGTTTCAGGATTCTTTCGAAGGAGTTCCAGCACGTTTTTGATGAATTCGTTCGTCATTTCTTCGTTCGTGAGGCAGAGCTGCGCGTTCTCGCACGTACGTTTGCCGTCGATCTCCGAAAACCATTCGGGATGCGTTTCGAAGTATTTTTCCGGCGGAATGTAACCATAAAACGAGTGACACCAGTTCAGCAGGTTGTAATGCCCGCCGTATTCGTCTCCGAGGCGGTGATGGTGACCGTTCAGACGATTGTGCGCCGCAAAAGGAACGTCCCACGCAAGTCGGTTGTACACCTCACGATACAGCAGCTTTGGAGCGTACGAAATTCGAAAATCGTTTGAAATTTCGAGCTTTTCGAGGTGCGGAATTTGTGTGACGTTCGGCGCCCACCAACGAACGCCGACGCATTTTTCCAAAAAGACGTACACCGCGTTCAACGTTCCGCGAGGAGCCGCCCCCGCCAAAAGCAGGGAGCCGTCAGAAAGCATTTCAAGTCGGATTTCATCGTCCCGGAGTGCGGAAAAATCGAGACGTTCCGCCGCTTTCGACGTTTTACCGACCGCCAAGAATGGACCGGAAGCCGAATTTGCGTCTGTTCCCGTTCCAGTTTCCGTTCCAGTTCCAGCGTCTGTTTCAGTTTTTGTTTCAGTTTTTGTTTCAGTTTTTGTTTCAGTTTTTGTTTCAGTTTTCGTTTCAGTTTCAAAAAGAATCGGAAGTGAGACTCCCGTCGAACTCTGAATGTAAAATTGCAGCTCCTCCGCCGCCTTTTTCTCGGCCGGCAGAGCGTCTTTGGGAAGTAAAATATTGTACGCAGAACCCCCATTTTCCACAATATTTGCGGCAGAAAGCAGGGATGTTGAAAAAAGGACAATAATTGGAACGAGTCCAATGTTTCGATGAATTTTCATATATTTTTCTTTCTAAATTTTCGGTTTCGGCGGCACGCACGACTCCCCCAGAAGGGAGAATCGCACTGTCCGTAAGTCGCTCTCGGTCGTGGGGAAAAAACATTTTAAATGTTGTTTTTTCCCCAGTTACACGCACCCGATCGTACCGGGGCAAAAACTTTTTGATATTTCGTTTTTAGGAATTCTTTTATTATTTTAATCGTGAATTTCTTTTAAAATTTCCACTCATACACGCCGCCGGCCCAGTTTTTTTGGGACTGAATCTCCACACGCAGAGCCGTCGTTTTTACCGAATCAAACGTCGTCGTGTTGAACTTGAAAAACTCCACCCCAAACCCGCTCGGATTCGTCACAGGTTTCCAGTTTCCTTCGGCGTCCAAATACAGCAGTTTCCACGACTCCGGAACCCGGCACGCACCGTAATCGCGGTCATCAAACCAGAAAATCTGTACCTGCGAAACGTTCACCGCCGCCGGAAAATGATACTCCATCCACAAACTCGCCCCCAGTTGCGGCCACCAGTGCATCCTCGGAAAATTCCGGTCTTTCACGTCGGTCGGAACCCGTCCATCCTTCATATTTTCAGGATCTTTCACGAAATCCGGTACCACAATCTGCGTCAGTTCCAACGTCGAAATCGGACGCACCGCTTCGGGGGTTCGAGCGAGCCACACCGCCATCTGCCGCGCCTCCCGATGCGCCCACGCATAATACGGAATCGCCCGGAACGTCACGGAACGCGACGCCAAATCTTCTGTTGAACCCGCCGCAGAAGCGCCCTCCAACTGCGGGTTTTTCCGAAATTCGAGTGCCGTCCCCGTAAGCGTCAGAACACCGCCCACGAGTTCCGGCTCCCATTTTTCCTGAATTTCCGCATCGTCTGGAAGAAGCAGCGAGAAAAGCGACTTCGTATCCGCATCCTGCTGCTCGACGCAAAACACAATCGGACCGCGCTGCAGCGCCGTTTTTCCCCGATCCGCCTCCACTCGTTCGTCCGCCAGAACACGCTGAACCGTCATCGGAAAATCCAACGTCACCGTCTCGCCCGGCTTCCACGCACGCGTAAGCGTTACAAATCCGTCTTTGATTTCGGGTTTAGAAATCTGTTTTCCATCGACCGACACACTCCACGCCGTCGGTTTGAAGTTCAGAAAAGTGTACAACTTTTCCGTTCCATCATCCGCCGCCGGAACTGCATCTCCGCACACCCAGCCGGGAACGCGGAATTTGAGGGTGTAAGTCCCTTCCGTCTGCGTCGTCACCGCAATTTTTCCGTCCCAAGGATAGTTCGTTTTCTGTTCGAGCGTCACTTTGGCGGGCTGCTCGTTCACGCGCGCGTCGAGCGTCACTTTGGAATTCGTGTACAGATTTACGTACACAGAATCATTTTTAACGGCGTAAATGTAACCCGACATCGAGGCGAGAAAGCGGCAGAGATTGCTGGGACAGCAAGAGCAACCGAACCAGGGGCTTCGTTCCCGCCCGCCGGTCCGAACTTCGAGGACGTTCGGATAGAAAAAACGATTTCCTTCGAGATTGATTCCCGAAAGCGCCGCATTGTACAGAATTTTCTCCAAAACGTCGTAATATTCGGCTTTTCCAGAATCGAGGAACATTCGGTGCGCCCAGAAAATCGCCGCGAGCTGCGCGCACGTTTCACAATATGCGGTGTCGTTCGGCAAATCGTACGCCTCTCCGAACCTTTCGCCCTCAGGAACCGCACCGATTCCTCCGGTTACGTAGATTTTTCGAGCAATCACGTCGTTCCAAATGGTGTGAATCGCAGAATTATACGCTTTATCGCCGGTCAAAGCCGCCGCATCCGCCATTCCGGAATACATGTAACACGCACGCACCGCGTGTCCGACGGCTTCTTTCTGTTCGACGACGGGCAAATGGTCCTGATTGTACTTTCCGTAACACTTGAACGTTCGTCCTTCGTCCTTTCCGCGCAAATCAAGAAAGTGCTTCGCAGCGTCCAAATACTTCTTTTCGCCCGTCAAACGATAGAGTTTCGAAAGACCGATTTCAATTTCTTGGTGTCCCGGGGGCCAGTTCTGAAATTTTCCGTCTCCAAAAGTGTCGCAAATGAGATTCGCGGACTTCAGCGCCACGTCGAGCAAATTGCGTTTTCCTGTCGCAAGATAGTGCGCGTAGGCCGCCTCGTACAGATGACCGACGCAGTAAAGTTCGTGTCCTCCCGCACTCGTCCAGCGTTCCGGCCCGCCCGGCGGCATATACTGACCGTCCTTGTTTTCGGCCTTCTGATAAATTGTTCGACTTGTGTACAAATATCCGTCAGGTTCCTGAGCGGCCGCGATTTTCGCGATGAGATCGTCGAGATACGCGTCGAGTTTTTTGTCCTCCTGCAGCGCCAAAACATATGCGGCTCCCTCAATCACTTTGTACACGTCGGAATCATCGAAGAAAATCCCCTGAAATTTCCCCTCTTCCAACCCTCCTGCTTTCGCAAAGTTGCTGATTCGGCCGGTTTCCTCACACTTTTTGAACGAAAATGGAATCGTTTCCGTCCGCACAGCATCGATTCTCGGTTTCCAGAATCCGTCCGGCACTTCGACCTGCGTGAAAGGAACGGGAGAAATATTGTACTCATGCGAGTCCGAAACTGCGGCGGGTTCGGCGGATTTTAAGGATTCGGAAGGATTGGAAGGTTCGGCGGGTTTTGCGGATTCGGCGTTCAAAACGTTTCCGACGCACAAAACGAGCGCGGCGCACATTCCCGCGCAGCACCAAAAGGATTTTTTCATGGAAGGACTCCTATAAAAAGAAAGAAAAATAACTCTGCGGACGTTTCACACTCGATACACGTTAATTTTTTTCATTTTACCGTATAAATTCCCGTGTTGAAATGACTTTCCCAAGGGCCGTCCGAAAGGAAAATTTCAAATGAAATACGTATACACTCCTTTTTACCCCTTCCAAGGGATTTTGTCAAGCAGGAGGAGAAATTTCTTTTAAAAAACCTTTAAAAAACCGACTGACGGAGTTTTGGGGCACATTTTTGAATATTTTGGATTATTTTTGGTTTATTTCTGTTTCGAAGGCTCTCAGCCCCTTTACATACTATACAATGTATAGTATAATGCACCCATAAGAATAAAAATCAGGTTATTCATTCCAAAAGAAGGAGAATTGCAATGAGTAAGTGCATCGATAATGAAAAAGTCCGCGTTCGGCTCAACAAAATTACAGGCCAGCTGAACGCCATCCAGAAAATGATTAACGAAGACGCTTCCTGCGAACAAATTCTTGTTCAAATTAATGCCGCAAAAGGCGCGCTGCACCGAGTCGGTTTAATCGTTCTGGAGGGACATTTGACGCACTGCGTCCGGGAAGGAATTGAAAACGGAAACGCAGAAGAAACCTTAGAAAATTTTGCAGACGCTCTGGAACACTTCTCGCGAATGTCCTAGGATTTACACCCTGTTTGCGCCGATTTAACTTTTTTCCCAATATTATACCTATACATGTATATGTATTTACGTGCCGCGTGTATAAAAGGAGCAAAAAATGATTCAATCTATATTAAACTCATTTCGAAAGGTTCCGATGACCGTACTGTCGGGATTTTTCCTTTTAACAAGTCTGATTTTAATGCTCGCCGGGAAAGAAATTTTCTTCGATCCCGCATGGGGATGCATCCTCATTTCCGGCACGCCGATGGCCGAGGATGCAGTAAAAAGGATTTTTTATCAAAAACGAATTTCTTCCGCATTCCTCGTTTCTGTCGCGATGGCCGCCTGCGTTGCAATCGGCGAGACTTTCGCAGCTGGTGAAGTCGCTTTCATCATGGCGCTCGGCGAGATTTTAGAAAACTTTTCGATTTCCCGAGCACGAAAAGGATTGAAGAAACTCGTTTCTCTCACCCCCACTCAAGGCCGACTCCTCAAAAGCGGTCCTGATTTTACAGAAAAAATGATGCCGGTTGAAGAAATTCAATGCGGCGACATACTGCGCGTTTTACCGGGCGAAACGGTTCCCGTCGATGGAAAAATCGTTTCAGGAAATACATCCATTAATCAGTCTGTTTTAACGGGGGAGTCTCTTCCGGTAAACAAAGCGCCAGGCGACTCGGTTTTCAGCGGAACCATCAACGAATTTGGAACATTCGACTTTCAAGCTTCCAAAACTGGCGCAAACTCCTCGCTTCAGCAACTGATTCGACTGGTGGAAAATGCCGAAAAGAAAAATGCACCCACTCAACGCATTGCAGACCGCTGGGCGGAATGGCTCGTACCTGCCGCGCTGATTCTTGCGGTTGCGGTCTATTTTGCCACATCCGACATAAGACGCAGCATCACTGTATTGGTTGTTTTTTGTCCTTGCGCCCTTGTTCTCGCAACCCCCACAAGCATCGCGGCGGCAATCGGACAGGCGGCGAAATTCGGAATCATTATTAAATCGGGCGAGGCGCTTGAAAAAATGGGGCAAATCAACTGTGCAGCATTCGACAAAACCGGCACGCTGACCTTCGGAAATCTCGTCGTTTCCGATGTTGTTCCCGCAAATGCAGGCGTCACACCGGACGAAGTGATTCGTTTGGCCGCCGCCGCAGAAATTCAATCCGAACATCCGATCGGAAAGTCCGTTGTAAAGTTTGCACAAGAAAAAGGAATCCTCATTCCAACAGGAGAAAGATTCCAGATGGTTCCAGGAAAAGGGATTTCGATTCATCTTGATGAAACAAAGGTTTTTTGCGGCACGGAGAAATGGCTGGCGGAAAATGGAGTTTTTCCGGATGAGACTCTTGTTTCTGCACAAAAGCGGCTGACGTTGGAAGGGAAAGCGCTCGTCTTCGCGGCGGATACCCATACGGCTATAGGTATAATCGCCCTTTCGGACACTTTGCGCCCCGGTGTGCAAGAAATGGTACGAAGTTTGCAGTCGTTAAACGTCGAAAGCATTCTGCTTACAGGCGACCATACTCAAACCGCGAGATATTTTGCCGACCTTTCAGGAGTTCAAGAGGTTCATGCGGAACTTTTACCTTTTGAAAAATTCTCCTTCATTATAAAATTGCAGAAAGAAGGGAAAAAAGTTTGCATGATCGGTGATGGTGTCAACGACGCGCTCGCGCTGAAAACTGCGGACATTGGGGTTGCAATGGGTGTGATGGGAAGCGATTTGGCCGTCGAAGCGGCAGAGATCGCGCTGACGGATGATGATTTATCGAAGATTCCGTATTTGAAACGCCTTTCCAATGCGGTGATTCGCTGCATTCAGTTTAATATTACACTTTCGATGCTGATAAATGCCACAGCAATCATTATGGCGGTCAACAACTGGCTGAATCCGATTTCAGGCGCGCTCGTGCACAATCTCGGTTCCTTTTTGGTCGTGCTGAATGCGGCGCTTTTGTACGACAGAAAGCTGTAACTCATTCCACCGAAATTTCAGGAAATCGTTACGAGTTTTTCGGTCTCAGTTTCACGCGCGATTCACCCTAACGGGAGAATCTGGCTGCCCGTCAAGAATTAACAGTCGTGGGGAGAGGGGCTTTTTGCAAGCCGCCCCTCTCCCCAGCCCCCTCCCCCGGAAAACTCCTAATATTAAAAACAGATTTTTCAAGCGGATTCGTATAGGAACGCATATACAAGATTTAAAAAGCGCAAGGCGCCGAGTGAAATCGACGCCTTGCATGAAGGGGAACCCTCAGGAAAAACGGAGAATTATTCCGTCAGGCTGTCCCCCGTTACTGCAGATTCTGCATGGGTCTGAAGTTCCAGCTTCTGATTTGCTTCAGCTGCAAAATCACGTCGGACGGTGCATTCACGAATGCGCTGGCAGAGTGCGTAAAGCCCCGGAATAAGCGCAATTCCAAAAATCGTCGCAACAAGCATTCCATAAAAGGTCGGAATACCAATCGCTCGCCGGCTCGCCGCGCCCGCGCCCGTTGCATATACAAGCGGAAGAACGCCGAGGATGAAGGACCAAGCGGTCATCAACACCGCACGGAATCGCTGACGCGCACCCGAAAGAGCCGCATCGACGATACTCAAACCGTGTTCCTCATGTTCCACTTTGGAAAACTCCACCATCAAAATAGCGTTTTTACTCGCAAGTCCGATGAGCATTAAAAGCCCCAGCTGCGAGTAAATACTGAGGTCGTGATGCGTGAGATGCAGTCCGATAAACGCACCCAGTGTTGCAACCGTCACGGAAAGCATCACTGGAGCGGGAACGGTCCAGCTTTCATACTGCGCCACAAGGAACAAATATCCGAACACGACCGCCATCGCCAGCAAACTTCCGAGCTTTCCTTCGTTCATGCTTTCCTGAAGACTCATATCGGTCCAATTAATTTTGTACCTCGCGGGTTTCCCCGGTTCAGGCTGAATGCATTCCGCATTCAGAATCTTCTTCATGAAGTCTCCGGAGCTCATCATCGTTCCAGGTTTCAGTTCTGCGTTGAAACTTGCGGACATGTACTGATTGAAACGCGCAATCACCTGCGGTCCCACTTCATAATGAACGGTTGCAACGCCCGTCACGGGCACCATTTCGCCGTCGGTGTTCTGAACGTACAGATTTTCAATGTCGTCGAGAATACTTCGCTCGCTCCGATTCGCCTGAATCTGCACCTTAAACGTGTATCCCTCAATATTGAAGTCGTTCACGTAATAGGCGGCCAGCTGACTCTGGAGCGTGGAAAAGATGGAGGAAATCGGAACATTCATCATTTCGGCTTTCTCACGGTCAATTTCGAGCCTCAACTGCGGCATGTCGGCGTTGAACATCGTCATTGCGAAGCTCGTGTCGGGCAGTCTCATCAGCTCTCCGCCCAAGATTTTTCCCTGCATGGACAGTTCTTCCGGCGACACATCTCCCACCGTGCTGAGCATGAAAGACGCACCGCTTGTGGCCCCCAACCCGATGATGGCGGGGGGCATAAAACACATGATTCGAGCTTCCGGGATCTTCGACGCTTTGATCTGGAAACGCTTCAGCACCTCTTCAATCTGCAGATCTTTCGTCGTTCGTTTATCCCATTTTTCAAGCTCAACGATGAGCATTCCCATGTTTTCGCCCTGCCCTCCCAGCATACTAAATCCGGTAATGGCCAGCGTACTTGAAACGCCCTTTTCTTTCAAAAAATCTTCGGCAATCGTATCCATGATACGCTGTGTTTCGGAGAGAGCGGACCCAGGTGCAAGCTCGATGTTACACATGATTGATCCTTTATCTTCGGTCGGAAGGAAGGATGAGGAGGTGTTGATAAAGAAGAAGTAGTTTCCCGCAACGACACCCGCCAAAACCAGGACGGTCAAAATCACACGGCGAACCAGTACTCCGCTGAAGAAAAGGAACCCTGAGCGGAATTTATCGAGACCGAAATTGAACGGAACAAAAATGACGTCCAGAATACTGTGCCGTTTTCTGTCGCTTTTCGCACGCAAAATCATCGTACAAAGCGCGGGACTGAGCGACAGCGCGTTCACAGCGGAAAGTACGAGCGCGATGCACATGGTGACGGCAAACTGCTGATAAATCACGCCGACCATACCGCCGTTGAAGCAAATCGGTACGTAAATCGCGAGTGTCACGAGCGTCGTTGCAATGACGGCTCCCGTAATCTGTCCCATACTTTTTCGAGTTGCTTCACGCGGAGAAAGTCCCGTTTCGATGTTCGTCATGACGCTTTCCGTTACGACGATTGCATCATCAACGAGCGACCCAATTACAAGAATCAAACCGAACATCGTGAGGACGTTGACGCTGTAACCAAACGCGAGAAGGAAGGGGAAAGTTCCAAGAAGCGACACAGGAATCGCGATTGCGGGAATGATCGTCGCGCGCCAGTCCTGAAGGAACAGGTACGTCACGCCAATCACGAGAATCAGCGCCACAAATAGTGTTGTCACGATTTCTTCGAGCGAAATCGTAATGTACTCGGTGGGGTTGTATGCCACATCGTATGTGATGCCCACCTTTTCAAACTCGGGACGAAGCCGTTCAATCGTCGACATTGCGCCGTTTACTGTGTCGAGCGCGTTTGCGCCGGTCGTACGATAAATCGCCACAGGAACGCATACATGACCGCTTCGTTTTCCACTCACTGTATACGACTCGGAATCCAGCTGAATCTCCGCCACGTGACTGAGTTTTACGATGTTTCCCAGTCCGTCGGAACGTACAATAATATCGCCGAACTCTTCTTCCGTTTTAAGTCGGCCTTTCACGTTGATCTTATACTGCATAAGGTCGTTGCTTGCTTCCACACCGACCGAACCGGCGGCAGCCTGAACGTTCTGTCCCAAAATCGCGGCAGAGACTTCCTTGGGAGAAACACCCATCGCGGACATTTTTGCCGGGTCGAGCCAAATACGCATACTGTAATATTGGCATGCAAACATTTCTGCGTCACTGATTCCGTCCACACGCGCAATTTCGTCGAGAACGTTAATTTTAATATAGGAACAAAGGTCCCGAAGACTCATCGTGTCCGACTCAAACGAAAACACGGAAAGCATGTCTGAAGACTCCTTCTGAACCGTAATTCCTCGCTGTAACACCTCCTGCGGCAAAACGGGTTCCGCACGCGAGACGGCATTCTGAACGTTCACCTGCGAAATATCGGGGTCCACACCGTACTTAAAGTATACCGTCAAACTATACGTTCCCGCATTGTTCGACTGGGACTCATAGTACAGCAAACCTTCCAGACCGTTCATCTGCGACTCAATCGGAGCCGCCACCGTGTCCGCAATATCAGTAGAACTTGCACCAGAATACGTTGCGGAAACCTGAACCTGAGTCGGTGCGACTTCCGGGTACTCGGCCACCGGAAGGTTCGGAATGGCGAGACATCCGGCCAAAATCATCACGAGGCTGATGACGATCGCGAATTTTGGACGCTCAATAAAAATACCAGAAATCATTTCTCAGCCCCTTTCGACTCCTTCGAGGAACTGGAAGGTACTTTCGCAATTTCGCGTTCCTTTTTTGCAGCAGAAACGGGCGAAACCGTAGAATCTCCGGCAGCGGGCGACTTCTGCACTTCAATCGCCTGGTCCCGCAGGAATTTTACCTGTCCATCGGCCGTCACTTCCATGACCGCCATTTGCGTTTCTTCGGCGGAAAGCCCCGTCGGAGCGCCGAGATTCACTTTCGTTTCTACGCCCGGCATCATAATAATTTTGTGAGCGCCGGACGTCACCACGACGTCACCGTCGTTCACGGTTTTGGCCGGGTCTTCGTTCGGAAGAATCGACTGAAGCGACGTACTTTGCGGACCAAGTTCCACGTAACGCCGTTCCACAACGTTTCCTTTTCCCACAACAAACACAAACGAACCGTTTCGGTCGTGCTGAATGGCTGTGTTTCGTACAAACGCACTCTTCTGCGCCGCACGCTTCCGAACAATCACACGGCAAATTCCGCCTGGATTCAGGCTCTCCGACTCATTGTCGAGCAACGCCCAAATGTACACAGAATCCATGTTCGTATGAATTTTATTGTCGAGAAACAGCATGTTTTTGCCGTTTTCGTCCTTTTTCACACTCACACTGTTCGTCTCGCCGACTTTTTCGTTCTGAAGAACAATCTGAATGTCCGCACTCGTCTGAAGCTCGCTGAGACTTCCGAACATCCCTGAATAATCCTGCTCACTCATCGAAAATCGCACGTAAATAGGATTCATCTGCGTCACGGTGAGGAGCGCGCCGCTCGCGGAGGAAACGTAATCGCCAGTGGAGACAGAACGACGTCCGACCCGCCCGGCAATGAGGGACTTCACGTCAGTATATCCCATATTAATGTTCGCAAGCTCCAATTGGGCTTTTGCCGATTCGAGTGCTGCATTCGCACTTTCCAGCGCACCTTGCGCGGCGTCTTTTGCGGCTCGAGAGCTTTCAAGCGTCGCGATGGCGCTCTTCAGATTGGTTTCCGCATTTTCAAAATCGTCTTTCGAAACGGCAGCCGACGGGGCGTCCATCTGACGCACAAACTTTCCTACATCGTCCAGCATCTTGTAGAGCGTCTTTTCCGTAGGATTTGGACCCCGAATCGGTTTCACGAGCTCTTCGAGACCGCAGTCCTTTCCACAATATAACTGTGCGTAACGCACGTAACTGCTGACCGCGTAGCGGAGTTTCGCCTCTGCCTGCTGCAAATTCGCCTCAGCAGACGCGAGATTGGCGGTGCTGGACGTAATATTCGCCTCACACGTTTTAATACTGGCGTTCGCCGAATCGACGTTGGCCTTATAAACCACATCTTCAATCTTAAACAGGGTCGCCCCCGCTTCCACGTGGCTCCCTTCCACAACGCACGTCTCCATCAGTCGCCCGGAAACCTGCGCCACAACGTTCTGCGTATTGACTGCTTCAAAAATACCATTATACTTCTTCATGGCTTCGGGAAAATCCATCATGACCTGCTCCGCTGAAACGAGTGCGGTCATTCCCATCGGCCCGGCGCCTTCCGGAGCCTTTTCCGCTTTATTGCAAGCGGTAAAAAGGACGCTCGACGCAGCTACAAGTACTGCGAAAAGGATACGATTCAAAAATTTGTGAGACATTTTGCATCTCCTGTTGTTTGCAAACACTAAAACAAATTATTATCGAATTATAACTGATTCTCAAATTTTGTCAATATGTAATAGTTACAAAATTATAATATTCTTTAAATTTTTTTGAAAATCCCACTTTTGGACCTCTGCAAACTGTTAAAATAGATAAACTTTACGGGTTTTGCCGTTTGTACCAATTCCACTTGTTGAAAATTTACAAAAAGTAGCGATTGTATCGGAAGTGACTTGAAGTTCTGGTTGTAACTTTTCCGATTGTATTGATGATTAAACGGAAGATGATGATTTTTCCAATGGTATAAATTATCATTAAAAGTATAAATATTCATGGTGGCCCCGAAAGGATAACTCGAATCGTCACCATGTTGCACGGTGTGAAAAAAGACTGGAGGAAACAGTATGCGACGTGTAATTAGTTTTGGAGCGATTTTACTTGCAGCAGCCATCGCTCCGATGAGCGTGCAGGGCGGCAATCAGGAAAAGGCGGAAAGTATCGCAAATGTGCTTCAGGAAAATAACCTGATCGACAATTGCGACATCGGTTTGAAATATCAAAACGAGACCGTCTGGCTGACCGGAGTTGTGGACAGCGCAGCAGCGTCTGCCGCGATTCAGGCGGAAGTAGAAAAAATAGAAGGCGTCACCTCCGTGGTGAACCAATTGAAAGTTGAAAATACAGTGGTGGATGAATCCGTTCAGCCCGTCGCTGGTTATCAGCGCACAGGCGCTCGCCGTCCGGCCCAGCTGATGGACCTTCGCGACGAACAGATCGTCAGTGACGAAGTCGTTGCGGTGAACGGCGTCCCGGTTGGACAGACGCAGGCACAGCCTCAAGTTGCACAGGCGCTTCCTTCCGTGGTTGAAGGAAATTCCGTCCTTGTGGAACAGCCGGTTTCCGTCATGCAGAGCGCTGCGGTTCAAAGCCGTCCGCGTCCGATTACCCAGGCGGGCTATGGAACGACCGTGACCTCTGCTGCACCCAGTGCGGCACGTGTTGCGCCGACTCCGATGGGTGCGCAGTCTTATTCGATGCCGGCAAACGGCGGCGCCGCGATGCGTTACGACGAACCATACATGCCGAACAAAGCGTGGCCGTCTTATGCGTCCTATCCGAATACGGCAGCCGTTCAGTATCCGAAACGTCATGGTGCGGGTGCGTGGCCTTACATTGGTCCGTACTATCCTTATCCGCAGGTTCCGGACGGATGGCGCCGCGTGACGCTTGAGTGGCACGATGGTTACTGGCACCTGGACTTTGATGATGGAACTTGTAAAGGCCCGTTCAACGGACTGTTCCGTCAGAAACCGTAGAGATTCAAAAAACGTTGAATTCCGATTCAAGACCGCACATTTGCAGCGCGAAACCTGTAAATGTGCGGTTCTTTTTTTCTTGACGTCCGCGGGAGTAAACCGACTGACGCATCTCTGGCGGGCGGCGGGCTTTTTGCCCGCTGAATGTGCGCCGGACCGAACAATGCGTAAGCAAGCCCGTAATGAAGCGAGTGAAACGAG
>CAYTLK010000010.1:0-14595 GCA_964438515.1 uncultured Planctomycetaceae bacterium
AAAAACACAAAATTAGTCTGTTTTTAAAGAATTTCCAACCCTTTTCTCGCCCAAACAGTCTGTATTTCACTCTCCTCTGCATTAAAACGGAAAAATCGGACGGTCCGTATCGGACGATTTTCAGGAATCTACGTTCACAAGGGGCGTGAGTTCTTCATCAAAAGTTTTTCCCGTCAGAAAACACAACGGCGCGCCGCTTGCCGCAAACCACAGGGCGGATTCCGAGGCAAAATGAAGCGACGAAACATGCTTCCAACCTTCCCACAGCGACTTCGCAGCGCCCGCCAGCACGTTCGGCTGACCGTCGAGATGAAGTTTCCGTTCCGGCGTCAGAACCACATCGCCGCCAATGTGCGTATGGTACTTTCCAGGCTCGCGGCCCGCATACTGAGTCGCGTCACTCACGAGAAACGTCTTTTCAGCACCTTTCACGCGGTAAAACACTTTCAGCATCTCCGGCGGAAGATGGAAACCGTCGCCAATCATCGAAATCGAAACCGCATCCTCCGCAAGCAACGACCAAATCGGGTTTGCGTGACGCGGAAGAAGCTGCGCGCAGGCGTTTCCAAGATGCGTCGCCAGCAGCGCTCCCGCCTCAACCGCCTGATGAATCTGCGCCGAGGACGCGTGCGTGTGCCCCAACGCAGGAAGAATGTCGTAAGATTTCAAGACTTGAATGAATTCCGTAACATTTTCTCCGTGCGGGCTGAAGGTCAAAATGCGGATTCTTCCATTTGCGGCTTTCTGCCAATCGGAAATGCAGCGTTCCGCCGCCCGCCAGTCGTCCGTAGAGAGGACAAATTCAAGCGGATGCGCCCCTCGATAACCTTCGAGCGGCGAAATGAAAGGTCCTTCGAGATGATAAAAGGGGGCTGTCGCTAATTCTGAACGAAAATCGGAAGTGCCGTTTTTTACAGACTCGCGGTACGATTCGAGACGTTCGAGCTGCACGGAAAGCACCTCGGACGCGTTCGTCACGAGCGTCGGAAGGGCGCACGTCACACGATGTTCACGCAACCGGCGCAGCGCCTGAATGTACGCCTCGTACGAAAGATTCAACTCGTTAAAATCGACGCCTCCGAAACCGTTTACCTGAAGATCGACGAGTCCCGGCGCAACCCGGCGTCCATCGAATGTTTGAATACTGTTTTCCGGCGTCGGTACATGGTTTTTGAAAAAAGTACAGTCAAATTTCTGATTCATTTTTTGTTTCAACTTTCATAATTAAGCTTTTATACCCGATGCCTTTTGAATTTTCGCTTCTCCGTCGTTACTCTATCGAGAAACAACTGCCGCAGTCGCCGCCCAATGCGAAATTTTCAATTAGAACGAGTCTATCGGCAAAATACCGTAAATGAAATCCTTACATAGAAAAACACACATCATTCATATATTATCACTCCACGGTGCCGTAAATCGGTAAATAACGGTAGTAAACCTCCAGAATCATGACCGCCATGGCCGTCGTGTAGAGGCGTCCGCCAATCTGATTGTTGGTTTTGTGAGGCTCCGTGAAAAACCAGCTGCCGCGCTCGGCGCCGTACTGTTCCTGCGTAAGAATGAGGTAGTCGCGCATTTCCTCGTTCCACGAACGCCAAAGCGGCCCGCCGTAATGACGTAAAAGAAGCGTCGCGTAGTAATTGTAGTACAAATCCGTATCGTCGCATCCCCAGTCGGCGACCTGCTTCGTCCCTTTCGTCAGAAGCTCCGCAGAACGCGGCGTGCCGGAATAAACGCGAGCACAAAGCCCCATCGCCGTCGTTGAGGGAATCGGCGCCTGGTGCGGCTGATAGGAATATTGTGCTTTTTTCTCCGACGCAATGGAATCGAGAAACAATCCAAGCCGCGCGAGCGTTGAGACGGGAACCTCAAAACCGGCGTTTTGTGCGCTTTTCAAAACCATCACGACCCACGTCGTCACAGAAACGTCGCCCGCTTCGAGAGGCTGATAGCGCCAGCCGCCGCCGTCGGGATTTTGAGCGTAGAGGAGCCACTGCAGCCCGCCCTGCGCAAGCGTTCGGAGATTCGGATCCTTGCTCTCTTCCATCGTGTACGCCTCACAAAGCGCCAGCGTCGCAAGCACGTGTCCGTACATTCCCCGACTGTCCGGCGAGTCGCGAAAATCGTATCCCGGCTGCGTCGCGCGCGATTTCGCCTGGGTGGAAAGATAGTAAATTCCATCCTGTACAGATTTCTTATACGTTCCCTGCTCCCGGGTGTTTCCGTGTCCCAGCATCGCAAGAAGCGCCAGAGACGTCGCGGCCGTGCGTGACGTCGCCTCTCCGGAATTCGGCGTTCCGTAACGCGAAAGATCGAAATTCCAGCTTCCAAAGTGCCTTTTTTTCGAATCGAACTGCTGGTGACGCGCAATCCACGCGAGTCCCATTTCCACCGCTTCCTCACTCTTTGCATTTCCGCCCGCCTCTTCAAGCGCCTGACCGCGCGCGGCGCTGTCGGTTCGCGGCCCCATTCCGCCCCCCGAAGGAAGCGAGGGTCCAACCGGCTGCGTCCAGCTGTCCGACGGTCGGGAACTCCCCGTTTGAAGCGGGTTGGGCGAGTACGTCTCCGGCAGCGGCTGCGTCCCCGGAGCGTTCGGATCGGTCGGCGAGGCGTTTTCTAAATCGGGAAATTCCGGCACAAAGTCTGACGGAAACGTCTCCGTTTCCGTTTTGGTCTCCGTTGGAACTTCAATCTTTTCTTCCTCCGGAAATTCCGTCTCTGACTCGCTCGGCATCTCGGTTTCGGACGCGTCTTTTTCCGAATCCGCCTCGATTTTGGCTCCGGAAGACTCCATCAAATCGTCGAACCAATCCTCATTTTCCTCCTGCGTAAACTCCATACTGAGCGACGGCCCGCGACCCGGCCCCAGAGGAATCGGAAACGAAAGAAACAAAAGAAAAATCAGAACAATCAAATGAAAAATCAAACTAGAGAGAAATCCCACGGACGATTCAAACAAATCCTCCGTTCTTTCCGCATTCTCAGTCTCTTCGTCGAAATCGGCACGAAAATCAGATTCGAACAGTGCGTCGAGGTCGAGGTCCAGCGCGTCCTCCGGTTTTTCTTCGGACGGCGGAATAAAATCAAACGGTTCCTGCGCCACCAATGACTCCAGTTTGTAAAAAAAGGGGGGGAATGGGAAATTTAAGGACGTTCAAAAAACGAACGCTGCTGTACAGAAAAATCCCTGACGTACAAAGTTCGTCATTTGATTTTACATCACCATAAAAGCGTTCAAGGATGTTTTAAAAATCTCAAATTTGAATTTTCTTGTAAAAATATTGTTGCATAAAAAACGCACAGGGAGTGTTGCGTCTTGAGGGTCTTTTTTGTACGTGGCGGTGTTTCCACCCTCACGGGAGGAAACAAAACGCTCCCGTAATGTAGTTTCGGTCGTGGGGAAAAAACATTTTGAATGTTGTTTTTTCCCCAGACCCCTTTTTCAAAAACTCTTGATATTTAGTTTTTTAAACTTACTTTTCCTGAACCGACTTTATGATTCATTTCAGTTCGCCTCCAGCGCCTCTTTCAAAAAACGACCCGTAACGGACTCCGAACATCGTGCGATTTCCTCAGGAGTTCCCGTCGCAACAATCCTTCCGCCCAAGTCGGCCGCCCCAGGTCCCAAATCGATGACGTAGTCGGCCGACTTCATAAGCTGAATGTTGTGTTCAACCACAATGACGGAATGCCCGATCGAAATCAGCGCGCTGAAACAGTCCTGAAGCTGCACAATGTCGGAAAAATGCAGACCCGTCGTCGGTTCGTCGAGAAGAAACAAACAGCGTTCCTTTCGAGCCGAATTCATGTAAGACGCGAGTTTCAGCCGCTGCGCCTCACCGCCCGAAAGCGTGTTGGCCGGCTGACCGAGCCGAATGTAATCCAGCCCCACCTCTTTCAGGTGCTTGAGTTTGTTTTGGATTCCACGCGACCCACGGAAAAACGTAAACGCTTCCGCCACCGTCATTTCCAGCACTTCAGCGATATTTCGGTTTCTGTACGTTATATCAAGAATTTCCTTTTTGTACCGTGAACCGTGACACTGGCTGCATTTCATGTAGACGTCGGCGAGGAACTGCATGTCGATCGCGATGTAACCGTCGCCGCTGCACAAGGGACAGCGTCCCTCTTTCGCATTGAAACTGAAATAACCGGCGGTATAGTTGCGTTTTTTTGCTTCTTTTGTGTCGGCAAAAAGTGCACGAATTTCATCGAACGCCTTCATACAGGTGACGGGATTGCTCCGCGGCGAACGTCCGATCGGCGATTGATCCACCAGAATGACGTCGTCGACCTGACCGCTTCCGAGAACCTCATGGAACGGCAAAGGTTTCATAACCGAGTCGCGATGGAGACGCTGGCAGAGCGCCGGATAAAGCGTTTTTTCAATAAGCGTGCTTTTTCCGCTGCCGCTCACGCCCGAAACGACGCATAAACAGCCGAGAGGAAAATCCGCGTCGATGTTTTGCAGGTTGTTTCCGCGAGCGCCCGTCAAATGGATCCAGCCCCCATCCGTAGGACGGCGTTCCGTCGAAACGTGACCGCGGACGCCCGACAAATATTGACCGGTGAGCGACTTTTCCGAATGAATCATTTCGTCGGGAGTCCCCTGAAAAACGATCTCTCCGCCGCGTTCCCCCGCATACATTCCCACCTCAATCACCTGATCTGCCGCCCGAATGATGGATTCGTCGTGTTCCACAACCACCACGGAATTATCGCGGTCGCGCAGCGCCTCAATCGCGCTCAAAAGCTGGAGGGAGTTTGCCGGATGAAGACCAATGGAGGGTTCGTCGAGAACGTAAAGCATATTCACGAGCGTGGCTCCGAGCGCCGCCGCCAGCGACACACGGCGCATCTCGCCGCCCGAGAGGGTGCGAAGCGTTCGATCAAGCGTCAAATACCCCAATCCCACCGTTTCAAGAAACTGAAGCCGAGAAAGAACCTGCTGCAGGATGGGAAGCCCCACCTGACGCTCCCAGTCCGAGAACTGCGGAATCAAATCTTCGAGAAAAACGCGCAGATCGCACACCTTCATCTCGCACAGTTCCGCAATATTCCGCCCCTCAAACATTTCTGTGCAATTTTCAGAATTCATACCTCCCGATGCAGGACTGTTGGAATGCGCGTGTTTTCCGATCATGGTTGCGAGCGCGAGCGGCTGCAAACGTTTTCCGCCGCAGGCGGGACAGGGTCTGTAACTGCGCCATCGACTCAGAAAAACACGGATCGGCATCTTGTATTTCCGACGGTCGAGCCAGGCGAAAAAGTTCCGAATTCCGCCGAAATCGGTTCCCGGTATTCCTTCCTGCAAGAGGCGCTTCGCGTGCGCGTCCAACTCACAGTACGGAACATTCGTCGGCAAACCGTGCGAGGGACCCACATGCAGCAGTTTGTCGAGTTCGTAATGATACGCGTGCGAGTTCCACGGAACCACCGCGCCCTCCGCAAGCGTCTTATTCTGGTCGGGAATCACCAAATCCATATCGACGTCGATCGTATTTCCAAATCCTTCACACACGGGACACGCGCCCAGCGGACTGTTGAAGCTGAAAAGCCGAGGTTCCGGAACCGCATAATCAACATTGCAGTGCTCGCAGGAAAGTTTGGTGCTGTAGTGACGCACGACGCCCATCGAACCGTTCAGCTCAAATTCATCCCAAATTCCAGCCGAATCCAGCGTTTCAATCTCGCTTTTTGCAAGCTGTATCAAAAGTGTACACTTTCCATGACCGTGATGGAACGCCGTCTCGAGCGACTCGCGGATTCGCGACTCCGGCATACCGGCCGCCAGACGGTCTGTGATGCTGAACAAATTTCCGCCGGCTGCGGCTTCTGACGCTTCTTCTTCTGTCGGAAGCTCGACCGAAAGATCCACCGTTCGATGATTCAGAATAATACGGATGAACCCTTCTTCCCGCATCGTCAAAAAATGTTCCTTCCACGTTGCGTGATGCGGCTCCGTCATCTTCCAAACGACCAGAAAACGCGTCCGAAGCGGAAGAATCGTGAGAAATTGCGACACCGTTTCCGAAGTGTCGCGATGCACTTCACGACCGCAGGAAATACAGTACGTTATTCCTATTTTCGAGTACAAAAGTCGAAGATAATCGTACGTTTCGGTGGCCGTTCCGACTGTCGTGCGGCTTGATTTCGTGGAAATGTTTCCCGCAACCGCAATTGCAGGAGGAATACCGTCGATCAACTCCGCTTCAGGCTTTTCCAGCTGGTCGAGGAACTGACGCGCGTAAGGCGAAAAACTCTCGATGTAACGCCGCTGACCTTCCGCATAAAGCGTGTCGAGTGCGAGTGAACTCTTCCCGCTTCCGCTCACGCCGCAAATAACGACGAGCTTCCGATGCGGAATATCGAGATCGATGTTCTTCAAATTATGCACCGCAACTTTGCGTAAAACGATTTTACCGCCGGTTCCCATCCGTCACTCCGTTAAAAAAATTTCAAATGATGTTGATTGTTTTTGATTTGTTGATTGGTTCGTTCATTCGTTCATTCGTTTATTCGTTCCATGCAGTTTCTATTCTATTTCGGAAAATCTCCTCCTGCGCCCAAGAATCCTTCCAAGACGCGGAACTCGCCGGGAGGCACAGATTCCCCGTTTTCCTGAACAAAATCTTTTTCCGAAAAATTCACCGTCACGGACACCGCTTGGTTTCCATCCGTAAACGACGTCCGCTGAACCAACAAGTCCGGCGTCAAATACCGAAAATCCAGCATCCGCATGAAACACGTTTTTCGTACGATTCCCGTCGTTCGAGCGTACGAACGCAAAATCGACTCCTTCAGCAGCGGCCAGTCCTTCGTTTTAAAGGAATACATCGGCGGCGTTCCGTACAGAACGTTCCACAGGCCGCGGCGATCCATCGCAGACGGCACATTATTACTCGCATCGCCCCAGTACCAGTAATCGACGCTGCAGTCGTGATACACGAGCGCCCAAAACGGAATTCGATACTTCGGACTGAGCATGTACCGTTCCAAATATGCGCGTTTTTCGCCGCTCTCGTCGGAATAAAAGTCGGATTTGTACCTCCAGCACATCTGTGGAAGAATTCTGTACAGAAAAACACTCATGCGTCCTTCTGCGTAATCGAGGCCCGGCAAATAACACTCCACGCCTTCTTCCGTTCCGGAAAGGAGACCGAGGGAGTGAAGCGTCTGAAAGTTTTCGAGCGTGAATTTCCGAGCTTCGCGCCTCGTCAGCGGATGCGCCGGGTCGAAACACTGCACGATGTGCCCGCCCATACAATCGATGAAACGAGCCGTATAACCGTACTTTTGCGCATCTTCACCCGCTTCCTTCCGAATGTACGGCGCCGCCTGACGCTCACACATCGCGTTCTGGGAGTACAATTTTCCGTCCGTTCCGCGCAGCTGCCAGGCGTTTACGATGTTTCCGGCGGCGTCCCGACGCATGTCCTGCGGCCAATTCACGCTCCGACGAGCGGTAAAGTCGCAGCACGCCACACGATGCGGCGGAATCACTTTCTGCAGTTCTGCCGGCATCACGTCCTGATAATTGTCGTATTTCGTCGTCAAAAACCCAAGTTTCGCAAGGAACGGAACCGTTTTCGCGTCGTTCTGGAAGAAAATTCCCCACAACACACGGTCCATTCCGGCAGACTTCATTTCGGACGCAATACGCTGGATGTTTTCCGCGTTTTCAACGTCAATCGGGTCGGTCGTCGTGCCGTACATGAGTTCCGCATAATCATCGTGCCAGAGCCAGACGTTTGCGGCCCCGGCGAGTTTTTCCGCCGCTAAACCGTATTCCGCCTGTTTCTCGCGCAGCGTTTTTACGAAACCGTCCGACTTCCGGAACTCGCGATACGCCCGACACGCAGCCGAAAGCCCCCCTTTTGACCCAAACAGGAAGCGGATTTTCCGAGCGTACGCCCATTCCCCGCCTTCACTCTCCCAGTAAAACACCGGGTGCAGCCGATTTTCCACGCACTTCACCGCAAGCGACGCGTCGGCCGCCTCACGAATCGCATTGAACATCCAGCTTTCTCTAACTTCGCCATCTTCCCCACTTTCACCGCGAAGCACACCCCAAACGCCCATCGAGAGACCGCGCGACCAAAACATCGTTTTGTTTAACGTAAAATATTCCGGATTTTCCCCCGCCTCCAGCGTCGCCGGCCAGCGCACGCCCGCCCCGACTGGAAGCGCCAGTGCGTCCTCCGCCTTCAACGTCCAACAAGGCGGATACGGAATCGAAGCCGTCATTTTTCCGCCCTCAAGCGTCAGTTCCGCCTCGCCCGAAGTGAGAATTTCGAGCGACGCACGAACCCGATCCGTCTGTCCCGGAACAGTTAAAACGTACGTGAGCGTTTGCCCCTCCGTTTTGAACTCCGAAGCGGTAATTTTCGACTCCGAAGCATCCTGCGTCCACGTCAGACCCGCCGATTCGTCCGCAATCGCAATCGCTCCGCCCTGTTCGGACACGGTGATTTTCACACATTCACGTTCCAGCAAACCGTCCGCAAAAACGGATACAACGCTGAAAAACAAGGCGCTGAACGTCAAAACGAATCCTGTTGCAAAATTCATTGTTTTTTCATACATCTTGCGTACATATTTCATATCATACTTTGTTTCACACTACATCTTTTCGACCGTCTGAATTCCCAGAAGTTCCAACCCCTTCTGAATCGTTCGGGCCGTCAGGTCGCAGAGAACCAGACGACTGTCGCGCACCGCGTCATTTTCGGCCCGCAAAACCGGACAGTTTTCAAAAAACGTGCTGTACTTGCTCGCAAGCTCGTACAAGTACGCCGTTAGGAAATTTGGACGATTATCCTTCGCAACACTTTCGAGCGCCTCGTCGAACCGCAACAGTTCCAGCGCCAGCGCGCGTTCTGCCGGATGCGCCAGTTCGATTTTTGCGGAAGATGCGATTTTTTGAGCGTCAAAACCGCCCTTTGAAAAAATGCTTCGAACCCGTGCGTACGCATACTGCATGTACGTCGCGGTGTTTCCCGTCAGTGCAAGCATTTTATCGTACGAAAAGACGTAATCGCTTTCCCGATTTTGGGAGAGGTCCGCATATTTCAGGGCGCCGATTCCGATTTTCTGAGCCGTTTTCTCCAAATCTTCGTCCGACACGTTGTTCGTTTCATTCTGCTTGATGGCCGCGCGGGCACGATCGACCGCCTCGTCGAGGAGTCCGTCGAGTCCCACCGTGTCGCCGCTGCGCGTTTTGAAAGGTTTTCCGTCGTCACCAAGAATCGTTCCGAATTTAACGTGCCGCAAATCAATTCCTTCGTATCCCAGCATGTGCAGCAACTCAAAAAGATTCACGAAATGCTCGCTTTGCCGATGATCGACGACGTAATAAATCGCGTCAGGATTGTACGTTTCCATTCGATACAGGAACGTCGCGATGTCGGTCGTGGCGTACAAAAAGGCGCCGTCCTTTTTCTGAACAATCATCGGCGCTTTCCGTTCGGGAAAGAAGACGCAAACGGCCCCCTCACTGTCGGCCGCAAGTCCTTTGTCGCGCAAAAGCTGCACGACGCCGGGAAGCCGATCGTTGTAAAAACTTTCCCCATGCGTTTCGTCAAACTGAATGTCGAGCCGTTCGTACGCACGGTTAATCTCCGCGATGCAGCAAGGCATAATTTTCGCCCAAAGCGCCCTATTTTCCGGGTCGCCGACGTGAAGACGCTCGGTCTCGAGCCGACATTCGTCCGCGACTTTTTCGTCCGCATCCATTTCCTGACGCGCAATCCGATAGAGCCTCAAAAGTTCCATAATCGGATTTTCTTGAAATTTTTTTTCGTCGAGATAGTGCTTCCAACCGTAAAAAATCATTCCGAACTGCGTGCCCCAGTCGCCGAGATGATTGTCGCGAATGACTTTGTGCCCCAAAAACTTCAAAACGCGGCTCATCGAATCCCCAATAATCGTCGAACGAATGTGTCCGACGTGCATCGGTTTTGCGACGTTCGGCGAAGAAAAATCCATCACGATCGTTTTTGGTTTTTCCGCAAGCGACACTCCCAGACGCTCGTCTTTCGCGGCCAATTCCAGCGTTGTCACCATCCAGTCGGCAGAGATTTTGAGGTTCAAAAAGCCTGGACCCGCAATTTCGATGGACTCAAGCAGCGCCGCCGCCAGCGGGTTCTGCAATGCTTTTTCACGAATCATTTCCGCCACTTCACGCGGTTTTTTCCCCAGAGATTTTCCCATCGCCATCGCGAAATTGGCCTGATAGTCTCCAAACTTCACATCATTACAGCGGCTGAGCATCCCCATGAATTTTTCGGGGGTTTCTGTATATTCGGCCAAAACCGGCTTAAAAATTTTCTCAAGAAGCGAAGGAATCATTTGGAACCTCTTTTCCTTTATTAATAGTCAAAAAAATACGTTCTTTTATTATAAACCAAAATGAAATCATTACAACCCCCCGCCCAAAAACCTTTTTTTGCAAAAAAAAGAAAACAAACGGCATTCTTTTCCTGAAATTTCCATCTTCCCGATCTTAAATCTTTGAAAAAGTCGAATATATTTTCCCAATTTTGACATTTTTTGATAAAATACAAAAAGTGGGCTTGACACGCAAGATAAAATAGGTATAATCGGAGTTATCAGAAAGAAAGGAAATGCCGGTATGGCTGGGGTTCTCTGAAAAATAAGAGCGATACGAACACTACGGTATTAGGAAGGAATTTAGAATGGCCGTGATTAAGACTGTGTACACGACAGGCGAAGCCGCAAAGATTTGCAAGGTGAGTCAGCAGACGATTATTCGCTGCTTCGACACTGGACAGCTGAAGGGATTTCGAGTTCCCGGCAGCCGTTTTCGCCGCATTCCTCGGGAGCAGCTGTTTATCTTCATGCGAGAAAACAACATTCCAACGGATGCGTTGGAAAGTCCCCTGCGGAAAGTTCTGCTTGTTGATGACGATGTCGATATTGTAACATTAATACAGGATATGCTGGAGAGGGACGGGCGGTTTGAAGTGCGAGCCGTCAATAACGGCTTCGACGCTGGAATGATGGTCAAAGAATATCATCCGGAACTCATCGTTCTGGACGTGATGCTCCCCGACATTAATGGCAAAGAAGTCTGCCAGCGCGTCCGAAACGACAAAACAATGGATAATGTACGCATTATCTGCATCTCCGGAATGGTCGAAGAAAACCGCATCAACGATCTTCTTGCGAGCGGCGCAAACGATTTCCTTCGCAAACCGTTTGACGTGGACGTTTTGCAGAAAAAAATCTGCCACATGCTGGACATCGAACCCACCCGTTAATTTGGAATGGGAATTGTTCGGGAGTTGAAGTTCGGGCTTCGACTCCTTTTTTTATGACGTTTTGATTAATGACGTTTCGATTTTTTGTTTTACGTTTGAAAGACGCCAAAATGCCTTCACCGTCCGACTATCAATCGCTTTCTACCGAGCTTCTCGCTGAGTTTGCGGCAGGCGCGGGTCACGATTTGAACAACCCTCTTGCAATCATCAGCGGAAGGGCGCAGCTCATGATTCAAAACGAGACGGACCCCGAAAAACGTGCGGATTTGGCGGTAATTCTGACGCAAGTGGAACGCGCAAAGGACATGATCGCCGACCTGAGACTCGTCGCGAGACCGCCGCTCCCCGAAAAAAGTGCGTTTCTGGCCTGCGAACTCCTGAAAAAGCTGTACGACAGTTACGAAACCGCGTTTGATGAACAAAAAATCGACTGGAAAGCAACTGCCGAAGACGGTCTGACGCTCTTTGCCGACCCGGTTCAAATGATGATTCTGTTCCGCGCGCTCATTCAGAACTCACTTCGGGCACTCGGCGGAGCGGGTGAAATCTCGATTGAGGGAAAAACATCGATGGACCGGAAACTCATTGAATTTCGGGTCTGCGACTCCGGACCGGGAATTCCTCTGGAAATTCAGCCTTATATTTTTGAGCCGTATTATTCTTCGTATCAGTCGGGGCGCGGTTTGGGGTTTGGACTCACGAAAGCCCGAATTATCGCACGGCTTCACGGCGGCGATGTGACGTTCGACGAAACGGAACCGAAAACAACGTTTCTCGTGACGCTTGAAAATCGTTCGTATTTCTGATTGTGTGCGAGTCCGTTCCTAGTGAATGAAACATCTAGGAAAAAACACGCAACACCCACAAAAAAGAAAAAACACGTGCATTTTGAAGTACACGTGTTTTTTTGTTTGAAAGAATCGGGGACGAGTTTAACGCATTCCGCCGCCCATTCCGCCGCGTCCGCCCATTCCGCCGCGACTGCCATTTCCGCCGTAGCTTCCGCTTCCCAGCGAGTCGTTGAACGCCTGAATGGCTTCGTCTCCACGCATCTGACGGTTGAAGTCGGGTGCAATCACAACCCGATTCGCGATGAGATTGGGATCCATCGTCACGTCGTCCGCATAAAATTTCTGGAGCCACATCACCACGTTTGCACGGCGTGTTTCATCAATCGTCATAAGACGCTGATTCTCTTTCACGTCATTCGTTTTTTCCGTCAGTTCCACCACCACGGGGAACGGAACGTAAGGGAGACGACGTGCGATTTGAACCATATGGTCGCGTCCCTTCGGATTCAAAGTAGCAGTTTCTCCCACAAACTCGTAATCGTAGAGGATAAAATCGGCGGCTTCCGCATTCGTCTGCTGCGTTTCGTTGAATGCATCGGAAATCTGTCCCAGCGGGAACGGACGATCGTACGGCGGCATCGCGGGTTTGTTCCACGAACGACTCCAAGGACCGTTTCCGCCGCACCCATTGTTGCAGAAACGAGGGCACTGGGCGGAAACCAGCTGCGTCGTTCCCAGTACGAGAAGAAGCATAAGCCCTTTTGCAAGTAAATGTGTATTCTTAAACATGGTTGAACCTTTAATGTTTCACTTCCTGTAATGTAAGGTTTTTGAAAATGGATTCGTTTTCAGCCGAACCGAGGATCCTTCCCCGGTTCGACCAAGGTCAAATTTTTCAGTGACCGTAATTTTTTCAGTGACCGTAAGGACCGCTGATGATGGCGGAGCCGCCGGACAGATACCGATTTCTCAGGGAGGGCCAAACCGTACCGCGATAATCACGGGTCGGAGTTCCTTCAAGCCGTCCGAGGATGTGGAACTGTGCGTTCGTCGGTTCCGTAACGTCGAAACCTGGGAGCGGCGGAACTTCATCCGGTTCCATCGGTGCAACGAGTTCCGGCGAGACCAAAATCACCATCTCACGTTCGCCGCGGGACTTGGATTTGTGTCCCAAAAAGTTGCTGAAGATCGGGATGTTGCTTCGATTTTCGGCCGAATAATTATCTTCGAGTGCGGTACCGAGGCAGAACGTCTGTCCTTCACGCAGTTCGACGCGGCTGTCAATCATACGGGATTCCAGGTTCGGAATGCCGGACACTTCGTTTTGCGTCCCGTCGAGCGCACTGAATTCACCCGCAATCTGGAGGCGGATGAGGTCTTTGTCGAGGACCGTCGGAAGGAACGTGATGACCGTACCGTAAGCTCGGAAGTCCGTCGTAACCGCACTGGCGCCGCCGACGCCCACCGTCGTCTGAATCGGGATTTCACCGCCGGAAACCAGCTGGGCCGAATTTCCGCTCATCGTGACGAGGGTAGATTCACTCATTTGACGCACCACACCCGTTCCGATGAGGTAGTCGACGCCGATTTTCACGTCCGCACTGCTGTACGTCAGGAGGCCGCCGCCGCTTGTGAAAGCACCCATGAGGCTCTGAACCAGCATTTTGTCGCCGTGGAAATTCACCGAGAAATCCACTCCGCTCGAACTGCCGTTCGAACGTGAAAGGTCGGCGAGTTTCACTTTCAGCTGTACCGTCTGGACTCCCGGAACGCGCAGCTGATTCACAATAATCAGTCCCTGCTGGGTCGGCAAACCGGTTTCTTCGTCGAGCGTCACGGCCGTGTTGCGGTAGGAACTGTTGCTGTCGTTGATGTCGTTCTGCAAAATCCGCATGATTTCCGCAGCTTCTTCCGGACTGCGCGCCTGACCGCGAATAATGAGCTTGTTCGCGAGGAGCGTCAGACGAACTTTACTGTTCGGAAACATGGTCGCAATCTGTTCTTCAAGGATTCTGAACTGTTCCGCACGACGATCCCGCAGCGACGGATCCGGACGCGTGCTCACCACAAACGTCACCGGTTTGTACGTTCCGTCTTCGAACCAGAATGTGACGTGCGTGGACCCCACACTGCGGCCGATGATGGAAATTTCACGCGGCGTGAACTGTACGATATCGCAAATCGTAGGGTCTACGATTGCTGTACGAATCAAATTGTAGCGTGTCCGCATCAGCAAACTGCGTTTCGCAATGACTGTCAATTCCTGCGATTCCTTATAAACCTGGAACGGACCCACCGTCTCGGTTTCTTCCGCATCGAGGGACTGGTCGTCACTGAGATTCGAACCCACCTGCGACTGTGCCGGAACACGAACGCTTTCCTGCGCCAGCGGCTGAAGCGTCGCGGGTTCCTCACGAATCACCGGACCCGCCTGTACGGGTGCGGGAACAATCGGCTCCTGCATCACAACGGGCTGAATCGGCTGAACGGGCTGAGCCGCTTGAACAGGCTGCACAGCTTGA
>CAYTLK010000010.1:14695-66072 GCA_964438515.1 uncultured Planctomycetaceae bacterium
AACGGGCTGAATCGGCTGAACGGGCTGAGCCGCTTGAACAGGCTGCACAGCTTGAACAGGCTGCGCCGTCTGAACGGGTGCCGATTTCGCAACAGGAGCCTCTTCCACCCGTTTGGGGGCCGGAGCGGAAACCTGTGCCGGAGCCGGAGTCGGAACCTGTGCGGGAGTTGAAACGTCCTGTACGAGGAAATCCGTCATTTCTTCATCGGAAGAAACGTCGGCGTCGTCCGCAGATTTTGCGTCTTTTGCGTCTTCCGCCTCTTCAGAATCATTTGCCACAATCGAAAACTCCATGGAATTTTCGCTGCCGGCGTTTTGTCCGTAATTTGTTTGAACGCATTCAAACAAAAGATCGGAATCCGATTGCGTTTCGTCCCCTCTCACCTGCGGAATTGTGACGCTCACAAGAGCGGCTGCCGTCAGGAACGGGAGGAAACAATGAACGCTAAAAAAGTTCTTTTTTAAAGTATTCATGGAACTGCCCTGTCCAAAATTTTTTGTGAAATACGAATCCATGTATTCCTGTGTATGAAATGTAATAACGTAACTCTTAAATGTTGAGAACTACTTTTGGGAAATTCCCTCAGAGTCAAACACTTCTGACGGAGACCGAAGTTTCGCGCCTCGATACGGTGCAATGTATTCCGTCATCGTTTTCTGGGAATAAATCCCAGGCCAAAAGTAGGTGTACTGGCGCGGAACGGGAAATTTGTAACTTCCATTCGTTCGGCAATTAAAGCAGGTCGTGGCCGACAAATTTTCTGCGAGCGATACATGATGATGCCGGGATTCAGAACATCCGCAAGTATCACAGCCGCAGGGACTGCCTGTCACGTAAACCGGTGCCGCCGCAGTCGTTGGAACTGCGGTCTCTTCTGTGGGAAGCATTACCGAGTTTGCCGTCCCGTCTTGTGCACGCGACGCAGAAACGAGGAATACTACACTCATCATCGCCAGCGCGCAGAATAAAAACCAACGTGTTTTGCAAATGCCTGAAACGTTCATTGAATGGCCATCCTTGCTTAATAATATTTGTACGAACTTAATTCGACTGCTTCTAACAGTTCTTACAGTATCTATCGGTATAACTGCAACAGAAGATAAAACTAATTTTATTGTTTTTACAAGAATAATCAGACCAAATGTCACATTTAGATTTAATATAGATAAAGTTTTACGGTTGTTTCAACTGCATAAATTTCCATTGAATCTAAACTTTCTTCTACTCGATTAACGTTTGATACTTTTCTATATATTTTTGAATATTACACATATTCGATATGAATTTCATAGCTTCCGAAACCTGTGCGTCTCGCGTCTCCGGATGCACGCACAGAAGATGGGACGCACTCGCAAGTGCGGTCGTTTCGTGTTCTGCCGGCACAAAAGACGCCGCATTTTCCGGAAGAATCTCAAAAAAATCCTCCGTTTGCGCGCACACGATCGGCACACCCGCCGCCGCAGCTTCCAACATCGCCAAACCTGCACCCGGCACAGACTGCGGATTCCAAAAAAAGTCAAAAAAAGGTAAAATTTCCGAAAAATCTTCGCGAAACGGAACCCAATGAACGATTTCATCCCGTTCGTACTGATGCACGAAACGCTCCACAAGACGCCGTTCGAGGTTCTTTTGCGGCCCCGGCTCGAAAAAAAACAGGTGCATTTCCGGATGCACACGCACGATGGAATCAATCGTCCAAACCGCCCAATTCCACCGTTTCCACGGAGCCGCCGGCCCAACGCAGAGCGCAAGCAGAGCGTCCGACGGAAGGTTCCATTCCTCCAAAAACGCCGTTCGGTCCGCACGCGCCGAAGTTTTGGAAGAAACCGGCTCGGAGAGACAGTCGTGAAGAACGCGCCAGTTCGCGGTGATGTTTCGATTTTCGTACGCATGTTGAACACTGGAAGAATTCGTCAAAACGGCGTCAAAACGGCGTATGATTCCGGCATTCGGACGGCGCCAGGGGTCGAAATGTCGTAAAGTAAGGATGCTTCGAGCGTGAAAAAGCTCCGCAAGACGCAATCCCGCAGCTGCGAGCGGCTCGCCCCAAACGTGCACCACTTTTGGACGTATTTTCAGCTTCCGAACGCCTCGCAGCACCGCCAGAAATGGTTCGAAACGGAAATGTGTCCGACATTCATAAATCGTCACTTGCGGGCTGTTCCGCAACGCGTCCCGCACCGAGTCGGGAACCGGCGCAAACGTAAAAATGACGGTTTCTTCGTTCGGAGTGTTTTTTGCAAGCGTCAAAAGCTGCGCGGCGTCGCCGCAGGCGGAAAGTGTGGGAATCAGGTGCATCACAGTTTCGAAAAAGGGACCTATGAGGATTAAAGGATTTTGTGCCACAGTCCGACGTCCATCCAACAGCCGAATTTGTAGCCGACTTGTGGAAGGTGCGCCTTTTTGATGAGTCCAAAACTTTCGTGAAGCCGAACGCTGGCCTCGTTGGGGAGCGTAATGCACGCAACCACGGAATGAATTTCCTCGTTATTTTCAAGCAACCGAAAAAGTTTCTCGTACAGACGCCTTCCGACGTGTCCGTCCACGTGCTGTGGGTGTACATAAATCGAAAGTTCTGCGGTTCGGTGCCAGGCAGTGCGCGTACGAAAAATGTCACAATAACAATAACCGATAATTTTTCCTTCTTCTTCGAGTCCGAGCCAGGGAAAATGCTGTGTTACACGACGCACGCGCCCCGCCATTTCCTCGACGGAAGGAAGCGTCTCTTCGGTCGTAAAGGTGGTATTCAAAACATAGTGCCCGTAAACCTCCAAAAGTTGGGGCGCATCCTCCGGCGTCACAATACGAATCATAATCGGAAAAGGTCCTTTTTGTTTCTACTATTATTACTGCTATATATAATACTGTATAATAATACTGTATAAAATCGAAAAATAGCACGTTGGTTCGCAAAAAAATTCTTACATTTTTACTTCTTTTTCTTCATCTGCCGAATTCTCGCCGCCACATCATCCCAGTTCTGCACCCGATTGTAGTGTTTCCACGCCTCAAACTTCGCGATCATCTTCGCAATTTCCGGATTCGCCTGGTTTTTCACGAACACATTTTCCTGTTCCGTGCGGTCCGTCGCGAGATTGTACAGCTCCCACTGATTCCCGCCTCTCGGCAAAACGAGTTTCCAGTTTCCATAACGCACGGCCGCGTTTCCATTGCACTCCCAGAAAAAATAACGGTTTTCTTTATTCATATCCGTCATTAAATCCAGCCGAGTTTTTGCCGAAAACAGATTGGTAAAGGATTTTCCAAGCGGCGCCAGCGTGTCGCGTCCGTTCAGCGACTTCGGAAAAGGACGTTCGGAAAGTTCCACAATCGTCGGCAAAACATCCATAATGTGAACGGGTTCAATCACTTTTCCCGCCTCGGTGTGATTGTTCCATCGTACGATAAACGGCGACGCAATCGCGCCTTCATATACGGAATCTGCGTACCCTCGGAAGGGTGTGTTGCTGACGTTCGCCCACGGGACGCCGTAACTCTGGAACGTTCCCATTCCGCCCGGCATCGAACTGGGGGAATTTCCGACCTGAACCGGCTCGCCGGAATTCGTTTCGGAAGGAATCGCCCGCGAGACGGTTCTGTTCGTGAGTTCGTCGCCGCACGCGCCTGAATCGGAAAGGAAAATCACAATCGTATCGTCTTCCACGTTCATTTGTTTCAGTTTTTCGAGAATCATCCCGACGCCGCGATCCATCGCAGAAACTTGAGCCGCATAAACCTCCATGCGCCGTGAGTGCCAGGGTCCGTACCCTCCGACCCGCGTCCAGTCCGCAACCCGTTCATCCTTGGGGGAAAGCGCCGCACGCGACAAAAGCAGTCCCGACTTTTTCATCTGTTCGAAACGCTGCGTACGCACCACGTCCCACCCCATTTGGTATCGATTTTTGTAACGTCGAATCTCCTCTTCGGGCGCCTGAAGCGGCCAGCTCGGCGCGGAAAAAGCCGCATAGAGGAAAAAAGGCGCACCGTTTCCAACCGAACCATCCAGAAAGTGGACCGCTTCTTTCGCAATTTCGTACGTATAATAAAAATCTTTATCCGTCGGATAGTCCTGCATGTTCATCATCAAATATCGAGGCTCAAAGTACGATGTTTGCGGCAAAATCGTGCCGTACGATTTGTCGAATCCCCGATTGGACGGCCACGCATGATGCGGGTCTTTCGAACGATAATCTTTCGTAACTCCCCATTTCCCCGACATAAACGTAATGTACCCGGCCGATTTCAGGAATTCCGCCATGGTGGCAGTGCTGTTGTTCAAGCTCCCCGTGTACGATTTCCAGCCGAGATCGAGGAGCGGATACCCCAAACCGACGCGGTGAGGATACTGACCCGTCATGAGTGTCGCCTGCGACATGCTGTTGTTTCCGCAACTGTAAAACTGGGTAAACTGGAGACCTTCTGCCGCCAGTTTGTCGAGTGCGGGAGTATTGATTTCACTTCCGTAGCAGCCCAAATCGGAATATCCCAGGTTGGAGACCGAAATAATGACGATGTTGGGGCGTTTCGCTCCGAGTGCCGCGAGCGAAAGCAGCAGTACCAGAAGTAAAAAAACAGGGGAAATACGGGTCTTTTTCATTTCCAAACTCTCCGAAATTTACAGGGATGATGTTGATGATTACGAATGAATATACGTATTTATATTATTATACACCTTCACGAATGAAAGGAAAGGGGCGGGGGAGAAAAAAACGGGGGGGGGAAATCTCAACGAAAAAATCACGATGAAACTTATAGCAAAAATCGAAACCCGGCGGTGCGTCAAATGTCCGGCAGAGTCACTGCGTTTCCGTCTGATTTTTTCCCTAAATTCGAATGAGTTTCCGCATCGACGGCGTAACTCAATCGGTGCACGGAACCGTCGCACATCACCATTCCGAACGTTCCCGCATGAGCGCTCCCGAACAGCGCGCCGGAGTCGTACCCGAGGCGGTCCTGACGAGGAACATACGTCCCGGAGGAATTGTAGTACGTTAATCGAACACTGTCGTTGTCGATTCCGGACCAAGTCGTCTGATTGTCGCCTGTGGCGGTTGCGGACGCGGAGGTGTAATAGCGGTCGGACTGCAAATATTTTTCGCCGTACAAATACGTGTTGCTCGTTCCGTCGCGGATTTCGCCGGGCGTGGTGGTGCTTTTGTAAAACGTCACGCCCGTTCGGCCGGAGGTGGTGGAGTGGGCGAGAACCTCCGAATACGACGACAGTTTGTCTGCCGAGGAGTAACCGTCGCCGACGCAGGCGCTGTAATCGAGTTTGGACGCCACGCCGCCGAGAGAGTCGCAATTATAATAAGCGTAACCGTAATAATTGATAGCTGTACGGCGGGAAGGACAGTAAAACATCGCAATGGGCGTCTGTCCGCGCACTTTATTTGCGGATTTCACATCGGAATCGACCTCCTGCGTTCCGTTGGACCCGAGCTGCCAGAGCGCGTTTTGTTCGACGAAAGGAAGAATCGAGTACGTCCAGCCGCCGGGTTGTTTCTCGCCCAGCCCCATGTCGGCGTCTCCCTCCCACGCCCAGCTCCAGCCGGCAGACGGGTACGAACGAATCGAACTTTCATGATTCAACGCCGCGAGTCCCTGCTGTTTGAGGTTGTTTCCGCACTGCATCTGACGAGCCGCCTCGCGCGCCTGCTGAACAGCCGGAAGAAGAAGCCCCACAAGCATCCCGATGATTGCAATCACAACGAGGAGTTCTACGAGCGTAAAACCCGAACGACGAATTTCAGAACAATATTCGAAATAGTGGAAAGGAACCTTTCGCATGGTTTTCTCCGAAAAAAGCGTCCGCTGAGAATCACTGGAATTCAAAGCGCGAGGGTCACAGAACGAATGATGTGTTCATTATACCTGAAATTCGGGAAAATGTCAAGAAATTTCTGAAAATTTTAAGAAAATGAACGTTTTTTTGATGAAAAAAATTTTTTTTGATGTAAAATAGAGTGGATATCATTTTATTGGAAGAAAATTAAATTGGGACTGGAGTTTGAAATGCTTTCTCAATGCCCGTCGAATCCGTCGTCGAACAGAAAAAACAAAAAACAGCGTTGGGCCGCAGCCGTAACCGCAGCCGCCGCAGGACTGATGCTGCTTGGAGGTGTTTCACGTGCCGCAGATGTGACGCTCACGAGCGCAAATAATTCCGGTTACACGTGGGGAACCGCCGGCGAGACGCTCAACGTGACGCTCAACAGCGCCGACAAATTCGCGGGTCCGTTCACTCTCACGGACGGAACGGCAAAATTTGCATCGAATTACGCCTCAAACACACTGGGAAGCGGCGCGAGTATCGTGCTGGGAGCCGGAACCACGCTCGATTTCAACGGAATGTACCTCAATCCAGCTACGATTTCCACGACGGGAGCCGCCGCGATTACGAGTTCGCAGCAAAACACGCAGTATGGAATCGGAGCGATTACGTCTTTAGGCGGAGATTTGACGCTTGCGGGGTCGACGCGCTACTGCATCACGGGAGCGATGAACGCGTCCAATCACAGCATTTACAAAACGGGTTCCAACGAAATCGTCGTTAAGGCGAATCTGAACAATCTCTCCGCACTCCACATTCAGGCGGGAACCTGGGCGGTCGAAAGTTCCGTCGCTGGGTTCGGAACGGGCGACGTGTACCTCGGATCCGGCGCCACCATGAAAGTGTGGGGAAGCGGACGCAGCGTGAGTTTCTCGAAACTCTATTATAACGGCGGAACGGTGAATCTTTACACGGACGGTTATTCCGGAACCATCGATCTGACCGGCGACATTGTGCTTCAGGCCGACAACGCAAATTTCCGCATTTCATCGACGACGATGTTTACCGGAAACATTTCGGGAGCCGGTTACACACTCGTGCATTCCGCCTACGTCACTCCCGGTCCAAACGGAGACCACAAGGACCAAACGGGCGTGTGGACGTTCAAAAGCGGAACGACGTCGCTCGCGAACTTCAAACTGACGACGCGGGACTCGGAAATCATCCTTGGAGATTCTGCCGTCTGGACCCTCACGGGAGACGTTGCGGGAAGCAGTTCCGGTCACATTTTCACCGAAAGCGCCTCCGCATCGCTGACGGCCGCCAACATTTCGGGAATCAAAACGCTGACGCTCAACGGAACGACGAATCTTTCCGGCGGAATCACGATGAATCAGGCCGACGGCGTTCTGACGGTGGGAGCCGGCGCTTCCACAACGCTCGCATCGCTGACGTTTTCCGCAAATACGACTCTGGCGGACGCCGGCGCGCTGACGACTTCGGGAGCCTCCTCCATCGCGTCCGATGTGACGGTCAAAAAAACCGGCGCTGCAACGCTCACCCTCGGCGAAAACCTCACCGGAACCGGGACGCTGGAAGTGCAGGCCGGAAAACTGACGCAAACGGCTGGAAGTACAAAAATCAACAGCTTCGGAGGTGAAATCGTCCTTTATTCCGGTACCGAACTCGTGCTGAACGGCGAGCAGGCGGCGGGACCCGCCATCACGTGCAAAGACGGATCGAAAGTCTCCAACTCGCGGAGTTCCAGCAACGTCAACTGGGTGGGTGCATCCAACCTCAATCTCGAAACCGGCGCGACTGTCGAACTGGGCGGAACCTCGCGTTTCGCATTTACGCTCAAAAACAGCAGCGGAAACGGCGGAACACTCAAAATTACGAATAATAATTACGTTTTTCTTAACAGCAAAATCGAGAACGTGACGGTCCTTCTGAGCGGCGTTCTGGGAATCGAAGGCGGAACAACCCTTACAGGCTCCGAAGGAAAAGAGGTCGCGCTCATTCTGGACGGCGGAACCGTCACTTCCTGGACGGGAACCGGAACGCACACGCTCAATCCTTCATCCATCGAAATCACGTCCAAAGGCGGAACCTTTAAGACGCAGGGAAACCTCGTTTTCAACGGAGACGTCACACTCAACGGAAACATGATTTTGAATCCGGTCTCCTTTACCTCGACGAACAACTATCATTCGACCGCACGTTTTAACGGCGACATCTCGGGAAATTACACGATTTCTGCGGAAGGCGTCGGAACCGATGCGTTCTACGGCGACGTGGACGTAAAAACCTTCACCCTCACAAACGGCGGCGTGTACATCAAAGACGGAACATTCGACGCAGACGTATACAATATTAATAAGTCGTACGGAACCACCACACTGAGCGGCGGAACGTTCGAGTCGGGTCTCATCGTCGACGGCGGAACGCTCGTGAGCAGCGGAACCTTCAACGCGGCGGCAAACACTCAAGTCGTTATGCGCAGCGGCGCGATGTCGCTCGGCGGAACCGTTTCAGATGCGGCGTCTTCTTCGTACAAAATTGATGGCGGAATTCTGACGCTCGACGATGGCGCCGCCCTCAACGGCTCGCTCAATCTCGGCGATTCTGCAACCCTCAAAGTCGGTTTCGATTCGACGCAGCCCGCGACCGTTTCACTTCTTTCGAACAATAACAACCTCGACGGCGTACTAGTTTTTGACCTGTTTTCGCCTGAAACTTTCGACGTTTTGAATGTCGGGACCGGAAGCACGCTTGACGGAGCCGAAATTCTGCTCAACATCAGCGGTGCGGAAACCAACTACAACACTCTCGTTCCCATCATTTCCGGAACGGATCTCAGTGCGATTTCCGTCTCCCTGCAGAATTCAGGCTGGGCGCTCGCATTCGACGCAAACGGTTTGTCGGTTCGAAACATCGCCGCCACACCGGAACCCGCTTCGTGGCTGCTTCTGCTTTTGGCGTCTGCGGGACTTTGCACCCTGAACAAGCGAAATCGATTTTCGCACAAATAACATACATACAACTTTTCCCTAACTTTTCAAACATTAAACCCGGAAAATAAAGGAACTCGTCATGAGGAAAACAGGTTTTACACTGGTGGAACTGCTGGTCGTGATTGCAATCATCGGTTTGTTAGTCGGACTTTTGCTTCCGGCCGTCCAAATGGCTCGTGAGTCGGCTCGCCGAATGCAGTGTTCCAACCACCTGAAGCAGATTTCGCTTGGGATTCATAATTATGCTTCGTCTCACAAAAGCGAGTTTCCACCGGGAGTCGGCGACAAACAATACAGTACGAATCTCGACCCGGGAAATGAAAATACGGGTGTTTTTGCGTTCATTTTGCCGTATTTGGAGTTTGAAAATCTCTACCAATTGATCGATACGGACAAAACGCTCTCGGCGTTCCTCGCAACTCAAAATGGCGAAACGGTCCGAACAACGGTGATTTCGACGTACCTCTGTCCCAGCTGGGGAGAAGATCCGCTCTGTACGAAAAACGTTTCCTACATGCGCGGCGCGCTGAAAACTTACGACGGCGTAAACGGTGCGTACATCACCTCATCCGACAATAATGGGCTGAAAGACTCCGAAAAGATGAAGGTTCCCACCTCGCTTCCCTCGGCGTTCGGCGCCATTCCGAACAACGGGATTCTCAAATTCGGCGAAAAAGTCCCGATGAGCATGGTGACGGACGGTCTGAGCAATACGTACATGATGGGCGAAATGGTGCAGATCGACAAAGATAAAGGCGAGTACCCAGGCGGAAACCGACCGTGGATTTTCGGCGGTTCGTGGTCCGGAAAAAGCGCAAAAACGCTGTACTGTCTCAAGGCTCTCCGATGGGACCTCAACAACGAATGCAACCGAAGTGACGGCGGAACCACAAGTTCGAGCGTTCCGTTCAACCACTTTCCGTTCAGTTCGCCGCATGCGGATGGTGTGACGTTCGCGCGCGGCGACGCCAGTGTCGGTTACGTCTCCGACGATGTAGAACTTTCGATCCTCAAAAGAATGTGCACCCGCGCCGGAAGCGAAGCCATTGAAAATGAGGACAAATAATTGGTTCCGTCCCGATTTTCTTCAGTAAACGCTGGATGAAGAAAATTGTACATTTTCAGCGATCCTTTCAAGGGTTTGTATTTGCAGCCTAGAGTGATTTCATGAGCAATCCGTTTCCCATCATTTTACAAGGAAATAATTTCGACAGTAATCGCGGCTGTCAGGCGCTTCGAATTGCGACGTGTCTGATTTTGGACCGTTATTTCCCGAATCATCCCCGAATTCACGCAAACATTTTCCGCAACTCGCACCCCCAGTTTCTCGCAAGTCGAGAGGGAAAAGAAGAACAAATCTCAGAGACACATATGAATCGGGATTTCCGATTCTATCTCTGGGGTACAAATATCGTAGGCTGCCGAATTTGGCATCTGGAAGCGCCGATGAAGGTGATTGCACGAATGAAACAGCTGCAAAAGTCGGAAACAGGCGGCGTGATGCTGGCGCTGGGAGGCGACAACTGGTCGCTCGACTACGGCGACATGGCGCTTCATCTTTTCACGGCGCCTTTTCAGTCTGCGGTAAAACGGCATTTTCCCTCTGTTATTTGGGCGGCGTCCATCGGTCCATTTACCGCAAAACCCCCAGTCGAAAGAAAAATGGCGAAACTTTTGCCGAAAGTGGATCTCATTACGTCCAGAGAGTCGCTCACGACGGAATATTTGCGCCGTCTCGGTGCTGTGGAAAACGTACGAGAAACTACAGACCCTGCGTTCCTTCTTCCCGTCAATCGGCCGAAGAACGTGCCGGACCGTCTGCTGAAGTTTCTGGAGGATGGGGCGGTGGGAATCAATCTTGCGCCGCTTTTTGCTCGATACATTTCCGTCTCGCAAAAAGAATGGTTCGACCGGGTTTCCGAAGCGCTTACATACTTCGTCGAACATTGCGATTATAAGGTCGTTTTCATTCCGCACGTCATGATGGAACCGGAGGTTTTTCCCGATAATAACGATTATTTGTTCATGCAAAAGCTTTATCAGGAACTCCCGCCGAAAATTCAGGAACGTTTTTACCTCTACGATCCACGCAATGACGATTGTACAAATATCAAATGGGTCATTTCGCAGACGAAGGCTTTGGCCGGCTGCCGCACGCATGCAACGGTGGCGGCGCTTTCTACGGGGGTGCCGGTTTTTTGCATCGGGTACAGCGTCAAATCGCGCGGTATCAATCGCGACATTTTCGGTCACGAACACTGGGTCGAACATTTTTCAAAACTTGGCGGAAAGGAGTTCTGCCATCGATTCACGGAGCTTTTGGATCACTCCTCTGAAATTCGTACGCAACTTGCAGACGTTCTGCCTGCGTATCGAGAAAAAGCGTGGAAAAATGGTGAATTTCTCCTGGAAATGCTGAAGCGCAAAGGGTTCTGCGAATGAATAACGTTTCAAATAACACTTTAAATGACGTTCCGAATGACGTTTCGAGCAATGCTTTGAAGAACCCTTTGAATAACGTTTTGGAAAAAGTCCTTCCTTGGGGGTTCTGTTGCAATTGCGGCGTCTGCAGCGCTGTCTGTCCCAAAGAGTGTCTGGAAATGAAGCTCGACGCGGGCGGCGAATACCGTCCGACTCTTGCTGACGGAAAATCGTGCGTTTCCTGCGGTCTCTGCCTCCAAGTCTGTCCGTATTCCGGCGAGGTGCCCGAAAATGAAGAGTCGCTGGGCCTGAAACTTTTTCCCAACGGAAAGACGGAACATTCTGAGGCGCTCGGGCGGTGGGACGATGCGTTTATCGCCGCCTCTGCCGTCGAATCGGTGCGCCGGAACGCTCCATCGGGCGGAATCACCACCTCGCTGCTTTGCGCCCTGCTCGAATCGGGAAAAATCGATGCGGCAGTCGTTGCGAAACCGATGCTCGAAAGTCCCTGGTTTGAGCCGATGATTGCCGACACTTCCGAAAAAATTCACGCATCTTCCGGGTCCGTCTATCACGTAATGACGCTCGGACCCGTTTTGAAAAAAATCCTTCACGACCCGCCGAAACGGTACGCACTGACGGCTCTGCCGTGCGCGGTAAAAGCGATTCGACTCGCACAGAAAAATGTTCCCGAACTGCGAAAAAGAATACCGTACGTTTTTAGTCTGACTTGCGGCGGGTGCAACTGTCTCCACGTCGCCGATTTGCTGTGCGTCATGCTTCGGGACCGAAAAAGCGGACTGAAATACCGAAGTAAAGTTCATACCCGACTGTCGCAGGATTATCGTATTACGACCCTGCAGCACCCGGATGAACGTCAGGTGCGGCTGCTGGGTTTGTTCGGTTTTTTGTGGATTAATCATGTCGGTCATCTCAATACGTGCGGAATGTGCGACGATCTTTTTGCGGCTCTGGCGGACGCAACGTTCATGGATGCGTGGCTCGACGAATGCTTTGCGGACTGCCGGGGAACCAATCTGGCGGTCACACGGAATCCGGAAATCACCCAACTTTTGGAAAAAGAAATTTCGGACGGTCGTTTGACGGGGAAAAGAGTTTCTGCGGAAAAAATCGTGGAAAGTCAGACCACAACACTCCGCGAGCGTCACCATACGGCCGCTCTGCGTTGGCATTACGAAAAATCGGTTCGTCCGAACGGAACGCCGCTCCCCTCGAAACGCGATTTCATCGTGAACGCCGCCCTGACTTCCGAAGATTTGCGGGAAGCTCGCGCCAGAGTGCGTTTCCAACGCCAAACCCGGAAATATTTGGCCAAAGCATCGCGCCGACATTCTAACCCGGAGTCTTGGTATTCTCGCATTTATGTTTATCGTGTGTTTTGGAAAGTTTTATGTTCATTAACCTTAAACGGTCTTCTTTCGAAAACGCTGAAATCCCTGAAATTTATGAAAAGGAAAACGTCATGACGGATTGGTCTGATTCTTTAGTACTTCCCCTGCGTGATTCGGAGTGGCTGATTGCTTCGGTTGCGGACGTAACCGGAGCGGATCCGGCGGTGGTTCGGGCAAGACTCCGGAAAGAGCATTTGTGGAATCCCTGCGCAGTCCCGGAGGCATTTTTTGCCAAAAATCTGACGCCGTACGTTTACAATCAGGAAATGATTCGTTTTTACGAAGAAACCGACTCGTTCATTTACGGAATCATTGCGTGGAATCGAACGTCCACCAAATGCCGAATGCGCGAATGGATTTTGGACTGTCTGCATCGCAACGGCCTGAAAAGCGGAAAAATCCTCCTTTGCGGCGACGGAATCGGCGTGGACAGTTTCTTTTTCGCTAAAAACGGATTCCAAGTCACTTCTTTTGAAGTTTCTCGTCTTGGAGTCGATTTTGCAGAAAAAATGTTCACGAAATTCGGCGTGGACGTCACGATTTCCGGCTCTCTGGAAGCGCTGGAGGAAGGAACGTTCGATGCGATACTCTGTTTGGACGTTCTGGAACACCTGCCCGACCCGGTCGCATCCGTCGCGCAGTCCTCAAAATTGCTGCGTCCCGGAGGCTTTTTCATCTCCAGTTCCCCCTTTTTCCTCGTCGGGAAACAGTGGCCGACCCATTTGAATTCTAACCGAAAATTCAGCGGACGTGTTCGTATTTTCGAACAGGCGGGCGAGATGCGTCAGGTCGATGGAAGATTTTTTCAGAATCCGATCGTTTTTCAGCGAAACGGCGGGACGGAAGCACCTAAAATGTCGCTGGGAAAGCGTTTTCTCCTCTGGTACGGCAGTTGCTGGCTCGCGATTTTCGGAACATTTCCGCAAATTATGCCGTTCCTGATTCAAAAAATTTTCCGCAGCGACCCCCAGCTTTTAAAACTCATCCCAGACGAAAAACGTACGGATTCCGTTTGAGATTTCCGCGATTTTCACGCTGTACATAAATCATTGCTGGAGAAAAACCTTGCGTGTGACGCATCTTTTCAAAAAAAATCATGGCGGTAAAACGATGGCGGTTCCATTTTCGGCAAAAATACTTCCAACGTTCGTTTTTTCGTTTCTCCTCGTTTTTTCCGGGGTTTTTCCTCTTCGGATTCAGGCGGAAGACGCTGTGGGAAGTACTGCGGAAAACGTTGGAAACGGGTCCCCGGACCAGAAATTTCTGGACGAACTTTTGCGGCGCGGTCTGTATCGTTTGGCGGAATTGCACTGCCGCGAACGTCTCGCGGTCCGCACTCTGCCGACTGCGAGCCGCGCGGAACTGACGCTCGAACTCATTCGCGTTTTTCAGGAACGTGCTTTATGTGTTTCCGGACCCGAAAAAGACGCTTTGGAGGAACAGGCGCGCCGCGTTTTCGAAGATTTTTGTGATGCCGCCCCCGAATCTCCGTGGATGCTTCCGGTTGAGTTTCAGTACACGACGGGCCTTTTTGCGTCGGTTCGACGAATGGAAATGGAGGCGCAATTTGCGCTGGACCGCGACGCTCGAATGGAAGAAACTCGCGAAGCGCTGCGCGACGTGATTCGACGGCTCGAAAAAATCGATCGCGGGCGTGAAGAACAAGTTCTGAAAATAGCACAAAATCCAAATATTCCAAAACGCACTTCCAAAAAAAACTCGGGGGCCGTTTCTGCGTCTGCGGAAGCACAATCCGTCTCTCGATTTGCGGGCGACGCGCTTTCTTTGTGGGAGCTGGAGTCTCTTAAGAATAACGTACAGTATCAATTTCTGCTGACGTACATTCTTCAGGCCGAAACCTACCCGGCGGAGTCGCTCGACCGAATAAGCGCGCTCAAAGAGGCGCAGTCGCGAGCGCGCGGTCTGACGATGATTCCGGCAGAATCCGCATTATACTGGAACGCACGGATTGCGGAAATTCAATGTTTTCGGCTCCTGAACGATTTTGCGTCCGCACGAAGCCGGATCGAATTTGTGGAAAAGCAGGGCGCCGTCGTTCCGGAAACGATTCGTCTTGAAATTCTTGCGGAGAAAATTCGTCTGTTTACAGGTGAAAAAAACCTCGAAGAGGCGAAAAATCTCGTTCATTCCGAGCTTCACGAAGCGCTGATTGGGAAAAATGGCGAGCTGGACTGCGCCGTCCTCGAACTTTATTTGGCGCTCTGGGACGATGCGATGAAAACAAGCGCGTCGAACAATAGTAAAAACGACGGAAACGCTGAAACTTCGGGAAACACAGGTGCTGAAAATACTGGGGACGCCAAAAACAATCAAACAAAAATCGATACAGATTCAAACACAAACGTACAGGAATCAAGAGAAAACGCACTCGCAATTTTGAATTTGATTCGTGCAAAGAGTCATCCGTGGTGGGTGCGCCGGGCGGAGATTTTGTTTGACGGAATGCTGAAAAATGCGGGAGAAAAAGAAAATATTCCGTTTTTACTTTTGGCGGCCGAAAACGCGTGCCGAAATTTTGACCCCGACGCAGACGCGGCGTGCGAGCGGCTTTGGAACGCTGCGATGGCGCAAAAAGACGAACAAAACGCGATTCATGCGGCGCTGCTTGCAGGTTCGTTTTTGTACAAAAAAGAAAAAAAGGAAGCCTCAGCCGCCTGGTTTCGGAAAGCAGCCGTCCAATTTCCAACGAATTCGGAGGCGGTTAAAAACCACAATCTCGCAATTTCCATCGCGACGGAGGCGCTTTCTGCCGTACTTTCCGCTTCGGATTCGAAGCTCGACGATGCGCTGAACGCTCGGCTGGATGCGTACCAGACGCTTCTGATTGAACACTTCCAGCTTTTCGGAAAAACGGACCCGAACGTTCGTGAAACGCTGAAAAAACTGGAAACCGTCATGAAAATTCGGGGAAAATTTGCGGAATGTGTCGATATTTCCATGTTTCTCGTGGCGCAAACGCCCGCAACCGACCCGAATTACGAGGCGGAAGAAACGTCTGCATTTGAAACGTGGAGCAAATATCTAACACAACTCCGAACCAGTGCGGCGCCTGAATTTCGTACAGCGCTTTTGACGGCCATTCGGTGGAGCGAGACGCTTCCGGAATCCGAAACGCGTGCGCGCGGAATGTTTCCGTTTCTCTGCGAACTTTACACGCTCGAACTTGCGTCGGAGGAAGGTTCCGCCCGTCAAAAAGCGCTGGCGGCCGTGGAATTGCGCCTTTTTAACGCTTTGAAGTCGTACCGAGACGCATTTCCGCCGGAGATTTTCGACGAATTGGAACAAATCGGAACGCATGCAATGCTCGTTTCCGGAAATCAGGAAGAGGCGTTTCCGTATTATGAGAAAATTGCACAAAAATTCCCATCGCGGCGTGACGTTCAGCTTACGTGGGGACGGCTTCTGGCGGATGAGGCGCTGCGGACGCATTCATCTGTTCGAATGACGCAGGCGCTCGAACAGTGGCGTTCAATTGAAAAACACACAGAAAATCAGACCTCCGAGTGGTACGAAGCGAAATACTGGGTGATTCGATTTACGTTTGAAAACGGAGACGCGGCGCGAGCGGCGCGGCTGTTCCGTGCGTTTCAGATTCTTCATCCCGACTTGGGCGGCGAGCCGTGGAAAGAAAAATTCGAGGAACTTTCCGCACGATTTTCGGAAAATCTGACTGCCCATTAAGAATTTACGCTCTTGGGGAGAGCGGCTTTTTGAAAACCGTCCCTCTCCCCAAACCTCTCACCCGGAAAACTTTTAGTATTTTAAAAAAGGAAATTTCAAATGGCTCCATACTTTTCATTTCGGGGACGTGCGAATCGGCGTGAATTCTGGGGCTTTTTGTTCTTCTGGGTCGTTGCGGAGATTCTGCTTTTTATCGGAGCGGAAACGTTTTACGAAAGCGGTCCGAAATACGAATATACAGCGTGGGCGTTTTTGACGGCCGCGTTTTTGCTTTGGCCGCCGATGATCGCTGCGGGAGTGCGGCGTCTGCACGACACGGAACGTTCAGGCTGGTGGTTGTGGATCGACTTCATCCCACTCCTCGGACCCCTCGTTTTACTCATTTTTTGGTTCCAAAAAGGAACGGACGGACTCAATCATTACGATTTCGAACAACGAATTCAGTGGGCGAAAGCCGCGAAAATCCTTGCGGGATCGTTCGGCGTTCTTGCAGGACTTGCGCTCGGTTTTGCAGCAACACAAATTTCATGGCGGCCAGTAGAAATTCGTCCAGAAACCTTTTACGTCACGGAACCTCGGCTCGAAAATGGAAATGTCGATTATTTTGCGGTCCTCATGCAAAATTACACGGAAATTTACGCTCATCCGGAACAAAACGGCTTTCTGACGCTCGAAAAAGCATTGGAAGACGCGAATTTGATGGGGACGACCTTTTAGATCCGTTTACAGGCAAAAAAACAATAACGTACACCAAACAAAATCCCGTTTCGTACGATGTGTGGAAGGCGCAGCAGTCCGAGCGGGACGAAAATGTCTGGAGTCCGTACCTCTTGTACAGCTTCGGCGCCGACGGAAAAGACGGCGGCAGTGTGGATTCGGACGGAAACGATTTCTGTACATGCAGTGATTTGATTTTATGAAGATTAAAATTTATTTTTTCAAACAATATTTTTCCACAGATTTTTGAGGAAGGAATGAATCATGAATAAAGTAAGATTTACGAAGAAAAAGTGGAATGAATTTCGACTGTGTGCGGGAATTTTTTTCGTACTTTGTTTTGGAGCCGCTTCGGTGGTGAACGCGGAAGTTCGAACGGTTCCAGCACCTGCTGGGGAGGCGGCGGCGGACGGCGCGTATAAAGTTTCCGTAAATGGCGTCCCCGTCGACGTTTACACGGCGCAAAGCGAGTTTTTTGAAGGTGATTATTACTTTGCATCGTTCGATTTTTCGGAAAAAGCGGAGGTGAAAATCTCCTCGCCGTCGATGAACCCGAAAGCGGTTGTTTTGCCGGAAAGTTTCGGAATTCAGACGAAAATCGATGGCGGCGTAATGACGTTTGAGGCGGAAAAACCGTTTCGAGTTTCTGTGGAGACGAACGGGCGCATCAAGCCGCTTTTGCTGTTTGGAAACGCGCTTGAGACGGACGCTCCCGACGCGAAAGACCCGAACGTCGTGTATTTTGGCCCCGGAATTCACCGAACAGGAAAGATTTCGCTCACCGATAATCAAACGCTGTACCTTGCAGCCGGCGCCGTCGTAAAGGGCTGCGTGTATGCGTCGGGAAAAAACATCGTCATTCGAGGCCGCGGAATTCTTGACGGTCAGGAATCGCCGCGTTTTCAGGGACCGGGACGCTTCATGATGGATTGTAAAGACTGTACGAATATTGAGATTCGCGACATTATTTTGCGCAATCCGTGGAGCTGGACGTTCGTCACGTGGAACTGCGACGGCGTTTTGATTGACGGCGTGAAAATCTGTGGAAGCCGGATGCTGAATGACGACGCGCTGGACCTCGTGAATACGGAAAATGCGGTCGTTCGCAACTGTTTTTTCCGCACGCAGGACGATTCGATCGCGATTAAAGGATGTGCGGAACAGACGCGGCCGTGTCGGAACATTCGTATTGAAAACTGTCAGTTCTGGACGGACGTTGCGAACGTTTTCCGAATCGGTTACGAGTGCGAAACGGACGGAATGTACGACATTTATGCGACGAATATTGATGTTCTGCATTACAGTAAAAACTATCGCGCACCCACGGAATATTGGGCGAATACGATCGTCTGGCTTCAGGCGAGCAACGGAATGAAGATGGAAAACTGTCATTTTGAAAATGTGACCGTTTATTCCGACGGAAGCGACATGATTTTGCTTATTGCGCGTCCGATGTGCTGTAAATATGGAAAAATTCAAAATCCGGAACCTGGAACGATCCGCAGCTGTTCATTGAAAAACGTACGCGTTGTCGGCGAGACGGGCGGATTCCACGGAACGCTTTTTCTCGAGGGCGCAAACGAGACGCAATGCGTAGATGGAATTTCGTTCGAAAACGTCGAATATTTTGGACGTCCTATTTCGAAAGATTCACCCTGCGTGCAAATCGGTCCAAACGTTCAGAATGTAAATTTCCGATGAGGCGGTCGGACGCCCTTGCACCTTTTGGAAAAAGAAGTATAATAGAGTGGCTCTGTCGGGTGCGTATATACTTTCTTTTTCCTTTTGGTTTACGTAACAGAAAAAAAGGACCTAAAAATGCAGACTTTATCGGAAACTCGTGCTGCGCTGAAAGAAGCGGCCGCGCAAAAACTCATCACCGAATCCGCTTTGAAGAATATAGAATTGTGGCTCACGGCGCCGCAGTACGCGAAATACGTGGAAACGATTCAGAATCTCGTCGCGGAAAAACGCTGGAAAGAACTGGACGATGCGTTTTGGACGGTCATTCCGTTCGGAACGGGCGGACGACGCGGGAAGATGTTTCCGGTCGGAACCAATGCGATTAATGATGTGACGATCGGCGAAAGCGCGCAGGGACTTGCATCGTATGTGCTGGAATATTTGAAATCCGAAGGAAAATCGCATCGTCCGTCGTGTGCGATTGCGTACGACACGCGTCACCGTTCGCGCGACTTTGCGGAACTTTGTGCCGGAATCATGGTTGCAAACGGATTCAAAGTCTGGTTTTTGAACGATTATCGCAGCACGCCGGAAATGTCGTTTATGGTGCGATACAAGCACTGCGACTGCGGAATTATGGTGACGGCCAGTCACAATCCGCCCAGCGATAATGCGGTGAAAGTTTATTGGTCCACCGGCGGACAGGTTTTGCCGCCTCACGACGCGAAAATCATCGAAAACGTGATGTCGATGCAAGTCGTGAAAACCGCAGACTTTGCGCCGGCTCTCGCGGCGGGCGACGTCGAATATTGCGAGACGGAAGTGGATCGGGCGTTCCTCGAAGCGGTGCTGAAAGTGAGTGTGCCGGGACCTCGGAACCTGAGTATTATTTACTCTCCGCTTCACGGAGTGGGTGCAAGCTGCGTTTTGCCGGTTCTGGAGGGTGCGGGATTCAAAAACGTACAGTTATTCGGGCCGCATGCGGAACCGTCGGGCGACTTTCCCAACGTCCCCAATCACGTTTCCAACCCGGAAAATCCAGCTGTCTTCGACATCATTATTGAAGACGCGAAAAAACAGGGAAATATCGACCTCATTCTCGCAACGGACCCGGATTCCGACCGGCTGGGAGTCGCGGCGCCGCTCACTCTTGCGCCCGATTCGCAGTGGGAAACGCTTACGGGAAACCAGATCGGCACATTAATGGCGGAATATCTGCTTTCGTCGCTGCAGGAAGCCGGGAAACTGACGCCGGAACATTACGTCGTCGAAACGCTCGTCACGACGCCGCTGCTGAAAAAGATTGCAAATTCGTACAAAATTCTAACGATTCGTGATTTACTCGTTGGGTTTAAGTACATCGGCGGAGCGATTGAGGAAAATGATCCGGCAAAATTCGTTCTGGGGATGGAAGAATCGTACGGTTTTCTCGTTGGAACGCATGCGCGCGACAAAGACGCAGCCGTCGCCGCGATGGTTTTTTGCGAAATGGCGGCTCGCTCCAAAGCAGAAGGAAAAACGGTTCATCAGAAACTTGCGGAGATTTACGCAAAGTACGGAAAATATGCGGAAAAAGCGTTTTCGGTTGCGATGCTTGGGTCGGACGGGATGGAAAAAATGTCGGCGCTTATGAATCGTTTCCAGAACGATCCGCCTCGTGAAATTGCGGGGATGCAAGTCGTTTCGGCAGACGATTACGAACATGGAACGATGCTTCATCTTGCGACGGGTGCGCGCACGCCTCTTGCGGGGCCGATGGGGAAACTCGTGATTTTGCACCTTTCCGGGGAAGGAAATTCGGTGGCCGTTCGACCGAGCGGAACGGAACCGAAGGTGAAATTTTACATGTTTGCAAGCACGCAGCCCGGCGGGACGGACGACGTGTATGCACGTCTCGACGCGATAGAAAAATCGTTAAAATCGCTTTAATACCGTTTGTTTTATCGGATGCACCGAAAATTCTTTTGAAATTCGGTGCCGATTTTCTAAAGATACACCTTGGAGAGATTAATGTACGAATGGATCGACCGGAACTGGAACCGACTTGCACTGACGCTGAGCGGTTTTCTCGCGTTTTTTATCGTCATTCAGAAACTTACAGGTTTCAACATCGGTTTTTCTCGGACACAAACTTGCATCTGGGTTCTTCTTCCAATTTTGAGTATTTTTTGGCGGAAAGTTCCCCGAATTCCTGAAAAAATCGCGTATCCGGTCTGTCTTTGCGCGCTGTCGTTTCCCTTTTTCTGCTTCGTTTTTGGGGCGCTCGGATTTCTCGTCGGGATTCCACTCACGAAATGGCACGGTGTGCTTGCGCTTGCGGTCTCGCTCGGAATCCTCTGGAAAACGTCAAAATCAAGCAAATTCTTCATTTTGAATACTATACTGTTTTTATTTCTGACGGGAGGGTGCATTTTCATAAACACTCTCGCGTGGGACACCTCCGCAGACGGTATTTTATACCACAAACCGGCGGAAATTCTGCTCTCGGACGGTTGGAATCCTGTTTTTCAGCCGGAATTGAAAGATTTTCTGGCTAAAAAACACATGCAGGAAGTGGAGCTGAATTACTCTCATGCGGCGTATTTTCCGAAAGGAAAGTGGATCGTCAGTGCTATTTTTTATCAGATGACGGGCTGGCTCGACGCGGGAGATTCTTTGAATTTAATCCTTTTTTTCTGCGCACTGATTCTTGGATTTCATCTTTTGAAAGAGCTTTTTCCCCTTTCAGAACTGGATTTGCTGCTTGTTTCGACGGCACTTGCGCTGAATATGTACGTTACGGAAGAAGTATTTTGCGGAATGATTGATTTTCTGCTCGGAACGGTCTTCCTGCTTTTTTTTCTTTCGAGTCTCGTCTGGATTCAGAAACGCGATTCGCGCTGGCTCCCGATTCTTCTCGGAACGGCGATTTTCGGCTGTACGCTGAAACACACCGCCCCGGTTTATTTTGGAGTCACCGCTTTTTTTCTCCTTTTATATTCGCTGCGAAGTACCCGTTCCGAAACGCACAAAATCCTCGGAAATACGTACTTTTCCTGGCTTTTCCTCATTGCGTTCGGTGTGATTCTTACAGGCTGGAATCCGTTTATAACGAATACGTGGAATCATACAAGTCCTTTTTATCCCCTTCATTCCTTTGCGCTGGAACGAGAACCTACGGAAGATATTCTCGCGCCGGCGTATGGGTGGACGGAATTTCACAACGCCACCCGTTTTCAAAGGTTTGTGTACAAATTTTTTGTGAATCCGGATTCCCCGTGGGCGATGAATCCTGAAAACGTGCCCCTTCCGGAGATGTACACGTTTGAAAACTACCATCTTTTAAATAATTTCATGCTCGTTACTTCATGTTTTCTCGTGTTTTTCCTTCCGCGCCGCTGGTTGTTTCTCATTGGAATATTGTTTCTGACGGTCCTCATTCAGCCCCACAACTGGTGGAATCGGTTTGTGCCGCAGCTCTGGATGATTCCGATTTTGATTTTTACTGTCCTATGCGTTCAGTGGAAAGACATTTCGACACTCGGTGTTCGAATGAAATGGTTTACTCGTTTTTGTCTTGCGGGAATTTGTTTGTACGGGACAGATTCTATGCTTCAATCTTTGCGGGACGAATGCATCAACACGATTGTATTTTCACAATTAAATACCATTTTCCAGACGAAAGAATGCAACGTTTATGCGGCTGTAATTAAAAATACGTCCAATCTTCCCCCCAATACGGCAGAGGTACAGTTTCGTAGCTGTTACAATGTTTATATAAAAACGCTGGCAGCACAAAATGACTGGAAAGTCTTTGTAGAATGCGGTTCGAAACCGTACGAACAGGGCGAAATATCCGGTACAAACATTTACATTTGCAACCCCTTATTCTTGATTTTTCGCACGTCGGATTCTAAGCTGGAATCCCCTTATTTACAACAAATGAACGGTTTAAATTACTTCGGAGAGCCTTCCGTCGTTCATCTGAAACAGTTTCCGGAGTGTTTTTGTCGTCAGATGAAGACGAACTGGCGTTTATTGCGGGACCGCTGGTTTCCTTCTGCGTCTTGAGTCGGAAACTGAATGACGTTTTCTACAGCGAAAGCGGCGTGAGTTCCACCAGAGCTTCACCCCGATTTTTCTCGCGATTCGTGGAAAGGTCGTTCAGACGTAAAAGAAGCGTTCCATCAAACGGTACAGTAATCACACAGCGCGTCCCCGCCAAAATCGGTGCGTAAAACGTCCCCGTCTGCCGATCGTTCATGATTTCTGACGTTATTTCTTCCGTATCCGTCAAAATCACCGCCTGAAGCACTCCAAGCGGCGCGTCCGACACGTAACGAATCGTAATTCCGTTCGGCTCGCTCTCAAACGTTTCGTTTTCCGACTGATACAACTCGAAACGCCCTTTCGACCGAATCCGAATTTTGTCCCCTTTTCGAACATGAATTCCCGTGTTCTGCCAGCTTCTGTCCGCATGAATTTTCTGTATAGTTTTCTCTTCCAGCGCTTTTCCCGTACTCGTTTCAAAGAGAGACGGACCCAAAACGTAACCGTATTCAAGATCCGCAACGAACATCAGCCACTGCTTTTCGATTTTTGAACGTTTATCTCCCAGCGATTTCAGGAAGGTTTCAGTAAATTCATCGTACGTCATTTCTTTTTCGAGAAGCGGAATCATCGCGTGAAAAGCGTCGTGAGTGTCGGGATTGTTTTCGAGAAACCACGCAAGCGCCCAACTCCAATAATAGATAGCGTTGGAACCGTAATCTGCTTGAGACGGATGCAGCGCCTCTTTGAAAGACCGCGCCTCACCACGAGCCGCAGCGTCGTGAATTTCGCGAATTCGTCCGCAAAACGGAACCTCTTTTTTATCCGTCGGCATCCAGCCGAGCTGAATCGGCGATTCGTTCTGACGGTGCATTCCCAACAGTTCCGCCAGTCCCTCCGCGAACCAGTTCGGACCGGCATTTCCGAGGGTCGTCGTGGAAAAACTGTGAATCATTTCGTGAATTACGAGATGTTCACGATAGTACTCGGACGGCTGTTCGTACACCCAGCAGTCGTAATTGAACGAAAATCCGTTCTGAAAAGCGGGTAAAATCTCCGGCAAACAGTCCGCCTGAATGAACGGCAGATTGCTTTTCATGAGAAAAACCGTCACACACCACGATTCATCCGGTTTCACATCGAAAAATCGACACACCTGCGGGTACGCCTCGTCGACCGCAGCGGGAAGCCGTTCGACAGAATTTGACGTCGGCAAATCCGTAACAATCGTTACATGCGTTCCTTTCAGCACTCGCAAACCAGCTGTTTTCAGCTTCTGCGCGTCCAGCGAAACGCGGGGATAGTTCCGATATTCTTTGGGAACCAAGTCCGGCACCGCCTCACCCGACTGAAATTCGGAACGCTTTCCAAAAGGCTGCGCGTCTTGAGCCGAAACCGTACCGAAAAATGACGCCAAAGCGAGGGACAGAAGCAGCAAAACCGTCATTTTTACGGACTTTGAGTGCATTTGATTATACTTTGAATTCATTCGGTTATACGTTGAGTGCATTCGGTTCCTCCCAAATTTGAATCCTCAGGAATGGGTTGTTAAAAGTTGACGAACCAGCAGCGTATTCAGGTCGTGACCGCTGCAATAGGCTTCCACATGTGCGTGAAGACGCGACCGAAGAAGCGCCAAATCTCCCAGTAAATCCAGCATTTTATGACGCGCGCACTCGTTTGAAAATCTCAACGAATTTCCTACAGGTCCGTTCGGTCCGAAAACCAGCAGGTCCTGAAACGTCGTGCGGCGTGCAAGTCCCGCATTCAAAAACGCCTCCGCTTCTTCCTGCGTCACAAAGGTTCGACACGGCGCGATTTCACGACGATAAACGTCCGGCGTCAAACTCGAAAAGGAGACCGACTGATTCCCAATGGGGCTGTTCGAACCGTAACAAATTTCAAAAGATGCAGAAAAATTTTCAGACGGCGTGACAGAAATCCAGCGTTCTTTCCGTTTCGAAGAAAGGATGGTGGAAGAAATAGGGGATTTGTGCACATAAATCGATTCTTCCGGCGTTTGAAAAAGAGGAGACGAAACCGTAAGAACCGGGACGGGGACGTCCTGCGTTTCGTATCCGACCGAATCCAATGCTTCCACAACGGCTCGCGCGCTTCCATCCAGCCCCGGCATTTCAACAGAATCCACGTGAATCTCGCAATTATCGACCTGCATTCCAACGAGAGCCGACAAAATATGTTCCACCATTTCCACACGCACACCGTCTTTTTCGAGCGACGTACGTCTCGGAATTTCAATACGATATTCCATCGCTGCGGGAATGCGGGGCGTTTCAGGAAGATCGTCACGTACAAAAATCAATCCAGTATTAGGCTCGGCAGGAGAAAATGTGACTTGAACGTCTCGGTCACTCCAATAACCGACACCCGGCAGAGAAACAGAGGCGGCGAGGGTACGCTGAAAAGCAGCCATGATTGAACCATTTTGTAAGTTTTAAAAACCCCCCAAACCTGAAAGATCGGGGGGTTTTTCTGGGAAAAAGATGGATTTTTGTGACGATTAACGTCCGGTAGCAGGTGCGGTCGGCTGAACCTGTGTTCCTACGGCGGCGTTCGGACGCACCGTCTGACCCGCGGCGGTCTGACCGGCTGCGGCGGGATTCGTCTGAACGGTCGTCGCGCTCTTACGAGTGCTCGGATCGGCTTTCTGAATTTCGGAAAGAACGAGCGACGTCAAATCGACGGCTTTATCGTCTGCCCAAACCACGGTACGCGTTCCAACGGCCTGCATATACTGCGCGAAATACGAGTCGTACTGCTGGGGATTCGTGAGGAGCGGAACTTCTTCCAAAAGTTTGTTGCGGTCATAATTCAACACGACGGTCATTCCAAAGTGACTGGCGCAGCGTTTCGTCTGATCGACCACCGTTGTATAAACGCTGTTGAACAGATGAATCCGTTCCTCTGCCGCCTGTTTGAAAAGCATCAAACGCTTGGAATCCAACTCGCTCGCCCGCGACAGCATTTTCTGCTCGGTTTCCCGGTAAATATCGGAATTTCGGTCGTAAGTCGTCAGCAATTCCCGCATCTGCGTGATTTCTTTAGCGTCGTTCATCGTTTCCTGCAGCAGTTTGGAATATTTTTCCGTAATGGCGGCCATTTTCGTTTCAACGGATGCATTCTGGGAAACAATGTACGCAACGTCTACGAGCGCGACGGGAGCCGGTGCACGGCGAGTCTGTGCTGCAGACGTGGCGGCACCCTGCTGCGCAACCACGGAAAATGTGAAAATCATGCCAACGGCCACTGCCCCTAAAACCATCATCCATCTGGATTTTGTCATTGATTTACTCCTTTGTATGAAACCGACAATGCGTCGAAAAAATTTCGCGGTGATTATTTTTACTGGATTGCAGCGAACCTGTTTCAGACCCGGTGCAATGGACGTGCTTATTATTCCAAAATTTTCCGATTAAGTAAAGATTGATTTCAAGAAAGTTTGCGATTTTTCCAAAAATTTTTGAAAAAATAACGACAAAACACCTAAAAAATCGAACACTTGGAACGTTACATCTTCTCTGTCTTGCGCAGTTATTAAAATCCACCGCCCCCTCTCGCTTTTTCAGATGAATTTGGTATAATTTTATAGAATCCTATCGAAACGTTTCCGAAAACATATGTAGGAAACGTTTTTTTGGGTGAAGTACTCCCATACAGTATAATTTCCCCATCAGAATCGTATTCGTATTTATATTAATAGTATAAATAGCATTAATAGTATAAATTAAATAAAACCCTTGGAGAAAATCAATGGCTATTGAAGAAAAAGTCGAAGTTGTGTGGCACGAAAACTCCGTTTCGCGTGAAGATCGTGAAAAACTCAACGGAAATAAAGGAGCGATCCTGTGGTTTACCGGTTTGAGCGCCTGCGGAAAAAGTACCATCGCGAACGTTTTGGACCATAAACTCAACCAAATGGGCGTTCACAGCGTCGTTTTGGACGGCGATAACGTACGTCACGGACTGAATGCCGCCCCGAAAATGCTGCTGGACGTTCATGGTGAAGAATTCGCGAAACGCTTCGGCCTCGGATTTTCCGCTCAGGATCGTGAAGAAAACATTCGGCGTATCGGTGCGGTCGCAAATCTTTTCGCAAATGCTGGAATTCTCGCTATTACGGCTTTCATCAGTCCGTATCGTGCGGACCGGGACCGTGTGCGCGCCAAAAGTGCGGACGGCGATTTCGTTGAAATTTTCGTCGATACGCCCCTGGGGGTCTGCGAGCAGCGCGACCCCAAAGGAATGTACAAGAAAGCGCGTGCTGGTGAAATCAAGGGTTTCACCGGAATTGACGATCCGTACGAAGAACCGTTGAATGCGGAAATCGTGCTGAAAGGCGCAGAAAAATCCCCCGACGCGCTTGCGGACGATGTGATTGCGTATTTGAAGAAAACCGGAAAAATCGCCTGATTCCGGCTCCCCTAAATCCTCCGGTTCCCCTATTTTACCCCCCTTTCCCGAAATTCAGGAGATTCCTACCATGTTGAATCGTCGTCACTTCCTCAAGACGTCGGCCCTGCTCGGTGCCGGCGCTGGTTTCGTTCCGTATTTTACGGCTCAGCCCGTTCAAGCGTGGGCCGATCCGAACAACCGGCTGCGCATGGCGTGCATCGGCGTTGGAAGTATGGGACGGCTCGATATGCGGTTTTTTAACGATCTCGTCGATATCGTGGCGGTCTGCGACGTCGATACGGAATACGGAATCGCCTCCGTTCTGAAATGTGGTTTCGGTCGTAAAAAAGGGGACGAAGTGATTGTGCCCGACGTGTACACGGACTATCGGAAGGTGCTGGAACGCCCCGACATCGACTGTGTAATGATCGCCACGCCGGACCACTGGCACACGAAAATCGCCGTAGAGGCTCTTCAGGCCGGAAAGCATGTATTCTGCGAAAAACCCCTCACGCTGACGCTCGAAGAAAATTTAATTATCCGCAAAGCCGCTGCAAAATACGGGAAGGTTTTTCAGGTCGGAACCATGCAGCGCTGCTTCCAGAACGAGTTCCAGCTGGCGACGCTCATCGTTCGAGGCGGGTATTTGGGTAAAATAGAGAAAGTGACGGTGGATGTTGGACCCTCGCCCAGCTCGCCGGAGATTCCGAAAATGCCGATTCCCGATTCGTTAAATTGGGATATGTGGCTGGGACAGGCGCCTTACGTCGACTTTTTGGGCGATGCAATCAAACCGGCGGCCGACTGGGAATATCGTACGTCTCCGCGACCGGAACACAGTCGCTGTCACTTCCAGTTCCGCTGGTGGTACGAATATTCCGGAGGAAAATTTACGGACTGGGGAGCGCATCACATCGACATTGCGCTTTGGGCCTTGAATCGTCAAACGCTGGGAACCGGTCCGATTGCGATCGATGGAACGGACGCGAAACATCCAGTTCCGTACAAAGACGGGTACGCAACGGTCGATAATCAGTTCAATACCGCCACAGAATTCAATATCTATCACAAATTCGATGATGGAATGGTGATGGACGTCTGTTCCTCCTCCCGCGACGGAAACGGAATTCTGTTTGAAGGAACCAAAGGCCGAATTCACGTGAGCCGCGGTCGAGTGAAAGGAAAACTCATCGAAGAGGGAATTCGAGACGAATTTAAGCCGGAAGATTACGTCGCGCTGAATAACGGAAAAGAATTTTCCAACAATCCGCTCGGGTACGGCGGCCAGGATTTGGCGTATTGGGAAAGCAAAGTCAATTGGATTCGCTGCATTCGTGAGGGCGGAACGCCGATTTGTGACGTCGCGTCTCACGTTCAGTGCGCCCATTTGTGCCACTTGAGCGGAATCGCCGCCCGACTGGGACGAGAAATCCAATGGGATTCCACGAACGAAAAGATTGTTGGGGACCCGCAGGCCGCCGAATTCTTTGCTCGGGAACAACGAAAAGGGTACGAAATTCCAAAAGTCGACTGAGTTTTTGGACGTTCCGAATAGGAAATAAGTTCGGTATTCAAAAACAACAAAATGAACGGAGGAAAACGTTTTTTCGGGATGTTTTCCTCCGGCTGTCCGTCAAAAAACGCCTGAAATTCGGAATTTCATGTTTTCTCTATCCTCGATCGCTCATCAGCTGCACGTTTCGCCAGAAACGCTTCGAAACTGGCTGAAAACTGAAGCTGCGGAAGATGCGTCTGTCGAAACGTTTCAGCGTCTGGCAAACGAGCGTCTTACGCGGCGAGCGAACAAATCGCGTGCAGCTTCGGCGCCGAAAGTTCCTTTTTCGAAGGAATTTTCTGACGATCCGAGCCTTTGGAAAAACGTACAGAATATTGAGCGCATTTTTTCGGGTGGTGCGCCGCTCGAACCCCTTCTTTTTTGTGCGGTCCAGAAGTACATTGAGCAGCGAAAACAGGCGACTGGATGTATTTTGAACGAAATTCAGACGTGGAAAAACGCACTGTCGCCGAACGACTTGAATCTTGTACCAAAATTTGACGTCACCTATGCGGGTTCCGACGATTTTCCGGGAATTTTATACGAGAGACTCAGCGAATCTGGGGAAAAAACGCAGCGCGGTGCGTTCTACACGCCGCCTCAACTCGTCGCGAACCTGATGAAAGACGTGCGTCAGGCGGTCGAAAACAAGAAAAACGCCGACTTTTCCACCCCCTTTTTTTTAGATCCCTGTTGCGGGACCGGCATTTTTTTGCGTCAGGCGCGCCGAACGTTCCATCTTCCTTTTTCCCATCTTTTCGGCTGCGACACGGACCCCATTGCGGTACGAATCGCGCGGCTCAATCTGCTTCTCGACGCAGCGGAAGAAACGGAAATTTCGGGAAAATCAGAAACTTCTGAAAGAACTTTCGAAAGAACTTTTGAAAAAACGACGTTTAAAGAACTTCCGCAGATTTTCTGTACCGACGGATTGAAGTCTCTCCCCGCAGAATTTCCGCAGACGTTCCATCTTGTGGCGACGAATCCTCCGTGGGGATCGGTTTCCAACGTTTCTGGCACTTCCAACGCTTCCAACGCTTCCAACGTTTCTGGCACTTCCGACACTTCCAACATTTTTGGCGTTTCCAACACGAAACCGCAGGAACGTTTTTCCGCATTTTTACTCCATTCCGTTCAAAATCTTTTAATTCCGGGCGGGCTGGGCGCGTTCATCCTTCCAGAATCCTTTTTGAACATCAAAATTCACACCTCCATTCGTTCCCGCCTGCTTGAAACGACTCGAATTCTGAAAATCCGCGACGAAGGCCGGCCTTTCACGTCCGTTTTTACTTCGGTCGTGAGCCTCCTTTTGGAAGTAAAAAACGCGGAAAATAGCGAAAGTGGAAAAGATGGAGAAAATAGCGCAGAAAACCATACAACAAACCATCCAATTCAGATTTCCGACTCGCATTCGATTCCGCAAACGTGGTTTCTTTCGGTGCCGCAGCGGCGAATTTCGCTGAAAACGACCCCGGAAGATGCTGTGATTTTAGGGAAAATGACGTCTGTGCCGCACCTGACGCTGCAAAATCACGCGCGTTGGGGGCTTGGAATCATTACGGGAAACAACGCGAAATTTCTCACCGCAGTTTCTCCGCCGGCGAGTTTCGAAACGGAAGAAAATCCGTCAAAATGGGAACCGATTCTGCGCGGACCGAATATTTCACCCTACAAGATTTCCAAGCCGGACCGATGGATTCGGCTGAACCCCTCGCAGACTTTTTCGCAGCAATTTCAGCAAAGCGTTCCGGAGGAAGCGTTTCGAGTTCCGGAGAAAATCGTGTATCGATTCATCACGTCGCGTCCTACATTCGCGCTCGATGACGCACAGCGTTTGACGCTCAACAGCGTGAATTTCCTGATTCCGACCCTTCCAGGTTTCAGCACTCAGACCGTTTTGGCGTTTTTGAACTCATACGCCTTTCAATTTTTATTCCGACATTGGTTTTTTACGCACAAGATTCTTCGCGGCGACCTGGAAGAACTTCCCTTCCCCAAAATTTCTCAAAAAATCAATAATAAAATCGAAAAATTGGCGGGGGAGATATTTTCAAAACCGGAAAATTGTGATAAAATAAATGAGATTATATTTACTGCTTTTCATCTGACGCGCCAAGAAGCAGAACAAATTCGGCGCGAGCTGGAAAAATAACATAGAAAGGTGAATTATGTCCTACAAAGTGTACATCAGCGGCGAGTATTTCGCAAAAGAAGATGCTAAAATCAGCGTGTTCGACCATGGACTTCTTTACGGAGACGGTATTTTCGAAGGAATGCGGGCGTATTCCGGCAAAGTATTCCGTCATCAGGCGCACATGGATCGTCTTTGGAACTCCGCACGCGCCATCGCGCTCGAAATTCCGATGACGAAAGAAGAAATGATGAAAGCCGTCAACGACACACTGGCGCTCAACGGTCTCACCGATGCGTACATTCGTTTGGTTGTGACTCGCGGTGCCGGAAATCTGGGGCTGAATCCGCGTAACTGTTCCAATCCGCGCGTCATTATTATTACAGACAAAATCTCACTCTATCCGCAGAAACTCTACGACGAAGGAATGGAAATCGTAACCGCAAGCACGATTCGTATGCCGGCCGCCGCGTTGAGTCCGAGAATCAAGTCGCTCAACTACCTGAACAATATTATGGCAAAACTCGAAGCCCTCAATGCGGGCTGCGAGGAAGCAATGCTGTTGAACTCTAAGGGCGACATTGCGGAATGCACGGGCGACAATATTTTCATCATGCAGAATGGAATCGTATACACACCCCCCACGGATGCGGGACTCCTTGAAGGAATTACGCGCGCTGCGGTAATTGAGCTTGCAAAAGAACTCGGGTACGAAGTGCGTGAAGCGGCTCGAACGCGCCACGATTTGTACATCGCCGACGAATGCTTCCTCACGGGTTCCGCAGCAGAATTGATTCCTGTTGTGAAAATCGACGGACGTCCTATCGGCACCGGAAAACCTGGACCGATTACGAAAGACCTCATTACGCACTTTAAGGATTTGATCGTCCGATAAAATTGGAATTTAGTTCAAATTTCAGCATAAAATCAAGAAATTCTAAAGGACGGCGGTTTTCGTCGCCCTTTAGGTTTTTTGTCGCATTTTCGGGTTTTTGTCGCACTTTCTCAGCCTCCAGTTCGTACTCTCTGTAAGTACGTCCTTCGAATTCTCGAAAATTTCTTACAATATTCGTTAAATTTCCGTTTCCCACCCTTGATTTTTGCGGAGCGATGGGTTACAATTCATTTATCGTTCAAAAGTCTGTAAGGCTTTTACGAAAATTCCAAGTGGAATCTGTTACTTTCACGTTCTTTCAAGGAGAAACGCAATGTCGACCCGCCGAATGTTTCTGAAAACGTCCGCAGCCCTTTTTGCAGGTGCCGCTCTTTCAAACTTTGTTCAAGCCTCTGACGAAAAGCAGGGGAAACTCATTTGGGGAAATCTTCTTCATTTGGGACACAATATGTGGGGCGACACGCCGCGCGCATACACGCCTCCGGATGAAAAACTTTCCTGTCAGGATGCCGTCTGGGAAAAACTCACCAATTTAATGGCCGACTCCGGCTTGAATATGGTTGTGATTGATTTAGGAGAAGGAATTCAGTACAAAAGTCATCCGGAAATCGCGATTGAAGGTGCGTGGAGTATTGAAAAACTCCGAAAAGAACTCGCCCGTCTGCGCAGTATCGGTCTGGAACCCATTCCGAAACTGAATTTTTCTGCCTGTCACGATTTCTGGCTCGGCACGTATTCCCGGATGCTTTCGACCCCCAAGTATTATGAAGTGTGTTCCGATCTGATTCAGGAAGTGTCGGAAATTTTCGACTCTCCGCGATTTTTCCATCTCGGTTACGATGAAGAAACGGCCGACCATCAGCGTTCGTACGATTACGTTGTGATTCGTCAGAACGAACTGTGGTGGCACGATTTCCTGTTCTTCGTCGATGCGGTCGAAAAACAAAAGGTGCGTCCGTGGATTTGGTCCGATTTCTGCTGGCACCATAAGGAGGAATTCATGAAGCGGATGCCGAAAAGCGTCCTGCAGAGCAACTGGTACTACGGTGAGGCGTTTAAACCGGAAGAAAGTACGTACGTGCAGACGTATCTCGACCTGGACGCCGCCGGATTTGATCAAGTGCCGACGGGTTCCAACTGGTCGAACAACGTGAATTTTGGCAGAACTGTTGAATTTTGTCGCGAAAACATTTCCAAAGAACATCTGTTGGGGTTCCTGCAGACGCCGTGGAAGTTCACTGCGGAAGAGAGTCTTGATCGGCACATCGGCGCGATTGAACAGGTAAAAGCCGCCATGTACACGCCTTCGAATTAGAAACTCATGAGACCCGGTGCGGCCGGGAGTGAGTAACTGGGGGGAAAAACAACATTCAAAATGTTTTTTCCCCACGACCTCCGCGTACAAAAAAAAACCTCAAGACGCAACACTCCTCGTGTGATTTATGTATAAAAATAAGCATGAAAAACAGAGGTTTTTAGAATTTCCTTTAAAAAAATGAACCGGACGCCTGTTTCAGACGTCCGGTTCGTTGTGAAAAGAAATCATTTAAGCACGTGCCTCCAATTTACGTACGAATAAGGAACGAATCAGATTCACACTAACAGCCAGCAACAAAATCGCCAGGCAAAATGGTAATCGTCTCATGGGTACACCTCATTTGCAAACGTTTTCTTTCTGCAGCCGACATCTTCACCATGCAGATATCTGCAACAGACACCCTATTTTATTATACGGCCAAAGTAAATAAAAAATAACACAAGAAATCCAAGATTTTACAAAAAAAAACAGAAATATCTTACTTTTTCAACAAAAATACCCCCTATTTAGGGGGGGTATTTTTGTTTCATGAACGATTTTATAATATTTTGAATGAATCTAGAATCAATTCACAATCATCGTATCGGGATCTTCGGATCGTTTCGGCATCCTCTTGATCGGCTTCAGTCCGTTCATCACCACTCGCGTCGCGTTGTGTGCTTCCAAAACTTCTTTCGTGTTGAAATCATTCGTCCGTTTATGAGTTCCGGTCCACGCATCCGTCGACGCTTCGCCCGGTAAAGTTTCTTCCGGCGGCGTCAGTCCCAGAATTTCGTACAGATTGGAGCGTTCCTCTTTCGCATCCACGACCGAGGCGTCATCGCCGGGAGCCGTCATCGTAATTCCGAACGTTCCTTTCTGCTGCAAAACGGTCAATTCGTTTGCCATCCGCTGCGTCACAGCAATCGTGATGTTTTCGATTTCCCGAGGCGTTCCAGGATTGTAAGGGTTCATTTCCTGACTCGTCGTCAAAACACGAACATTTTTGTAAATCGTGATTGCAACGTTACTTACGAGGTCTGGATGCACGCTTTCTTTGGGCGTCCACGCAATATTTACGCGAGCGTCCGGATGCAGAAAGCCCGCCACAGACGTCATTGTATCCACAGGAATCGCCATCGCGGTTTCTCCGGGCTGCAATTTGTCTTCGAGCGTCGGGACTTTGCCGAACTCATACAGCACTTCGTTCGTAATCCATTTCCCCGCCATCACGCGACTGCAGGTCACTCGATTCAGAACGGAAGCGGCTTGTTCGAACGGGAATGCATCGGGAGAGACCGCTTCTTTTTTCAGGCTCTGAAACACATCATCTGTCACTTGGACAATCGAAACATCCTCTGCGGAAATACACGTATTCGGAGCGATATTTCTTTTGGCCATCACGACCGTTCTCAGAACAGGACGGGGCGCAGGCGGCTGAACCTGGACCGCTTTGGGCGCGGGAGGCGCTTCGGGTTCCGTCATGGCGACACGAACACCGTAGGCGGCCGCCAAACCAAAAAAGATTGCGAAAATTCCCGCCATCACGGTTGTTGGACTTGTGGATTTCATAGGATTACCTCACTCTTTTCGAGTTATGTTTAGTGTACATTTATGCGTTTAAGCGTTTAAGCGTTTCCGTTACGAGTGATTCAGCGATTATTTGTAAAAAACGGGGATGTTTTGAAAACTGTTCGTGACGAACAGAACCAAAAACAACCATGTCGCCAGCGCGACGGGAATTGCGAACGGAATAATACGTTTCAACTCCTGCGGTTTATCACGATGACGTCGTTTTTTCCCACGCTGTTTATCAACATTCTGCGTGTTGCTTTCCGGCTCAGCACCGAATTTTTTCATATTTCGGATTTTTCGCATCATTTTTACAGGACCGCGGAAAATCAAAACCGTCACCGACATCACACACGCGAGCAAAATGGCGGTTACAAAAACCAAAAGGAACCAGCGCATTCCGAGCCAGATTCCGAGAGCCGCAAGTAATTTTACGTCTCCGAACCCAACGCCGCCGAAAAGTGCCGGGAAAAAGAGGATAAAAAAGCCCAAAAAGAAGCCGGCGATCGCCCACCATGGCGGAAGAACCTTTACGAGGTACGTAAACATGACGTCGTAATTACAGCTTCCGAGTTTTGCGAGTTGTTTGAACGAACAATCCATAATCTCCGCAGGCGCCGCGACCGCCCCAGTTGCTGCGAGGACGTATAAAACGATCGAAAAAATCAAGCCCATTGCGGCAAACGGAACCGTAAATTTATTCGGAACTTTCCTCCAGATGGTGTCCGTGACGGCCATCATCAGTGTGAAAATTGCAAGTGCGGCGATGTACAGGATTGGAAAAACGGTGGTCATTCTTTTTTCTCGTTATTTTGAATCCAAACGAAAAAGGACGCATCTGGAAAAGATGTTCGTTTCCGTTTCGAATGTTTTACAGTTGTTATTTTTATAAACCCTTATCGATTACAAGCTATCGATTGTGAACTATCGATAAAAAAGGAGGAATAATACCTCTCTTTCAGGTTCGTCATTGCGTGACGGTTACGACGGTCTGACTTTGTGCACGGGTGTCGGTAAACGTATTATTCGTCACATTCGTTCCATTTTCCAAATATGGACAGCCGGCGTAACCGCAGGATTGATCCAGTTTTCCAACTGCGCCTGTAAAGTTTCCGAATTTGATGACGATGGAATCCCGAAGGAACGCAGTTCCGCCAACAATCCCAATGACGAGGAGCGTCATGAGAAGAATCCACTCGAATGAAAGCAAACCGGATTCGTCACACCAAAACCGTGTCGATAATGAACGATATTTTTTCATAAAATGTTCCTCTTTTCAGGACGTTTCGGAACCGTCCTCAAGCTGGAAAAAGCGGTACGTCAGGAAATCTGCATCAATTTTCAAGGATTTGTCAGTTCGGTTGATGAAATACTTGAGTTTTCGCCTCCAAAAGAGGAAGCTGGGACTGTATATAAAGCAGAAGTTCCGCTCGTGACGTAACTTTCATATTTATTAATAGTGTAGGATGGATTCACCGCGCCAACCGCATCGGCCATATTGAAAAACCGATAAATCGCGGCGTCGCGCAGCGTTGCTAAACCGCTGACGACTCCGATACAAAGCACGATGAGGAGGAGAATCCATTCGAGGGTTAATACGCCCGACTCGTCCCGCCAGACTCGTACCAGCGGCGCGAAACGCTGCGGCACAAGCGGCAAAATCGATTTATTCTGCTTTTTCATTTTGCAACCTCAATTAGTTTGCGGCGGGAGCCTGAAGGGTGACATCAAACGTTCCGCCGCTGAAGCTCTGTTTCGGAGCCGTAATATCCGTATTTGTACCCGTGTATGCAGGCACATTGTACGACATATCGAGTGCGCCCAACGCGCCGCCGGCCATTACGTATTTTCCAACGACTGCATCCCGCAGAACCGCAAGTCCACCGACGATACCGATGACGACGAGCGTACAGATCAAAAGCCATTCGAAGGTTAAAACTCCTCGTCGGGCGGAATGTTTCGTATATGTGCTGATTTTAATGGGTTTGGAAATCATGGACGAACCTCTTCCGAAAAACAGTATTTCTTTACTCTGTATTTTTATCGACGATTTAGAATCCGAACAATCGGAATTCTTTGCATTTCCAGAACAAAAACCAGAATTATACTTCCTGTTTTTCCAATTGTTGAAGATAGATAAAGTTTAGGGTCGCGAGCCGCGACGGGCGATAGCGCTTCCGCGCGAGTGACGCCCTTGTTGGGGCGGGAACGTCAAGCGGTTGAAACCTTCAAAATTCCCCTCTCCAGCCCTTGACTTTTTCAGAACAAATCGCTATAATTCATTTATCGTACAAAATATGACGCAAATTTTGCGAAAATTTCAAGTGGAATCCATGTCGAGAGGAACGCCATCCATGAAACTTTCAGAGAGAACACTCGAAGAGCTATGGCAACTTTTTCCGATTCTTCTTCAACCATACAATCAGGAATGGCCCCAATGGTATGCAGAGGAAGTAAACGGACTGCATGCGGTTTTGAAGCAGAAGGAATTCCGAGTTCGTCACATCGGCAGCACATCCGTACCCGGATTGACCGCGAAACCGACCGTCGATATTCTTTTGGAAATCCCCATTGAAGATCAACGTTCACAGATGGAGCCTCTTCTGATGAAGTATGGATATTGTACCATAGCTTTTACGGAAGAACCTCCATGGCGCTGGGATCTTTGCAAGGGGTATACGGAACAAGGGTTTGCCGCAAAAGTGTTTCATCTCCATGTTCGTCGTTTCGGTGATTGGGACGAGCCGTATTTTTGCGAATATTTACGTAAACATCCTGAAATTGCTGCTGAATACGTACAATTGAAGACCGTATTGGCGGCAAAGTTCAAATACAATCGCGATGCGTATACCGAGGCAAAAGGCGAGTTCATCCGTCAGAAAACCTTTGCCGCCAGAGCGGAGTTGCAAAATATTGAGGAAGAATGTCGTAAAGACTCCGATGTATGAATTTGTACCGTGACGGTAACAAAACGTTCCCGTCATGTCGTAACGTCCGTGGGGAGTGGGGCTTTTTTCAAGCCACCCCTCTCCCGGAAAACTTGTATAATCAATACTCCTAATTTTAAAACTGTTTTTTCAAGTGGAATCAGCAAATTCATTAAAAGTTGAAGTATTGATGCGCATTGTGGTAGCTGACGTCCGCAACCAGGGAGCCGAGCAGCGCCTCATCGTTGGGAAGAAGACCTTTTGCAACGTCATTTCCAAGCATGTTGCAAAGTATGCGGCGGAAATATTCGTGACGCGTGTACGAAAGGAAAGAACGACTGTCCGTCAGCATCCCGACGAAACGACGCAACAGACCCAATGCAGAAAGAACGTTCATCTGCGTCTCCATCCCGTCTTTTTGATCGAGAAACCACCAGCCCGACCCGAACTGGATTTTACCAGGCGTCACGCCGTCCTGGAAGTTTCCAAGCATTGTACCGACGACGTGATTGTAAATCGGATTCAGATTGTAAAGAATCGTGCGAGTCAGTTTTTCCTCACGATCCAGCGAGTCGAGAAAGCGCGACATTGCAAGAGCCGCGTCGCCGTCGCCGATGGAATCGAAACCCGAATCAGGTCCCAAAGCCTCAAATTTACGGGAATTATTGTTCCGCATCGCGCCGAAATGGAACTGCTGCGTCCATCCGAATTCATGATTCATTTTCGCCAATTCGTGCAGAACACGCCACTGAAACGCATTCGTTTCGGAAAAATCAAGTTTTACACTTCGGTCGGAAAGGAGCTTTTGGAACGTTTTATCGACACCGGCACGCTCAAATTCCGGCATCAATTTTCCGTTTCCGTCGAGTTCGCAGAGGGGAAAAAGTCCGAGTCCGTGGTCGGAAAGACGGCATCCGACGGCGTTAAAATAAACGTAACGGTCGTGAAGTGCGTCGATAAAACCGTCAAAATCCCGAATCTTTCGGTCCGTCACTGCTTCGAGTTTCTCGAACCACGGAAAAAAGACGCCGGGTCGGTCGATCGCCATTGCTTTGTCGGGGCGAAACGTAGGAAGAACGCGCGGTTTGAAGGCTCCGGAGGCGTTATCGGCTGCGATTTTCTTGTGAAATTCCAACGAATCGACGGGATCGTCGGTGGTGCAGACCGTCTCGACTTTCATTTGCGTCATAATTCCGCGTGCAGAACATTCAGGCGTCGCAAGAATGGCGTTGCAGTCGTCCCAAATCGAGTCGGCAGTTGCGGGAGAAAGAACGCGATCGTGGATTCCAAAAGGACGATTCAATTCGAGGTGCGTCCAGTGGTACAGCGGATTCCGAAGCGTGTACGGAACCGTCTCGGCCCATTTGTCGTATTTTTCGCGATCGGAAGCATCGCCGGTGCAAAAACGTTCCGCCACTCCGTTACTGCGCATCGCCCGCCATTTGTAGTGGTCGCCGTACAGCCAAATTTGTGCCAAATTTTCGTAACGTTTATCTTCTGCGACTTCCTGAGGCGGTAAATGGCAGTGATAGTCGATAATCGGAAGGTCTTTGGCGTATTCGTGGTAGAGGACGCGAGCCAGTTCCGTTTCGAGGAGGAAATTTTCATGAATAAAAGGAGTTTTCAGTTTGGGATACACGTTTTCACCTGTAAAATTTGAAGCGGGAATCCGCCCCCGCATCGGTTTGCGGCGGTGAATTCCTCACAAGGATACTTTTTTGATTTTAGTTTTGATTCTTGCTTTGATTTTTGTTCCAGTTTGAAGGAAACTTCATACAGTATTATATAATGTTGAATCTATTGTACCGAGTTGTTCAGAAAAATCAAGGGCCGGAAATGGGAAACTGGCGATTATCGCAAAAAAACTCCGGAACAAATCGCGTCTCTTCAGGGGAAAATCAATCCGGTTCAACACAACGAAACAACATGAAACACGACGAAATAACACGAAACAACAAATCGTTGGTTCCGTATTTCACGTGCTGTAAATCCACTTTCCGACGCATAATGCAGCAAAAAAAAGTGCGATGATTCCCAGCGCGTACGACAGAGTGCAAGCAACGAGTACGAGTGCCGCATCCACCATAAAAACCGTAAAAAGCAACTGTTTTACGACCTGTTGCACATGCAGCGGACCGTGAAAATACGCCTCAATCGCTCGAAACGACAGAAAAACCATCAAAAAAACAAATAAAATCGGCCAGCGCCACTCCTGCGTCAAAAAAAGAGGCGCGACACTTCCGGGACGCCACGCCGCCAATTGCGTCGGAAAATGAATCAAAAGCGCCAAACCGCCCGACAAAAGCAGAACGGAAAACAGCATCGCAGCAGCGCCGGGACGCCGAACCCCCGCTTCAGGCGCGTCCTCCGTCTCGCACCGCGCATAAAATGTAACCCCTGAAATGTAGAGCGTGAGCGCCAGAGGATACAGCAAAAGCGGAGATTGAACGAGTTCCGCAAAGGGTTGAAAGGCAAAAAGAGCCAGAACATTCAATCCGCGGCAAAGTCCCATCACGAACGGACCCATCGGCGTGTTTTTCAAAACAGCGTCGTACAGCCACACGCACGCTGCAACTCCCAGCGCAATCAATCCCGGTAAAACGCCCGACCCGAGAAAACCTGGAACGAAAAACAAAAATATTCCAAACAAAAGAAGGAATTTCCCGACCCTTCGAGCCGTGGAAAGCGCAATACGTCCGGAAGGAATGGGACGATTGGAACGTAAAATCGCGTCTTCTTCCGCATCGTAAACATCATTCAAAATCATTCCCGCCCAATAAAGCGAGAGCGAGCCGCAGCCTGCCGCGATGAAAGACGTCAGCATTTTTAAGGAGGAAAATCCAAAAATGAACTGCGTAAGAAACGCAACGGTCAGCACGTCCGCCGCGAGCGCAAACGTGTTGGGAAAACGCACCAGCTGGAACCAGGGATAAATTTTTTTCATGATTTTCATTTTACTTTATGTGCAAATTTCTGTGCTTCTTGGTTTACGAGTTTCTGGGTTTTAAAATCCGTTTTGATTATTTTTTATCGATATATTATTTTCGATTAACCGTCCTATTTTACGATTCTTCCCGTTTTTTCCGAGCCGCAACAGCAAAACCAAGGGCAAAATCGGGCGAAACCCACGTTAGTTTTTGTAAAAAAGGAAGTTTTCCAAAAAAAGCAGGAATCTTTTGGAAAAGCTTGGCCATAAAAGTCCCGCATTGAGGATAGCGGCAAAAGGAAATTTTCGCGAGAATGTCCGCCACAACATCCAGCGCCGCTCCGCACGACCGTTCCTCCACCATTTCAAAACCCGCGTCTTCCAGCATTCGGTGAAGCGCGAAGGGGGTGTAACGAAAATAATCGTACGGCGCCTCATGAACCCAATAATGAAACGGAACATTTAAAAGTAAAATCCCATCCGATTTTAAAATACGATTCATTTCCCGCAAAAAATTTTTCGGTTCATACAAATGTTCCAACACGTCCGAACACAGTATCGTATCGACCGACTCCGACTCCACTCCAGGAATCGGTACGCAATTCAAATCGGCTGAAATATCGAGGTGGGGATTCTTGTGCAAAGAATTTTCCCAATCGATCGCGACGACTTCCGCCGCAAAATCACGATACAAACCGTACATCGGAAGATTTCCGCACCCCACATCCGCCAGTGTGCCGCGACAGTAACGCGGAATCCACTCGCTGTAAATTTTCCCAACCGCATCTGCAACCAGTCGGCTGCTCACAAGCAGATGGGTTGTGTTGTGTGTCGCACGCAATATTTTGTCGTGAAGCTCATATTTCGTAGGGGTCCATGTTTCTGAAGATTTCATTCTCGCCGTTCCTTTAAGGTTCTTTTGGTCCTGCTGGTTCTGCAAACACTCGATCTGGCTCGCCGCGCATTATTGTACGAACCACATTTGATTCAACATCTATTTTTGTACATCCTATTTTTGATTAAATTATGTTTATCGTACGAGCAGTTTTTGATTTATATCATATTATTGCACAGATTTCAGCTCGTCGCGAAACTCCGGAAAGTACTGTAAAAGCTGATGAAATTGCGCGTCATTCCGTCCGCCGTCGATGTTTTGCAGTAAAAGTGCGCCATCTTGAGTATTTTCCACAATTTTTGCATTCGTTTGCGCGTAACGTACAAGCCGAACACAAACGCCGCGACGTTTCAGCATCGTCCAAAACCACAAATCGTCCGCTTGAGGTGCAAGCATTTGAAAAAGATCCGCCCGACATACATCCGAATGAAAAATGTGGGGCGGATAAAGTACGCCTCCAAATCCAACACCCATGTTTCTCGGATGAACATTTTCCTCACAAACATACGCCCACTGCGCGTACGGCGAGGGTTCCCCCTCCGAATTCCACGTCATTCTGCGTACCGCATGCGCCTGAATCTCGAAAGGATGATTCTCGTACGAATTAACAAGTCTTTTGAGCCACGTCCGCTCGTAATAAATATCGTCGTCAGCCGTCACCAGAATATCGTCTGGAAATTCTTTCAGCGCGGGAACAAGTTTTTTGTAGGAGCGCAAGTCGGGGGACGTCCAACGAATCGACAGTCCCAGCGGAACGAGATTCAAAAGGGATTCCGGAAGATCCTTTTCGCGATTCGGAAACTGAGTTTCCGCGAGCCAAAGCAGGACCCCGTCCGGCCGAAATGTTTGACGCAGCAGCGTGTGAATCGTACGATATACAGTGGCGATGCGGTCCGGATACGATGTGAGCGTCACAAGGATGCGTGGTTTGTGCGGTTTTTTCGTCAGTCCGAATTTTTTCGCTTCCACAAACGGAAAGTAATCGACGTACCATCCCCGTCCGATTCCGAACGGTTTAAGTACACGTTTCAAAAATCGTTTGATTGGAAGTTTAATTTCGTCTGATACAAAATTCATAAAACTCTCCGATTCCCACAGATTCCCACGATTTTCTCGATTTTCTCGATTTTTGGACTTTTGGACTTTCAAAACTCAATCACGAAATTTTCAGGCGATCAAACAACTGCAGCGCCTGTTCCACCGTTCGATCGATATTAATGTATCGATACAAACCTAACCGTCCGAGGAAAAATAGGTTCGGAACCGTCGCAGCAAGAGACGCGTAACGTCCGTAAAGCGCTGCGCTTTCCGTTCCCGGTATCGGGTAGTACCTCTCGTTTTTCCCGCGTTCAAAAGGTTGCGAGTATTCGTACGCTATTCGTGTTTTTGACCCTTTTGGGGGCTGAAAATTCCACGCTCGAATCTGTTCAAACTCCAGCGCTCTTGTAAAATCGAAATTATTCGGGTAGTTTACGACGACATTCGGAAGCGCAAACGGCTGCTCGCACGTCTGAAACTTCCAGCGCAAACTCCTGTACGGAAGCTCCCCGAACTTGAAATCAAAATATTCATCGACCGCACCCGTGTAAATTATACGACGAAAAGCAGAAAGTTCCGTCTTTTTTAAGTTTTTTGCGGTTTTTCCGCCCTTCACGTCTGCAAAGTCTGTCTCCAGCACGGTTTCGATGTTTGGATGGTCGAGCATTCGCCGAACGAGATGTGTAAAATTAACCGTCCCAGTTTCATCAATTGGAAGCCCCTGAAAACGGTCAGAAAAATATCGATCATCGCGACTTATGACGACGGGAACACGTTCTGTAACGCTTTTTGAAAGTTCGTCCGGCCGCAGCCCCCACTGTTTCTGCGTGTAATGAAGAAAAACATTTTCGTACACATAATCTGCGAGGAAAATCAAGTCGGAATCCTCGGATTTACGCAGTTCCAAAATGGGAATTCGTTTCCCGTACGAGAAACGTTCTAACAGTTTTTGCGTCAGTTTTTCAGCAAGAATTTTTGGGAAAAGCGCCTCAATGGAGTTCAAATTAAACGGAATGGGAACGATTTTTCCTTCAACCACCCCCACGACGCGGTGCATGTATAGATTCCAGTTCGTGAACCGACTCAAAAATTTCCAAACCTCTTCATTTTGCGTGTGAAACAGGTGCGCACCGTATTCCTGCATGTACCCGAATTCCGGGTCCAGACGGTCAAAACAATTTCCCGCAACGTGGTTTCGCCGATCAATCAGAAGAACTTTTTCGTTCATTTCCTCCGCAATTTTTCGTGCAGCAGCGACGCCAGAAAATCCGGCTCCCACCACGAGAGTCACAGGAACGGACTGCGTTTTTTCTTTTATTATTGTATTTTTTGCCGAATTTTTTACTGTATTTTTTACTGTATTTTTTACAGCCTTCCGTACTGTATTCTTTACTTCATTCCTTGTTTCATTCATTTCAGCCCCCTCCTCTTTTATTTTCGTTCAGAATTCATCGTCGTCTGAAGCAGGTGTGAGTGCGGAATTAATCGACGAACCAGCGCGTCTGCCAGTCGATATTTCAAAACCTTCAGCCGCGCAATCTGACGTTCCAAAAACGTTCCGTACAAGGAAAGAAAAAATGCTTTTTCCATCGGATAGAGCGGAATTTTACCACTTTTCAGCAGTTCCAACTCCCCAGGAAGCACTCTTCTGCAAATTTCTTGCCGAAATTTCCGGCGGTCAGAGCGCGCAACCCAATGGTAGTATGCGACGAATGTTTGAATCCATTTCGTCTGCATTGCACGATTCAAAAACGGCTCCGACAGTCCTGATGTACAAAAATCTTCATACATCGCGTTAAACGTTTGAGGAATAAAAATTCGACGATAAAACATCTTTGGATTCGTCGTAATTCCGCAGCCGAGACGATATTCATACAACGCTTCAGGAAGAACCGCATATTTATTTGCAAAGCAGGCGGATTTCAATCCGAAGGGGACGTCGTCAAAAAAAATGCCGGGAATGAAATAAATTTGATTTTTTTCGATGAATTCACGGCGATAAATCTGATTCCAAATAACCGTCCCGCAATATTCGCGTGCGTCCCAGCAACGCATTTTGTCTGTAATTTCGCCTCGCGGTACTAAATCAAATCGAAAGTTTTTGTTGTTTTCGCCGTCAAACCAGCTGAAAAAGAAAAGCACCACATCCGCATCCGACTCTTTCGCCCTCGCGAAACTTTTTTCGCACATCGTCGGATCCAGAAGATCGTCGGAATCCAAAAAAGCAATATATTCCCCGCGAGCAACCTTCATTCCAGCATTCCGGGCGGCGGGAACTCCCGCGTTTTTCTGGTGAATAATTACAAAACGCGAGTCTTTTGCCGCATATTCATCAAGGATTTTCGGACAGGAATCCGTTGCGCCGTCATCAATACAAATGAACTCAATCTCCCGAAGTGTTTGATTTACGGCTGAATCCAGTGACGCACGTAAATATTGTTCCACATTGTAAACGGGAATGATGATCGATATTTTAGGGTCGAAAGTATTCATTTTAACTCCGTGTATGGATTCTGTGCATTCTATTTTTGATTTAATTTCGAAATCTGTTCATTTTCCAAGTATTTCAAAACGAACCGTCTCTTCAAATTTTCACTCTCGCATTTCCTCGTCACTCTCATGCGGAAACACAAGAGCGGTGAGGAATGTTTTTGAGGGAAGTAAAAACATTCACCTTGATTCCATGTGCGAATTCTGTACATATACGATTTGATTATATATTGAAAATCGTTCGTTTCTTTATGATTTTCAAAGCAATTTAAATCCCCGTTTTTTGAAGACCGATTTCAAATCGTACCATGTAGAAACAGGGTTCAAACCTCTTAAAATCCCTGCTTTTACATCATGCAACATACATCGAATCGGCTGCATACGTTCAAAATATCTCCCCGACACAATTTCCAACAACCAAAACGGCCAAAAAAGGAAAAAGTTCCGTTCGACTCGCGCCCGATTGATGTAATGCACATCGTTTCCGTGCAGCCAGCGCAAAATTTTTTCCTTCTGCCGAGATTCAGGAACCATTTTCAGCCGTTCTTCCAACGCGTTACGGTGCGGCAAACTTTTAAAATACCATGCGGTACGTGTTCGAGCGAAAAAACGCATGATTTTTTCCTTTTCCCGAAGCGTCTCACGATGCGTTCCGCACAGGGTTGCTGAAATGTTTTTTCCGTGAATTCTACAGCGCATGTACGACGTCTTTTCGTAACGGAATTCCGTAACTGCCGGCAGCAAATAATATATCCACATATCGTGAAATACCGAATCCGGAGGCGTTTCGGGAATCGGAAAAATATATTTTCTATATTTTGATCGGAACGCCATGCAACATCCGCAGGGTTCCTGCAGCGTCCGGGTGTAAGGGCTTACAAAATAGGGATGATAAAAATTCATGCTGACGCGCGCAAATTCTTTTCTCAAAAGCCCCGCATCAGCAGAGTTTTCGTCGATGACGTCCGCGTCGCAATACACGAGTCCCACCTCGGGATTTTTCTCCATGATTTCCGTCATTTTGGCGATTTTTTCGAATTTCCAAATATCATCCTGGTCGCAGCAAAAAATAACGTCGGACTCGCAGAGCGTCATTGCTTTTTCGAAATTCCGGATGAATCCCAAATTCGTTTCATTCTGAAAAATCCGAACGGGAAAACGAACGGATTTCTTCCACGATTCTAAAATCTCCATCGTTCGGTCACTGGAACCATCATCGCAAATCACGACTTCATCAGGAAGGCGCGTTTGAGCCGCAAGGCTCGCGAGCTGTTCCGACAAAAATCTTTCTCCGTTATACGTACAAAGCGCGACGGAAACGGTTAGTGGAACTGCAGGAATTGCAGCAACTGTCGAATTTGGAGGAAATGGGGGGATATTCATACTTTTTCTTCCTGCGCAAATTTTGTGCAAGAAACAACTGAGGTTCGTTCTTTTCGTTCGTTTAGGATTTTAACCCGATACATTTTGGATTTCTGAGTTTCCGTCATTATTCTGTCGTAAAACAACCTTCCGTTACAGCCAGTCCCTCAAACGCAATCCAGTGAAATCCAGCTGCTCAAAGTAAAATCCAGCGGAATCCGTGTACAGGGGGAAAAGAAAATTTTTGAGGAAAAGTAAAAATCCCCCTCCTCTATTCCATAAAATCCTCAAATTTTACAAAACTTTGGTCTCTGGATTTCTATTATACTCTAAAAAAACGAAATCGAATAGTGGAGAATGAAAAAATTTTAAAAACTCTGCCGTTTTTTCAGAATAAAATTTGAATCCGACAAAAATATTTGTGAAACTTTGAAGTTTTTGCGAAAAAAAGGATTCCCCCCCGCTTTAAATTTTTGAAAATTGAAGGTATATTGAACTCTGGAGGAATTTTTGCCGAAATAAAAGGATGGGAAAACCTGTTTTTTCATCCTTTTCAAGGAAAAGGACTCGAAATCGCGTTTTTTCTGAAAATAATTTCAAATTTCAGATGGTTTTGGAAACTGTGGTGAACCTTATGACAGCAACGGGACGCTTTTTCTGGGAAAAAGATTTCTGTATTCCGAGCAAAACAGAAGCCGGTCACGCCATTATGGACGGTATTCTGCTTCAGCTTAAGGATTACGAATGGGAACAGAAAGATATTTTTGCAATCCATCTTTCATTTGAGGAGGCGCTCGTAAACGCAATTCGGCACGGAAATCAATCGGATAACCGACTTGGAGTCATGGTGCATCTGGAAATCTCACCGGAGCGTTTTTTGGCGCGAATTCAGGACGAAGGTCCAGGTTTCAATCCAGAAGATATTCCGGACCCGACTTTGGATGATTTTTTGGAACGTCCATGCGGGCGAGGGGTGAAACTGATGCGCTCATTTATGACCTCAGTTTCCTTTAATCCCAAAGGGAACGTTGTGACGCTTGAGAAACTCCGTTCGACTCCCGTTCCGGAGCATTTCCGTACAATTATCAATAATACAGATAGTAATGGCAGTACCAATAATAATGAAGAGGGTGCTGATAAATCCCAGCAGGAAACGGTGTCGCACGACGACCAAGATGAAGTTTCCGCGCTGTAATTTGATTTACGAAAATATTTCAAATTAAATTCAAAAACACTACGTACTAAAATCAAAACTTTCACCAAACTTTCATATATCAACCTAAAAGGAGTGATTTCATGTCGGAATTGCGGCATATTGCAATCAACGTCGTTGACGATATTTGTGTTGTTCATCTTCTCGACAATCGTATTGTGGACGATATGAATATTTACGAGCTGGGACTGGAGCTTTTCTCACTCGTCGAGCAAAATGGATACAGTAAAATTTTGCTGAACTTTACTTCTGTCGGTTTCCTTTCCAGCGCGGCGCTTGGAAAACTCATCATGCTTTATAAAAAGGTGGCGGTTCGAAACGGCGTTTTGAAACTCTGTAACATTGCGCCCGACATTCGCGAGCTTTTCACCATGATGAACTTGGATCGTATTTTTGAAATTTGTCCGAATGAAGCCGCCGCTTTGGCCGCATTTTGATTTACGGAAGCCGATGTTTTGCGAGAGCATAACAACGGTGAAGCGGAAATTCAAAATACATAGTGTACAAAAATTAAATAGTAAAGAATTGAAAGTGTGGAGGAAATCTTTTCCCGAAATATTTCCTCCATGTTTGTTTGGCAGAATGGAATAATCATGAAGTCAGACTGTCTAAATTTGATTTAAAGTTGAATACTAGGAATTGTGTATGAATAACGACTGGCGCGGACTTTATCCTTTTGCGTCGCACGAGCTTATTTTAAATGGCTTCAAACTGCATTATTTGGATGAAGGTCCAGAAAATGGAGCAAAAGATGCGCCCGTTCTTTTGATGCTGCACGGAAATCCAACTTGGTCCTTTTATTGGCGGAATCTCGTGTCGGCTCTGAGAAAAACCTGCCGCGTCGTCGTGCCCGACCATATGGGGTGCGGACTTTCCGACCGACCCGCAAGCAGCGAATATTCTTACACGCTCGACCAGCGAATTTGCGACATTTCGACCCTCATTAAGACGCTGGATCTGCGGGAAATTACGCTTTTGGCGCACGATTGGGGCGGGGCGATCGGAATGGGAACGGCCGTTCGGAATGCGGAGCGTTTTCAGCGTTTTGTTCTTTTTAATACGGGAGCTTTTCATTTCCCGAAAATTCCTCTGCGCATTGCGGTTTGCAGAATTCCGGTTTTTGGACGGATTGCAATTCAGGGTTTCAATGCGTTTGCACGTGCTGCGGTGACGATGGCGGTCGAAAAAAAGCTTCCAAAGGACGTAAAAGCCGGTCTTCTGGCTCCTTACAATTCCTGGAAAAATCGGCTGGCGACTTATGAATTTGTGCGCGATATTCCGATGCGTCCCGGCGAGCGGAGTTGGGAGACGCTTTTGGAGGTGGAAAACGGACTGACGCAATTTCAGAACCATCCGATTGCGCTCATTTGGGGAATGCGCGACTGGTGTTTCGCGCCAGAATTTATGAACTGTTTTCAAAAGTTTTTCCCCAATGCGGAAACGCATACGTTTTCGGATGCGGGTCATTATGTTGTGGAAGACGCTTGGGAGCGCATTCTTCCGATTCTCGACCATTTTCTTCAGGAATAGACGATCCCAATGGAAGCAACTCAGCGAAAATCGGTGGAGTCGGCAAGAAAAAGAAACAGGAAATCGCAAAAAGAAAAATTTGGAAAATTTCTGAAAATGTCCGGGAAGAACCTCTGCTTTAACGTTCTTATTTCATAAGTCTCTGAAAATCCAGCGTGAATCTTTCTTTTCACACTGAAAAAAACGTCAGAAAATCGGCCTGTGAGACTGTTTCAATCTGTTACAATTATGCAGGAAACAAGGACGCGTTCACGTAAAAGATTTTGTGCATTTTGTTTAAATCCCCCAGACGGACGCCGTTTTTCGTTTATAATAGAAGTGACGAGAGTTAAACTTTACGGAATCTGAAAAGATGAAGTAAATTTCCTGTTTTAAACAAAGGGGATTGAAATGAAAGATTATTTTTCCGATAAAAGCTGGCTGGAAAGAAGTGAAAATACAAACGAAAATACAAATGAAAGCTCAACGTCAAAATTAAGATTGAAATCAAAGTCGAAATCAAAAATCAAAACGGACGTTGAAAGAAACGTCAAAACAACGGCAAACACAAAAGAAAAAGCAAAAATCGAAGACGAAGAAGAAAGTAAGAATCAAAACAAAAACGAGAATAAGTATGAAAATAAGAACAAAAATACAGAATTATTCATAGAACATACGTACGATATTCTTACACTGGAAGAGGCGGCGCGAGAATGTAACGTTTCCACGAAAACGATTTCACGATGGCGCAAACAGGGTCTCGAAAGTGAGGTGCGGCTGATTGCCAGTCGAAATCGCGTTATTATTCGGAGAGAAAAATTGGATGCGTTTGCAGCCGCTCAGCCTGTTCGAGTCGAAAAAGGGCGTAAATTTTCGCAGATGTCGCCTTACGAACGAAGCGAAATTCTCGACAGAGCGGCTAGAATGGCGGCGGCGGGGCGAAAACTGACAGAAGTCATTCGACTTTTGGCGGTCACAACGGGTCGAAGTGCCGAAACGATTCGTTATACGCTGAAAAATCACGACGAACAAAATCCGCGAGAGGCGATTTTCCCGAAATATCAGCGAACGCTTGACGATCTTGAAAAGGCGCGGCTTCTCGACGATTTTCGGCGCGGGGTCCGAATGGAGGTTCTTTCGGCTCGGTATTTACGTACGAAAACGAGTATCTATCGGATTGTGGCGGAAACGCGTGCACGTCAGATTCGGGAAATGAATCTTGAGTACATTCCGTGTCCGGAAATTCAGAATGCGGCGGAAGGTTCAGATTTGGAACGGGAAATTCTTGACCCGATGCCGACGAATGACTCCAAACTGCGGCGGCCGAGGCTTCCAGGAGGGCTTCCATCGTATCTGGCGAGCCTGTATACCGTGCCGCTCCTTACTTTTGCGCAGGAACAGCATCTTTTTCGGAAGATGAACTATCTGAAAATGCGGGCGGCAAAACGACGTGAGGCGCTGAATGTTCATCGTCCGTCCGGGCGCTTGATGGAACAGATTGAAGAGGATTTTGCCGCTTCAAATGAGGTGAAAAATCAGTTGGTTTCCGCCAATCTGCGTTTGGTTGTGTCGATTGCAAAGCGTCATACGGGGCCTGCGAACAACCTTTTCGATCTCATCAGCGATGGAAATATGTCGCTGATTCGTGCCGTCGAGAAGTTTGATTACTCGCGAAAAAATCGATTCAGCACGTATGCAAGCTGGGCGATTATGAAAAATTATGCGCGTGCGATTTCGGACGAGCAGCGCTACCATCAAAAATTCGTTGCGCTTGAAAACGAGTCGAACGTCGAGCGGGAAGAAGAGGAATACGATCCGGTAGAGTTTGAACGGACGCAGAATCGTCAGCAGCGGCGAGTTGCTGAGGTTCTGAAGTGTTTGACGCCGCGGGAACAGCAAATCATCATTCGACGTTTCGGTTTGAATCGAGACCATCCGCCGATGACGCTCAAGCAGGTGGGAGAGGAACTTGGAGTCACAAAAGAGCGGATTCGTCAAATTGAGATTCTGGCGCTCGACAAACTGCGGCAGATGAACCCCGTGATGCCGGACGTTGAAACTGCGGACGCCGGACACATCGTTTGAAAGAAAGATGCGGGGAAAAGGGCGCTGTTTTTGTAATTGAAACTTTTTCTTTCTAAGAATGAAATGCGGGCGTTTCGCGTCACGTCCGCGTTTTATTCTTTTTTTCGACTATTCATACAAAAACGTACAATTTTTTAAAATTTCAAAAGGTTTCAGCAAATTACAAACACATCACAAAATTTACTGCAGCTTCGAAAAAATCTGGATAAAAGTCGGAATAAATCTCAAAAATATTCTTTTTCGACTTCCCAATTATTTGAAAAAGAATATAAGGAAGTTCCAAAAACCCCTCCGATTTACAAAAAATCAAAATCGGGTAT
>CAYTLK010000011.1:0-65544 GCA_964438515.1 uncultured Planctomycetaceae bacterium
TCGTCGTCATCATCGTCGCCGATGCTCGGGATTCCGGCAGCGTCGAGGTCCAGATCCTCCGATGGAGCGATTTCTTCTTCTGGTTCCTCTTCGGTAGTCTTTGCAGAGGTTGTATCCTCTTCGTCGTCGCTGCTATCGTCGTCATCGTCATCGTCATCGCCCATTACGTCACTTCCGTCTTCAGCAACGACATCGCTTCCGTCGCCTTCACCTTCAGCGGCAGGCGCCGGGGGTTCGACGATTTCCGCATCGCCGTTTTCCGGACTGTAGATGTACCCGTCGTTGGACCAGTATCCGCCGGAAGTTTCGACTTTTGTACGATTAATATTATCTTCGTAAGCCGCAATGGCGCGCATTTTTTGGTAAGCTGCGTACTTTGCATCGGTACGGAAACCTTCCAGCATGATTCGTACATCCCCCTGGACGAACTGGAGGTCGTACCCGATCTGTTTTTGAGTGTTTACGGTCGAAGCGAGTTCCAGCTCCGCACCTTTCTGGAAGTCTAATTTCGCATCTTCTTCACGTCCCAAATACATGAGAGCCAGCCCGCGGAAGTAATAGACACTTGGGTTCTTCGTTTTGGCGTCAATACATTTCGTAAATTCATCAAATGCCAGTTCGTATTCACCTGCATTATAGTGATGAATTCCTTTACCAAACGTTTGATAAACAATTTCACTGTCACCGGTCTGCGCACAGACTGGAGCTACAGCCAGGAGAGAAAAAAGGACTGCCGCCAATGCCCCAAAACAAAAAAATACTTTCCGACACATATCGGCTCACTCCTAAAAACATTAAAACGTGTATTATTTACGAACGGAATTCAGATTTTTCGGAACGTGTTTCTCGTTCTGTGAATCCTGCTTTTCCATTCATAAAGTATTTTTACTCTATACTATCAGAATTCGTCATCGGCTTTTCCCTGCTTTGGAAAAACCCTTTCTGTCTGAAAATGTTCAAATTTGAATCAAGAAGAAATTTTTCATGCCGATTATTCCAGTAAAAACGATTTTGTCGCTCGTTTGCTGGTTCAAATTTCAAGGAGTCGGACTCCAAGACGGACGTTCCAGCTTGGCCGATTCCGACGGAGCGGACGACGGGGACGATGGAAACGAAGCAGACGGAGCAGGGGCGTCGGAACCTACTTGAGGATTTGGCGACTCTAACGCAAGCGTCGAAGGAGTAGAATAGGCGTTTTGCGCAAGATTTATCGGCACTCGGTTGATGAGCAGCCGTTTGTCGCTCGTCTGATACAGGATGTGGAGCTCGAGGTTCATGTTGGACGGACAGCTTTTCGCCCAGCGCATGTCGAGCGGAATCGACAGTCCGGCCCGACCGCCATTAATAATGTCGGCGACGTCTTCCGCGGTATAGACCCACCAGGAAATTCGGGACTGTTCCTTCGGTTTCGACGGGTCGGTCACGAACACTTCGAGAGGTGCGGGAGCCAGAATGATGTTTCCCGCCGAGTCTTTCAACTGAAATTCAACATGAATTCCTTCGTAATTAATAGGTCGGGTCTTCTGCGGAAGAAGCACAACGGAATACACGTTCCGACTGTCTGTTTTTCGTACGTGAACCGGCTGGGAGGAATTTCCCGAACCGTTCATACTTACGCGCGAGCCGGCCGGGGGATTCAGGGGTTCATTCTGGAGATTCGAAGGCGTTCCCAGCGAGGAAGCAGGGGGATTGGGCGCAACGGTCGGCACGACGACGGAACTGTTTGCAGTGCTTGCGGCCCCGGACGTCGAGGCGGCGGGAACGGCAGACGGCGCTGCGGATGGGATTGCGGACGGTGACGCTGCGGAAACTGTGGACGGCGCTGCGGAATACGAACCGACAGACGGAGCCGAGAGGAACGCAGGGTTTGAAGCGGTATTTGAGGCGGAACCAGACGTTCGTCCGGACCCTCGGAGCGTTTCGACCTGCTGGCGGAGCGACTCATTTTCGCGACGAAAATCCTCCATTTTCATATTACTGCGCCAAATACGTTCACGCTGTTGCGCATTTTCTTGTTCCAGACGAGCAATCGCCTGTTTGTTCTGCGCACAGCCGCTCAGTAAGACGACGGTCAGCGTCGGCAAACAAAGAGTCAGAATGAATTTGGTGAAGGATTTCATCATTTTTCCGGTTCCATACAATAAAAGGTACACAGCATAAAATAACGAAAATATCACTTTTTGTCCAGAGCAATTTTTCAAAAAAGACTGAAAAAGTTCAATTTCTTCTGATTTTGCCCACAAATTTTCAAAATTTCGGACTTTTCACGAAAAACTTCAAAATTGCTCTTTCCCGAAAAAGTTAAAATGGTTATATTGCATAAAGAAATCCGAATATCCGTTTCAGAGTGAATTTTTTGATTCCTTTCCGTTTTTTCAAGTAACGGTTGTTATGAACAGAACGTCAATAATAATAATTTCCCCGATCCTCATCGGTGTGATGCTTTTTCTCAGCGGATGCCGCACCGCCGGGAAAAAATCCGCTTCGGACTGGAGCATTCCTTCCCTGAAACTTTCACGAGCTTCCAAAGACGATGTGAAACCGCCTTCCGAACACGCAAGTGCCGATGCGACCGCTCGACTGGCGCACGAACGCATGGACGGTCACAATCCCACGGCGACCTTTTCACCGAGTGACGACCCCAGTTTGCAGCCGAATCCGACTGAAATCGCGCAGCTGCATCGGATCGAGGGGAGCAACGTTCCGGAATGGGCGTCCGGAAGTGATTTGCCGCCGGAACCCGAAGCGACCGCGCCGGAACCTGCACAGCGTGTGGCGCAGAACGTCAGTGATTCAACGATGAACGCCGCCGCTCAAGCCGCCGCGCAGAACGCAGTCGCGCAGAACGCAGTCGTGCAGAACGCGGATTCGAGTTCGAACGTGTACAACGGGGAACTGCCCGACTCGCTCGAAGAGATTCCCGTTCAGACGGCGTCAGGCGTTCCTGCAGCGGTTCCTCCGCCGGGGTACAATGTTCCGGCAGGGATTCCATCGAATGGAAATACGTCGGTCGCCGCCCATTTGCCGAACGGGTTAAATGGGTCGAACGGAACCGTCACGCCGGGTGCGTCTGGTATGGGTGGAGCTGCGGTCGCTGCGACGTCTGCGGGATCCACCATGACGGAACTTCCAGGAACCCTTCCATCGGGAACGGGGACGGGAACCGGAACCGGAACGGCAGTTCAAACGTCGGCGGCCGTTCCGGGAACGCAGCCGGCTGCGGCACAGCCTGCGGTGCTTTTTATGCCGGGAAGCATCAATCCGCAATATCCCAATCTTCCCGCGACGAACCGATGAGTTTCGAACGGATGCGCCGGGTGTATACTCGTTCTACTTGAAAATTTCGCGTTGGGCGGCTGCTGCGGCAGTCGTTTCTCGATAGAGTAACGACGGAAAAGCGAAAATTCAAAATGCATCGGTTGTAAAACACGTCGGGTTGAATGCGGTTTGAAATATTGAAAAATGGGACGGTTTTATCGATTCCAACGAGAGACTTTTTCGATCAAAGACGATCGAAGGGTCTTTTTTTGTAAAAATTGGAAAAACTTTTAAAAAAATGGCTCCATAATAGAATAAAATCGGGGTCCCTATCTTGTCGGGAAAATTACAGATGTTATACTAATAGCAGAGAGTATTTTAAACTCGACACATTTTGAATTTTCGCTTCTCCGCTGCTGCGCAGCGCGAAACGTTGTTACACCGTGCGAAACGCCTGCGTATGTAGTGCGAAACGCTGCGTCCGCAGCCGTCCGATGCGAAATATTCAAGTGGAATCAGTATAGTTTCCTTTCGTAAAAGCTCGCGGGGGAGCGACGCTTGTACGGAAAAAAGTATTTTATGGACTTCGAGAAAACTTATGAATCACATTTCATCTTTTTTTGCATTCCTTATAGGTTTTAGTGTTTTGATTTTTACCGTCGGCTGCGGAGGCTCGTCCCAACCGAAACCGATGCCGGAAAATCGTGTCGAGGAAAATCTTGCAGAACGTACAGGATTGAATCGGAATCTGAACAAGGGTTCGGAACAGGAAGAGCAGAAGAAAGCCGCCAGTCCGAAAAAGAAGAAAAAACGTCCCGTAAAAGAGGAAGAAGATTCCTCCCAGAATGTTCCTGAACTGACGGTTCCGGAAATGAATATCCCCGCAAACAGCGCGTCGTGGACGTTTACGGAAATTGCGTACATTCGCGGCAAACGGCTGGATCTTTTCGGCGCGGTGATTTCAGAGCTTTCTAAACGAATGAACAATCCGGCGACGGAGGATGCGTCCGCGCTGCTTCTTTCGCAGTTTTTGACGACCGTCATTCCCGGCGCACTGGCGAAAGAACAGTCGCTGATGGATGAGGAGCCGCGCGTTAAAGAGGTGGAGGAGTCGCTGAAGAATTTGGAACAAGAGGAACGACGGCAGAACAAGAACGGTAAAAATTCCTCCCAGGTTTCGAATAAACCCACGCAGGACCTCGTTTTTTACCAGATTCCTCAAACTCTTTTACGCGACGGCGTGACGGCTCTTGCTTCGAGTACGTCTGAAACTGCGCAAAAACAGATGGCGTCGTTTCTGGCCGGCGTGCTTCAGTTCGACGACAATAAATCGGCGCTCGAATCCGCGATGGGTGCGTACGCCCTGAAGGCGGAACTGGGAAAACTCTCAAACGACGAAGAATCTCTGCTTTTAGCGTTTTTGCTCACTCCAGAGCTTGCAGTGACGCAGGCCGCCAGTTTTGCAGAGGTTCAGGCGCCGGAAATTTCCGAAGTCGAGTACGATGAAAACGGAAACCCAATTCAAAACCAGAATTCGAACCAGAATAATCGTTCGTCTCACCCGCAGATTCTCATCGCGCCGGGGCAGAGGGTCCAATTTAAATTCCAGGGCGGAAACGGAAATTTGACGACCGTCACGACTGCCGACATTCAAAAGATGGTGCTGAGTAAATTCTGTCCGTCTTCCTCGCCGCTTTTCCGTGCGCGCATCGCTCAGTCGCTTGCAAGTCCGGAGGTCCTTGAGACGGCAAACACTCCGGAAAAACAGTCGTTCCTTCTGCAGGAAGTCCTTCAGAAATTTTTGCTGAAGAAAGATTTTGCGAATACGATTGCGCATATTATGATGTACAAGCAGCCCGAACTCGACGACACGCTTAAAGCGGCGCTCATGGAAAATCTCGCGCTCAGCTGTCAGCTTCTCATGCAGTATCATTACGGATTCATCGACGAGAAAAGTATTGATGAATATCGTACAGCGCTCCTTGCGAAACGCGATCGGCTTCAAATGGAAGAAGAGGCGCGTAGGGCGGCCGAAGAAAGTGCTGGAAGTGCCGGAAATTCTGGCGGCGACGGTGCTGGAAGTGCCGACTCTGCATCGGAACCTCAGCGCTCCCTGTTGAGTCGAACCACTTCGGGCGGTGCGTCTGATCGTTCCGTTTCGGGAAATCAAAATCCGTCCAACAGGAATCCGGCGGCCATTTCCCCGATCGTTCGGCTCATGATGAACCCGGAAGAACGAAAAGCGATGGAAAACGAACTCTGGACGCCTGAAATGCGTTCGATTTTGTTTGAAAATGTTTCACAGTCCTTGGCGTCTTATGTTGATGAGGGGCTTGCAAATATGCCCGAACCGGGAAGTACAAATCGTCCGAAAATCACACCGCTTCCCAAAGATGCGCTTCAGTCGATCGTGATGTGCCTGTCGATTCCGTCGATGGAGACGCGTCGGCAGCTGTTCACGCTTCTCGACAAAGGGTGGCTGCTTGGGCCGGAAATTTTCAAACAGTCCCTTTTTGACCGTGTGGAGACGGAACCTGGTTTTCTGATGGTCGTTAAATCGCTCGATCGTCGGGCGCTTCCGAAAGTCAAAGAGAAAAAAACCGTAACGCCGCGCAAAAGTACGTCTTCGTCTTCCTCCTCATCACGTAAACGTACAAAAACTAAACCGAAGGCGAAAGAACCCTCTCAGGGTGTCTTGATGCGTGAAAAACGGATGCAGGTCGGCGCCGCGTGGCTCGATCAATCGTACGCGCTCACCTGTCAGTGGTGCCGGAAATTTTCCCAGGCGGCCAGCCAGAAGAATCGTCTTGCGGCTGCGGAACGAATTTTGGACCGAAACGCGCCCAAACCTCAGCCCCCGGAACTTTCTTCCGAGCTGCGGCAGCAATTTCCGTTCCCGCGTGACGCACAGGTCGTTTCCTATTACACGTGCGCCGACCCCGTAATCGGTTCCATGTCGGAAAAAGACGGTCTGAAAATCACCTTTTTTGAAGTCCGGTGCAACGCCATGCTTACAAAACTCGTGACGACGTTTAAGTCCAAAAATCCGCACCTTCTGGACCGCGGCGTCCTCACGAAAAATGCAGGTCAAAACGCAATCGCAAACGCGTACTGGCTCGAACGTTTCGAGGTGAACAGCGACACCGGAAAGCAGGAATCCATCGATATTCTGATCGTTCCGGCCTCCTCGGTTTCGGGTAATAATAATCAACAGAGAGTGTACGAAAATCCGAATGAGTCTCAGCGCGCGAAAGGTCCGGAAAATTACGTCGTTTACGTTCTGCTGATGGAAATGGACGACCTCACCGGCGAGCATGTTTCCAACCTCAAAGATGATGGAACCGACAGCGACAGAGAGTTTATCGACGACGGCGAAAGTGACGGCGATGACGATTACGGCGGCGGCGATGATGACGATGATGCTGGTTATTCCGAAAGTCCGGCCCTCATGATTGAAAATGAGGACGTTCCGGAAGACGGAAACGAGTAAAAAGTCAGAAAATTCGAACGAAATGAAGAATTTTTTCCGTTTTTTTTCAGCATTTGGAATAATTCCGGCTATAATATTATATTGTATGGCTCGATGTTTCCTTTCGCGGCAGCGCGCGTTTGCCGACCTGACGCAATGGATGGCGCTCCTTCCTGGAATTCCCGGCGAATATTTTCGTCTCGCGTTCCTTCGATGGGCGCTTCCCCGCTGCGGAAAGAATGCAAGTATTGGTTTTGGTACGATTTTCTCGCATCCGACGGCCGAACTTGGGGAAAATATATACATCGGTCCCTACTGTATTTTAGGCGACATTACAATTGAAAACGATGTACTGCTTGCAAGCGGTGTTTCCGTTGCAAATGGTACAAATCAACATTTTATAGAACGAACAGACGTTCCGATTCGTCTTCAGGGTGGTGAATTCCGTAGAATCACGATCGGTGAAGATTCCTGGATCGGTGAACGCGCCGTGGTGCTTGCGGATGTCGGACGACACTGTGTCGTCGGTGCAGGCGCTTTGGTTTTAGAAAACATCCCTGATTACGCGATTGCGGTTGGCGTACCCGCAAAAGTAGTCAAATTTCGCAGTCCCCCCAACGGAGAAGGAATTCAGAAACAGAAATCCTTAAAATCAGAGTAAAATCTTGTTTTATCGGAACGTTTTCACGGATATTCATTTGCGAATCGTTCAATTTTCGATTTTCGTTTTTTGTACGTCGTTTTTTGATTTCCATTTAGGAACCATTTATCTGCCATGAGCGCTATTTTTGGTGTTGTTTATTGTAACTCGAACGCCTCGCAGTCCGTCGAAGTTTCCACGCTTCGTCAAATGGGTGCCGTACTTACACATCGCGGTAAAAACGGGGATGCGTATTTTACCCGTAAAAACGTGGGTCTCGGAGCCAGACTTTGGGCCGAAACGGTTTTCGAACACGCAGACTCTCCGATTGAGTATCATTTTGGTGAGAAAACTTTAATCGTGCTGCTGGACGGAGAAATTTACAATTCTACACCTCTTCGCGATGCGTTGGAAGAGAGGAATGTGGAGTTGCAGACGGACGAGGACGCCGAGTTGCTGGCGTATATGTACATGGAGTTCGGCGTAGAGGGGACGCTCGCGAAACTCCGTGGAAAATATGCGGCCGCCATTTGGGATTCGTCAGAAAACTTGCTTTATCTCATGCGCGACCCGCTGGGACAGAAGCCGCTGTATTACTGTCAGGACGACGGAAAATTCATTTTCGCCTCAGAAATCAAAGGCGTTTTGGCTCACGGCGGCGTTGCGCACGAAATCAATCCGACGGCCATCGACGATTATTTCATCATGGGGTGCGTTCCAGGCGAGCGGTCCATCTATAAAAATGTGCATAAAGTTTTGCACGGCTGCTGGATGAGTTTTCATCTGAAGAACGGCGGAACCCTTGAAAAACAGGGGCCGTTCCGACACTGGAAGTTTCAGCCCAACGTGGATGAAGAGCGAAATCTGGACGATTGGATGGATTGCATCCAGAACCAGCTTTCCGACACAATCACGATGATGAAGGGCGAAATTCCCGGAAGCGGCGCGTTTTTGAGCGGCGGACTGGATTCCAGCATCGTTGTGGCGATTCAGAGCCGACTCGGGTGCGAGTCCATTCCGACTTTTTCAATCGGTTTCAAAGAAAATCAGTTCAACGAGCTGGCGTACGCAGAAGCAATCTCCGACCGGTTCGGAACAGATATGTGTTCAGAAATCGTAGAGCCGGATGCGGTGGAGGAACTGAAAAATCTGGTCGAGTGTTACGACGAGCCGTATTCCGACCCATCGTCGCTCCCGATGCTTTTGGTTTCGCGTTTGGCGGCGCACCACGTTTCAATTGTGTTTTCGGGCGACGGCGGCGACGAGTGTTTTGCGGGTTACGCACGTCAGATACACGATTTGAAGGAGGATGCGTTACGTCGTTTGCTTCCTGGTTTTCTGCGTCGGGCGATTTTTAGTCCTTTGGCGGCGATTTACCCGAAATTCGACTTTTTACCGCGTCCTTTCCGACTGAAAACGTTTTTTCAGAATCTTTCAACGTCTTCTGCGGAGGCGTATTCGAACACGCTTTCATTTTGTCGGCCGCAGCTTCGTCAGAGACTGCTGGCGCCGCTCTATCGGATGTCGGGGTTTGAGCCGTCGGATGTGGGGGCGCAGTATGTGAAAGCGTTTTTGGAGGCAGACCGTCGCGATGCGCTTTCAGGGATGCAGATGGCGGAAATTTCCGTGGGACTTCCGGAAGCAATGGTGAAAGTGGATCGTGCGTCGATGATGTGCGGTTTGGAGGTGCGTTCGCCGTTTCTCGACACGAAGGTTTTGGAGCTGGCGGGTCAGATTCCGTCGGAATATAAAATTCGTGACGGATTGGGAAAATGGATTCTTCGCAAGACGTTTGAGCCGCAGTTTCCGTTGAAGTTGAAGAGCCGCCCCAAGCAGGGGTTTGAGCTTCCGACGGACGCGTGGCTTCGCGGGCCGCTTCGCGAGATGTTCCAACGTGAGGTTTTGGGTTCGAACTCACGCATTTCGCAGTGGGTGGATCTTAGTGTTGTGAAAAAGCTTCATCGCGAGCATTCACAGGGCGTCGGATCCTACGGCGGCACGCTCTGGGCGCTCCTTTTCCTCGAAAAATGGATGCAGCGCTGGATGAGTTGATTTTTTCTGCCAAGAAACGCGCAGCCAGTTAGTTTTTACAGACTTTGAATTATATACGAAAGTGATTTTTGATGGATGCCAGTCCGGTAAAATTTGTTGATTATTTTTCCAAAGAGATTCAATATTTGATTCCTCTTTTTCAGCGGCCTTATGTTTGGAAAGAGGAACAGTGGGATACATTATGGAAAGATGTTCTTTCATATTATGAGGATGAGGAACCTAGTTCCGATCAGACGCCGCATTTTATGGGAGCCATAGTGTCCACGAAGGTCAAAACGGTTCCCGTTGGAGTTGATAAATACCTGATTATCGACGGTCAACAACGTCTGACGACGTTTACCCTTCTTTTAAGCGCGATTCGCGATTCCGTAAAAGAAGGGAAAATTCCGGACAAAATTCAAGGGCTGCTCGTCAATCTTTATCAGGAAAAAACGCCTGATTATTTGAAATTGATGCCGACGCAGGCGGATCGGAATGTTTATTTCAAGATTATATGCCGCGAAATTGAAGCGTTAGAAACTGAAAAATCAACCCATAAAATTTTTAAGTGTTATAAATATTTTATAAAACTCCTTGCCGGAAAAGAGGAAGATCAAAACATTGAACCTGAAAAAATCCTCAAAATTCTGGAAAAAAGATTTCAGGTTGTAATGATTAATCTGACAGAATCCGATGACCCGTATTTGATTTTTGAAAGTTTAAATTTCAAAGGGGAAAAGCTGACGCAGACGGACTTAATTCGAAACCTCATCCTTATGAAGTTTCAGCATTCGTCGGACGAAGGCGGAGTACAAAAGAAAATTTATGATGAGTTTTGGAGTCCTTTGGAAGAAATGCTTGGAGAGCAAATCGAAGACTTTTTCTTTCATTATGTCCGAATGGCGAATGCTGTAAAGTCTGTGAAAACACATATTTACAGTGATATGAAACTGTTGCTTCAAAAATCACCTATTGAAGAAAGTTTATCAAAAATTGAAAAATGTGCACGTGATTACGACCGATTTCTGAATCCCCAAAAAGAAGAGGACCTCGGAATTCGCAAGGAATTACTTTTCCTGAATCGGACTCGCTGCGTTGTGGTTTATCCATTCCTCCTGAAACTGAATCAATTTAGAAATTGTGGTTTAGATAACGACACCTACCTTCGTTGTCTTCGCATTTTAAACTCGATTATCATTAGAAAACTCATTTGTCAAAAACAAACAAATTCACTGAATACGATAGTCGCTGGTTTATTGAACGGTTTCAACAATTATCATGGACCTTTGTCTTCGTTGGATTTGTGGTTGACGGAAAATCTGCTGCAACAGTCGAAACAGGCGCGTTGGCCGGACGACACTGATTTTGTGCATTCCATCGTGTCGCGAATTGATTGGGATAAAAAAATTCAAATTCTTTTTCTCGAATCCATTGAAAATTTCCTTGCAAAAAAGGAAGTGGTCGATTTGTCGAATATGACCTTGGAGCACATTATGCCTCAAACGCTTTCGACTCAATGGATCGAAGAACTCGGTGAGAATTACGAACAAATTCACTCGAAATATCTTTGGAATATCGGAAATTTGACCCTCACGGGTTATAACTCCGAGTACAGTAACCGTACTTTCAACGAGAAAAAAACGATGGAAAACGGTTTCGCAGCTTCCGGCTTGAAAATGAATTTGGAAATTGCGAAATTCGAAAAATGGGGTGAGGCGGAAATCCTGCAAAGAGCAAATGCGCTAGCGGAAATTGCTGTTCAAATTTGGAAGTATCCCGTCAACACGCCGAAAACAAAATTAAATTTGAATAACGTTTGGACATCCAAAGTGGTCCAATGTTTGGTAATTAACGGCCGAAGAGTCCCTGTTGCTTCATGGAGAGAATCCGCGAAAACAATACTGAATTATTTTCAGAAAGAAAATCCTGAAACTTTTTCAAAACGCCTTTCGGCGGGTGAACTGCCGAAAGTTCAATACGTACCTTTAGAACAAAACGATGGATGTGCTTTTGAGGTAAAACTAGACTGCAGCGCGGAAGATATTCGAAAAGCGATCCTGAAATGGTGCAGTTTGATGAAGTGCGACACATCGTTATTTATTTTTGAAGTCATTAATGCGTAAATTTTTATTTACACATAAACCTTATATCCTAGATATGGAATCCCATTATGAAAACTTACGGTTTTGCAATTGTTGGTTGCGGTATGATTGCGAATTTTCACGCAAAAGCAATCGAATCCCTCGAAAACGCTCGCCTCGTCGCCTGCTTCGACGTCTACAAATCCTCCGCGGAACGCTTGGCCGCCGCGACAGGTTGCAAAGCGTACGATAATCTCGACGAAATGCTCAAAAATCCCGAAATCGACATCGTGACGATCGGAACTCCAAGCGGTGCGCACCTCGACCCCGCTTTGGCCGCCGCGCGCGCAGGGAAAAACGTCATCGTGGAGAAACCCCTCGAAATCACCCTCGACCGCTGCGACCAGATTATTCGTGCCTGCAAGGAAAATCACGTCAAACTCGCAACCGTCTTCCACAGCCGTTTTCACGACTCAAGCATCACGATGAAAAACGCAATCGAAGCCGGCCGATTCGGAAAACTCACCGTCGGAGATTCGTACGTTAAATGGTTTCGGTCACAGCAGTACTACGACAGCGGCGCGTGGCGCGGAACTTGGGCCCTCGACGGCGGCGGCGCGCTCATGAATCAGGCGATTCACAGCGTCGACCTCCTCACGTGGCTCATGGGACCCGTTGTAGAAATTCGTGCATTATTCGATTGCCTCGATCACGAGCGCATTGAGGTCGAAGACACAGCCGTCGCGTCTTTGCGTTTTGCGAACGGTGCGCTGGGCGTCATTGAAGCCAGCACGGCCATCTACCCTGGGTACCTCAAAAAAGTCGAAATTCACGGGTCGAAAGGCTCTGCGACGATTGAGGAAGAGGATATTGTGCGCTGGGATTTTGCCGAGGCGGCTCCGGAAGACGCGCAAATTAAGGAAGAAATGCTCAGTTCGAAGAGTTCTGGAGGCGGGGCGGCGGACCCGTCGGCCATCAGTTTCAAGGGGCATGCAAAATTATTTGCCGACATGATTCGTGCAATTGAGACGGATACGGAGCCGAAAATCAACGGTCCGGAAGGGCGTCGGGCGGTCGAAATCATTTTGGGAATCTACAAAGCGGCAGAATCCGGCGAATCGGTTCATCTTCCGCTGGAGGCAGACCCGGAATTGGAATGTCGTACGAAAAAAGTGCGTCCCTGAGGCCGTTAGAAAAAAGGTGTGTGAGGGAAAACAAATTTCAAAAAAGTTTTTCCTCTCATCCGCACAACGACATTTTGACGGTCGGTCCGATTCTCCCGAAGGGTGAGTCTGGATTCCATTATTTAATTATATATAAAAAGAAAGTAAGTAAAAACAGAATGACTCTTCCAAAAGTTGTAATTGTTGGCCGACCGAATGTCGGAAAATCCAGTATTTTTAACTGGCTGTGCGGACGCCGAATGGCGATTGTGGATCCGACGGCCGGCGTGACGCGCGACTGGATGAGCGCGGATATTGAAGTCGAAGCGGATGAGGCGCCGCACCCGTTCCAATTTACGCTCATCGACACCGGCGGAATGGGAATCATCGATTCTGACAATCTGACGGACGATGTGGAACATCAGATTCAGACGGCCATCGATATGGCGGATATGATACTTTTTGTCGTGGATGTTCATGATGGAATCGTGTCGCTCGACGAACATGTTGAAAATAAACTCCGTCGTCTGCACATTCCGGTACTTTGTATCGTCAACAAGGCGGATCATCCGGGACTTTTGAATCAGGCGAACGATTTTTACAGTTTCGGCTGGGATTTGATTCCCGTAAGTGCGAAAGAAAATCATGGTCGAGCGGAACTTTTGGAATTTATTTACGAAAATCTTCCGGAAGAGTCTCGTGTGAAAGAAATTTCAGATTCCGACACGGAAAACATGATGAAAATCGCCATCGTGGGCCGTCGGAACACGGGAAAAAGCACGTTCGTAAACGCACTTGTGAAATTTCCGCGAATGATTGTTTCGAATGTTGCAGGAACGACGCGCGACAGCGTGAATGTGAAATTTCAGCTCGACGGAAAGTCGTTCATTGCGGTCGACACGCCGGGCTTTCGGCGTCGTGTGAGTGTGAAAACGAACGTCGATTATTACGGAACCCACCGTGCGCAGCGAAGCATCCGTTATGCGGACGTAACGCTCCTTTTTTTCGACAGTTCCGTACAAATCAGCCGCGTCGATAAGCAGCTCGTCGGGTACATCATGGAACAAAGCAAGCCCTGTATTTTCGTCGTGAATAAGTGGGACCTCATGAAGGAACACATGAATACGGAGGTTTGGGCCGACTATCTGCGCGACACGTTTCCCACGATGTGGCACGTTCCGATTGCGTTCATCATCGGTAAAACAGGGAAAAACGTACGATTGTTGCTGCATCACGCGCAGATGTTGTACCGACAGGCCAGCACGCGTGTTTCGACGAGTCGTCTGAATCGTCTTGTGCGTGCGGCACTTGCGTACAATCCGCCGCCGCTTTATCGACTGAGCCGTCCGAAAATCTATTACGCAACGCAGGTCGGGACGCTGCCGCCGACGATTGTGTTATTTTGTAACAATCCGGAAATGTTTCCGCCGACGTATCGACGTTACTTGCTGAGCGTGCTGCGCGACCAGCTCGAATACGGCGAGGTTCCGATTAAACTGTACTTCCGAAAACGGGAAAAAGATGATAATCGTGACGATATTGATTCCAAACTGAACGAAACAACGCGTGAGGCGCTGCGTGAGGAAGCGGAAGAGAAAAAACTGCGCGAGCTCGAAGAATGGAGCGCGGCACAGGAATATTACGCCAATAAAATCCAGTCGGAGATGGAACAGCTTCAGGCCGAAGACCGTGAGTTGCTCGAAAAAGATGGAAACCAAGAGTTTCTGAGTGATTTTGACGTCATGAGCGACGAAGAATTGGAAGAAATCGACGGAATGGATTTCGTGGATGAAGACGAAGAAATCGTCGACGACGGAAATGATTTCGATCTTTCAAAAGAAACGTTCAAAAATCAAAAAGGCGAAATTTTCATTCTCGGTGAGGAAGAAAGTGACGAAAAGGACGAAAACGTGAAGCACGATTCAAAGGAATAGAGAAAATAGATTTATTTTTCATTCTTGCGGATTTGTTTTAGATTAAAGTTTGAATTTTGTTGAGGTTTTTTTGATGAAAAAAGTAGTGACGTTCGGCGAAATTATGATTCGTGTGGCTCCAGACGGCTTTTTGCGGTTTGCGCAGGCGATGCCGGGAAAAGTACACACGATGTTCAGCGGCGCGGAGGCGAATGTGGCGGTTTCCGTTGCGCTTTTGGGCGGAGCTGCGAAATTCGTGACGACTCTTCCGAAGCACGCGATTGCGGATGCTTGCGTCGCGGCGCTGCGCGGGTTCAATGTGGATACAACGTCCATCGTTCGTACGGACGCCGGTCGTTTGGGGATTTTTTATCTCGAATCCGGCGCGAATCAGCGTCCCAGCAACGTGATTTATGACCGTGAATATTCGAGCGTTTCGCTCACTCCGGCCGATGCTTACGATTGGGACTCCGTTTTTGACGGCTGCGGCTGGTTTCACGTGACGGGAATCACTCCGGCGCTTTCCTCTACGGCAGCCGATGTGACGCTTCGAGCCGTTCAGGAAGCGAAAAAACGCGGTCTCACGGTTTCTTCCGACTTGAATTTCCGCAAAAAATTGTGGAAGTGGGACGCGTCTTGCACCCAGAAGGAACTTGCGAAACGAACGATGACGCAAATTTTACCGTTTGTGGACGTTTTGATTGCGAACGAGAGCGACTGTGCGGACGTTTTGGGGATTCATGCGGACAATACGGACGCGGAACTCGGAAAACTCGACACTTCACGCTATCCAGACGTGGCGCGCAAGGTCGTAAAGGCGTTCCCGAACATTCAGAAAGTGGGAATTACGCTGCGCGAGAGTCACTCTGCGACGCACAATTCGTGGGGCGGCGTCCTGTACGACGCTGCGGAAGACCGCGCGTTTTACGCACCATTGAACGCAGACGGGGAATACCAGCCGTACGAGATTAAAGCAATTGTGGACCGAGTGGGCGGCGGCGACTCATTCGCGGCGGGTTTGATTTTCGCATTAAATTCTGAAGATGTCTGCGACTCGCAGAGTGCGATTCGTTTTGCGGCTGCGTCGAGTTGTTTGGCGCATTCGATTTACGGCGATTACAATTACACAAGCTGTGCCGAGGTGAAAACGTTGATGAACGGAAACGGAACCGGCCGCGTTCAGCGATGAAATTCTTAGAATTTTTTTGAAATTAAGAACGACAGGGAGTGATAAAGTTTTATTTTTCACTCCCTCATTTTTTGAAAGGATACGCATGAAAAAGCGCATTTTTTTGAGTTTTATCTCTTTTATTTCATTTTTTTGCGCTATTTTTGTCTGCTGCGAGACGCTGCGCGCCGATTTGCCGAAAGATGCGCAGGTGCTGGAAGCGGAGAATTTTCAGGTCTCTGGCGACGGATGGCGATGCGTGGAACATAAAAAAGATGCGTGGTATTCCGGGTTTCCTTCGGCGGGAAAGTACCTCAGCGGATGCTGGAAATCCGAAAGTCCGGCACTAAATCCTTCCCAGTCTCTCCAGCTTAAGACGAGTGGAACGCATTTTCTCTGGGTCCGCAGTCTTGATATGACGGATTATCGCGACAAAAATTCGTTTCGAGTGACTGGAATTCAAAACAATCAAAGCATATTCGAAGAGGAATTGGATTCTGCGTCACTGCGGACGACTCCTGAAGGAAAAAAGAAGTGGGGCGACGGCTTTTCCTGCTGGGTTTGGAGTAAAATTACGTTTGAAGCGAAAGCTGGGACGGTAAATTTGGAACTTTCCAAAGTTTTTCCGGAGGCGAGCGTGCATACGTTTGGACGGGCGGCAGACGTCATGATTTTGACGGACGATGCAGCGTATGAGCCGCAAATTACGGATTTAACGCCGTTATTTGTGAAAGTTCGCGTCCTCAGCGGGCAGCCGTACCCGATCGGGATTCATGTTTTTGGAAAACGCGACAGCGCTCCGTATTATTCGGAACATTCGAATATCGTACGAAGCGGTCTCGAAAAGGGGATTCAGACTGGGATGCAAGCCGAAAATTTGCTGGCGCCGGGTGACGAATCGGAATGGGTGAATCTCGCTCCTTTTTTGGCGTACGGAGGTTCGAATCACGAAATCTTTTACGCGATGCGTTCGTACTACGAATCGGAACCGCAGGCGTTTTTCGAGATTTTGTTTTCGAAAACACCGTCCGAAGAAGGACTTTTGAAAACTGTAACGCGAAAAGGAGCTGGAAACGGAGTGTTTGTGTCGGTTTCTCTCGTAAATTACGATGTGGAGTCCGAATTGGAAGGAAGTTTGGCGAATCGAAAACGTTCCGAAGAGGCGGGGGAGGTTTCGGGGAAAAAACCGATAAAATTCCCATTTTTGACGGGAATGGCGCTTTCTTCGGAGCAAAACACGCGAGAGGCGCTGCAAAACGAGACGCAGGCGCTGCAAAATGTGGGTCTTTCCGGAATTTGGAAGCAGCCGGCGAATTTCTTCTTTCATCTTACAAAGGTTCCTGGATGTTACAGTGTACCGGACGCGGAAAGAATCGAAGCGTCTTTCGCACAGAGTGCGGAAAAGTTTCGGAAAGAACAAAATGAGACGGGAGGCGAAGAAACGGATTTTTCACACGTTTTTTGTTTAAATATGATGGATGAACCCGGTTTGCAGTTCGAACATTTGGCGGGCTGCGAGACGTGTAAGGCTGGGTTTCGTCCGTACTTACGTTCGTTGGGACTGCCGCAGTCGGAGGCGGATGCGCTGGAGCTTTCGAACGATCCAAACGTTGAAACGCTCGTTGGAAAACGAAGTTTTTATTACACTCGCCGATATTTGAACCATATTCTAACGGAGATGCTTCGTGCGGGAACGACCGCTGCGGGAAAATCGTGGAAAAATGTGCCGACGACCGTGAATTTTGCGACGGAACTCCTCGGCGGGAACATGGTGAAACGAGGGTTGGACTGGTTCGAAATCTTCGACTCGGGCGCTTTGACGTACGGTTGGTCGGAAGATTGGGCGGGATGGATGCGTACAAAACGAACGAACGGTTTCATGTGCGACACACTTCGGAGCGCCTGCGGAAAAACGCAGCGAGAGTGGGGATTTTACGATGTAACGCGGAATTCGACGGAGTGGGAAACGGAAGCGTCCGGGTTTCTCGAAATCGGACACGGCGCGCGTGCGCTGCGTTTTTTCAACTATGGACCTCATTACGCGATTTCTTCGGATACGACGAGTTCCCGACCCGAAATTTATAGGGCGATGAAGCGTCTGACGTATGCAACGGGGGCGGCAGAAGACGCGATTCTTCTTTCCCGACCGGCACAGGGAGATGCGGCGATGCTTCTTTCGGTAACGTCGGACATTTGGAACGTCACGAACGACAATTTGTACGGAACGGAACGAATGGCGCTTCACCTTCTTCTGGCTCAAAACGGAATTTTGTGCAATATTCTCAGTGAGGAGGCGCTTTCTGCGGAACTTGGGCGTTACGACGTTCTTTTTGTGACAGATTCCCATCTTCGGAAGGAGTTCGTTCCGATAATTGAAAAATGGGTGAAAAATGGAGGTATTTTGTACGTTTCACCAAACGCACTGACGTTCGACGAGTTCGACCAGCCGCTCGGATTGTACGAGAAATTGGGTGTGACTCGTGGAGAGTTTCAGTTCCGTCAGTTCCCGGGACGTCCGGAATATGAAATGCGCACATTAAAGTCTTTGGGTGAATTTGAGGGAATTCCGATTGTTTGTGCACAGCAGGGCGAACCGTTTGCGGTGAAAAAAGTTGAAAAGGGAAAACTGCTTCTCGTCGGGTTTTTTCCGGGAATCAGCAGCCTCGGCTCGGCTGAAAACGTTTTGGACGATGCGACGCAGGAAGCGATTCCTTCGGTTTTGAAGTTTCCGGAAGCGCCTCGCGATTTTATGAAAAAAGTGTGGGCCGAGACGGGACGAACGCAGCGGATTTCCTGTTCTAATTCGGATGTTGAGGTGCGTTTTCTGGAATCTCCGAAGGAAGACGTGCTTGCAATTTCGAACTGGACGGGGCGAGAGCAGACGGTACAGATTGTTTTAAATACGCAGACGCCCTATCTTTCGGCGCGCAGCATCACCGGAACGCTCACGAACTGGGAGTGTTCGGAAGGGAAATGCAAGTTTGAATTGACGCTGAAAGCTGGAGATTATGTGCTTTTAAAGAAAAAGTAACGATAAAAGTAGCGATAAAAGTAACGAAAAAAGGATGAGGAGGAAAATCTTTCTGTACGATTTTCCTCCGTGAACGATTCCTCCGAAGAAATCCGCGAATCCATCACCCGACTTGGACGGGTTTGCGCGTCACAATGGCCTCAATCTCCTTGTGGCAGAGAATGAGAGCGTCCGACGCAAGGGAGCCATCCAATTTTTCGGATTTTGTCCCATTTTCGACGCAGTGAACCGCCTCCGCAAGTTCCCGTTCGAAAGGAAGAGTGTCAGACCCTTCCGGCAACTCAGGTTTTTCGACGCTTCCGTCTTCATGCAAGACCGTGAGCGGCATTTTCATGTACAGATCGCACAAAACGGTCGCTTTCTCAAATTGGACCTCAAAACCAAAGGTGAAAGGCCGTCCCTCCTGCATAATCGCGCCGCTCGTCGCCGTCACAACCAGTGACGGATCGTCGTATAAGAATTGTGTGCAGAAATATTCCGGCACATTTCCGTTTCGGCAGCGTCCCACCCCCTGCACGACTTTCGGCATACCGAAGAAATAGCGGATGAAATGAGCGTCGTGGATGTGCAAATCAAGCATCGGCCCGCCGCAGACATTCATGTCGTAATACTTCGGGAGCCATTTGGGGTCGGCCGTGACGCGGGAGAAACTGCCGCCGAGGAGTTTTCCCCATTTTCCGGATTTTTTCGCTTCGATTAGATAATCGTACGCTGGGAAGAAGGGGAGTACGTGACCGATATTCAGGCATTTTCCGGTTTCTGCCGCCGTTTTAGCCATTTCGGTTCCTTCGTTTGGGTCGAGGGAAATGGGTTTCTCGCAGAATACATGCTTTCCGCCTTTCAGTGCGGCGATCGTTGCTGCGGCGTGCTGGTTCGGCGGGAGACAAACGTCGATCATATCGACATTCGGGTCGGCAATCATGTCGTCCAGCTCGGTGTAACAGGTGAATTTCGACATATCCATCATGGTTCCCTGCGGGCCGAAATTCCCTTTAATCGTCGTCCAGTCCCCTTTCAGACGTGCTTCATTGTACTTTTCGCAAAATGCAACGACTTGAACCCCTGGAACGTTCTGATACGCGAGGTAATGAATCATTCCCATGAAGCCGATACCGGTAATTCCAATTTTCAGCATGCTTTTTTTCTCCTTGAAACGCAAATGATTCTGTTTCACACGATTATTCTGGCAAATTATTTTGACAAATTGTTCTAACAAATTGTTCTAACAAATTCGCAAAACTGGCGAAACAAAAAACAAAAAATCATGTACAAGAAACAGCGATTGATTCACCGTTTCTCAGATTCTTTTATTGTATCGGTCTTTTCGCGCACTGTCAAGAGTTGGGACGGAATATTTTTCGTTTTTGTGAAACTTTTAATCTAAAATGAAGACGTCACCGTCCGCACGATTCAGGATGTCGTAATAAACCGTACTCGAAATGGTGTAGGAAACGGTCTGATAGTGTCCGTCACAGAAAACGAAACCGATGCCGCCGGCGTGTACCGACCCGAAACAGTTTCCGTTCGTGTATCCCTGACGGGAACGATACATTTGACCGTTCGAATAACATCGCAACGTGTCGTAATTGTGTCCGCCCAGGAAACAGTCGTCGTCGTCACCTAAATCCGTGGTGAGGAAATTGAGATTCAGATTACGCTCTCCAAGGAGTACAGTATTCATAAGACCATCCGAGATGTCTTTTTCGAAGACTTCACTCTGATGAAACACGAGTCCGCCTTTTTCGTTGTGAGCGTCCGTCTTATTTCCCTCGACGTTCGTGACGGTGCCGCAGTTTGCCGCATAGTCGCTTTTTCCAGAGGAGGAAACGCCGCCGTTGGATTTATCGTCGGAATAGACGGTGCGTACCTTGGTGTTGTACGTTTTGGCGGGACGGCAGCTTGGACAGTAAAAAATGGGTAAAGCGGCTTTGAGCCGTGTGGAAATATCCGCCTGATGCAGTGCATTTTGTTCAATGAACGGAAGAATACTGTACGTCCATCCGCCGCGCTGGTCGGCCCCGGAGCCTTTCAGCGTGTCGCCGATGTAACTGTAGCCGTTTCCACCGGTGGGATAGCGCGTCTCGTTTGTGGCACTGTGCGACTGGACGGCGATTCCGAGCTGCTTCTGATTGTTCGTACACGACATCTGCCTTGCGGCTTCTCGCGCCTGTTGGACGGCTGGAAGCAGAAGTCCCATCAACATTCCAATGATCGCAATAACGACGAGCAGTTCAACGAGTGTAAAACCTTTACGTTTCATTGTTTTATTCCCTAAAAATAAAAAGAAAATTCCAGAGTTTTCCAAATTCTGGAATCTCACAATAATCTAACGTAGAACATTTTTTAGGTTTTGTCAAGGGGGGAAACGGGGATTTCGCGTTAAAAAAAGAAAAAAATTCAAAAAAAGCGGGAGATTTATTCTCGCAACCCTGGGAGCGCGGGCGTCTCGCATGCAGGGTTCCTCAATGGAACGGTAAATCATGAGGTTTGTGGGCGGGACGCCCGCGTTCCCTGGGACGGCTTTCAGTCGTCGGGCTTTTTGAAAAAACTGCGCAAATCAACCATCTCTGCGGGACTTCTTTTTGCGTAACGCACGTTCGAATCTGAATTTTCTTGCAGAGTGAATAAAAAAACCTGAAAAATTCTGGAATTTATGAAAAATGAAACATTTTAAAGGATTTGAGGAGTTTGAGGCTCGGTCCCCTTGACGAAACTTTTTGAATCCTGTAAAATAAAAATATCAATCACTTGTTCCTTCAATATTCTTTTTTCTTTACGGAAAGTCAAAAAATGAAGTTTTCAACTCCCCTTTTCTCTTTAATCCGAACGTGCTTCGTTTTGATTATTGGTTTACTATTCTTTTCCCCTGCGGTATTTGCGGGTGAAAAAGTTTCCGAAAGCGACTGGTGCACCCTCGTGTACCCCGAAAAAGTCGTGCCGGGCGAGCTTTTTTACGTGAAAGTCACTCCCAAAAAGATTCCGGAAGGTTTGAAAATCGGCGGCGATCTGCACAACGCGAAACCCGACGCCTATTTGGGTTTTGCGGCTTGGGGCGGCGACCCGAAACCTGCGAAAAACGGCGAAACTCTGACGTTCCAATACCGAATGCCGGAATTCGTTTCCGAAAATCAGGGGGCGCAGCCGATTTTCTTTTTGACGAACAAAGGGTGGGACGAAGCGACGAAAAAAGCATTCTGTCCCGTGATTTTGCCGGACACTTCCACCCTTTTTGCATCGGGCGGCGGAGGAAAGAACGGCGTTTTGGACCGCGACTGGTGTTCCATCGAAGCGCCGGAAAAAGCGGCTCCCGGTGAAACTTTTTATGTGAAAGTGACGTTAAAAAAGGACCTGAACGGTATGAAGTTCGGCGGAGACCTCCACAACGCGAAGAAAGACGCTTATTTGGGTTTTGCGGCTTGGGGCGGCGATCTCAAGTCCGGGAAAAAAGGAGACACTCTGATTTTCCGTTACAAAATGCCCGACTATGTGGCAGACGATCAAGGGGTTCAGCCGATCTTTTTCGCAACGGACCAAGGTTGGGATGAAGCAAAAGAAAAAGCTCCCGGCCCCGTGATTTTACCACTTGTGACGGATGAAGTTCGAAAGACGTTCCGTCCCAAAACTGCGACGCTCAAAAAAAGCTGGCTCGCTTTCGGAACGCCGACTGGGGAAGATGGGAAACCTGCGGTGTGGAAGAGCGGCGAAAAAATCGTGATTCCCGTCGAGTATTACGTGGATCCTGAGGACGACTGGGGAAAAACGGATCTGACGATGTGGATTGTGGGACCGTGGATCGACTGTCCGGACGGAAAATACGAAACAAGCAGAAAACATATGAATTCAGGGGTCGGCGTGCCGGACATTCCGTGTGAAATCGGGAAGCGCGTCAAAACGAGCTGGACGATTACTCTGCCGAAGGCGTACGCCGACGCGGCGCCGGAAAAGGGAAAAATGGGCGACTCGCTCCTTCTGATTGCGCAGTTTCGAGGGGCCGACCAGAAAAATTGGCCGTGGCAGTTGCGGGCGGGACTTCCGTGCTTCAAAAGAAGCGGCGGTCTCTTCGAGCTGGACGCTCCGACTCCCGGAAATCTGTTCACGTACGAACAAAAAGTCGTGATGCAGGTCATTCCGACGGACGAAGCGCGCGAATCCACGGCGCAGAAGCCGGAAACGCTGAAGTGGGAGGTTTCGGACACTCAAGGGAAAATCGTACGAAACGGAACCGCCGAGTTTCCGCCGAAAGATGGAAAAACGCTGGAGATTCCGCTCGATTTGGACTCTGAAAAAGGTACATTTTTGTTCCATGCTGAAATTCCCGGAAAAGACGCGCGGGAAGTGACGTTTGCACGCATTCCGAACCTTCAGAAAATCATCGGAAACGGTCCCACTCCTTTCGGCGGACAGAAGTTTTTCGGCGACGAAGAGGCGGTTCGGGCGGCGCGAATGATGGGAATGAGTTCCTGCCGCGTCTGGCTCAGCTGGCAGAGTCTCGAACCTTTCCGAGGCGTTTACAACATGGACGCATGGAAGAAATTACATGAAGATGTTGCAATTTTACGTAAAAACAACCTGAAACCATGGTTCCTCCTCGACGGAATCCCGGCGTGGGCGATTGCGAAACCGGACGTGTACGGCGGAAGTTTCTGCGCCCTTCCTGTGGCGGACGCCGACATTCAAAGCATTGTGACGAAATTAAGTACGGAATTCAAAAGCGACATTCTTGGTTTCGAGTGGCAGAACGAGATTGTGCCGGGAACCATCTGCGACGATCCTGTGTCCGAATACCTGCGGTTTTGCCGGGTTGCGGACGCGGCCTCGAAGTGGGTCAATCCCAATTTTAAGAACCAGATTGCGGGTGGTTTGTGGCCGCAGACGTTCCGACAGAGCCTCATCGCGGCGGGAATCATGGAGTTTACGGACATTTTGTCGATTCATTACGGAAATGCGGGAGCCGCACGGGGCGCAGAACGGGATTTGGCGACTGTCGGTGCGGAAAAACGCGTCATTTTGTGGGATAATGAGACGGCGCGAGGCGTTTCTACGTGGGGAATGCCGCTGCGGGAGGCGATGAAGGAAACGGAACAAAGCGACTATTTCTTCAATCGTTTTCCCGATGAACTGATGGCCGGCTGCAAAAACATCGTCGTTTTCGGCGGTGAAGCGTCCCCGGCGGGCGACTGGAGCCATTTTTGGAGTGATTTGAGTCCGCGTCCCGGAGCGGCGGCGCTCGCAGTCCTCACGTACGCGCTCGTAGATGCAGCGCCCGTTGGGGAATTTTCGGTCGGAAAGAACGATTCGATGAAACTCTTCGATCGTCCCGGACGTCCGTCGGTGCTGGTCGTTTCCTCCATTGAAAAATCGGGAGAAACCGTACGATTACCAATCCAAAGAGCCAAAAGTTCCCGAAAATCGAATGCCGCATCGGCTGTTAAAGTCGTGAAAATCGATCCGCAGGGAAACGAAACGCCGCTTCAGTGCGACTCGGACGGCTGCGTCTCGCTCAAACTCAGCGAAAGCGGTTATTTGATTGAAGGCGGCGACCCGGACGTTCTGAAAGCACAGCTCGTTCTTTCCTTCCCAGGAATCACCTCCTCGACGGCCTCTTTCACGGTCATTTCCGGTCAAACGCTTGAAATTCCGCTTCGGTTTACGAATCGTTTGAGCCGTTCGATCGTCTGCACGGCGGCGCTCGACGCCTCGACGGCGCCCGGAACCTCCGCGCCTGTGGAGTCGGAACCGCTTGCATCCGGAAAAAGCTCGTCGGAAATGCTGAAACTTGAAAACGTTCGGGCGGGCGTCACGGCGACGACGCTTACGCTGAAATTTGACGATCCGACCCTCCCGACGATTCGGCGAAAAATCCTCATCAACGCTGTTGCGCCGGATGAAATCGGAAACCTCCTGAAAAATCCAGGGTTTGAACAGCCGAAATCCTCCGATGAGGCAAAAAATGACGGTGCTGCTGCAAATTGGGGCGGCTCCGGACATCAGGGGAAACGCGTTGCGTACAGCGAGCCGGACGCACTCGGACACGGAAACTTTGTTTATCGTTTCGAAAAAACCGGCGGAAAGTACTTCAACATCTTCCAAAACGTTCCGAAACTTCCGTCGAGCGGCGGCGAGTACGTTTACTCCTTCTGGATTCGGTCCGATAATCTTACGGCCGGGTCGAATATGGGCGGAGGAACAGCCGACGGAAAAGGCTGGAATCGCCACTGGCTCGAAATTTTCCAAGCGCCCAAAACCCAGACCAACTGGCAGGTTTTCACGAAACGCATCGAACTGCCGCCTGAAACGAAGAGTCTTTCTGCCGCTCCCGTCTGTCTGGGCGACGGATGGGCGCTCATCGACAACGCGATTCTTGTTCCGTACGAAGGAACCGAATTTACCGCTTTCGCGCCCAAAGTGAAAGCAGGTTCGATTCAGATTGATGGAAATTTGGACGATTTTCAGAAGTCGGCTCCGATTCCTCTTTTAGGGGAAAATCAGCTTCGCACGCTCGAAAAGACGTACGTTTGGACGCCTGAAAACTGCAGCGGAGCGGCGTATTTCAATTACGACGAGCAGTACCTCTATGCGGCTTTCGAGGTCCTCGATGATCGGCACGTTGCGGCGCTTACGGAGGCGGCGACGGAGCAAAACGACTCGATTCGTCTTGCGATTCATCCTCTGAATCGGTTGCCGGGCGAAAATCTCAAGGCGTTTTGTTTCGATTTGAGCGCCGCAGCCCCCGGAGGAAGCGGAAAGCACACGATTTACCGTCCCGCCGAGTTCTCAGGAGGCCTCAAGAGCGGGTCCCTTGCGAAAGATTCGTCGATTTACGACATTGCGGTACGGCGGGAAGGAAATCGTACGATATACGAAGTCGCGATGCCGTGGAGCGATTTGGGAGGCGTGGAAGGTGTTGTGGGAACGAAAATCGGACTGTCGCTTCGTCTGACGGATTGCGATGGACGCGCGCCTGCGGCGTACATGCTTTGGGGCGAGGGACTTTATCCCGCGTGGAATCCCGTTTCGTTTGGAATGCTGACGCTTATTGCGCCGGAGGAGTAAATATTAAAAACACCTAAATATTAGAAGTTTTTCAGGTGGAGGGTCTGGGGTCGCGAGCCGCGACGGGCGATGGCGCTACCGCGCGAGTGACGCTCTTGTTAGAGCGATCATTGCGTAGTAAACATTTGCAAAAAGCCCCTCTTCCCACGACCGTAAATTCTTGACGGGCAGCCAGATTCTCCCGACTGGGTGAATCGTGCGTGAAACAATTTAATCGGAAAATTTTCCCCTGCTACTTGACGAAACCGAAATTTTGAATACAATAAAGGGGTGTTTTTGAAAGGAGTTTCCGATGCCATTGTATAAATACGGTCACACTGACGGAAAAGGTCCGGACTGTCCGGAGGAGTTTGAAGTTCTTCAAAGTCGAACGGAGGCGGTGCTGGAAGTCTGTCCGACGTGCGGAAAACCCGTGCGAAAGATGCTGAATATCCGCGTCGCGTCGGTTCGGAGTGAGAAAGAAATGCTCAGTCCGAAGAATCTTGCGAGCCACGGATTTACGCAGTACAAAAAAAGCGGCGACGGTTTTTACGAGAAAACGGCGGGTGAGGGGCCGCAGGTGATTTCGGCGGACCAGGCGCAAAAACTGCAGGCGAGAGGGAAATTTTAGAAGAATCGTCCGATTCCGATTTTCTCTCCAACGGTGAATCGGAGGGTTCTATTAGTATATATTTGAAACACGGACGGAAATCTGTGCTTCTGGAAGGACTTTATTATGCCCACTCCCATCCAAATGCCTGCGATTATGAAGGAAATTGCAGGCGTGCAAATTGCGGATATCGTTAAAGAATTCGGAACTCCAACCTTTGTGTACGATGAAAAAAGAATTCTGTCCCAAATTCAGGACCTCGAATCGTTCGACGTGGTTCGTTACGCACAAAAAGCGTGCAGTAATCTTTCTATCCTGAAAATCCTGCGCAATGCCGGCGCGAAAATCGATGCGGTGAGTGCGATGGAAATCCGTCGTGCGCTCGCAGTCGGGTACAAACCCCGCCCTGAAACGGAAGAGGAAATCCCCGAAATCGTGTACACCGCCGACATTTTCGACCGCGAAGCGCTGGAACTCTGCGTAGAATACGGGATTCACGTAAACTGCGGTTCGATCGACATGATTCATCAGCTCGGAAAAGCGCTGAACGCGCGTCCTGAAACGGAGTATCCGGTCGAAATTACGATTCGTATTAATCCAGGGTTCGGTCACGGTCACAGTCAGAAAACGAATACGGGCGGACCGCTTTCGAAGCACGGAATCTGGTACCAAGACATTCCGACCGCACTCTCGGTGGCTGGAAAATACGGCATTTCCATCACGGGACTGCACATTCATATTGGTTCCGGTACAGATTTCGAACATCTTTCGATGTGCTGTTCGGCGATGAAGGATTTTGCTCTTACGGTCGGCAGTTCCGTCCACACAATCAGCACGGGCGGCGGCCTTCCGACGGTGTACAAAGAGGGGGATGAATACGTCGATATTCAGAAATATTACGAATTGTGGGATGCGGCGCGCTGCGAGATCGAACGGATGAACCAGACGCCCGTCACGCTTGAGATTGAGCCGGGGCGGTATTTGGTTGCGGAAAGCGGATACTTGCTTGCGGAGATTCGAACGGTCAAAACGCAGGGCGGAACGGACCTCTTCTACATTCTTGATGCGGGTTTCAACAATCTTGCACGCCCGATGCTGTACGGATCGTACCACCCGATGGCGCTCTGTCCGATGGGCGAAACGCCGACGGAAAACGCTGAAATTCCGATGGTCGATGCGGTCATTTGCGGCCCTCTGTGCGAGTCGGGAGACGTTTTCACGCAGGAAGAAGGCGGATTCGTTGTGACGCGTCCGATGCCGCGCGCCTGGACCGGCGACATTCTCGTGATGGGTTGTGCCGGTGCGTACGGATTTGTGATGGGGTCGAATTACAATTCGAAACTGTTTGCGCCCGAAGTGCTGTTGCGCGACGGAAAAATGCGGTGCATCCGAAAACGTCAGACGTTCGAACAGCTCGTCGAGAATGAAATATTGCTCGACGATTAATTTAAAATATTAAAAGTTTTCCAGGTGGAGGGTCTGGGAGGAGGGACGGCTTTCAAAAAGCCCCTCTCTCCCACGGCGTTTGAACTCTTAACGGGCAGCCGGATTCCTATTTTGTTTTTGCAAATTCTTCCGGAAGTCCCTCACCCATTTCGAGAAAACATTCCATTAATTCTGCCGGAACCTTACGCGGTCGGCCCGTTTTCAGATCCACAAGACCCCATTTTGTCTGCGCGGTCGCGACGACGACTCCGTCCGATTTGCGGCGAAAACGATACTGACGGATACTTGTAACGTGTTTCATTTCACTCACCCACGTATCGAGCAGAATCGTATCGCCCTCACGAATCTGCTGAAGATAGTTGATCGTGTGCTGTCGGACGAACCACGCAGCGCCCAGTTCGATGTAGCGTTGTGTGTCCCACCCATTCAGTTCGGAATGACGGATTGCCGCCTCCTGCATCCAGTGTATGTGCCGCGTATTGTTGACGTGCTGCATTTCGTCCAAATATTGAGGTCCAATTTCAATTTCTTCTGTGTAAACGGGAATAACCATAATGAAAAAACGTTCCTTTCTGACGTTTTTACTTCCTTTTTTCCAGCTTTATGAATCGGTTTGATTAATTGTTGAATTATTTTGACTGCTTCTGATTTTCGCTGCGCCGCAACTGTCCGCAGGCCGCGTCGATTTTGTCCCCTTTTCGATGTCGCAGCGCGATTTGAATTCCCTGCGACTCAAGTGTTTGCGCAAAACGCTGAATCTGCTTGAGCGACGGCGTTTGAAACGGCAGTTCCTTCACGGAATTGTACGGAATCAAATTCACAAGCGCGTTTCGCCCCCGCAGACGCCCCGCAAGTTCCCGCGCATTTTCGACCGAGTCGTTGATGTCGGCCAAAAGAATGTATTCGAATGTAACGCGCCGTCCCGTCCGTTCAAAATACGCGTCCGACGCCTCAAGAATCGCGTGTATTCCGATGTTATGATTGCTTGGCATGATTTTCGTGCGAATTTCGTCATTGGGCGCGTGGAGCGAAATCGCGAGGTGGTACGGATGTTCGAGTGCCGCCAAACGTGCAATTCCCTGCGGGATTCCAACCGTAGAAATCGTGATTTTACGTGCGCCGATTCCAAGGCCCGCTTCGGAAGAAACGATCGAAAGCGCGGCGAGCAGGGCGTCGAGATTGGCGGTCGGCTCCCCCATTCCCATAATGACGGCGTGCGACAGACGCTCCCCGCGTCCTGCGAGGCGGTCGGCCGCAAAGAGGAATTGTTCGAGAATTTCGCCGGACGTGAGGTTTCGAACGACGCCGTCCAAACCGCTCGCACAGAAGGCGCAGTGCATCGCGCAGCCGACTTGCGTACTGGCGCAAAGCGTGTGCTGACCCTGATCGTTATGCAGAATCACCGTTTCAATCCGATTTCCGTCCGAAAGCTCGAGCAAAAATTTTTCTGCCGGGTCGGATTCCTCCCCCTGAACCGTTACGATTTTCATCGTTCGAAGTACAAAATTCTTTTCCAGCGTTTGACGCAGGGATTGAGGGAGATTCGTCATCGATTCGAACGACGTAATGTTCGGCGTGAACATCCATTTTTGCAGCTGACGGATTCGGAATTTGGGTTGTTTTTGTGCCGTGAACCAAGATTCCAGCTCGGCGGCGTCCAGGGAAAGCAGCGACCGCTTGATGGATTGAGGGCTTGGGGGGGGTGAAAAGCTTGGAGAGTTTGGGGGTATGTCGGATTGGTTTGAAATCATTGCAAAAACTCTTGATATTTAGTTTTCAGGACTTTCTCGAAATTTCAGGGAATCGTTACGAGTTCTTCGGCCTCGGTTTCACGCGCGATTCACCCTATCGGGAGAATCTGGCTGCCCGTCATGTCGTAACGACCGTGGGGAGCTGGGCTTTTTGCAAGCCGCCCCTCTCCCCAGACCCCTCTCCCGGAAAACTCCTAATATTTTAAAAAAGTTTATTAGTTGGGGATTTGAACCGCATTTCCATCTTTACGGTTTCCAAGATTCTGATGGACTTCCGAATCGATGCTGTATGAAATTCTTTGTACGGAACCGTCGCACATGGCGATTCCAAGCGTTCCGGCATGCGGACTTCCGAAACTGTGAAAATGGGAATAATTAGCGCGGTCCTGCATCGGCATTGTGGTGCTTTTGGCGGTCACGTGATTGTCGGTGTCGGCCCCTCGATAAACGAAAATGTTGTCGTTCGTCGTTACATTGGCGGCCTGCGCCTCGTAATGACCCGGTTCCAAATACTTTTCGCCGATGAGGTAGGTGTTGGTTGTTCCGTCGCGAATCTGTCCGATCGTGATGGAACTATGTTTGTAAATGGTTCCATTCGCGTTTTTTGCCTGATTGTTGCTTTCCCAAGCGAAATTGGCGGCAGCTGCAAAGGAGTTGGGGGAATATTCGGCAGACCCCTCGCCCACATCAATGTTGGAGCCGTAATTTGCGGAATAGTCGGACTTCGCGTACACATCACCCGCGGCGTAGGTGTGATTCGCGCTGTACTGGGTGTCGGTCAAAATGGGATATAATTTCGTCGCACGGCGTGAGGGACAGTACCAGAAAGAGAGCGGTGATTTTCCGCGAGTTTCCGCCCCATTGTTCTGCGTGGTGGATTTTTCAAAAGCTCCATCGGCTCCCATCTGAAACAGCGCGTTTTGTTCCACGAACGGTAAAAGGCTGTACGCCCACGACCCCGGCTGACTGGAACCAAGGCCCCGATCCGGATCGCCGTCCCAGTATGGGGACCAACCGCCGGAAGGAAGTTTGTGGATGGAACTTTCGTGATTGAGCGCCGCAAGGCCGATTTGTTTGAGGTGGTTTCCGCACTGCATAATGCGTGCCGCCTCGCGAGCCTGCTGGACGGCTGGAAGCAAAAGTCCCACAAGCATTCCGATGATTGCGATGACGACGAGCAATTCCACGAGTGTAAACCCGCGCAAAAGTCCCATTGAATTGCGTCTGCGAGACAAAAACTGGATGTGTGTCGAATATAATGGCCGCAAAGCACACCTCCTTTTCAATCAGGTTTCTTTTTCACACTTACTTCCATTTTACACCAAGTGATAGAATAATGCAACAGATTACCGTTTTTTTTGTGAGAAAAAGTGAGAAAAAGTAAGAAAAAATGTGGAAAAATGGGAAAATCCAGGAATTTGGTAAAAAACTTTGAGGGCTTCTTGACGCAAGAAACGAATTTTGATTTAGTATTGATTTTGTTTGCGAGAGAATCTTTTCAGATTTTAACGTGAAAACGCAGATTCGGTTCGGATTGCGAGAAAACTGGACCTTCCAAAATAAAAAACGTCAAAATTTTACATCGGTTTCATCCCGTGTTTTACGGACTCAAAAAATTATTTTGAACTTTTTTGGAAAATTTTACTTGACAAAATGGCTTTTTGGCGTATAATGAGTTTATCAATTGAAGAGATTGTAAGCATTAGGCGATATGAGAAAAGTACGCAGAATGTTTAAAATATGAAAAATGTATAAAGTTTTCCCGATTTGAGGGAGAATTTCAGCGTTTGCGGTATTGCAAACCACCGATTTTTATCGGCAGGAATTGAAGCCCGGCGCGGAGTATGGTTGAACCATGCTCTGTGCCGGGCTTTTTTTATGCACTTTTCGAAAGAATTGAGTTCGTTTTGATCGTTTTTATGAAATTTATGAAATAAGAACGTTTTATGAAATAAGAACGTTTTATGGAACAAGGATGTTTTATGAATGAATATTCAAAACTGGATGTATGCTGGTTCTGCAATGAAATTCCATTTTCGCAAAGACTGCAGGAGTCGGGGTGCGCAGCTCCAACGGCGGACGAGAAAACAGAAATCCAAAATAGTGTTCGTATAACACCCTCATTCAGTTCCTCTCCGGAAGATTTTTTCACGGCTCAGGAGCGTGAGGAAGCGAGAGCTTATTTTGGGGTTCATCTTCGCGGGGCCAACAAAGAACGTTATGAAGAGTTGCATCGGCAAAAAACGTTGGAACGGCGGGCGGAGCTTGCTGCGGATGATTGGAAAAATCGGTGTTTGCCGCGCTGAACACCTTTTTTTTGGGGTGCGGCTGTCGTTTTCGTTTTCACTATTTTTACCTTTTGTATTTTCACTATTTTACCCATTTTCACGTTTTATTTTAGAAAGTAAGTTATGAAAAAGCATTTTTTTCCACCAATCCTTCTTGCCGTCCTGGTGCTTCCCTCGTTCCTCCCAGGGGGGCCGACGGCGGCAGGATTGTGTCCCGGCGGTCGCTGCTCGCGCTCCGATTCGAGTTCGTTGAATTCGTTAAATTCATGGAGTTCGGCGAGTTCGGCGAGTTCGGCCCGAAATCATTCGATTCCGCAGCCGCAGCAGCCAAATTATCGTACGCAATACGCAGCGCCTCATGCGGCCGTCGCTCGAATCCTTGTTGAAAACGCGCAGACGCAAATTTTCGGTACAGGAACCTGGATTCAGCTTTCAGAAGGACGATGCGTCGTTTTGACGTGTGCGCACCTTTTCGAAACGGACTATCCGGAACATGTGGCCGTTAATTTCCCCAATCAGCCCGCGTTCGACGCAAAGATTCAGGCGATTGACCGTCGGTGGGACCTCGCGCTCCTTCAGGCCGCCGCCGAGTTTCCTCTCTCACTTCCGAAACCCGTGACTTTAAGCACTTCCGCTCCTCGTGAGGGAGAAATGCTGCGGGTCTGCGGACTCGGGCCGGACGGAACGTCGCTCTGGATTTTGGGAACGACCCTCGGTTACTGTCGTCTGAATACCGTCAGCGGAAATCATACGCTTGTAATGACGGGAAACGCGCGTCAGGGAGATTCCGGTTCGCCGATTTTACGGCTCGATGGAACGCTGGCGGCCGTGCTTTGGGGGACGGATGGGAATTTCCTTTATGGAACTTGGAGCGGTCAAATTCGGACGGTTTTTGAAACGGCATTTCGAGAAAATTGGGATGAAAAACGGGACGAAATGCGTGTCGAGCGGGATGAAAAGCGTGCGGAACGAGACGAAATGCGTACTCCACAGGAGGAAAAAGAGGGGAAATTTCCCAGTAAAAAGGCCGTTGTTCCCGGACGTTTTCGCCCCAAACGGAATCCGAATCCGGATCGAAGACCCGAAATGACGCCGCAGTACGCGCAGATTCCGCAAAATCCCAACGACCCGCAGAATTTTGCGCAAGCTGGAGGTCCGGGAGCATCGGACGGGACGGCAGTCACTCAAAATCGGAGCAAACGATTTCCCGGAATGCCGCTTTTCCCGCAAAAACCCCTATGCGTGCCGCCGCTCATTTCGATTCGTTTTCCTTGGGGGCTTACGTTTTTGTACCTCATACTGTGGCTCGTTCCGATTGGAATTATGTATGCAGTATTCAAAAGACGTTTACTTAAAAAATGAAAATTGCACACATGTTTTATGATTTAGTGACTTTGTTTGCACAATTATCAAAGTTAAAAAGGAGACCTGAAAATGTTGATTAAAGATCGAATTAAAGAATTTCGCCGCGTTCCTGCATCGCTGTTGGTGCCGAACCCGAAAAATTGGCGGACGCATCCGGAAAAACAGAAAAATGCACTGAAAGGTGTGCTTGCGGAAATCGGGTACGCCGATGCGCTTCTGGCGAGGGAAATGCCCGATGGAACACTGATGCTTTTGGACGGTCATTTGCGTGCCGAGACGACGCCGAATCAGGAAGTGCCGGTGCTGGTGCTCGATTTGAATGACGAGGAGGCGGAAAAACTGCTCGCAACGTTCGACCCGCTTTCCGCGATGGCCGGAAAAGACGACGAACTGTTTGCCGAGCTGATTTCCGAGATGGAAACGTCTTCCGAGGCGGTTCGTTCGCTGCTCGACGAGACGCTCGGAGCGGCGGAAACGGCGGAAAATGCGGTCGAAACACCGGAACCGGTGATTCCGGAAATGTTTCAGATCGTCATTGATTGCGACTCGGAGGAACATCAGCAGCGGGTGTACGAAAGTCTCAAGGCGGAAGGACTGATGTGCAAGATCGTCACGCTTTAGAGTTGCGGCTTTTGTTTCGCTATTTGTAACTATTTTCGTTATTTTTGTTCGTTTTTTAATTGTTTTTTAGGAAGTAAAACCGATGCATATTTCCCTTTCGGCCCCCATTTTCGATTCGTTTCGGGTTCAGCAGGTTGCAGGAATCTTTGACGTTCCGCTTGCGGAAAAAGTACAGCAGAATTTTGACGTGGAGGTTCCCGGCCTGAAGGCGTCCGACTGGCGGGTGGGACTCGTTGTGGGACCGTCCGGCAGCGGAAAAAGTACCGTTGCAAAAGCGCTTTTCGGCGAAAATTTGTACGAAGCCGGAGCGTGGCCCGAAGACGCCGCGGTGGTGGATGGTTTCGATTCGCGCCTTTCGATTCGTGAAATTACGGCTCTTTTGACGTCGGTCGGATTCAGCTCGCCTCCAGGCTGGGTGAAACCGTACTCGGTGCTGAGCAACGGCGAGAAATTCCGCTGCGATCTCGCTCGAGCGCTTTCCGTCACGAAATTGCCTGGCGGAAACGATGCTTTGATTGCGTTCGACGAATTCACGAGCGTCGTGGATCGAACGGTTGCGAAAGTTGCATCGGCGGCGCTTTCCAAAGGGCTTCGTAATGGATTCATTCCGGGGCGATTCGTTGCGGTGACGTGTCACTACGACATCGCGGAATGGCTCGAACCCGATTGGGTGCTCGATATGGCGGACCGAAAACTCACGCGGAGGTGTCTTCGGCGACCGAAAATTGAACTTGAACTCGTGCGTTCCAGCTGGCGCGCCTGGCCGTTGTTTGCGCGCCATCATTATTTGAGCGGCTCGCTGGCTCCCAGTGCCCGCTGTTATTTGGCGCATTGGAACGGTGTACCGGTTGCGTTTTGCGGTGTTTTGCCGCTTATTGGGTACAAAAATCGACGCAGAATCAGTCGGCTCGTGACGCTTCCGGATTTTCAGGGACTGGGGATTGGAATGCGCGTTGCGGAGGCGGTGGGCGATTTGTATCGCGAGGCGGGAATGCGTCTCAACATTACGAGCAGCCATCCGGCTTTGATTTCGCACTGTAAAAAGTCGCGTCTTTGGCGGACGGTGAACGTAAGCGGGGCCGCGTATCACGCCGCGCAAAAAGGTGTGCCGGGGTACAAAGGTTCCGGAAATCGGATCGTAGTTTCGTTTGAATACCTCGGCGATTTCGCCTCCTGAATTGCGCCTGATTTCGGAATCACGCATGCTTTTCGGAATCGTGTTCGTTTTTCAGAATCACGCACGCTGATTGAATTAGTATTTGATTTTGCAATTTAATTGTATTATAATTATATTTTAAGTTATTTTAAGTATAAAATGAAAGGAATTTAATATGACCAAAAACGCATCTCCTCCGCCGCTTACGAAGAAGCAGAAGGATGAAATCATCGCAATTATTACGGTCGGCTGCTCCCGCAAATTGGCGGCGCGATACGCAGGCTGCACGCCGCTTTTCATCCGAAAAACTGCGCAAAAAGACACGGAATTTGCCCGACAGCTTCAGCACGCCGAGGAACAGGCGGAAATTTCCTCCATGAAAAGCATCAACGCCGCCGCGCGTCAGGAACGGTACTGGAAAGCGGCCGCGTGGATTTTGGAACGTAAAAATCCGGAAGAATATCGCCTTCGTGCACCCGGAACGTTCAATGCCGCCCAGCTGAAATTCATCGTGGAACAGCTTTCCGCCATCATTACGGAGGAAGTGAAAGCGCCGATGTACCGCAAACGGGTTCTTGCTCGATTTGATGATTTTTTGAAGAAACTCGCGTGAGTTTCGGTGGCGGGAAAAGACGTTTCCTGTTGTGTGTTTTTGAGTGTTTAATTTATGTAACTCGTTTAATTTGAACGGCTTGCGTAATTTGTGTGACGCGTGTGATTTGTGTGACGCGTGAAATTTATCAATCGAAAGGTTTTATGTATATGTACTGCGATTCCCCCTCCGACTTTCAGTCTCTCGAAAATTTTGTCCGTCGATTCCTCCCGGTTTTTGCCCGGGCGCACGGTCAGGCGCGGCACGAAGAGAGCGGCGCGTGCGCCTCCGAAGGGCTGGAATCGTGGTGCTTTACGTTTCTTTCGGAATATTTTCATCGTACGCCGTCGTTGATGCATCAATGGATGTTCCGAGTTCTCGACCGTTTTCCGTCACAGCGCGGAAGCCGTTTGAACGTGCTTGCGCCTCGCGGAAACGCAAAATCGACGATTGGAACGCTGGCGTTTCCGCTTCGAATGGCGCTCGAGGGTGTGGAACCGTACATTTGGATTGTGTCCGACACGCACGATCAGGCGCGCCAGCACCTCGAAAACATCCGGCAGGCGATTTCTGCAAGTCGTTTGCTGAAAACACGTTACGAATCGGCGCTCAACGGACTGATTCGCTATCGGGAGGGGCGCTTGCTGCTTCCAAACGGGGCGCGTATCGAAGCGTTCGGAACGGGACAAAAATTGCGCGGACGCCGTCACGGTGCGTTCCGTCCGAGCCTCATTGTGTGCGACGACCTGCAGAACGACGCGCACTGCCGTTCCGCAAAACTCCGTCAGACTTCGCGGGAATGGTTCTTCGGGACGCTGCTGAAAGCGGGAAATTCACGAACGAACGTGATTCATCTGGCGACGGCGCTTCATCGCGACGCACTGGCGCTCGAACTCAATCGAACGCCCGGATGGAAGTCGCGCATTTTTCGCTCCATTTTGCGCTATCCGAACCGAATGGATTTGTGGGAAACGTGGGAAAATCTTTATTTTGGGCTGGAAGACGCAGCGGATTCCAGAAACCAGCATGCAGACGAAAACGCACGTCGTTTTTACGAGGCACATCAAGGTGAAATGACAGACGGTGCCGTCGTTTTGTGGCCGGAAGAAGAGGATTTATACACTCTCATGAAAATGCGGGCTGAATCGGGAAAAAGCGCGTTTGAACGGGAAAAACAGAACTCGCCGCTCAATCCCGACCTTTGTGAGTGGGAGGAAAAATATTTCGATCGCGACGATTTTTGGTTCGACGAATTCCCGCCGGAAACGGAAACGACGCTGCGCGTGATGGCGCTCGACCCCAGCAAAGGAAAGCACGCAACTCGCGGCGACTACGCGGCTTACGTACTTTTGGCGCTCGGATCGGACGGCGAGTTGTACGTCGATGCGGAACTGCTGCGGCTTCCAATCGACGAAATGATTGAGGCGGGCGTTCGGCTGTGGCGCACCTTTCGTCCCGACGCGTTTGGAGTGGAAGGAAATCAGTTTCAGGACCTTTTGGCCGACTTTTTCCGGAACAAATTTCAGCAGCACCGTTTACCGATTGCGCAGCCGTCGCTCATTTACAACACAACCGCCAAAGAAGTGCGTCTTCGTCGGCTCGGACCGTGGCTCGCTGCGGGTAAAATCCATTTTCGGACGCATTCGCCCGGCGCGTCGCTCCTCGTGGAACAGCTGCGGCAGTTTCCCATCGGCGACCACGACGATGGTCCCGACGCCCTCGAAATGGCGATTCGACTCATGAATCAGCAGCTCGGCGCCAATGCGTTTGATGATGGTTTGGGTTCCAACCTGTTTCGTCATTAAAAAACGTTAAATTTTAATTATTTCGTGATTTCAACCCAATTTCACTCGATTTTTCGCAAAATACGCCCATTTTTGCAGAAAAACGTTCGGTTTCCACCCATTTTCACAACTCGTTTCAAACCACGTTTCAACATTTATTTTCAAATTTCATTTTTTCAAAGAACTGAATTGGTCCTATTATGAACAACTTTTTATCCCCCTCGTACATTGCGCCCGACGAATATTTGTTCGACGACGAAGAACGCTGGACGAACATGGAAAATACGCTCGACGACGGACGTCTCGATTCGGAAGAATCCCTCGAAGACGCGCGTCAGTCCTGCAGACATCTGGCGCTCACTAACGAATTCGCCATTTGCGGTCACGAAAACCGCATCAGTTTTGTCGTCGGGAACGGTCACCATTACACGGTCGAATGTGTGCCGGAACGTTCCGTCACTCCCGCACTTCTGACGACGACACAGGCGTGGATTGATGAATTCCTGGATGCAAACAACTGGTTCGAACGTCAGCAGGAAATTCAGCGTCGAAAAGACCGCGATGGTGAGGTTTTTCTGCGTATTTTTGCGGATAAAGTCGGAAAAACAACCGTACGGTTTGTGGAGCCGGAAGACGTTCGGACGCCGGACGAACTGAAAAATGCAGATGGAACTTGCTCGGGGTGCAGCGGAAATCCCGTTCGTTTTGGGGTGGAAACCCGTCCGGAAGATGCGGAAACTGTTTTGGGGTACTGGGTTTGCGGCTCCTTTGTTCCGGCATCTGAAATTCAGCACCGAAAAACGAACGTCGATGCGGCGGCGCTGCGCGGAATTCCCGTTTTTTATCCTGTGCGAAAGAACCTGCGGCGAGCGGAGAAACTGCTGCGGAATATGAGCGTTGTTGCGGAGGTTCAATCCGCGATTGCAATCATTCGAAAGCATAACGCCGGCTCAAGAATGGGGATTGAAAATTTCGCAGCTTCGACGGCTGACGCAGCCGTTCGAGCGCCCGGAAACAGCGGTCGGAATTTGTACTACCGTCAGTACACGCCGGGAACGATTCTCGACACTTCCGCGTCGGTGGAATACGAATTTCCCGTGGCCGCGGTCGATGCGAGCCGCTATATTTTGGTGCTTCAGGCGGAACTCCGCGCGATCGCCAGTCGGCTCGTGATGCCGGAATTTATGCTGACGAGCGATGCAAGCAACGCGAATTATTCTTCGACGATGATTGCGGAGGGACCGTCGGTACGAATGTTCGAACGGCTTCAGGGGGAAATGATGCACGAAGATGTGCGTCTGTTGAAACGGGTTCTGCAGAATGGCGTCTGCATCGGTTCTTTACCGCTGGAGGTGCTTTCGGATGTGCGAATTCGTGTGACTCCGCCCAAACTTTCGGTGCGCGACCGGCTGCAGGAAGTTCAGGCGGACAAAATCCTCGTGGAACTCGGCGCGATGCGTGTAGAAGAGCTTGCTGCGCGGTATAGTACTGTACAAAAAAACAGTTAAAATTTGTTCTATATTGTACGAAATGCAATTTGTGGTAAACTTTGTAAATGTAGGAAATATAACGAATTTACGAAATTTAACAAATATAAGAAAGGTGTGCAATATGGAGAATTTGCAGCTTCCTGCCGACCTGCAGATGAACGAAACGAATCAGGATCGTTCGGAGAAATTGTTCCAGACGCTTCGGGAATCTCTTTCGGAGGCGTTAAAAGAAGGTTTTTACGGAAATCTGATGCTGAATTGCTGTGTGCAGAATGGAATTATTCAATTGATTCGTACAAGCGTAGAAAAATCGATTCGATAATTGAAAAGTTTTTGTTTTTAATTAAAAAAGAAAGGAAAAAAGTGAAAATGAATCCAAAAGAGTGCAGTAACGCTCCGATTCTGGAATACACGCAGGCGGGGTCGAGTGTAAAGCTCGATCGGGAACAAGGGATTTTACATGAGGTGAAAATTCTTGGTCTCGTGTCGCTGAATGCGCGGACGTATGCGCCGGAAGCGTTAAAACAGGCGAAAAACCTGTATGAAAATGCGAAAGTAAACGTGAATCACCCCAAAGGACGTCCCGAGTCGCCGCGCGACTATCAGGACCGGCTCGGAAACATTCAAAACGTGGAATTTCGTGAGTCCGATGGACTTTATGCGGATTTTTACTTTAATCCGCACCATCCTCTGGCGGAGCAGCTGATGTGGGATGCGGAACACGCGCCTGGAAACGTAGGTTTTTCGCACAATATTTTGGCTCGAACCTCCAAAAATGCGGATGGAACTTTACTGGTTGAGGAAATTACGAGCGTCCGCAGCGTCGATCTTGTGGCCGACCCCGCAACGACGAATGGGTTGTTCGAGTCGCAAAATACGGCGTCCGAGGCGCATGGATCGACGTCTGAGGCGTGCGGATCGACGTCCGAAATGCAGGGGCCGGCGTCCGAGGCGCTTCAGGAGGAACTGACGGCGGTGCGTCAAAGTCTCGCCGGGCTTCAGCGTCAGTTTCAGGCGTTTTTGCGCGGAAGTCACACGGTTTCCGAACCGGTTTCCCGCATTCCGTCGGGTCGGCTCGCGGAACACCCGATGACGACGGAAGAGTTTGTGAGAAACATTTGCAGATAATTCAATCTGCAGATAATTAAATTTAGAGGTAATTAAATTTGTAGTTTTTTTACTTAAATTTTAACGTTAATATTTACTTAAATTTTGATTGATTTTACTTAATTTTCACTTAATTTAATTCGTCTTTTAGAGACGATGAAAGGAATTTACAATGTCGAAAAGTCTGAACTGGAAATGGGGAGAAACGAGTCCCGTGAGTGTGGAAGTCGCATCCTCCACGGCGGTTGAAGTGGGAGATTTGCTCTGGCTCAACACGGACGGAAAGGCGCAGCCGGCTTCCGCGTACGCAAAAGCAACCGATTTGACGGGGACGCAGAACGCGTTTGCGCTGAAATTTCTAGGAGTTGCAATGCAGTCGAATCCTGCATCAATGGAAGGGCGGATTCGTGTCGCGACGACCGGAACGTTTGAGTTCAACGACGACACTTCCGATGCGTCTGCGGAAAAGCTCGGGACGTATATGGGACCGAATCTCAATTCGGCGGCGACGTATTTGAAAAGCGATGCACTTATTTCGGTTGCATCGGCAAAATACGCGGTGGGACGCATTGTGCATCTGGAAAATGTGCCGTCTGGAAAGGCCTATATTGCGATTCGTTCGACCGTTTTGCACGGCGGCGTCGCGGGTTCCGATCCCACTCACACCGCCTGACGCGCGGAGCGGGAAAAATCTGTCGGATATTCAACTTAAATATAATTAAAAAAACGTTTAATATAATTAAAAAACAGAACTGTGCAGAACTATTTCTGTTCTGCACAAAATAGAAAAAAAGAAAAGGAAAAATACGCATGAAAGCGATTAATTATCGGGAACTGAAACGCCGCGTCGAACTGGACGGACTGAAAAAAACGACGGAACATTTGAGTGAAGCGATCGGGAATCAGGAATTGAAACCGGAAGATTTCAGTTTGCGGGACCTTGCGGAGTCGCTCGTTCCGGACGGTTTGGAATGGGTGCGGTCGCTCGATCCCTGCAGCGGAATGGCGCTTACGGAAAGTGACGGGGTGGATTCGACGGCTTTCACGAACATCACGGGGCGAATCATCAGCGCGAAAATTCGGGAGGCGTACGAACATGAAGCGTTTGTGGCGTCGAAACTCATCAGCACGATTCCGTCGCGTCTTTCTCGCGAACGCATTCCTGGTGTGGGCCGCGTGAACGGAAACGCAACGAAAGTCGCAGAAGGAATGCCGTACCCGAACGCTGGATTTAGCGAGGAATACGTCGATACGCCGGAAACGTCCAAACACGGACTCATCGTTCCTGTGACGCGCGAAGCGATTTTCTTCGACCAGACGGGCCTCGTACTGAAACGTGCGTCGGAAGTGGGGGAAATTCTCGGAGCCGACCGGGAGAAACGGATTTTGGACGTCATTTTGGGGATTTCCAACACGTACTCGCTGAACGGAACGTCGTACAACACGTATTACGCGTCGTCCGACAGCGGTCCGTGGACGAATAAAATCGCTTCAAACGAGCTGGCGGACTGGAGTGATGTGGATGCTGCGGAACAGCTTTTTGCGGGAATGTGCGACAGCGTGACGGGCGACCCGATTCTGATGAATCCGAATTCCGTGCTTGTAATGCCGGGGAAACGATTTATCGCTTCGCGCGTCTTCTACAACAGCGGCGTCACATGGAGCGACGGCTCGAATCACGAAATCACGATTCCCAATCCGCTTGGAAATTATAAGGTTTACGACAGTGCGTACGCGTATCGTCGATTGCTCAACAACAGCGTCAGTGCGGAAAATGCCGTAAAATATTGGTTCCTCGGCGACTTCAAACGCGCATTTGCGTACATTGAAAACTGGGGTCTGACGGTCACACGTTCGAGCGCCTTGAGTGAAGCGGGATTTTCGCAGGACATTTTGGTGCGTTACAAAGCGAGTGAGCGCGGCGTACCGGCGGTTCTCGACCCTCGATGCGTCGTGTGCTGCACCGGCTGAGAGTTTGAGTAAAATTGCTGAAACTGCTGAAACTGCTGAAAAAGAATGAATCCTTTACGGGGAGAGCGTCATTCGGAAGGCTCGCTCTCCCTATTTTACACTAAAATCAAACTCATAAAATTATGGCTTACTTAAAAACAATCACCTACACGTCGCCGATGGAGACGCTTACGTCGTTTGCGCTTCCCGTGATTCGTAAGAACGATACGGATTTACAGGCGCACGCGCGGTCGGACGGAACGGACGTTCGGTTTTATTCGGAATCGGGAACGCCTCTTCTGTTTGAGATGCAGTCGTACGATGGAACGACCGGCAGCGGAATTTGGTGGGTTCATTGCGATTCCATCAGCAACGCGGAAAATGATTTTTCCATTCGTATGACGTACGGTGACGCGTCCCTTTCGACCGACGCAAGCAGCCGAAACGTTTGGCCGGGTCACGCAACCGTAGTGCATTTGGACGGCGGCGCGCACGATTCCGGTCCCGAAGCACGAACGCTCACGGAATACGGAACGGCGACGTATTCGGCGGGACTTTTCGGAAATGCGTACGACAGTCCGGAAGGTTCGTACTTCAATCTCGGTACAGAATCCGATTCAACCGGGATTCAGGCGTTTTCGTACTGGGTGAAATACACCTCCGCCGCTTCTACACAATCCGTAGTTTTCGAGTCGAAGTACCATTATAACGATGTTTGTAATGGAAACATTCGTCACGCATGGAACTGGGGCGGCACCTCCATCAGTGCGAACGTGTGGCACTATGTTTACTTCTTTTCACAACCAGATGTTGCACAAATCGTTATCGACGGTGTGAATTATGGACTGACGGGCGGCAAAAGCGGTATTAATGCAGCGCAAACGTTCCTGGGAGGTTACGGCAGCGGTTATTCCTCCAACCCGGACGGAATACAAATCGCGGAATTCCGCTGGACGAACCGCAACGATGCGGGCACCGCAAGCGCCGCACGAATGCTTTACGATTACAACCTTTTACTGAATCATTCAACGTACGTCAATTACAGTGCGGAAAGCGCGCAGCTTCCGATTTTGCCGTGGGTTTTTGATCCCGTTTCGGTTCTTTAATTTCATAATTTCGAGAAGAAGACAAAAAGAAAGGACAAATATTTTATGTTGAAAAACACTTTATGCACCCTTACGTACACCGCCTGGAACGCAACTTCCGGAACCCGCTGTACCGGGGACGTTTCAAACCATACATGCAGAATCTCGAAGGACGGCGGAACTTTTGCCGCCGCTGCGAATACGCCGACGGAACTCGAAAACGGCGTTTACGCTTTGACGCTCACGAGTTCCGAGACGAATTGCGCCGCACTGACGCTTTCGGTGACGAGCAACGCCTCCGGAGTCGTGATTCCGCCCGTTCAAGTTTCATTCGACGATGTGACGCAGTACAAAGCCGACGTTTCCTCCATCGCGTCCGACGCAGCCGCCGACGTTTGGAGCGCTGCAAGCCGCACACTCACGGGAGCCGTTCAGGTCGCATCGGGAACGGTCGACGTTTCGAGTACGTCCGTCAGCGCGATTCAGAATGGTTTGGCGGCGTCCTCCGCACTTGCGGCCGTTTCGGGAAAAATCGACACTTTGGATTCGGTTTGCGACGCGATGAGTTCCGTTTGTTCCGCCGCCCAAACGACTGTTGGAAGCATTTCGACGACCGTTGGAAGTCTTTCGACGACTTGCGGCGCTATCAGCGATGCGTGCAGTACGATTCAGGTTCGAACGAATCTGATTCCGGATCTTCCTGCCGCCGTAGGAAGCGCGATGACGCTCACGAACGAATATTCGGGGCTTTTGACGCTCAACGCAAACAGTATCGCAGCGGGAGTTTTGGCGTACGATATTTCCAATGTGGAGTCCTCGGCACCGATTTTTTCGCTCTGTACGGAAATTCTCGCCCATCTTCAAAGCTCGATCAGCGGCTCGACGTGGACGATTTACCGCACAAACGGCGTCACGCAGCACGCTTCCCGAACGATCGCCGCCAGTGACGAATCCACCCCCGTTACAGGAGTTTCCGGCACATGAGTACAACTTCCGAAAACAGCGGCGCAAGCAGCACGAATACCGTTCAGCCGGCATTTTTCGATTTCCTCCGATTTGTTCTCGGCTGGAAAAACGCGGCGGGGTACATCGTTACACCGGATCAGCGCAGAAAAGCAACTCCGGAAGGAATCGTTCACGTTCCAACTGCAATTTGCGGAAAAGTTCAGATTTAACGCTCTCATTTCCGTTCCTCGTTTCCGTTCCTCATTTCCGTTTCATGATTCCGTTTCCGTTTTCCACAAGGATTTTTAAGGGTTTTTATTTATGTCGCAGGCAAAAATTTATTATGGAACCGCCTTTCCGAATGGTTCCGCCGTTTTTCTGGCTCGCGTCGTCGGCGAGTATTCAGAGGTGCTGAAACGATCGGATTTGAGTTCCGGTTCCTACACCGCCTCGCTTTTGGATCCGGTTCTTCCAGAACGTTCCGCACCCGTAGCGGGCCACGAAAATGTGACTCTGAATCTCGAAGATGTTTTTTTCGACGCCCTGCAAACCGATGGTTCATGGGATGTGGATGCGCAAGGGTACAATTTCCGTCATATTCCGGAAATCGACGAACATCCGCTTTTTACGCACTCCCGCAGGCTTTACGAGCTGGATTATACGTTTCATTTTATCGACACAGCGCGTCCGCCCGTTCGTGTACAGTTTCGGGTTTATACACGCTGAAAGACGCAAAATACGTTTTTAAAGAAAGGAAATTTTCATGCAGAATTACAAATCCATGCTTCATGTGATTCGTTCTCAAACGCTTGGAATCATCGCGGAAATCACCGCAGCGCCCAAACCGACGTATACGATGGACGAACAAACGATTTCGTGGGAAAGTTATTTGAAACAGCTTCAGGCGACCGTCGATTGGTGCAACGCAGGCCTTATTGCGGAAGAACCGTTCGAAATTCGTACGACATCCGGAACCTGACGCCCTCCCGTTTCGCACCAGTTTTTAACCCCTATTTATAACCCAATTTTTGATTTTTTCGAAAGGAAAAGATGATGAATTATATACCGGAAATGGATTTCCTGGTTTTCGATAATAAAGAATCTCTGACGTGGCTGCGTCCGCTGAACGGGAATACGTGTACAATTCCAGAGGCGCTGCGGCTTTCGACGCTTGCGTGCATCAATGCGGTTTCTTCTACGGAAAAAAACGAGTCGTACTGGATTTTTCCGCAAAGCTCGATGAATGGTACAACGCCGATTCCCGGTGACGTCCTCATCGATTCGGGAGGCGTTCGATGGACGATTTCCGACGTTTTGAATATGCGTTCCACCTCCTGTTGGAAATGCAGTGCGGTGAATTTGATGGCGCGCTGGAACTTGGAAGATACAGTGGATCAATACCGTCCGGTGTGGGACGTCGATGAAGACGGCGTTCCGTTTCCCAATTACCAACTGTGGCGGCCCGGAATCCTCGCGAAATTTGTACCGCTTGAAAACGAACGTCAAATGGAGATTCATATTCCCGATCCTACGGTGCGTTTGCGGTATCGCGACTGTTTGATGACGTCCGACAATCGTGCGTTCCGCGTCCTCGAATACCATCCTTCCGCCACTTGGATGGAACTTTCCAAAGTCCTTACGGAGATCGTAAAACGATGAACGTCGAACAGAAAATCAGGAATTTATGGGCGTCTTCCTCCTTTTTGACGCAGCAGATTCCTCTCAAGCGCCTTACAACTGGTACCGCAGTCTCAACCGGCACACTTCCTTATGGAGTGATTCGAGAAAAAGCGTATTCGACCGACTTTCTAACGAATGCAGGCCCCAAAAAGACCCTATTTACGGCAGAAGTCGAGCTTTATGCGCCTTCACGACGGACCATGGAAGAGATTCGAGAGAATTTGCCGACGGTTTTTGACGTTCAGAATTCCTGCTGCATTGAGGAACTCAGCGTTAAATTCGTTGAACCCGACCACTGGAAAATGATATTTGAAATCCGAAATTGGGAATAATCTCCCGCATTGTGAAAAACGGCCGCCAAACTTCCATCTTTACATTTGAAAGGTGGAAGAAAGGCCCCCAACCCCTTTTTTGAAGAAAGAATTTTATGTCATCTGCACTTGAAACCCGAATCATCTCGGAGCTCGGCTGGAACTGGATCGACACACAGTTGAGCGCCTCAACCCGAACGCAGGGAAGTTTCCGAAAACAGCTTTCCTTTTCTTCTTCCGGAACGCCGGAGGTGGATGGAATCTGGTACTGTGAAAACGTGGAAGTGCCGGCGCTTTCGTCGGTTACGTACAATTTGCAGTCCCTCAGCCAGTCGATTTACGGAACGGAAATCCCTGTTTCTTTTGCGTCCTTATGCGCCATGTACATTTGCAACCGTTCGGAGACTTTGCCGCTCGTCATCGCCAATACCGGCTCCAGTACCGCCTCAAGCGTCCTTACAAGCAGTTTCGTGAACGTCATTGTACCGCCAGAAGGCTTTTTTAGCCTTTGCAATCCCTCCGCCAATTGGACGATTACGACGTCTCGAAATGAAATCCGGCTGCAAAACGCCTTTTCGACGGCAATTTCCTGCGACATTTTGTTTTTGGGAGTCAAAACGGCTTCCGAAAGCGCAGCAGAAAATAGTGAGGCGTAAAAATGAGTAAAAAATCGCAGCTCCCCGCACAACCGTGGTTTTTTATGAACTTGCAGGCTCCCCCGTGGAGGTCTTTTCGAGTGAAGGTTTCAGCGCCACTCGACGATTTCTTGTTCGTTGGGAGGACCGTGAGGCTTTCGCCCGAGACGTGATGGGGGATGCAACCGTTTTTAACTATCAGTGTTCGACGTACTATCCGCAGCGCACCTCCGTGTTTCCAACGCGTATTACACTGCAGCCCGCCGACTCGCAGACACTGGAACGTCAGACCCTTACGGCCCTCCATCTGGGGTTGAACTCCTATGACGGCTGGGCGGTCGCAACGGTCGAATACACGACGCTTACAGATTCTGATCTCGATGTGGGAATCGAAACGGAATCGGGAACGAGCCTCACGTACCGTCTCTCTTGGGAGTCCGTTGAACACACCCTTCCTGCAGCGACCGGCTGGAATTGGGCGGATACAGGAACGGCAATTCCTGCGGATCTCGAAGTGATTCAGCGGATTCCTGAAGCGCTGCACGTCCTTGTATGGTCGCAGGTTTTGAATCCGCCCTGGAAAAAAATTCAGGAAACTCAGGGAAAAGTAAACGCATCGGAATTCCTCGACTGTCCCGCAGGAACCCTCCTTTTTGAAGGGGCCGCCGCGAGCAAACTGTACCGTTCCACATTCGAAGAAGGCGCTTCCCCGTACTGTTGGGCGATTACATATACGTTCCGTCAAAAAGCGATTCATCACGACGGCGGAACTTACGGATGGAACCACTTTTTCCGCACGGCGGACGGCACCTGGACGGTACTCGAAAACAATGGAAAAACGATTTACGACTCCGCAGATTTCGCGCCTCTTTTTGAGTCGGAATCCTAAAATATATAGAAAAAAAGAGTCGATTCTGTATGTTTCAGATCGACTCTTTCAAAAAATAGGAACGTATATTCCCGACATATTTTGAATTTCCGCTTCTTCGTCGTTCCGACCGTTTAAAGCGAAAATTCCAAGCGGAATCAGTAGATGTTTTTTATAAAACCAGCACTCATTCCGCTTTTTTGGCGGCTTTTTTCGTCGCTTTTTTTGCAGCTTTCTTCGCAGGAGCTTTCTCCTCTGCAGCAGGCGCATCCGCCTTCTTCACTGCTTTTTTTGCGGCTTTCTTCACGGGAGCTTTTTCTTCCGCAACTGGAGCTTCCGCTTTTTTGCAGCATTTCTTGGCGCATTTCTTCGCCGGCGCTTTCACGTCAGCAACATCTGCGGCGGTTTCTGCAGCTTTGCAGCACTTTTTGGCGCATTTCTTTGCCGGAGCTTTTTCGTCAGCAACCGTTGCGGCATCTTCTGCTTTTTTGCAGCACTTTTTGGCGCATTTCTTTGCCGGAGCTTTTTCGTCAGCAACCGTTGCGGCGGCTTCTGCAGCTTTACAGCACTTTTTGGTGCATTTTTTTTCCGGAGCTTTTTCATCCGCAACCGCTTCTGCATCTTTGCAGCACTTTTTGCAGCATTTTTTTGCCGGGGCTTTTTCTTTAGCTGCCGCAGGGGTCTTCTTCACTTCTTCTTCTTTTTTAGCTTTAGCCACAATTCTCCTCCATTAGGATTTTGGACCTGCAGACAAAATCGACCATCGATTTTACAAAACGAACAGGAAATCTTCCTGAGGTGTTCATTTTTCTGCTTGCAGGCCGCACTGACGTGTGTGAAAAAAAGTTGTATTCGTTTGTACAAACGAGGACATTTTCTGTCGTGTTCGTACAACAAATTATATCCTTACTAACATTATAATATTTTATCGGTTTTTGCAATGGGAGTACGTTTTACTTTTCACAAAAAATTGAAAAAAAGTTCAAAATTTCTTCGTTTTTACAAAAAAAAAGTTCAAAAATCGTTTTTTCCCGTTGAAATCCCTCAAAACGTCTTATTTTTGTCAGGAAATTTGCTTCATAATTTGATAATTGGAAAATGCCATCCAGCCGAAAAGGAGCGCCAAAAAAACCTGATGGTTTGAAAGGGCGAATACGATCAAAATGACGGCGGTGACGAATGAAATTTTTGTGGAATTGTACAATCCGCGTCCAGGCGACGCATTCATGCAGTATTCCCGCACGATTTGCCCGCCGTCCAGCGGAAAAATCGGCATCAGATTCAAAATTCCCCATATTAGATTGACCTCTACAAGAAAAAGCAGCAGCATCGAGGAAAATTCACCGCCAATTGCGATAAATTGAGCGCCTGGAATTCGCAAGACGAGGGGAAAATACCCCAAAATCTGCGTTTGTCCCATCAAACAGCATCCGATCGTCACAAGTCCCAGAAACAGGAATCCTGCGGCGGGTCCTGCAAAACTGATGAAGATGTTTTCGAACCAGCGCAGGTGATAGATTCGGTCGTAAACCGTCAGTCCGCCGAAACTGTAAAGCACAATATGAGGATTGATTCCGTAAAGACGCATCACCAGAGCGTGCCCCAACTCGTGAATCAGAATGGACGCTGTGACGGCCAAAATCCATAAAAGAAGAATGGCGGGCGGCGCGTTCATCGCAAGCAGAACCGTCAAAAGCCAGAACATGGGATGAATGCGGACTGGAATTCCAAACATTTGGAACTTCAAATCGTATTGTGTTTCTTGGGGTTCGTAAAACATGTTTTTATGAGAAACAAAAAAAGTTCTAAAATTCTAAAATTTCACGGGAAACAAGGTGATTTTCGTCATTTATTTCATGCAGGTTTCGAGTGTGTGAACGAGTTCGCCGAACTTTTCCATCGCGCTCTGAATCGGAGCCGGCGTACGCATATCGACGCCTGCGTCGCACAGAATTTCAAGAGGGTCTTTGGATCCGCCGGCTTTCAGGAAGCCGAGATATTCGGAAAGTTCTTTGGGTCCGCCGCGCAAAACCCGCTGTGAAAGCGCAATCGCCGCCGAGTGTCCCGTTGCGTATTTGTAAACGTAAAATGCGTTGTAAAAGTGCGGCACACGCAGACATTCACGCGACAGAAGCTCGTCGAGCGCAAATTTGGGACCGAAATAAGCCTCCAGCAGACGCCGATACGTCGAAAGGAAAAAGTCCGTCGTCAGCGCCTCGCCCGCTTCTGCTGCCGCATGAACGTCGCGTTCATATTCCGCAAACATCGTCTGTCGGAAAATCGTCTGACGAATGAGGTCGAGCGACCGATTTATAAGCGCCAAACGCGTTTTTTTGTCCGTGGCGCGTTCCATGAGGAAGCGGCTCATCAGTTCTTCGTTGAACGTACTGGCGACTTCCGCCACAAAAATCCGATAGTGCGACGTCGTGTACGGCTGGTTTTTGCGCGAAAAATACGAATGCATCGAATGTCCTGCTTCGTGCGCCAGTGTAAAAACCCAACGCATTTCCGGACGATAATTCATCAAAATGTACGGATGACTGTCGTAACAGCCCGCACTGAACGCGCCAGACTGTTTCCCGACGTTTTCGTAGCGGTCGCACCAGCGTTCCTGAATCAGTCCTTTCCGCAGTATGGAAACGTATTCGTCTCCCAGCGGCTGTACCGCTTCAAGCACCATTTTTACCGCTTCGTCCCATGAAATTTCCGCCTCCGGCTCAGGAAAAATCGGCGCTTCCAAATCGTAAAAATGAATCTCGTCGTACTTTTGAATCCGTCGCAAAACTTCGTAGTATTCGTGAAGTTTCGGAAGGTTTTTACGTACGGTCGAAACCAGATTATCGTATACCCCCTGGGGTATTCGTTCGTCGAAAAGTGCGTTTTCGCGCGCCGATGAAAATTTACCAGCCCGCGCAAAAAACACATTCTGCTGAACGCTGCTTGCGTAATTCGATGAAAGCGTGTTTTTCATCGAATCGTAACCGCCAAAATAACTCTCAAACGCCTCGCGGCGCACGTTGCGTTCCGGAACCCGCTGAAGGGAGGTGAAAAGCGAGTGACTCAACTCCGTTTTTTCTCCGCTCGGAAGCGTCACGGTTCCAAATTTCAGGTCCGAATTATTCAGCTGCGTGAACGTTTGCGACGGTCCCGAACACATTTCACCCATCATCGAAAGCAGATGTTCTTCTGCTGCGGACCCCCGGTGCGGCTTTTCCTCTGCAAGACGCTCCAATCGGCGGCGATAGAGCGAAAGCGTCGAATCCTCAATGTACGATTTTAGTACAGAATCCTGAAGCGCCAGAATTTCCGGGTCTGCAAAGCTCGACGCCTGATTTGCGCGGCTTGCGGCGTTGAGGAAGCGTCCGCGGCGCTGCGCAGATTCCGAATTCGTTACATCCTGCGAAAATTTCAGCCCCATGTACGTTCCGAGGAGCGACGCGCGTCGTGAAAATTCGGTGTCGAAATCGAGAAACGCTTTGAGTTTTTCGGCGCCTTGCGCAAAGGTTCCGCAAAATGTTTCGTATTTTGGAATTTCCTCACACCACGACTGAAACGCGTTTTCCCACGCTTCCGGCGTCGCGAACATTGCTTCCAAATCCCACGTGTTTTCTTTTGCCGCCTCTTTTCGGGTCGGCAGCTCGTTTTTCATTTCTGTCATGATTTTTCCGTAAAAAAGGGATACTGAAAATATTAAAAGTTTTCCAGGTGAGGGGGCTGGGGAGAGGGGCGGCTTTCAAAAAGCCCCTCTTCCCACGACGTTTGAAGTCTTAACGGGAAGCCGAAAAACGCATTTTCTTTCACGCATTTTCCGTCTGAATCCGAATCTTCATCCGACACTCCCACAGGCCGTCATTTTCAGCGCGAATGTACCAGTGCGGCACAACGCAAACGGACTGATGAACGAGTTCAAAACCCCCTTCGGAATTGCTTACCGTTTCGATCGGATGCGTCCAAAAGTCCGTAATTCGCGAGACTTCCATCTCGACGCGGAGTTTCTGCCACTCGTCGGCCAAACCCAGAAACAGATCGGATTTCGTCGAAAGACGTGTGCTGAGGTCGCCGAGTTTCTGTCCGACGCCGTCGAAAAAATAACGGTCCGCGCAGTGACCCGGAAGGCCCGCAAAGTTGAATTCGGAACCGAAAAGAACCGTTTCCCAACGCGGAAGATTCCCGAGCCGCCACGTGATTTCAAGCGTGTTTTCGACGAGTTCCAACGTTTTGCAAAGCGTAATGTTGAACAAATTTCCTTCGAAAGATCGAACGGTTCCTTTGGCGGCGAGCGTCAGACGTCCATCCTCGAATTTGGGGGTGTATGCGGTCCGATAAAACGTTTTGTCCGGCTGCGATTCCCCGTTGTAAAGCGCTTCCGCCGTTGTGTCGGAGGGGTAAAAACCGTCGAGGAGCGATTTTCGCAGCGTGTCGTCGTACTGGAGGCGCCGTTCGAGTCCTTCCTGCTTGAAAACGTGTTTGTCGCGAATGTTTCCAAGATCTTCCTCAGCTGACTCTCCGGCAGAGTCAGGATTTGATGAATTTTGTATCGCTTTCTGTTCCTGTTTTTTTAGCGCTTCAATCGCCTTGCGCATCGGTTCATGGTACGATTCTGGACGCCGCGCGAGCGTTGCGAGGAGGTTCAAACCGATTTCCCGAACGTCGAGTTCGTACAGCATTCCGCCTTGCGCAGGCGCCGCCCACGCAGAAAGTGCCGGGGTTTCGAGGCGAAATTCTTCTTCACCGTCGAGATTGAAGTCACCGCACGTCTCGGAATTCGGTGCAACGCGGTCCAAAAGAACGTCGGCCGCAATCAGGTGTCGGTAAATTCCGTTGCGCAGGTGCGGAAGATAGACGCCGCCGAAGGCTCCGTGCCAGTACGAACAGTTACACTGACCGCGATAAAGTTCCATTCGGGCGTCTTCAAGAAGCTGAAAACGTCGTAAAAATGTGACCGAATCGTCGTCGAGCGCCTCTTTTCGGCACTGCGTCTGCAATGCGTTCAAACGTCGGCTCACGGCGAGCATGCGGCAGTACATTTCATTCGATTCCGGATATTTGACCTTAAAATTCCGCCAGTTTCCGCCGGAAACAAAGGGTTTCAGCATCCACAGCGCCTCACGAAGCCGGGAAACTTCCGGAATTTTTGTACGGGAATCTGTATCCGAAGTTGTCGAGGAAACCGAATCATTCGCCGAGTTTGAGTCTTTCGCCGCATCCGGTTCTTCTTTCGGAATCCAGGCCGCTGCGGCATCGTATTTTTTGCGGCTTTGCGTGTCGAGCGCCCATTCCGTCATTTCGCGATACGAACAGTCCGGTAAATAACACTTTCCGAGCGGTTTTACTTCGTCGCGCGCCTGCGACATCGTGACGGTCTCGAGCCAGTCGGAATTCTGTACGAGTGCGTCAAAAAACCGGGCGAGCCAGCCGTTTCCGTACACGTGTTCGTACGTTTGCGGCCAAGCGCCGAATTTCTCGCCGTCGTCGCCGCAGAAAAGGAGGGCGTTTTCGTGCGTCTCAGCGATTTTACGCAGATATTCGATGCTTCGTTCGACCGAATCAAACGGAATCCAGTACCGCAAATTCTCGCTGTCGGGATAAACGGCCATAAGCCGCCCGTCGTCCTCTGTGAGGTAGTAACCGTACAGTTTTTCTTCCGACAAACCTGCTTTTTTAAAGTGATAGTCGTCGAGAATCGTGAATTCCATCCCCGCCTGCGTTAAATCGCGAACGTACGATTGTTCCCAAACACGTTCCGGCATCCACATTCCGCGCACACGCACGCCCAGGCGATTTTCGAGCCAGCGCGTGTGTGCGAGAATTTGACCCATGCGGTCCCGAGACGGAAGCATCGCGAGAATCGGTTCCTGAAACGGTCCGCCGAGAATTTCGATGCGTCCTTTGCGCGCCAGTTCCGCCAAACGGTCCAAATATTCCGGATGATGACGGTCCAGCCACTCCTCGAGCGACCCGGAATTGTGAAGCGAAATCCGCAGCGGCTCGTATTGCGGCAGTGAAAAAAGCTCCACAAGCGGCAAATAACTTTTCTGAAAGCATTCCTCAATCGTTTCATCAAAATTGCCTACCGGCTGATGATTGTGGAACGCGAGCGCAAGACGGATTTTCATATTCTTTTAATTCCTGTTTGAATTTTTACGAGACGAGTTTGATTTCCGAACGTTTCTTTTCCCTGATTTTGAATTTTGTTTATTATTCGATTTTGCATTTTGCTGCGCACTGGATTTCGTAACGTTCATGCTGGGGACCGTTTCCGGCGCCGCAGAGGTTTGGGATTCTAAAAAAAGTGCGTTTTTGGAAGCATCGGAACTTTCGGAATTGTTGGAACCGTCAGAATCGTCATTCAGTTCGTCTTCATCGTCGATCTGCTTGTGCGCCATTGAAGGGATTTTTCCTCCCATCAGTTCGGCCGTCCACTGCGTCATTTTGAATTCAAGCAGAATAATCCGCAGCGCGGCTGTAAGCGGTGCCGCAAGCAGCATCCCAACCGGTCCCCAAACGACGCCGCAAAAACCAAGGGCGAGCAAAATCGTGACTGGATGCAGTTTCAGCCCCTTTCCCTGCAGTTTCGGCTCCAAAAGGTTTCCAAAAAAATTCTGAATGATGCACGGAAGCAAAAACGCGAGAAAAATCTGTGTGTGACTTAAATCTTCCGTAAGCATTATAATTGGAATGGGAAGGATCGTCGCAATAATGGAACCAATGGAAGGAATGAAATTTAAAACAAACGCGAGAATTCCAAACAAAAATGCCATTTGCACCCCAAGCATGATGAAAACCGCATAGACGCAGAGTCCCGTTGCGAGCGAAATGAAGAATTTGATGTTTAAGTACTTTTGAATACTGCGCTCGATTTCGCCGTAAATTTCATTTTGCACACGAACGTTCGGGTCGCGTCCCATGAGGATGAAAATACAGAACAGCAGAACCAGTGTGCTGCATGAGATGAATTTCTGACACATTTTTAAACTTTCACTTAAAAGCGTCGGAATTTCCTCACGAATCGGTGTGACGATACGTTTCGCATTGATGAATTTTTCATCGATTCCCATGTTTTTCAGCATCGAATCCACGGAATTCATGAACGATTCGGTGGTGGAGGTCGATTCGTTGAAACGAACGTCATTAATCGCGCGCGAAATGGAACCGATTGCATATTTCGTAACAAAAAAAACGAGGAAAAAAAGCATCACGATGACGGCCAAAGACCCTGCAAAACCAACCCAGCGCGACATCTTCCAACGAACGACGATGAGATTGTCGATCGGCGAGACCATCGCACAAAGAAGAATGGAAAATACAAAAGGAATCATGAAGCTGCGCGTAAAATACATCGCAAAAGAAAACGCGACAAACGCCAGCATCAGCACGCTGCCCGTCAAAAGCCAAAATTGTTCTTCGCGTAAATGTGTGTTCATTCGTTACACTCCTTTTCGGAAAAGTTCGTATGTATACTCGAAACGGATCGAGGTTTCAAATAGTAATGCGTTTTTCGGCTTCGATTCCAAGCACGATTTACTCTGTCGGGAGAACCTGGCTGTCCCGCACCATGAAAACTTATTTAATATTCTAAAGTGGAATCCACGAGTGCCAGGTAGCTGCGCGGCTCCACCTCGTGCAAGTGTAAAAAGTCGGCCAAGCTCAAAAGTCGTTTTTGTGTTGCGGGAATTTCCGACTCGGATTCCGCCAAAAACTCCAGTTCCGCGAAAATTCCAATCGGTTTCACCAAATCGAACGAAAATTCGACTTTCGCGCCTTCCCATTCCCAATACGCCTTGGAACGGACTTTACAGACGTCCCGCACGGCTCGAAAACCCAAAAGCTGCAGCATTTCGAGCCATTTAGCTCCCTGAACCGATTCTGGAAGTGTGTCGAGCAGCGCCCAAAGAGGCTCTGCCATTCGAAACTCTGAATCCTGCGCAAAATTCAAATCGGGTTCCATCGACACTTCCGGAAAACAGGACGCGTCCAGTGTCGTTCGTTCGAACAGCGGCAGTTCCAGTTCCTTTCGGGTCTTTGTTTTGCGGTCGAGGCGGGGACCTTTATACGTCACGAGCCACTCCGTTTCGGCGCATTGAGGCGTTCTTTCACCCGAAAAGGTCAAATGACGCCGCACACGCAGCGCTTCGTCCGTTTGGATGAAGTTGCGCGACGGGTGCTGAAAGTACGTATCGACTTCCACGACCTTTTTTCGCCACGAGATTTCCAGGGCGGAAACCGACGCGAGGAAGGTTTTTGGGGAGGAAATACGAAATTTTTGTTCTACTTCAAACATGTTTCTTGAATTTCTAAGAAACGCGGATTCCATTCGTAATTTCAAAAACTTTTTTGAATAATTCAGCGTTTCTCTTAAATTTAAATGTCAAAATTAATCTTTCCAAACTTTTGGTTCCACGCCGAGCATTTTCGCGACAATCGGATCGACGCGATTTCCCCAAAGAATGTACCCGGCCCGAGTCGGATGCACGAGGTCGCCCATGAGTTCTTTCGGAATCACTCCGTCCGAGCCGACCCACAAATCATTCAGGTCGAGGATTTGAACATTCTTATAATTTTTGAAAATCTCCGGCAAAAGTGCGTTTGTCGCGGCGGCTCGCGTCCGGCATCCGCTGTCGGGCTGCTGCGCCATGAAAATGTCGAGCACAAGAATCTGAATGTCGGGATAGAGCGACTGCAGTTTATCGACGCACGCCTTGATTCCCAGCGCGACATTTTCCGAACAGTTCGGCCAATCGCCCCACAAATTATTGATTCCGATCAGCAAAACAGCCGCTTTCGGATGAATTTTGTCCATCGGCGCGTTTTCAAGACGCCACAGAACGTGCTGCGTCCGGTCTCCGCCGAACCCCATATTGACGTAATTTCGGTCCCCGTAGAAATATTCCTGAATCTCTTTTCCCGCACCGTCCCACCCGTGCGTGATGGAGTCGCCGACGAGCAGCAAATCCACGTTTCCCTCTTCAATTCGGGCACAATTTGCTTCGTGACGCGCTTTCCACCACGGCGTATTCATCTTGTCGGCGGGAACTACGGTGGGCGGCAAAGCGGCTTCTTGTGCATAAGTTTGGGCGGTATTCTGCTGAAATCCGTACGCAAGGACGGTCATTACAAACAGCAGAGACAGCAACAAATGACGACGATGTTTCATAATTTTTTCCTTTAAGTAGGTGGGTGAAATAATTCATTATTCGTATTCCGGATCTGCGATTCTTTCGGCTTTCCTCGAGTGTATTGGAACGAAACGAAATCTCAAGCGTCCTTCATTCAATATTATAACACGTTTGGACTTCAAAAAAAGGCGGACCCCCATTCTTTTTTTGGAAAATATATATGTTGGGCAACTTTTTTAGGGAGGGTTTGATTGTAATGATTGTGAAAGATGAGACGAATGTAGGGGATTGCACTTCGGGAGAGTTTTCGAAACCGTTAAAGTTTAAAATGGATAAAGTGGAAAATTGCATAAAACCGGATAAAATGCTATAATAGGGTATTCAGAAAAACCGATGAATAAATCAGTATCCCTAGAAATTTTAAACCCAATGTGTTTCAATTTTGAAGCCCGAAACGGCTGGATACATTTTGGAAATCAAGAGGAATTCCGCTTTCGTGTTTTTGGAACCTGAAACCAACGCGAAACTGGGAATTCATAACGCATGATTGGACGAATAAATCAGATATTCAGGAGAGGGAATTTCCCATGAAAAAAAATTGGTTCAGATTGATTTCTGTAACAGGAACAGCCCTGTGTGCCGCCGCCTTGCTGACGGGTGCAAACGCAGAAAATGCTGCCGTTCCGATGGAAGAGTTTGGTGATTTGGAACTTGGAATTCCAGAAGACGCCGCGATTGAAAGCGAGTCGCCCATGATTTTGGACGATGTGCTGGAACTGCCGGCGATTACGGAAGATGTGCTTCCCGCTCCGAAAGCGCCAGTGGTTGAAGAAGCGGTCATCGCGCAGAATCCTGCACCCGCAGCGGTCCCGATTACAGAAGCCGCTTCGGCTCCCGCACCTGCACCCGCAGCCGTTCCAGTTCCGGTGACGACTCCGGCTGCAACCGTTCCTGTGATGGAAGAAAATGTCCTTGCGCCTCCTGCGCTGGACGCACCGGAAGCGGCGCCTGTGGAAGTGAAAGCTCCTGCCGCGCTTCCGAAAGTGAAACAGCCGTCCGCCTCCATTGTGGATAATCCGATTCCGACGGTTCCGCAGAATGCCGCTCCCGCGATGCCGGTTCCGCAGCAGTCCCAGGAATTCGTTCCGGGAAGTTACGAAGGGGGACCGCAGGGACTCGTTCCGGGAACGGTCAATCGAAATTGCCGCAACTGCCAGGGAAATGGACCCGCATACATCGTGAATCCCGGCCCGGGACGCCGCGCCGTCATTTATGGAAATCAGCAGAACGGAATGCATGCGTATCCGCGCCGCGAGTGCCCGAATTGCGACCGCAGATATCGTGGTCCGATGCAGGATCCTTACTATTCCGTGCGTGGTCCGCGCGACTTTCAGGATCCCAATCCCCGAACCATCGGTCCGTGAGTTTTACGCTCAGCATAGAATAAATCTCTGATAAAGATTCTCGTACGGTCAGTTTATGATTAATATACGATTGACGTACGATTAATAGGATGGGAAGGGGAAGCGGCTGCATTTTTCAAATGTGCTGATTTCCTCTTTCTTTTTTTGCGGCAGACGGTTCAGGATGGTTTGAAACAAAGTTTATGGAAAATTCATCGAAGGGCCTTGATTTTACGGAACGAATGCGCCGCATCTGCGAAAGTATGACGCAAAAAGTGGCGGCGCTGCAGCACATTCAGATGGATCGTGTGGCGGTGGGATTCTGTCAGACGCGTTCGGGCGGCGAGTTCGGCTGTTATGCGTCGCTCACGCCGCTGCGGTTTGAAAATGGCGCTCTGACGACTCGCCGCAGAGGGCGTCTGTATACCGTACAACGTATTCTGGACCCGAAAGGGGAGGAGTACCTTTATCTTTTAAATTTTTACGTTCCTCGATTCATCGAATCGACGTTTCAAGCCAAACTCACGACGACCGTACATGAATTATGGCACATCAGCGAGAAATTTGACGGGGACATTCGGCGTTTTGAGGGTCGGTGTTACGCGCATAGTTCCTCGCAGAAAGATTACGACGCGTATGCGGAACAGCTTGCGTCGCTCTGGCTCGCGATGAATCCTCCGAAGGAACTGTACGATTTTCTGCACTACAATTTTGCGGAGCTTCGCACACATTACGGAGGGGTGTACGGGAAGAAATTCAGTGCGCCCAAATTGATCCGCGTCTCTGAAAAATAAAAAAAATTCTTTGAATTTTGGAAATTTTTAAGAAAATAGAAAGATTTCCACTTGACTTTTTTTAAGAAAAGGGTATAGTTATAAAAGAGTAATGATTATTCTATTCTAAAATTTCCAATAAATTATTATCGGAGAGTAAACAAATGAGTTCCGATGAGATTCCGAACGATGCAATGATTATGATGTTTGGTGTGGCAGACAAGCTGCGCCAGATCGTTCTGCAGGATTCTACGACGAAAAAGAATCTGGCTCTGCTGGAGTCGCTGACGTATCGCCAGCACAAAGCGCTTTTGGCGGTGCGTCTCCTGACCGAGAACAATCCGACGGGGGTGAACCTGAAAAAACTCGCAGAACGCATGAATATGACGGTTCCTGCGACTTCGGTTTTGGTTGAATCCATGGTGCAGCACAAGATTTTTCTGCGCGTCACGAGTCAGACGGATCGTCGGGCGGTCTGCATCAAGCTGTCGGATTTGGGAAACAAAATTATGGATAAACTTCGGGAAAAGATGAATGAATACATCAAAAATCTTTATCTGGGGGTTTCATCTGAGGAGAAAGCGGTTTTTGAAGACGTGATGCATCGTTTTCACGACAAGCTGTTTCCTGACGAGGCGCCGCGGAAATCTATATAAAGAGAAATGCGGCGTGTAAAAAGTTTATTCTGTTTTTTGTGGCTGTGAAGATTTGTTCTTTTGACTGAAGTGTAACTTTCATTCCGACGAAGGTTGCACTTTGTTAGTTTTGTGTTAGTTTTGGTTAATCTCATAAAAAAGAATGTTCCAAGGATTGACTTTTTTTATTTTTGTGTAACAATAACGTCAAAAGAAAAATATTGTGTCTATGCTGGTTCTACAATGAAATTCAGTTTTCACAAAGACTGCAGGAGCCGTGGTGCGTAGCTCCAACGGCGGGCAGGAAAACTGAAATTCAAAATAGTGTGAGTTTAAAAAGCTTCGAATTCATCCGATTGTTTTTTGAAGCGTTTTTATACCCGACGCGTTTTGAATTTTCGCTTCTCGGTCGTTACTCTATCGAGAAACGACTGCCGCCGCAGCCGCCCAATGCGAAATTTTCAAGTGGAACGTTTTTATTTTGGAATGGATGTTGAAGGTACTCATGGCGATTCTGCTGGAAAGAACATATCGACGGACGCTGCCTGCGCTTGCGGGGGTGATTCTTGTCCTAATTTCCTTCGCGATGCAGGCCGTTACTGCTTCCAATTCTAAAAAAACGTCCGCTTTTTCTTTAACGTCAGCTCCTTCTTTTTCTGCGGAGCCTTTCGTTTTCGCTTGTGAGGGGGCGTCTCCCGTAAAATATCGAACGAAAACCGCTTCTTGTCGTTCTTCTCAGTCGGCGCAGGACGTGTTTGTGCAATGTCAGATTGCGTCGATACTTCAAGAGCGTGCCTATCGATTTATTTCCGCCTCTGACGATCCTTTTCAGGCGAATCGTATCGTCCTTGAAGGGCTGGAACGGCTTGGGTTGATTGCGTATGACGGACGTTCGTTTTGTCGTTCCGATCCGGACGTTTCTCGCCAGAGGGAGTCTGAACCGAAATGTTGTGAAGAATCCATTGATTTTTTGCAGACCGTGCTTCAAACCTTTCAATCTATCGATAATTCGGGAGCGATTAAACGTGCGTCGGATTTTGCGGCGTGTATTCATTCTGAGCCGTCTCTTAAGGAAAAAAACGCACGGGCGGCCTTGGCGATTTTGCCTTCCTGCGGGATGGAAGAGTGTGTTGAGACGCTGGTTCGATGGGACGAAATTTCCTCAAGAATTTCGATTTTTCCGTATCTTCAATTTCACGAACGTAAGCCGATAAATCGAGATTTTGAGGATTCTCGTTCCACCTGTATTTGGAGTTTCTCGTCTTCCATTTCGGCAGCTCGTCATAAGTGCAAACCGGTTGCCTCTTTTGGACGGATTCCAGAAAAAACGGCGGGAACGCTTCATGTTTCGGCTATTTTTGATCGTATTCTTGGTTTTCCGCTGCTGGCGCGATTTGTTGTTCTTTTGATTTGAATATGGATGGGATTGTTGGTTTCTATACTCATCACACCTCAATATTCAGTTTAAAATCCAAAGGAACATAATATGAACAAACAGATAAATCGGAAAAAAAGAGCGTTTACGCTCGTTGAACTACTGGTCGTCATCGTCATTATCGGCCTCCTTGTCGGAATTCTGCTCCCTGCAGTTCAGCAGGCCCGCGAGGCGGCTCGACGTATGAAATGCAGTAACAATTTCAAGCAGGTTGCGCTTGCCGTCCATAATTTTGAAAATGTGATGGAGTATTATCCTCCGAGCATGTTCGCTCCAGTCGGTAAAACTTACGAAACTAATAACGGATCGTGGAGTCCTCATGCACGGATTATGCCGTATATTGAAGCCTCTGAAGCGGTGAAAGACATTGATTACGAAAAAGCGTGGGACTTGCAGTTGGCCACCGGAACTCCCATGCGGCGCTTCAGTTTCATGATGTGTCCCAGTGAGACAAACGATACGGCAAGAATGAAAAATGGAACGGAATATGTTTATCCTCATACCATCGGTTTCAATGCAGGCAGCTGGAAAATCTTTAATCCTAAAGATGGCTCAAAAGGAGACGGAATGTTTTTGCCCAACTCCTGCTTCAAAAATTCCGAGATACAGGATGGAGGAAGCAACACGCTGATGCTTGCCGAGGTGAAAGCGTTTACGCCCTATGGAAGGAATTCCGGCGGAAACCCTGCGATTCCAGAATCTGCCGCAGACGTCGTAACGTATATTGGCTCAACGTCACAACAAAAGATGGGTCTGGATACCAACAGCAATACGGGACATACGGAATGGCCTGATGGACGTGTTCATCACGCTTGTTTTACGACGACTTTGACTCCGAACACTCAAGTGCTCTTTCCATTCGGCGACAAATTACTGGATTCGGACTTTAACTCCACGCAGGAAGGAAGCAGTGCTTCCGAAACAACTTATGCGGCAATTACCTCAAGAAGTTATCACGGAAAAGCGGTCAATAGCGCCAGGATGGACGGATCCGTCAAATTGATTCCGAATACGGTAGATCCTTTCGTTTGGAGAGCTTTGGGAACTCGTGCAGGACAGGAAAACAGGGACACTTCACTTGAAAAAGTTCGTTTTTGAAAGAAAAAATTTTTGAAGATTCCGTGGATTGAAACATTCTATGCGGATTTGACTTGAAATTTTAGCTTTTGGAATATGAAAAGTTTTTTGGGGGAGGGGACTGCTTTCAAAGGCTCCTTCCCCGCAACGTTTGAAGTTTTAACGAATCGTCAGATTTTCACGAAGTGAGAGGAGTATCGGAAAATTTTAAAAAGGGAGTGAGGGGACGAACCGTGTGTTTTTTCAGACGGAAAGAGGCTAATTTCTGAAAAATTTGAAACTTTTTGGGAAAAACCGTCCGAAATGGAGGCGGTGGTCCTTGTAAAAAAAATAAAACGTGGCATAATGAGAGACAATTGAAGGGGGAAAGTTACATTTCCTCATTCATCGGGGCATGGCGCAGTCTGGCTAGCGCGTTTGACTGGGGGTCAAAAGGTCGCAGGTTCAAGTCCTGTTGCCCCGATTCGAGGCTGTATTATTTTTATACAGCCTTTTTTCATTTTTTGATTCAATTTCTCGATTTTATGTTCTTGATTTGATTTTTGTTCCTTTTATTTTATCTGATTTAACCCAAAAAGTTTCAAAATTCCCACATCTTTTCTCTTTACACGTATAAAAATTTCTGTTATACTGATGATGTTCATTTTTCAGGAGATTTCCCCCTATGACGCCTCATTTTCGTTCGAGTTTATTCGCGATTTTCTTTCTTACAAGTATTTCAGCTGTTTTTTGCAGCTTTACGCACCGTTTCCGTTTTACGCAAAAGATTTTTTATGGTCTTTTCAAGATCAAATGGAAAAGCATCAAAAGGATTCTCTCTCTGAAAAAATAGCCGCACTTCAGGAAGGTTTTAAAGTGACGCGTCAGTGTTCTTGCGACTGGACCCGTCATCCATTTATTCTTACTTGCGGTTTGTATCGTCGGGCACTGGATCTAAAGTGTTGTGGAAATGTATATCGTACGGAATCCGATGTTCTTTCGAAACTTCATTCTTCTTTTGATACATCGGCGTGCGTGAAACGTATTGTGACACTAAAAACGCAGTTGGACAAAGAACATATTCCATTTTATGTAATGATTGCTCCGCCTCGTCTGGCAGAATCCGAACAGGAGAAATTTTTTCCAAATGGTCCAAAAGACTGGCAAAATCAGAATCTGAATGAGTTTTTTGCAAGTCTGAACGATCGGAATATTTCGTATTACGACGCGCGGATGGTATTAAACAACAATCCATCACTGCATTACGAACTGTTGTGGAAAACCGATACGCACTGGCAGGGCGAGTACGCTTTTCTTACGTTTCAGAACGTGGTTCCTGAGTTGCTGAGAGTGTTGAATTCTCAAGAAACACAAGGCGTTGCCGCTCTGCGAAATCCTGATTTTTGGAACCGAACGTTTCAACCTCGGGAACTCTGGGGGAATAATCTGTTGGGAAATGTCGGCTGGCTGTACGTTATGCCAGAAAATGGGGAGTTTTTACCCGTTCCGAAAGAGAATAAAACATTTCATTTGAATATTCCGGGAGTAATGGATTCGAAAGACGCCGATTTTTTGGGACTGTTCGTGTATCAGATTTATTCAGAAGTGAACATTATGAATCCCCGCGACGTTCAAAATCCGAGAGAAAATACACAGATTTGCAGACGAATTTTACTGTTGCGTGATTCGTACAGCTGGAATTTTCTTCCGTATCTTGCTCTGCTTTGCGACGAGGTGAAAGCTCTTGATTTACGTGCGTTTCACGGCAATTTCTGGACCGTTCTGCAGGACTTTCAGCCGGATTGCGTGATGATGATGTACTCGCCGGATACTCTGCCGGAAATAGAAGGGATTTTGAGGGGATGTCAGCGTGATTTTTTCAACTGAGATTTTTTTATTTGTCTTTTTTCCGTTTGTACTGGCGGTTTATTACGGTCTGTTGCGGGGACGCAGAAATGCACAAAACGTGTTTTTACTGCTTGCAAGTCTCGTGTTTTATGCGTACGGCGAACCGTGGTTTGTGAGTGTAATGCTGCTTTCTATCCTTGCAAACTGGGGATTCGGACGGCTTGCGGAACAGTTCCACTCTCGAAATGTTATTGTGCTTATGCTGGTTTTCAATTTGGGAATCCTCGGAATTTTCAAGTACTTAATGTTCGTAATGGGAGTTTTGAATCATGTTCTGCAAACACAGTGGTGCATTCCTGTAATTCAGCTTCCTATTGGAATTTCATTCTTTACGTTTCAGGCGATTTCGTACGTGTTGGATGTTTATAGAAAACGATGTCCTGCGCAGAAAAACCCAATGAATGTCGGACTTTACATCGCGTTTTTCCCACAACTGATTGCAGGACCGATTGTGAGATTCGAAACGATTGCTGAAGAAATTCAGAATCGAAAAGAATCCTGGAACGAATTTGCCGCTGGGGCCGAACTGTTTATGCGAGGAATGATTAAAAAAGTATTGCTTGCAAATCCGCTGGCCCTTTGTGCGGACGCCGCATTTGAGCAAAATGCGTTTGGAACTCTTTCTTTCGCGCTGGCATGGCTCGGTGCAGCCGCGTACACTTTTCAAATCTACTATGATTTTTCCGGGTACAGCGATATGGCGATCGGACTGGGAAAAATGTTCGGTTTTTACTTCCCTAAAAACTTTAATCATCCCTACATTTCGCGCAGTGTTACAGAGTTTTGGAGGCGCTGGCACATCTCGCTTGGAACGTGGTTTCGGGACTATCTTTACATTCCACTGGGAGGAAATCGTGTTTCGAAAGGACGTTTTGTCGTAAATCTGTTTCTCGTCTGGAGTCTGACTGGACTTTGGCACGGTGCAAACTGGACGTTTCTCTGCTGGGGACTGATGTTTTTTGTTTTTCTGATTTTTGAAAAGTTTTCAGGTTTCGTACGTTTTACAGACAATCTTTCCAGCTGTAAAGAATCGACGATTTTGCGGAAATGGATTCTGCTTCCTTTTTCCGTTTTGTACACATTTACAGTGATTCTTTGCGGGTTGGTGGTGTTTCGGGCGGAAACTCTCCCACAAGGCTGGCGTTTCCTTAAAACGATGTTCGGAATGATGCCGATCACGGAAATCTGTGACTCCGCCGCTCTTTTTCAGTTCCACGAGGCTCGCTGGTTTTTACTCGTTGGAATGTTGTTTTCTTTTCCAATTCGTGAATTTTTTGAGCAAAAGTTTGCGGGTAAAGTTTTCTTTTATGATATTTTGTACGTTATAATATTGTTCCTTTTGTTTTTCGCGACGATGTCGTTCGTGATTCAAGGCGGTTACAATCCATTCATCTACTTCAATTTTTGAATCGGATCGGACGTCGAGCAAAAAGCCCGCTGAACGGACGTTCCTGAAAAACGGATTTTTCCGGCTGAATTCATCCTATCGGCTTGCGCCGACCTACAGGTGGTTCGGTCTTTCTTTGCATTCGTTTTTTAACGGTCCAAGGCGCACCCCCGGTGTGACGGCTCCGCACTTACAGCGGGCAAAAAGCCCGCCGCTCGCCTTGCAAGCGCGGATTTTTGAGACCCGCAAGCCCGTAATGCAACGAACGAAGTGAGTGGAATTAGGGTGAATCGGGCGATTGACCAAAAAACACCAATTTTTATGGAATCCGTTGTTTGCAGCCGGAAAAACCCTAATTCCG
>CAYTLK010000012.1:0-21446 GCA_964438515.1 uncultured Planctomycetaceae bacterium
CTCGAACCTATGACCCGCTGATTAAGAGTCAGCTGCTCTACCAACTGAGCTAACGAGGCGTTTATTTATGGTCTATATTGTATCACATCTTACAGTTTTTGCAAGTAGGGGGGATTCAATTATTCGGAATTTTTTTCTTTTTATTCTCACTCCATCGGCGGAAGCCGAAATTGAAGCGTCTCGTGACTCACAGAACACGATTCAATCTCTGTCGGAATCCTCGTCCCAATCCAATTCACCACCTCATCCACCACCCATTCCGGCGCGCTGGCCCCGGCGGAAATAAGAACCGTTTGAGCCTTCGAAAACCAGGAAAAATCCACATCTTTCGCCCCGTCTACGAGGTAGGACGGTATCCCCTGTAAGGACGCAATTTCACAAAGCCGACGGCTGTTTGAACTCGTCGCGCTCCCCACAATCAGCACCACATCCGCTTGAGACGCAAGCTCCAAAATCGCCTTTTGACGATTCTGTGTCGCAAAACAAATACATTCCGAATGCGGCGCCCGAATGTCCGGAAAACGCCGCTTTAGCACAGAAATTATTTGCTGAGTTTCTATCGTGGAAAGCGTTGTTTGAGTGAGATAGGCGATATGGGAGTTTTGGGGGGCTGTAAAAGTCTGCGCTTCTTCGAGGGTTCCAATCACTTGAATGACCTCGGGAACTTCTTCCACAATCCCAACGACTTCGTCGTGACCGCGGTGACCGATGAGAAGAATATGAAAGCCTTCCGATGCCAGACGAATCGCCTGATTGTGAAGTCGAGCGACGAGTGGACACGTTGCATCAATGACGTGAATGTTCTTTTTTGAGCATAAATCTCTAATTTTCGGCGAGACGCCGTGTGCGGAAAACATGAGGTTGGAATTTTCAGGAACGTCCTCAAGCGTCGAGACGAAATGGACGCCGCGGCGCTCGAAATCCTGTACGACCCATGTATTATGTACGATTTCATGATACACGTAAAAAGGGGTTCCGAAATGCTTCACCGCCTCTTCGAGAGCTGAAATCGCCCGATTCACACCCGCACAAAAACCGCGCGGAGATGCAAGAATAATTTTCATCAGTATTATTCCATATAAGATTATTGTTCCATATAAAATTGAAATTCGTGAATAATTCTAAGGCGTGCCAAAATCAAGGAACCGGAATTTCTTTGATTTCGAACGGATATTCAACCTCATAAATCCCGCAGGGCCGAGGAAAAATGAGTTTTCGTGAGGAAAGCGACTTTTCGGACTCTGGAGTCAGCGGAAAATAAATGTCGACCGCAATTTCATTCGGTGTTTGACGAAGCATCTCGGAGCGCGCCGACACAATTCGCGAACCATCCGGAGCTTCGAGAAACGCGTCGTTTTCGTAAATCCACATCCGGTGCGACTCCATCGCTTCGCGGGATTCTTCGTAACGGTAGCGCAACGTTGCAACCAGGTAATTTTGCGGCTCTTTGATTTCTGATTCGTTTTCTGATGAATTCAAAACTTTCTCCGTCCGCAAACCGGTGAGCGTCACGAGGACGGCGGCGGTTCGTTCGGAAACGGGAGTAAAATCTTGGTCGATTTTTGTTGCAAGGTCGTCGAAAATGAAATCTCGGGACGTTCCACACGCAACCACAGAAAACGTTCCGCGAAGTGAAATAGTTTGAGCGTCCGCCGGGATTTTTGTCGCCGGAAGCGCCGCGTCGCAAAGAGAGCGAAAATCATGTACACCAATCAATATTTCGTGTTCTGCCGTCTGTAAAGAGGTGTACGGCGAGGTTTGGGAATCGTTTTCGAATGCGATTTCAGTAAGTTTCAAGTACGCAAATACCGGCTGAATGCGCGGCTCCCAAGCAATTTCCAGCTGCAAAAGTAGGGCGGGAGTGTTGCTTTCGAGCAAAAGTGTCGAAGTGATTTTCTGCGGTTCAAGCCGAAACGGTCCCAAATACGCAACTCGCGGATTCTTCGAGGCGGCACGCGGCGTCGTTCGAACCGACGTTGCGAGCAATATTCCTTTGGGATTCTGAAGAACCTGCGGCGCAAAATGATACTCGTCGCAAAATTGATCCAGAAACTCCCAGAAAGTGGGGGCCGTTTCTGTGTCGGAAGGCTCAAATGTAAAATCGGTTTTCGATGGATTTGAAAAATCAATGATGTTTCGAGTTTTTAAGTACGTTTGATTTTTTAGTTCTTGTGCGTTAATCGATTCTGGAAGTGAAATCCGTGATGCGTCCAGCGAAAGTTCCGCAGACGTACGTTCCAGCTGAAGCCGAATTCGATTCAAACGAAGTTTTACCTCCGGCTGACGGGCGGTTTCGGGTAAAAAAGGCAAAATTTCCGGCCCCATTTTCAGTAAATTCTGTTCTGCGGCGTTTCGAAGCGGGACGGAAGGACTCGCAAGTTCACGAATCTGAGTCTTTATTTCCGCCTCATTCACTTCTGCCGAACAAAAATTGGAAAGGTTCGGAAGAAATAGCGCAGAAATAAGGACACTTTTCCGTAAAATTCGGGAAATTTTCATTGATGGGTTCCTCCCGTACGTTTTTACGTTCTAAAATCCAACGTATTTTATGCTCGATGCGTTTAAATATCCGCCTCTCCATCAAACACTTTCGTGTGAAAAACAGGCGAAATAACGTACAAAATACAGTATTACAGGACTTCTTGAAGGCGCGGTCATTTTAAGTGAAACAATTTCCGCACTGCATTCAAAAGTCCTTTTTGGCTCTCCGGATTCTGTCCCGCGTCGTGAAGGGACGCTAAAGCGGGATGAAGCAGCTTGTTTACGAGACGCTCAAACGAGTACGAAATTTCCTGACGTTCCGCCTCCGAAAGGTCCGGAAGTTTTCGAAACAGCCGCTCCAGTTCCGAAGTTCTGAAATCGTCGTACGTTTCGCGCAGCTCCGTAATAATTCGCCCTGATTTTCGATGCCGAATGTCCGTCAAAAAGGTGTTCAATTCCGATTTCACGATTGCGGCCGCCGCAGGAAAGTCGCGGTCTCGAGCGGCCTGATTTGCATCGCAGACGCTCTGAAGATCGTCCACCGTGTATAAATACACGTTTTCGAGCGCCGCCAAACGTCCGTCGAAATCCCTGGGAACCGCCAGATCAAGGATGAAAAGCGGTCGGAAATTACGCAGTTTTTCGAGTTTTCGGAAACGTTCCAGCGTCACAATGGGTTCCGCAGCGCCCGTAATACTTACGATGAGGTCGGCGGAAACGAGTGCGGAATCCAATTCTTCCCACGGTCGGACGGTTCCGTGAAACTGTTCGGCCATTTTTTGTGCTTTCTCGCGGCTCCGATTCACAATGGTGATGGATTTCACCCCTTCTTCCCGCAAATATAGAAGAGTTTCTTCCGCCATTTTACCCGCCCCAATTACGAGCGTCTGCTTCTTTTCGAAATGTTCGAAAATCTGACGCGCGAAACAGGAAACGGCGATGCTTGGGACGCTGGTTCGATACTGATGAATGGCGGTTTCAGCCGAAACTCTCCGCGCAATTTTTCCCGCACGCTGAAAAGCCGCATGAAGAAGCGGACCGACCGATCCGCAGTCGACCGCAAGTTCGTACGCCTCCTGCACCTGACCCGCAATCTGTCCCTCCCCAACAATCATACTGTCGAGCGACGACGCCACAAGAAAAAGATGCTGAATCGCTTCCGCACCCGTCATTTTGAAGCATGCGTCCGCCGTTTTTTGAGGGTCGAGGCCGCAAAATTCCGCCCAAAATTGAAGCAGGACGTTTCCGCCGGATTCCGCGTCCGCAGGAAACGCCGGAGTTTGTTCCTCTGGATCCAGTTCTCGAGCCGCATAAATTTCCACACGATTGCACGTCGATAAAATTACAACTTCCAAACGGGGAAAACGGGTTTTTAGAATTGTAAGTGCTTCCCGGATCTGAGGTTGCGAAAACGCCAGTTTTTCACGAATCGCAACCGTCGATTCGCGGTACCGGCAGCCGAGCGCCATCCAAATCATCGTTCCGCCTCCGTTTCGGGAGCCGACTCGGTCAGCGGTACTGTATTTTGTGCGTTATTCTGTCCTGCGTTCTGCGTTGCATTCGACTCCAAATCGAGTTCTGAATTTGGCACAATTTCCGATTCTGTTTTTGTCCGATATTCATAATGTGTGGAAGGAAGAACGCGGTGCTGGGAAAAAATCACGAGTCCGAATAGGACGCACAGCGCGACGAAACTTAAAATTGTTCGATACGCAATCTGCGGTCCCGCATTTGCGCGCTTCCAGATGAAACCCATCACGAGCGAAATGACGAACCACGTCAGAAGTCCCATGGTTCCCAGAATCATCCAATTGTGTAAAAACTGCGATTTGTCGCCGTGCATTACATCCAGCACGATTCCTGAAAGTACGCCCAGCGCCAGCATGCTCGCCGCCATTTTTGTGGAGTGACGATTTGCGTAATGGAGCCACTCGAGCGACGGAAGACGTGAAAAAACCGTCCTTCGAGAACGAGAAACACCGGGATGCTTGAGCGTCCAAGACTGACGCAGGTACATGATTCCTGAAAGAAAACCGAACAAAATGGAAACCGCCGCCAAAAGCATGCTGATTCCGTGAACCATCCCCCACATCGCCGAAGCGGGACGCGATGCAAAAGGTGCGTCTTCCGCCGCGAAAACCGCAATTCCAAGGGTGATGAGGAGCGTTGGAAGGAGAAAAAGTCCAAAATTTTGCCGCCGATACGTGGAAATCATCCCCATCGAAATTCCGGTCAGAACCCACGCAAGAACCAAAAGTGCGTCCTGCGGCGAGGAAAGCGGGGAGCGTCCGGAGTCGGAAATACGCAGCGCGAGCCAGATCGTATGTGCGCAGAGTCCCGCACCCAGAAAGCACAATTCCGTTGGAATCCCCTTTCCGGGCCAAACACGAAACCGAAGCAGTTCTACACCAAATGCAAGAATGTAGAACGACGAAAAAATGACTGCAAAAACGTACATTATTCTGTCTTCATGGTTTTTTAAAATACAATATCGTAATTCTCGTCGTCCCCTTTTTCCCCCGGCCGCACACCGCCGTCGTCTTTCAAATTGGGACCGAAACCGTAAAGCTGAAAGTGCGATCCATCGGAATTTCGACGATAAACGATCGTTTCTTTCCCCGTCGTTGCGTCAAAACGAATCGTTCCGTTGGAAGTCGGCCAAAATTCAGGAACCAACGCATTGAGCGACTCCGGAAACGTTCCGTTTTTCAGCCGAAAACGTTCGAGCGCCAGACCGATGCGCGTGAGATGCGTCCGAAGATTTGCGCGTTCAAGCCCGATCTGTACACAATCCATCATATTGCAGAGTTCGAACCAATCGTCCCCCTGAATTCGGGAACGCTGCTGAATGGTGAGCCGTTGGAACCATTTTGGGTCGCGGGCGTTCAGCTCCTTCCAAAATTTTTGCCGAGCGTCACGCCGCCGCTCAAAATCCGGCATTTTCGCAATCTCCAGCAACTGATTCATCTGCACAGTGAATTGTTTTCGTGCAATATTCCAGTCGCACACCCACCATTTTTCGAATCGCTGCGCGTCCTGAAGACCGTCGTAACAGTAAAATTGTTCGCCGTAATAGACGCGCTTCCAGTCGAAATCCGGCACACTTTGCACAATGAATGCATCCAGCTCTGCAATTTGTGCGTCCGTCAGTTTTCCGGAACCTATGATTTTTGCGGCCGTTTCATTCGCCGTCGTTTGAAAAGCCGTACCGGCGAGAGCCGCGACCGCCATCGGCGTTTTTGCGCTTCCGGCCCCCATCCGATAGAGGGTGCAGAGGTCGTATAAAGCCCCTTCCGTGTCGTTCTGCGCCATTCGATAAAAAATACGAATTTCTAATCCCTGCGCAAGATTCCGCAGCGCAATCATCGTTTGCGGGAGCGTGCACTGCAGCGCACTATTCTGCGGACGCGGAAGATATTCGGAAAAATAGGGTTTCCGAACCGCCTCGCCCAAAACATCCAACAAAGGCGAAACATCCGTGAGCCACTGCGCCGCCAGAGGTTCCAGCGTGTCGCTCCACGGCGTCTTTTGCAGCTTTTCGACCGTTTCGTACGCCCGTCCCTCCGCATTTTTAGCCGTTTCCGAATCGTCGCTTGCGGTAAAATGTTCCTGCAAAAAATCTCCCAGAGGCTGAAAATCGGAATAAGGTGCGTTTCCTTCCGGATTCACGCCGAATTTACGGCACAAACCCTCCCACTGATTTTGCGTCAGTTCGTCCCATCCCTCCTTCGTTTCGTGAAACAGGGGCGTTCCTAACGCTTCGATCAACATTCCGAACCCGTTTTCTTCCGGTTTCCGAAACTGTTCGGCGGTAAGCGACTCCCAAGCGGCGTAATAATCCACCCCTTTTCCGTCTGAACGTCTCGGTTCCGTAAGAAAATACGTCTCAGTCGTGATTTTTGCGGGGAAAATCGGAATCTGCGTGTAAATTACGGTTCCGCCGAACAACACGACGCCCCAGAAACTGACGCGTTTCCAGAAAGGTTTTTTCGGTTGAAATGCTTCCGTCATACACGATTCCTTTGCGACTTTTTTCTATTTTGTCTATTTTACCCGTTTTACATAAAGCTTTCCATCACTTCTTTCGGCGCGGGACGATACGTCAGCGGTTCCATCGTAAACGACGCGTGTCCCTGGCTCAATCCCTTCACGTCGTTTGCGTATCCGAAGAGTTTTGCAAGCGGCGCTTCCGCCTCGATGACCGTGTTTCGACCGCGCACGTACGTCTGATTCACCTGCGCGCGCCGCTGCTGCAGGTCGCCGATGATGCTTCCGACGCTTTCCTCCGGCGCCGTCACTTCCACCTTCATAATGGGTTCCATCAGATCCACGCCGGCTGCAAGAACCGCTTTGTTGAACGCGTCCGCAGCCGCAATGCTGACCGCCGTTTCGTTGCTGGTTTCATCTATCAGAATGTCTTCAACCGTTGCTTTCAGGTGAATCAGCGGGAACCCGAACATTCCGCCGCCGTCCATCTGTTCGCGCAGCGTTTGTACTGCGGCGTCCTGAAGTTCCTGCGGACACGGCGTCCCAATAGGAAGCATCGGAATCACGATCACCGATTTATCGCCCTTTGTAAATGGTTCGATTTTCAGTTTTACTTGTGCGAAAATCTGTGTATCGCCGATTTTCCGGTTGCACTCACCGATTACTTCAGCGGACGCACGAAGCGTTTCACGGTAGCTGACACGCGGCGGCCGCACGCGTACATTCAGTTTGAATTCCCGTAAAAGACGATGTTTGATGATTTCAAGATGCAGTTCGCCCATTCCGCTGATGAGCGTCTGTCCCGTTTCAGGATTCACGACGGCCGAAAAAGTGGGGTCCTGACGCCGCATAAGCGCCAAAGTTTCGTCCAATTTCTTTCGTTCGGCCGCAGTATCAGGTTCGATCGCCATCGAAATCACGGTTTCCGGGAATTCAATCGACTCAAGCAGAATTGGTTTGTTGGTTTCTGAGAGCGTGTCCCCCGTCACTGTATGCGTCAGCCCAACAATTCCCACGATGTCGCCCGCACCAACCGGTTCTTTCAGCAGATCCTTGTGATTCGCCTGCAGTCTGTAAATCTGCGGGACGTTTTCCTTTTCGTTTTTCCCGACATTCAGCACACGGGACCCGGGTTTCAGAGTTCCGGAATAAATCCTCACGTACGATAAATCCCCGTGTTTTCCCGGAACAACTTTGAAGACGAGTCCGCAAAATGGTTCTTTCACATCGGTTTTTCGCTGGATTTTTTTATGCTCTTCGGGATTTTTCGGATCTTTTTCCTTCGGGTCGCACCCTTGCACCGGCGGAATGTCGAGCGGCGACGGAAGATACGCACAGGCGGCGTCCATGAGCGGCTGAACTCCGATGTAATGCAGTGCCGTTCCGCACAAAACCGGGACGCAAAGCAGATGAATCGTCGCATCACGAATCACATTCCGAATCAGTTCTTCCGGAACCGCTTCTTCCGCGAGAATCAATTCCGTAATTTCGTCGCTGAACATCGAAAGCTGATCCATCAGCTGGGAACGCCACAATTCCGCCTCTTCCGTAAATTCAGCAGGAATTTCCAACACCGAATAATTCATTCCCTGCGAATTCTGGTCCCAGACGTACATTTTCATCGCAATTAAATCAATGGTTCCGCGAAACGGGTTCGGCATATGTTCGGGACCCGCCCCGACAGGGATCGTCAGAACGAGAGGATTGGTGCCCAGCCGTTTTTGAATTTCCTTGACCGTTCCTTCAAAATCCGCCCCTTCACGGTCCATCTTATTAATGAACGCAATTCTAGGGACGTTATATTTGTCTGCCTGCCGCCAGACCGTCTCGCTTTGCGCTTCAACCCCTTCACGAGCACTGAAAATGACGACTGCACCGTCCAAAACACGTAAAGAACGTTCCACTTCGGCTGTAAAATCCACGTGGCCGGGAGTGTCGATAAGATTTACGACACAATCATTCCAGTCGAACGTGATGGCGGCAGAATAAATCGTGATTCCGCGTTCCTGTTCCTCTTCGTCGAAGTCTGTCGTCGTCGTTCCTTCATCTACGGACCCCACTTTGTGATTGAAACCCGAATAGTAAAGAACGCGTTCCGTCACGGTTGTTTTTCCGGCGTCAATATGGGCGATAATTCCAATATTACGTATTTTTTCGATGGAGTTGGTCATTATTATTCCCCCAATACGGTTTGCGTTAAGTAGAATGAGCTAGTTCTGAATATTTGTTTTTGGACGGATACACAAACGGAAGTTTCCTCGCGGACCGCTTTCATTTTACAAGTTTTTCGAAACTTTTTTAAAACTTTTTCTTAAAACATGTTCTTTTTTTCGTCATTTGGGCGGCAAAAATTTCCAAAAAACACAATATTTTTACTATCATACACCAAAGAACCCGTTTCGTCCAGTATCCAGAGAAAAAAAACTTCATTTTTATTCTTATAGAGTCCGATTTTTCCGAAAATACATAATTTCAGTCCCGATTCCTTTCCGAAAATGAGTCTTTTTGATGGGAATACAACTTTCGAAATTTTTCCTTTCCGCGACCGAAGCAGCATTATGGACAGTCCGTCCGTCAAATTCTCACGTTTTCCCAAAAGATGAACCTCGCGTGAAACGAAAGCCGAAAAAAAATTCATAACGATTCCCTGAATTTTAAAGCGGGATGACACTCTCGCAAAATCAGAGAGCCGCAAAATTGATTTTGTACGGATTTTTTCTTTTTTAGTCTTTTTTTCTTACAATCCGCTTCGAATGAAAATTTCTTCGATAAAGGACTGAAAAAAGGGGAAATAAAGAAAATATTTACAGGAAAAAAACAATACATCCCCCAAGTGGGGGGAAGGTGTTTCGATTTTTTGCAAAATATTTAAATTTTTTTCAAAAATATGGGGGGGCATACTGGAAATATCCTTTAAATGAATTAGAATAAAACCGATAAAGGTTATGGAGAATTCAAAATCGTTTGAAATCTCCTGCGGGGTGTTCCCGCATTAATTAAAATGTTAGATTCCTTTGGAGGAAAGTACAATGAAAAAACTTGGATTTTTTGCTGTTATTCTGAGCTGCGCAATGTTCGTTGGCTGCAAACCTGCTGACAAACCCGCCGACACGACTGCACCGGCTGATGCTACTGCAACCGAAGCTCCTGCTGCGACCGAAGAAGCCGCTCCTGCCGCAACCGAAGAAGCCGCTCCTGCCGCAACCGAAGAAGCTGCTCCGGCTGAAGCTCCTGCTGCAACCGAAGAAGCCGCTCCGGCTGTCGCTGAATGATTTCATTCAACGAATCTGCTGATTTGTAATGTCGGACATTTATTTTGATGTCCGACATTTTCTCTATTTCTTGCATACAACGATGCTGGTTCTACAATGAAATTCCGTTTTCACAAAGACTGCTGGAGCCGTGGTGCGCAACTCCAACGGCGGACGAGAAAACTGAATTTCAAAATAGTGTTAGTATAAAATCCCGTTTTCAGGCTCACAGGATTCTTCATGAAAAATTTTCTTAACGTTTATTCTTGTTTCGGAATCGTATTTTTAGTGTGTGTTTCTGTTTTCGCGCAGACCGCAACGTCCGACTCCGCAAACTCTAATTCCGTAACGCTTTTTGACGCCGAAACTCCAATTGATGCGATTCAAGCGCTTGATGGCGCCGTTTTTCACCAAACTCAGAAGGGGTGTTTGATCGAAACTCGCGGGGCGCAGGAACAAAAACGGACAGTTTTTCCCGGAATTGCGATCGCTGGGGAATGGGATTTGGAAGGTTTGAACGCGATTGAAATCGTGGTGGAACATCGCGACACAAAAGGGCGCCTCCCGCTGCGAATTCGACTGGCCGGCGGAACGAAAGAAAATAGTACGGGAACCGAAAACGCGTATATTGCAGTTGCAAACGTAGAAAAAAACGGAACGCACACACTTCTTATTCCGATTTCGCGCAAAATTTTCAATACTACGGGGATGCGCCGCACGCCGTGGAACGGAGACGCAATTTCAGACACACTTTCAGGTACAAAAATCTATTCTGTCGGAATTTATATTGAAAAACCTTTGCTGAATTGGAAGTGGAGCGTGCGTCGAATCGCGCTTCGTAAGGTCGATTGGAAGACGTTCGGCCAGGAAGATAAAAAGGGTGCGAAAAGTACGGGAGACGGTGGAAATACAGGAAATAGTGTAGATGTAGGAACTAATGAAAATACAAAGCCTAAACCGTTTACGCAGCCCACGCGGGCGGATTACTATCGTTATTTCGACCCAAACCCCGTCTGGGAAAAGATGACGCCGGAAGAGTTTTTCCCGTTCATCGACAAATACGGACAGTTCAAATACAAAGAATGGCCGGGGAAAATTCATTCCGATGCGGAACTTGCAGTGGCGCGTCAAGCGGAAGCGGAAGACCTTGCGGAACATCCGGGACCGGAAGGATGGGATATTTACGGAGGATGGGCAAACGGACCCCAACGAGAAGCAACGGGACGGTTTCGTGTCGAGAAAATCGAGGGAAAATGGTGGATGGTGGATCCGCTCGGTCATTTGTACTGGTCGCATGGGCCGGTACGAGTCAACGCATCCAGTGCTGTGACGCCGCTCGACGGACGCCGTGAATATTTTGAGGAACTTCCTCCAGAAAATTCGCCGCTTGCGGAATTTTATCATACGAACGATGCGGTTCTGAAAGATTTTTACACGGTGCGCGGAATTCAGGAAACCTTTGATTTTTCGAGCGCAAATGCGCGGCGGAAGTATGGCGGGGCGAATTGGCGGGAAAAATATGCGGATTTGGCGCATCGTCGGCTGCGCAGCTGGGGGATGAATACGATTGCAAACAGTTCCGACGTTCGAATTGCGCTCCAAAATCGGACGCCTTATTGTGATCGGCTGACGATGCGTTCGCCCTTTCTGGAAGGGGCCGACGAAGGTTTTTGGTGGTCGTTTCGCGATCCGTTCCATCCGGAATTTCGGAAAGACATTCACGATCAACTCGTGGAACATCGAGCGGAAATGATGAGTCCTTGGTGTATCGGAATGTTCGTCGATAATGAGTTGAACTGGGGGCAAAATACTTCGCTGGCGGAATGGGCGCTAAAATCGCCGAATACGCAGCCGGCAAAATTGGTTTTTGTTCGAAAATTGAAGGAAAAATACAGTTCGATCGAAAATCTGAATGCCGCCTGGGGGGGAAATTACGCTTCGTGGGAGAGTCTGCTGGAGCTGAAACAGGCGCCGCCAGCAGGTTCCGCAGCAGATTGTGAGGAATTTTCGGCAGATACCGTTCGGGAATATTTTTCCGTCATTCATGAAGAGTTTCAAACGGTCACGCCTGGTACAATGTACCTTGGATGTCGCTACAGCGGCGTCCCCAATCCGAAATTTTTGAAAATTGCAGCCGAATATTGTGACATTTTGAGCTTCAACATCTATCGGTTCACGCTCGATGATTTCAAGTTGCCGGAAGGCGTGGATAAACCAGCGCTCATCAGTGAGTTTCATTTTGGCGCACTGGATCGCGGAATGCTGCACTGGACGCTTATTGGGGTCGAAAATCAGGACGCACGAGCGCAGGCGTATTACAATTACGTCGAATCGGCGCTCAAACATCCGAATTTTGTCGGGGTCCACTGGCACCAATATGCGGAACAGGCGACGACGGGGCGTTTTGACGGCGAGAACTATCAGAATGGTTTGGTGGACGTTTGCGACACGCCGTACGTCGAAACCATTGCAAAAATTCGAGAAATCGGGTATCAAATGTATAGTGTGCGATTTTCGAAACAGTAATTTATACATTGGGCGGTTGGATGTTTGATTCTGCGTGTGATAAAAATCCCGCAGATTAAACAAGTAAAACGAACCATGAAGCATTTATATTACATGAAAAATAATTAAAAACAGTTGAAACCTAATTTCGTGTGTTTCATGGTTCGATTCTGAAAAACAATAAATCTGTACAATCTTTTAAAAATTTCTAAAAAAAGTTTCCCATTTTGAAAGTCGCGGCTCTTACTTTATTGTGGGGTGAATGACCCAAACAAAAACGAGAAATAAAACGAAAAATGTAAAAATTCTTTCACGAAAAAGGAACACGAAAATGAAAAAACACACAATTTTGAGCTTGGTTTTAGCAATAGTTTTCAGCATCGGAATGGTCGGCGCAGTGAATGCGGCTTCCTGCTGGGAATTGCACTGGTCGCTCGGGTCGGTCAACTATCAAGGGCTGCTTTTAATTGCGGATGACGGTACCGCTATGCGTACCATTTACACGAATGGTTCCGACCAAGACGTCGTGGATCAAGAACTTCGCGTCCGATATGTAAATGGACGTACGGTCCTGCTGGGTTACAATCCCCGCACCGCAAGCGGTCGAACATATGCGGCCGACAATTTTATCCTGTTTGAAGATGATTCCATTGGACTTTTGGACGATGCAGGAAACTACTCCGTTGTGAACGCATGGCAAATTAACGACAATGAATTAGGTTACTACCTTCGAAAATACGGCTTTTAGATTTTCACCTTGAAGCATGCGTTCATTTTCGTGAAGACCCCTATTTTGGACCGAAAACCGCAAGGTTTGACACACAATCTCCCTCGTATTGAAAACACCTTTGAATTTTGCACAAGATGGAGTGCGTGTCGGTCTGAAATGGGGGTCTTTTTTCTTTATGAAAACCAGAACGCAGAAATTTTTGACAGAAAAAATCGGATGCAAAAATCGGATGCAAAAAAGAGTTTGGAACACGAAAAATAAATCTGTGCATAAAAAAACCCGCGTTGAAGCGGGAAAAAACGGATGAAGAGGGACTCGAACCCCCGGACGCTTGCACGTCAACGGTTTTCAAGACCGCCGCAATCGACCACTCTGCCATTCATCCTGATTTGTATTCTTGTATTTTAGCCGATTTTAGGTTTTTGTCAAGATGGAGCTGAGGGCGTTTCTCGTAAATTTTGAAGAAAATAATTCGTTTCGGTCGCCGCCGTCCATCCACTTTTCACCGCACCCTCCATCGTCGCCGGTAAATCGGTGGCCGTCCAGTCGCCCGCAAGAAAAACAGAACGAAAGGGCGTGAGGAACGTCGGCCGCGAATGATCCATCCACGTATCGCAGGAAAAAACGGCTGAGGGCGTTCGTGTAACACGCAAATGAGAAATTTTTGCCTCCGGAAAAAGCATGGTGAGTTCCGCGCGCGTCACACGTTCGAGCGACGCTAAATCCTCCGAACAGCAACGGTCCGAGTCGCTTATGAGCGCCTGATGATAACTCCCCAGCTCCCCAGACCCGTAGGGCGGACGAAAAATCCATTGGATGGTTTCTTTCGGAAAAACAAGATTGTTCTGCGAAAACAACTTCTTATCCGTCCAAAAATGCACGGCAGTTATTGTGCGAGAATTAAAAAGATTCGGATTGAACGTCTTTCGTTCCGCCAATTCCGGCATCAATTTTGCGGCAGACCACCACGGAACCGCCAAAATCGTCGCATCGGTCGGAAAATCGGATTCTTTTGCCGCCGATGAGGAAGAAGAGCGAGAAGAAAGTGAAGAAAAAGAAGAAAAAGAAGAAAAATTTTCCTGAATTCTTAAATGAGATCGAAAAACCCGTTGTACAGGGGTGTTTCGATGCAGATGAATTCCCGCTTTTTCCAAAAAAGGCGTCAGTTCCGCATCGAAAATGTCGCGCAAAGGACGCTGCGGAATCCACATGTGCCACGCATCGTGCGACTCGAACAACATTTGCGAAAAAAGCACCTGCGCCATGTGCGCCGACACACTTTCGAGCGTGTCGCTGAACGCCGAAAGCGTAATGGGTTCAAAAAATAAATCCATAATTCGACCGGGACACGCGAGATCCTCCAGCCACTCCCGAAACGGAAGCCCCGGCGCCGGCGTCGAACGCTGCATTTGCCGCAAAACTCCAAGCAGTTCGATGCGTTCCAGAAACGTGAGGTACTTCAGCCTCAAAAGCGAGGGTAAAAGATTCAGAGGATGCGGGAAAATGCGGGAATTCCGAAAAGAATAAAATCCGAGACGACTGCACGGCGCGTACCCTGAATACGAATGGTTTGGAATACGTACGCAAAACGTCATTTCTCGCTGCGGCTCCCAAAACCGAAAAAGATCCGTCCGGCGCAAAAATTCAAGCAGCATCGTGCAGCAATTCATGGTGAGGTGCTGCGCGTTGTCGAGAAGTCCTTCCTCCTGCGAAAAAATATAAGAAGACGCACGCCCTCCGAGATGTTTTGAAGCGTCAAACAGGTGTATTTCCAGTTCTTTTTGTGAATGTTCCATCCACAAATCCCGCAATCGTACCGCAGCGGCCAATCCCGCCAGTCCGGCACCTACTATGGAAACTGTTTGCTTCACACTTTTCCTCGATCTTGAACGTTCCTTTGAAAGTTTACGAATTCTACGATTTATGAACTCTATTTCTGACAGTTTAGCGGCTCTTTTTTCGGGAAGAACCGTTAAACGTCATTATACCACAAAACGTATTTTTGGTAAATACATAATTTGAGGACTTTTTACTTGTAAAAGTGAATATTGTTTTAGTAATCGAAATTTATTCAAAACCAGCATGTACTAAAATCATATAACCGTCTCTCCGACTTCCGCAATCCAGTCTTTCGACCACTGAACCGCCTCAATATTCATATCGACGAGCGGCGTGCAATGAAAAATCATTCCTTCGATTTCTCCTTTTTTCAGCAGCTGAAGCGCGTATTCGCACTGGTGTTTCATGAGTTCGGACGGCACAGGACGCGCGTCCCCAAAATCCCACATGTAAATTCCAAGCATGGTTCTTTTTTCAGGAACCAGTTCACGAAAACGCGCAAAATTCTGTTCGAGATTTGCAAGATCTTTCGCGTTCCACGTCCAGAGCGAAACCACATCACAGTGCGCGATGTGTCGGGAAATTGCGGGGGAAGTCAGCTGATTCGAGTACAAAACCATCGCAAGATCCAAAGGCCGTTCGAAATTTTGCGTTTCTTCATGCAGCTGCTGAATTTGAGCAAGCGATAAATGGGCGGGCGACTCCTCGGAACCGGGACGCGGAGCTGGGTTTCCGATGAAAAAATCGTCGAGAAAAAGGGTCGTGAGATTCGGAAATTTCTTTGCGATTTCGAACGCGTCCCGTTTTTTTACGTCATACGGTTGAGGCGCACCGTCGATGATGCTCCACGCAAAGCGTTTGACGCCGGCAAATTTTTGATTGTACGTCTCGTAAATTTCAGGTTCCGGCCGACCGCGCCATCGAATCATACAGACGTTGGGAATTCCCATTTCACGAACAGCATCTGCGGGGTGCAGCTTTCCGCCTTCGGGAATATTGTAGAGGCCGTTTGTTGTTCCTTCGCCGTGACCCCACATCCAAAGATGGTCACGCACCGTTTTTTCATATGGAATCGCCAGTTCCGCTTTCGTTGGAGTCGGCAAAATCATTCCGCCGCCTGCGGCAAACGCGAGAGTTGAGGCGGAGAGAGAAACTTTTTTTAGGAAATTTCGTCGATGAAGCATGGTTTTACCTTTCTGCAGGAGTTTTCTGCAAAAAAATGATATAAAGTACTAAATATCACTCGTTCCAATGAACGGTTTCCAGATATTTTAGGCTTTCGAGGATTTGTGTGCGGAAAATCGGCGATTCATCTTCTATGAAGTAGAATTTCACACCAGCATCCTGAGCCGCTTTGAGGATTTCGGGATAGTTTGCCTGTCCGGAACCAATAGCGACGTCATTTTGCACAGGCGTTCCGCCGCTGAGATTCCCTTCGACCCCTTTTTTCAGGTCTTTCAGATGCATGAGCTGGAAGCGGTCCGGATATTTTTTCAGAAGTGAGGCCGGGTCGGCACCGGGGAAAATCGTCCATAAAACATCCATCTCGAATGCGACCGTTTCGGGGTTCGTGTGCTGAATGACGTAATCAAACAGGGTTTCTCCATCTTTCCCATCATTCCATGATTGAAATTCGTAACCGTGATTATGATAAAAAAACAGCAATCCGTCTTTTTTCAGTCGTTCCCCGATCTGATTGAATGTTTCCGCTGCGGTTTTTGCGTCTTCTTCGTCGAATTCACCCTGATGGGGGTACCAGGCGATTCCGACGTACTGAATTCCAAGGATTTTTGCTTCACGCACGACCTCCTGGATTTTTTCTTCTGTCTGAAATTCCGAAAGTCCCCAGTTTTTCGCGCCCGCCTTGAGTCCGTACCGATCGAGAAGCGCTTTGTATTCTTCGATCGTGAGGTTGAAAGAACGGGATGCTTCGACGTATTGGAACCCCATTTCGGACGCGAGTTTCATTGCGTCTTCGACGTTCGTTTCGCAGACGCTGCGGAGGCTGTACATTTGCAGACCAACGGGTCCTCGGAATTGTTCATTCGTTCCCACTCCGGCAGACTGCGCGAAAATCGCGGTCGTCAGAAGCAGCAGGGTGCAAAAGGACGTAAGAAGGATGGGGCGTTTTTTCATTTTTTCTCCTTAAAATGACGTGGAAATGGTTTGTATAAAATCGTATGAAAAATACTGTACGATAAATATCACACATTGAGATTCTTTTTTTTCAGTTCTTTTGGGTTCCGAAAACCTCGCGAATCGCTTCGAGATACTTAAAACCATGTGTCGCGTCCGGTTCAATGTAGCTTCCTTCCGTCCACTCGTTCCAGCTGTTGATATTCATAATTCGCAGGGAGTGCGGGTTGGAAAGAAGACGGTCGCGCGTCATTTCCAGGGCTTTTTTGAAGTTTTCAGGGGTGTTGTTTCCAATAATGTTCGTAAACGGATAGCCGAACGGACCGAACGAATCGCTCTGACACGTACGCGGCGAGGAGTCCCAACCCATCGAAACGTTCGGAATATAGGGGATTTTGAACTCCGAATCCGCTTGTTCCCAGTGTTTGAGATACGCATCGCGCACCCAATTGTAATCCGTCACCTGTTCCGGCAGTCCGACGTGATGAATCCAAACGTAAGACGTCACGGAATCGAATCCGAGATCTTCAATCATTCGAACGGGATCCTCGACCGTTCCTTCTCCGGGAATATTCGGACGTCCCCAGTAGACCGCATTCAGATGAATGTCCGGAAAACCTGCCGCTTTCGCTTTTTCGCGGAACCGTTTCAGCGCCGCCTTTGTTGCTTCGTAAGAGCCGAAATTTTGCCCAAGTTTTGTGAGTTCGTAAAATGAAAAGTACGGTTTCCCGTCGATTTTCCAGTAATTCGGCTGCGAAAAGTAGTCGCGGATGATGATGTCGCAAATTTCATCAAACTTTTCCGGCGTAACGGTTCCCGGATAGACGAGGGCGCTGGGAACGTCTTTGTGTTTGGGAAAAATATCGACCCAGTCGTGATTCGCCCACATGAGTGCAAACTGAATTCGGTCTCGATTTTTAGCGTGCAGAAAACCTTCATCAATCGTACGATTTAAAAAGGGACCATCATTATAATAGTACCAGTCGAACAAAAACACATCGACGCCGTAATCTGCCGCCGCATCAATTTTTTGTTCCATATCGCGCGGATTTGCTTCGTCGGTGTACCCCCAAAGCGGTACTTTCGGCTGTGTGTGTCCTGGAAAGCGCGGCGTTGCGTTTTTCACCAGCTCCCATTCGGTCCAGCCGACACCAAGACGTTTTTCGTTACGGGGATCAGCGTGGTAATTTCCGAAATAATAGACTGCAACCGTGATTTCATCGGTGTTTTCCGTCGGTTCCGCCTGAGCGGAGCAGGGGACCGCGAAGAAGAACGAATAAAATACAATAATGAAAGAGTTCAAAAGCAGGAATTTCCTGAAATGGGCAAAATAGGTGGAATGAATTTGCATGGGGACATTTTCCTTTGGCAGAAATTGAATATTCGTAATCTATTTCTTTAATTATGCACATTTGTCCCCGATTGTCAAGCCCCATCCTGCAAGTTCCCGCCCTTCTGAACGGTGAGCGTGCGGAACTGCGCCTTATTTTCACAGACTTGAAGCCTTTTGAAGCCTTTTGACGCCCTCTTTAAGCTCTTGAAGCCTCCGACCCGATTCCGAATTTGAATCTGAATTCGAATTTTATTCCTGGATTTTGGGAAGTTTTGGAAAGTTTTTTCCCAAAAAGATGTGAAACTATTGACAGAGCCTGAAGGAGGTGCTATAATAAAATCGTGAATGGATCGACCAACACCTGGAAAGTAAATTATACTAAACACTATTTTGAATTTCAGTTTTTCCTGTCTGCCGTTGGAGCTGCACATCACGGCTCCCGAAGTCTTTGTGAAAACTGAATTTCATTGTGGGACCAGCAAACGAACGGCTAAAGGAGCAAAATCGCTTTGGAAATTCCTTCCCTTTTGCATAAAAAAGATGCGGTTTCCAAAAGAATTCGACTCTGTTTCGGGTTGCTGCATCCTTGATTGTTGAAAATTTGTTGCTCATATTGACGCTTGTTAGGTATAATTATGGAAAATGACCCCTACAGTACATATGTATTTTACGAAATGTTTGGCGACAAGTTAGATCGTTTGCGTTCCGGTTCTGAAGAAACGACACATCCCTATACGATTCATTTTCAGGATGATGCTGGAAGAACCCTCAAAAAAATATTCATTTCAGAAGATGAGTATAAAGTAGTAAGCAAGTTGATGGAAGAAGCGGATGAACAGACAAAAAACGTGCTGAACTCCATTTTTACTAAAATTTTGATGGAGTCAATGATTAAACCAGAAAAGTGCACGAAAAAAGAAGAGAAAAAAAGTGAGGAACTTCCTTTTTTTAATAAGGTGTTTGTTTATATGTGCCTTGCTTTTATTTTCTTTCTCTTTGTTTTAGCGGTTGCTGGCTCCTGTCGTACAGTTCCTTGATTTTGAGTGTGAAACCGAAATCAAAATGGGAGTAATTCCCTGATTTTGAGAGTTAAAGTTTCCAATTTCCTTCAACAGGCTCCGTCTGTTTGAAAAACCATTTTTCAAACAACCGTTCAACCGTTCAACCCTCCAACCGTTCAATCAACCAACCCTCCAACCTTTATTTATTCGAAAGAAAGGTCCCGCCATGAAAAAAAGCGTTTTCCAAGTATGTTTGTTCTGTTTTTTCAGTGTTCTTGTATTTATCGGCAATTTTGCCGTTAAAACGTTCGCGGAGGATGCGGCACCAGGAATTTCCGACTGTAAAGGTGCTGAAATTCATCTTTTTGACGGAAAAACCATCAATGATTTCGATTTTTATCTTGCAGATGACGGGAAAAAAGAAGACGTTTTCCATCTGGAAGACGGAATTCTGAAGGTGTCCGGAACCCCCTTCGGCTGGCTCTCTCCTAAAGGAATTTCCGTTCGGAACTTCACGCTGAAAGTCGAGGTCCGCTACCCTCAGAACGACCCAAAACCTAATAGCGGACTTTTTTTGCGAATCGTCGATTCCGAACCGCGTCCCGAACCGAAATTCCTCCCGCCTTGCTTCGAATGCCAGCTGCAAACTGGAAATATCGGACACCTTTTTGGATTTCACGGTCACGTACTTCGCGGTCCGGCTGACCGATACATCTATCGCGCCCGTTCGGAAAATGGAGGGAAATTTCAGGCCGAACTGCACAAACTGGTGAATTTTCAGACGAATCAAAAACCCGGAACGGAAAGCTGGAACTTGGTCGAAGTCACCTGCTATGAAGATTTGATTTTCGTACGTGTGAATGGGGTGCTTGTGAACTGGGCGCACGACGCGCTGAATGTGGAAGGAAAAATCGGTTTTCAGTCGGAAGGCGGCGAGGTGTGGTTCCGGAATGCGGTACTGTACGCGGAACCGTCCTCGAAGTAAATCGACGAATGGAAAAGATTTTTTGACGATAGTATTGGATGTGTCGGTTGTATCGACGATGCTGGTGGCGTCGGCGATGTGGAAAATGACGGATAATCGTTAGAAACCATGAAATTTCCAGCAAGAATCTGTGAAACAGACGTGAAACAACGGTGAAACAGTCGCGAATTTGCTGCAAAACAACTGAAAGGGCGAAAATTTGAATCTGAACGAAACCACTTTCCCGCAATTATAAAACTTATTTCAAGAAAATGGGGAAACTCCCCCAAATGGGGGGTTTTCTTTCTTGCATAATGTGGTAATATTAGAATCAGAGTAAATTCAATCGGAATCTTTGTTTTCATTAGGAAAGTATAAAGGGTTCAGAAATGGGCATAATGGCATTTCAGTACAAAACAGCGTCCGACTCCCCGATTCTAGTGGCTTACAACCGGGAAGAACGTCCGGATCGACCGTCACAGGCTCCTCGTATTCAGTCGGGATGTCCGCGAATTATTTGCGGAATTGATCGAAAAGCAGGCGGTACATGGTTTGGAATTAATCAGCACGGGATGTTTGCCTGTGCGATGAATCGACCTAAGCGCGATGTTCCGTTCAATCCGCGTTCTCGCGGTGTTTTGTGCCGGGAAATGCTGAACTACAACAACCCTCAAAAAGCTGCCGAGATGGTTCTGAAGGAACTGCAGACGGGAAATTATGCGGGGGTGAATTACGTTTGTGCCGATGCGAATCAAGGTTTCGTCATTTACGGCGGCGCCGAGATTTCCATGCAGGAAATTCAGCCGGGTCTGCATATGTTTTCCAATGGGCGAATGGACGATTATAATGACGAACGTCAGGAATACGTTCGACGTCAGCTGACGCTTCAGCGTCTGGATTCTTCCGTGACGTTTCTGGCGGTGGCCAGCAAAACGTTTGCGAGAAAACCGGACACAAACGGACGTCGGGGAATTATTCTCAGCGAGGGGGAGATTCAGACCGTTTCGAGTCTTTTGCTTTCGCTTCCGTACAAGGGTCACGGTGCCGTGCTGCAATGTACGCCGACCTCCCCTTCCGAATCGAAATATGAAGACGTTTCCGCCCTTTTGCGTCAGGTGCTTTCTACGGACCGCAACAGTGGAAAGCAGGCGGCGGCAGAAGAAGAGGACGACGATCTTCTTTGATTTTTGCACATGTTCCACGCATGTTTGTTTGACGT
>CAYTLK010000012.1:21546-30829 GCA_964438515.1 uncultured Planctomycetaceae bacterium
AGGACGACGATCTTCTTTGATTTTTGCACATGTTCCACGCATGTTTGTTTGACGTAAGTTACGAAAATTTCAGGCTTTAACCCCTTCGAATAAAATGGAATCCGCAAAAAACATCAACCTTATTTTGGCCACGCTTCATCGAATGCACCGACAGTTTTCTGATTTGATGGATCAGGTAAATGCGGACATCCGAAAGCGAAAAGCGATGGAAAGTCGGCTCGTAGAAATGAAACAGCAGCAAGATGAGGCTCTGAAACGGATTTTGAATCAGCGAATTTTGCTCGATACGAAGCAGGCGCAGCTTGAAAATAATGAAAAAAATATCGAACGGAACAAAAAACAGCTGAATGAATCGAAAAACGAAAAAGATTTCCGTACCTTTCAGGATCGAATTGCGGCAGCCGTCGCGGCAGACGGTGTTCTTTCGGATGAAATTCTGGAAGGTCTCGATTTTCTCGATACTCTGAAAGCGGAAGGAGATTCTGCAAGAAACAATCTGAAAAATGGAGAACAACTTCTTGAAGAAATGAACTCCCAAATCGAGAAAAACAAAGAATGGGCCGAGTCTGAAATTCGTAGAATTAAAGTTGATTTTCGTAAAGAAGAATCTCTGCTTCAGGGAGATTATTTGACCGCCTATCAGCGCGTTTTCAAAGTGTTGCGATTCGATTCTCTGGCTCCGCTCAGCGGAAAAAGCTGTTCCGGCTGTCACACTTCGATTCCATTGGAGCAAATTGCGCGAGTTTCTTCCTGCACCGCTCCGGTCGTATGTTCAAGTTGCGGTCGAATCCTGTTTTTGCCGGAAAACTATCATATGTAAATCGCTGTTTTTGTCGAACATTCTGATTTTGTCGTCAGAATGTTCGTTTTCTGCAAATAAAAAAGCAGAAAATCTCTTTTCAGAGTGTTTCTGCTTTGAATTTTGTTCAGATAGAATTTTAATTCTCTGCATTTTCTGTAGGTCGTTTTTACACGAACGAGCATCCAAGGCGGAACAACAATTTCAGGTGACTCAGGTATAAATCAATCAAAAATCCTAGGATTTTGAATTTAATGCTGTGAAAGTTCTGCGCGGGAAAGAATTCCGGATTTCTGGAGATTGCTCTCAAGTTTATGCATGACACAATTTACCGATATATCGTCTTCATCTGTGTCCCAGATGGAATCGTAATTGTTTTCCTGTGCGACAAAACGTCCGTGGCAGTGCTGACACGTGAGCGTCATTCCCAAATACCGCACTTGAACGCAAAGTTTTCGTCCACATGTAGGACAAGTTTGCACAAAAGAAGTTTCAGAATCCATGTTTTTCTCCTTAAAGTTCCGTTTGAGTTTAGCCCAAACCGCTTAAATACACATAAAAACAAGGTAAAATTAACAAACAACGGGTTTCATCGAAGCCTTCTGCAGCCTGAAGGGTTCAATGAGTGGTGAAAAGTTCTTTCTATTCATTATATCGGTGAAAAAAATGTACCCCCATCTCGCACCGATAGGTCTGGGCTGCAACCGTGAGTTCTCAAAAAACCTCAACAAGAATGATTTTACCACACTTGGGATATTTTTCAAGCCCTCCCCCAAATTCTTAAAAAAAGATTTTTCTGAACATAATTTCATCCCCAAACGTTTTAAGTGCTTATTCCACGCAATCATATCGGCAAAATTGCCGTTTAAAATTTTTTAAATTAAAAAATTATTTAAAAATATTTAAAAATTTTAAAAAAAGAGAAAAATAATTTAAACAATATGGAGAATTTGGGTGGTTTGAAAGGGTGGGTGCTTCAGGATTAAAGTTCTTTCTCGAATATTTTTTGACGCTCTCGAAAAACTCATCCTTAAATTATCTCGGAGATAAAATTGTCCGACAGACTTAGCCGCCGGAGAATTTCTTCCTGAATTTTCGGAAGAAGCTCCCACCGGACGCCCCGCAAAGTAGGATGAAACTCGTAAATCAGTTCCAAATCGTTCCACCCGTAAGCCGAAAGCACCTCGGAATCATTCTGATGATGCAATTCGCGCAACTTTCGAATATCGTCCGAATTCTCCTGAGGCGAATGAAACCAGTTATAAAGTTCCGTCAGCGATTTTTGCCGCATTCGACAGTATTCTGCACGGTATTCGAATAATTCAAACGTCGTGTTGAATCGGTGTGGAAACGGAAACGTATAAAAACAGTCGGTGGGTGAGTAACGCATTTCGTTCCCCAACGAACTCGTTGTTTCTCGCACCCAAATTTCATGAATGCTGCTGTTCAGTATCGCTTGGAATTTACGGGATTCCGTTGGAAAAAGAACGGTCGATTCGGAATAAATATTTGCAGCGGGGACACGTGTTGGGCAGAGAAATTTTGCGTGCCGCGTCTGAATCAAAACCTCTTTTAATTGATTGTTTTGTATGATTTTCGTAAACGTTGGACGTTTATCCCCAAATAACCACCAGTTTTCACGATGTGCTTTCCTTCTTGCGGCGAGCCGAGTCGGCAAAACCCGCTCGCGAACGATTTCGAGCGCCAGTGGAAATTCTTCCGCGTGTTCCAGCGTCCAATCGTGAAAAAAAATGACGAATCTTCGAGGCGTCATCCGCATTGGATCCGTCGATGAAAAAACATCATCTCCCGTAAAATACGGCACAATAACCTCTTTATACTTTTCATCCGCCTCCCACAGACGAAACGCTTCGGAGGGTGTTAAAATAAATCCTTTTGCGGCCAAAACGTACCCCTGAAAACAGTACGATTCATTTTTCGGAAAAATCCGTGATGTTTTTTTTGTATCCAGATGTTTCAACGATGCGTAAATTTCCGCGACTTGATTTCCGTACAACACTTTCTTCAAATTCATAGGAGTTTTGCGCGCATTTTCCTCGCCGAATTCCGGAAAAAACAAATGAAGAAGCGTCACTTGAACTGCCGCGTCTCCCGTCCAGGCGCAAGTTTCTACGTTGTAAATCACCGCCCCGTTCGCAAGAAGCACATCAAGCCCCGTGCGCCGCGAGTCGCCTTCCGCAATCGTATTCGTAGTGATGAATCCGCACGCGCCGCCGGGCCGCACAATCCGTTCCGCCAATCGAAGAAAATAAGCGCACAAATCTGCGTTTCCGCTTCCGTCCTGCGTGAATTCTTGCGTCAAATAGCGGAAATACGCGTCTCCAAACATTCTTCGAATTTTCCTCCCCCCTAAAAACGGAGGGTTTCCGATCACTAAATCGAATTTTTGTACGAAACTATCATGAGAGTTTTGATTTTCGTATTTATTGTTGTTTTTTAAATCAAACGGTTTCCAAAGTTTCAGCGAGTCGGCGCAAAGTATGTGTTCCTCCAACGTCGAAAATATCGTGGAACGATCGTCTAAATTTTGGGATTTTTCGGATTTTTCGTCTATAAATGCAATTTTGCGCAAAACCTGACGCGTAATTTCGACGGCTTCCGCATCCAAGTCGGACCCAAAAAGACAGTTTTTTACGATCTGTGGGGTGATTTCAGCCGCATTTTCTCCTTGTTCCGCAAGAAAAACCGTGAGCTGAACGCAAGTTTCCAAAAGAAAAATTCCGGCGCCGACGGCGGGGTCGTACACACGCAGCGCCAGCACTTCTTCCCGCGTTTTCGGCGACCCATCTTCATGATAGAGCAACGGTTTAAGTGCTGTTTTTACGACTCGGGAAGCCATTTCGACCGGCGTGTAGTGCGAGCCGATTGGGGATTTTGAGGTTGGTGAAGAGGAACATGAAAGGGCGGAAGAACGAAGGCGCTGTTCATAGGCGTAACCGATTTCCGCCAGATGATTCCTTTTTTCCTCAAGCAGCTGCAGCTGGCACAGCGTTGTTTCGTTCATGAAACCACCATACGGTCTCGAAAAATGAAGAAGAGCGCTCCCACGATGCAGAGCGCCGCCCACAAATAGTTCCATGTCAGCGGACGGTGCATGTAGAAAACGAGAAAGGGCACAAAAACGCTTAAACTCACAACTTCCTGTATGATTTTCAACTGCGGAAGCGTCAGAAACTGATTTCCGAGTCGATTTGCAGGAATCATGAGTGAGTATTCAAAAAATGCGATGCACCACGACAGCACAATCACCTGCAAAAGCGGCGCACACTGCTGATTTTTCAAATGCGAGTACCACGCAAACGACATAAATGTGTTGGAACACACAAGCAAAAAAATAACTTGCGCAAGTTTCATATAAATAGATGTTCAAAAATAGTTTAAAACGTCTTGATATTAGTTTTTAAAGGAAGTTCTAAAAACCTCAGATTTGAAAATTTTTGAAAAAACGTTCAATGTTTTTTTTCGCACAGTGGCGGTGTTTCCACCCTAACGGGAGGAAACATGAGCGCTCCCGTACTGTCGTAACGGTCGTGGGGAAAAAACATTTTGAATGTGTTTACTGCTTGCGATTTCGCCCCAGCGAGGGCGTCACTTGTGCGGTAGCACTATCGCCCGTCGCGGCTCGCGACCCCAGACCCCTTTTTCAAAAACTTTTTAATATTGAGTTTCAAGACTTTCTTTCAGTTATACGATTGATCCATCCGCTGTTTCAGCTTTTGAATCTCATCAAAACATCGGATGGACACGTCGTTTTGGTCCCGCCAGTCCGCTGGTTTGAAGTACAATTCAGGAGGATCCTCATCCTCTTCCTGTTCTTCAGCTTCAGGGTCGGGATCGAAGCCGGTTAAAAACCATTCGTCCGTCACAAACGCCCAACGTTCATTTTCCGCATGAATCCGAATCTCTTCCCGATACGTTTCGTCGGGATTTCCCCGCATCAAAATGGTTCCAAAATCATCGGGAGTTACGAGTGCGTGCGACCGCGTCCCCGCATATTTCGGATCGGAAAAACGGACCCACCACGGAAGCTGAACCTCCGCAGAATACAAACGCACATCCCCTTCCGGAAGCTCGCCGCTCGTTCCAAGAAGCGCAATCAGCTGATTCTGAATCCGTACGTCCGCAACCCACGCATCCAGCAAGCGCCAGTCCCACGTCTGAAAGTAAATCCAGACGAAGTCCGCATTTTTAAGCGTTAAAACGTTTTCCGGAGACGCAAAAAACGTTTCCGGATCCACGGTTTTTCCCTCGTCAAAAAAGGCGGGCGCTTCGACTGGCAAATCGGAAACAAAGACCTTTCGTCCCTTAAATTCCGGTCTGGAAAAGTCGCACGCCTCCCAAAGCTGGAAAAGAGTCTCAAGACCGTCCACACGCGTACTGTATGCACGGTCAAAAGTGGTACTTTGTAACGTCCAAGCATCCAAACCGGGCGTTTTTTGCGTCTTATTTCCATAAGCGCCCGGCAGAAAAACAGGAAACTGGTCGAGTGTCAGAATGATTTTCATACAAAATTCATTCCCCGTAAATCTTGTTCAATTCTTCGGTTAAAACTTCGTCGCGGCGCATGGACGGAATTTCACGAATCACTTTTCCGTCTTTTCCGACGAGAATCAAACAGGGAATCGCCTGAATTCCGTAGTAATAAACCGGTTCTTCGCAACCTTTTGCGCCGTCTTTCTGCATCACGCATTCCCACGGAAGTTTGCGCTGCGCCAGAAATTTGGAGAGCTGATTTCGGTCGGAATCCACGCTGAATCCTAGAATTTCGAATCCTTTTTCATGGTATTTCGCATAATACTGATGTTCCAGATTTGCGAGTTCCATCACGCAGGGGCCGCACCACGTCGCCCAAAAATCGACGAGGACGACTTTTCCTGCATAATCTTTCCGAATATCGACTTCTTTTCCGTCGAGCGTCACTCCGACGAGTTCCATCGGTTTTCCCGCAAGTGCGGCGCGTCGAGCAATTCCCGTGATGAAGTCGGCGGTATTCAGGAGCTGCGGGTCTTCCGTCGCCACGACTGCCTCACGCAGCGCGGCGCAGGCGGCATCGATTTTTTCAGAAGGAACGCCGGAGTCGTTTGCAAAGGAAATCATCTGCATGAAGCTCCCCATGAGGTCGCCGTTCATACATTTCGCGTCTTGAGTACGCGCGCAGATTGCAATGATTTTATCGAGTACCGCGTTCATTTCGTCGGTCGTCGGCATCCGGGACGCAAACTGGGAAGCGCTGAAAAGCTGAAGGACTTCCACCTGAATCGCCGCTTCGACCGCTTTGCGAGCGTTCAGAGCCGCAAGAAGCTGCGCGAACTGTGCGTCTGCCGCCTGGGAATCGGAGTCTCCCTGAGCCGCAAACAGAATCGCCGCCGTTTTGGCGTCCACTGCAAGTTTTAAATCGTCCGGAGTCGCCGCAGGATCCGCGATGATGGCGTCGGCCGCCGCCGAACGAGCGTTCATGAATTTCAAAAACTGCGCGTTTGCTGACGTTTCATCCATCTGCTGAAGAAGCTGTTGAATTTCGCCCATTTTTCTTTCGAAAGACAGAAGGAACTCTTTCAGCGACTCAAGCGACTTGTTTTCAGGAAGTTTGGAATACGTTTCGAGAACCGACGGCGCTGGAGCCGCAGCGGTTTTTGCCGGCGCATCTTCCACGCCGCTCATCGACTTGGAAGGAGCTGCGTCTGTCGCACCCCTTGCGGAATCGGTTTGCGGTTTTGAAAGATCGACGTTCGGGTAAATCTCAGCCAGAAGCTCCATGAGTCGTCCGCGGGCGTTGATCGTAATGACGTTTCCGTCCGCACCGATCAAAAACATCGTCGGAATCCCTGTAATTCCATACTTTTTCGAAAAAGTTTCAAAATTCTCGTCTTCTGCGGCTGGCTGCGTCGCAATCACCCACGGAATTTGTTCTTTTGCGACAAAATCCTTGAGTTTTTCAAAGTCGCGATCCACGCTTAAACCAATCACCTCGAAGCCGGCCGCATGATACGCGTCGTATGCTTGACGAACGTTGGGGATTTCGGCGCAGCAGGGGCCGCACCAGGTCGCCCAAACGTCGATGAGGACGGTTTTTCCGACAAAATCCTGAATATTCACGGGTTTTCCGTCGAGCGTTTCTGCCGCAAGTTCCACCGGTTTTCCCGGAAGATTCAGCTGAATGAGCTTTCCATCAATCATGCGCTGCGCTTGAGGCGCCCACGGTTCCGAACTTCCGTCCAGCAGACTGCTGACCGTCGTCAGAAGCTCTTTTCCGTGCTGTTCATCCAGCATTCCAGAAAACATCATAGAAAACTGTATGGAATTCATCATGGTTTCACGACGAAACGCGTTGAGCTGCTTTCCCTTCATCAGAATGGCGCAAAACTGTGTCGAAAGCGTGTTGGGGTCTGAATTGGGGTCCGAAGAACGAAGCGACACAATAAAGAAACGAAAGAAGTCGAAATTCCACTCCATGTACTGTGTAAGTTCGTCATTTTTATAATTACGTACAGAATTCATAAAAACGGTCAGTTTTTCCATCGGATCTTGTGCGTTTTTCTCCAAAACCTGCATAAACTGCGCGTAAGCCGCATCTTTCAGCATTTCAGGAGCCGCATTTTCCGGAGCTGCAAACTCGATTTTTTCTTCTGGTATTTCGGCATCGAATTCAGGAGCTTCATCTTCCACGCCGCTCATGGATTCGGATTCCGCAGAATCTTCAGTTTCTTCGGCTTTTGTGTCGTCGTCAGTTTCTTCGGCTTCTTCGGCTTCAGCGGCTTCTTCGGCTTCAGCGGCTTCTTCGACCTCTTCAATTTCTTCTGCGTCGTCGTCAGAATCTTCGGCTTCAGGAACCTTCACGTCCGGGTAGATTTCGGCGAGCAGTTCCATCAGGCGGCCTCTCGCCTCAATCGTAATCACTTTTCCGTCGGCACCGATGAGGAACATCGTCGGAATTCCTGTAATTCCGTACAGGTCGTCAAAACGAGTAACACCCTCTTTTTGGGGCTGAATCACAATGTGCCACGGAATTTTCTGTTCTTCCACAAAAGATTTCAAGGCGTCTAAATCTTCATCAAGACTCAAACCGATGACGTCAAAACCCGCTTCATGATACGCATCGTATGCTTCACGAATGTTGGGGATTTCCTCGCAGCAGGGGCCGCACCAGGTCGCCCAAACGTCGATGAGGACGGTTTTTCCGGCAAAATCTTGAATATTCACGGGCGTTCCATCGAGTGTCTCTGCTGCAAGTTCGACGGGATTTCCCGGGAGATTCAGCTGGGTGCTGATTCCCTGAAATTCGGAAAGCGTATCTTCGTCCCAAGGTTTTTCAAGGACGATTTTCAGAAGGTTTTTCACCGCATCCGTCAGACGGGTTTGAATGGCGGAATCTGCCGAAGAGGAAATATTCAGCGTCGCCAGCGCCATTTCTGCCGATTCGGGCTGAAATGCGTCTAATTTCGTTCCATTTTCAATTTTTTCCGCAAAACTTTCCGCAATTTCGTTCGGGCTTGGTTGTTTGTCTCCCTGATTGTATAACTCAATGAAATATCGATAAAAATCAATTTCCCACGCGATGACCGCCTTCAGATCTTCGTTCTTTACGGCTTCCACCGATTTCGAAAATTCAGAAAACTTTTGCAACGCCACCTCGGCAGAATCAATTCCGAGAAAAGTCAGAATCTGTTCGTGCGCAATTTTCTTCATTTCCTCAAGCGATGCACCCTCCGGAGCGTCGAAAGAAGCAGGATTCAAAAGTACTTCCATCGAACGAATTCGACCTTCCAAACTCTCTAGATTGGAATTTCCGGGTTCCGGCTCAAAGGTTTTGAGCTGCGCAGCAATCGTCTTGTAAATTTCGAGCTGTTTTTCCGGCGTTGGAAGCAATTCAACCGTACCGACCAAATTTTCAAACGGATAGGCTCTCAAAGACTCACAAACATTTAACGCATCCAGCACTTTATCGATTGCTGGCAGGATTTTTTCCTCAACTTCTTTCGAAATCGGTCCCGAGTCGGCTTTTTGAAGCGTATCAGAATGCAGTTTTTCCGTCGCGATCCAACATTTTACGAGTTTAGTGATTTCAGGGAATTTGTGTGCCGCAACGCGCTGTTTCAAATCCTGCAGTTTTTCAGCCGCATCTTCATCGCTGTTGAACCGAATAAGGGTTTGAATCACGACTTTTTTCAGCTGTTCCTCTGTCGCATCTTCTGCGTCCAAAATGAAATCGGAGGCTTCCTGAATTTTTGCGAACAATTCTTCGACTTTTTCACGAGCGTAGTCGCGCGGCGACTTTTGCAGCAGATTCAACAGTTCCACTTGACGTTCATTTTCATCCAGCATGCTTAAAAACACCATCATGTTTTCGCAAGTCGGTTCTTCCGGAAGCGTCAGATATTTTGCAAAAGCGGCATCCAGTTCTTCCAGATCGACCTCTGAATCGTCGTCTCCGTCTTCGTCAGATTCTCCATCTTCGTCGGACGC
>CAYTLK010000012.1:30929-65003 GCA_964438515.1 uncultured Planctomycetaceae bacterium
TTCACCATCTTCGTCGGACGCGTCGTCTTCGTCAGTTTCACCATCTTCGGCTTCGTCGGCGTCCTCGGTTTCGTCTTCTGAATCTTCACTTTCCGGATTTTTCAGATCTTCAACCCAGCTTTCCAAAGCAGGAATAAGCTGCTGAATCGTGCTGTCGTTGTAAGCGCCGGCCTGTTTTACAAGCAGCTGCGCAATCGCGATTTTGGCGTCTTGAGCGTCTTCCGCGTTGTTTACCAAGGAGTAACCGACCTGAATCAGCATGAGAAAACTCTGCGTGGAGACTTTCACGCTCTCGGATCGTTCAATAAGATTCTGCAGTGAAGCAAGTTCTGCCGCAGCGTCCGCGTCGTCAGTCGCTTCGTTTCCGAGCGCCTTGTTGTAAAACGTTACAAAATCCGCCTGCCATTCAGAATAAGCGTTCAAATCCGCATTTTCGGTCTTTTTCGCGGCGTTTTTCAGTTCGTCGAGTTTTTTGGCGGATTCTTCTGCCGTCATGTCGGCGTCCTGCAAAATCATACCGACGAACGCATCGACGTGTTCGCGCGCCTTTTCTTCGGACGCAAGTTCCTCTTCCGTAAATTCAAAAGGCTGGGTCATGAGTTCAATCTGCTGGATGCGTTCTTTCAGCATATTGCACAGACCGTCCCATTCGCCTTCTTCGCTCTCTTCTTCATTTTCACCATCTTCTGCGTCATTCGCGTCTTCTGTATCTTTCGCTTCCTCAGCGTTTTCTACATTTTCTGCGTCCTCTGTATCTTTCACACTCTCCGCATCTTTACTTTTTTTCTCCTCGATTCCTTGAAGCAGTGTTTTGCAGATTTCCAATCCTCTCGCATTGTCGTCGAAAAACAGAGCGGCAGTCTGCAAAACGAGGGTGAATGCGGGCGAGTCGAACGCATCTTGCGTGAAAACTTCCGCCGTCAACGCTTTGTATTCCGTAAACAGTTCGTCTTTTTTCTGCGCAGAATCCGAATCCTCCTCACGAAATTCCATCGCTTTTTTCAGGAAATCGCCTGCGAGCTGATTGCACTCAACCAATTTGGAAAGTTCCGCGAAAGAACCTTTTTCGACGTCCGATTTCAGGGAATTCCAAGCGTCATCCGCCGTTTTTTCGTCCTGAAGGAGAGCGCTCATTTTGAAATTCAGCGCCTTTTTGTATCCTTCGAGCGTCGCGTCTTTTGCCGCAAACACGCGTTCCGCAGCGTCCTGAAGATTGGAATGAAGCCGCGTACGAATCGCGTTGAGCATCACTTCATTTCCGCTCTGTTCGAGCTGTAAGTAAATTTCGTTCAGTGCGTAACCGTCGATTTCCAAAAATTCCGCGAGCTGTTCCGTCGTGGCGTTTTCCACAGGCGTAATGACTGCAAGAATCTCCGCTGGAATCTGAACCTCAGCCGGCACTGCACCCTCTGCCGGTTCCTCACTTTCAACATTTTCCGCATCTTCTGCGTCTTCCACATCTGCTACGTCTTCTGCATCTTCTGTGTCTTCCGCATCTTCAATTTCTTCTACAGGTCTTGCGTCTGTCGCAGATTCCACTTTTACGGGTTTCTGCTTGGAGGAATCCGCCAGTTCGTCGAGTTCCTGCGAAAGCTCTTCGTCTTCATCAGCTTCCGCATCTTCCGCAGTCTTTCCATCTTTCGCATCTTCCGCAGATTCATCTTCGGTCGTTGAAGTGGAATCGGACGGCGCCGCAGATTCCTCGGACTCTGCCGGAACGGCTTCCGAATCTAAATCAATGTTTTCGGGAAGCGCTTCCGTCGTTCCTCCTTCTGCCGCAGGTTCGTCGGGAGCGTCGGCGGGTGCGTTTTTCTGCTGTTCAATGAATTCACGAATCGAAGCGGCGAGTTTTTCCGCATCGGGCGTTCCTAATGCGTCACACGCAGGAAGAAGCTCCGAAACCAGTTCTGCCAGACGCGCACGGTCGCCAGATTTCTGTACGCTGTTTGCCGCAATACTCAGCGCCATTTGCAGCGAGCTTTCTTCGAAGAATTTTTTCTCCGTACCGGTTTTCACACAATCAATGAATGCCGTTTTGAAGGCGTCCGCATCAAAATCACCCGAACATTTCTGAATGAGACTCACAAGCTGAATCTGCCAGGCGGTGTACGCCGTGAGATCCGCATTTCCAAACTTTTCGACGGCAGAAAGCAGTTCCGCGAGTTTTGCGTCTGGGAAAGAATCCTCACGAACGGTTCCCAACACGATTCGAAGTTTGGATTTCACCATGATTTTCAGTTCCGGCAGTTCGGTTCCTTCCGGCGCGCTGAACTCAATCGGTTTCGTCAGAAATTCGATGGATTCCAATTTGGATTTTAACGCATCTGCAAGCTGAACGGAATTTTCGTCCGTTTTTCCCTCCAGTCCTTTCAGGAGAGTGCGGCAAATTTTCTCCATTTTTGCGTTGTCGGGTGCAAAAACGCCGATGAGCTGCGCAACGGACTGAAACAGTTCGCCGTCCAAAGCGTCGGCGGCCGTCATTTTCTCGAGGAGCTGCAAATATTCATCGAACAGCGCGTTCATTTGTTCCTCAGTCGGTTTGGCGTCCTGATTTCCAAACAACGTTTCCGCCTTCTTCATGACGGATGCGGAAATCTCATTCAACTCCACGATGGAAACTAATTCCGGGAAACGACTGGCTTTCACTTCTTCAATGAGAGCCGTATAGTTTGGTTCGGAACCGTCTTCGGACGTTTTGCCGCTCAGAATCTGAATCCGAATTTCAAGCGCTTTTTTGTACTGTTCCTGCGTCGCATCTTCCGATTTGCAAATGAGTTCCACTGCGCTTTCCATCGACGCAAACAGTTTTTCCATCGCATTCTGCAGCCATTCCTGAACTTCCGGGTCCTGAATGCTGAAAAGCGGAGCCGCCACGGTTTGAAATTCCGAACTGTCGACTTTCGAGACGTACGCAAGGAGCGCTTCGGCAGTTTTTTCTTCCGGAAGAGCCGCAAACGCTTCAAAGTTTGATTTTAGTTTGTTAATTTCTTCTGCGGAAAGCTGAGGCTCGGCAGGCTGCGACTCAGCAGGTTGAGGAGCCGCTTCCGAAGTTCCCGCCGCAGGTCCTTCAGGCGCCGATTTCAACATCGTGCAAACCTGAATCCACTGCTGCGCCTCTTCCGTCTCGCATCCTTCCAGATTCGTCAAAACGAGGTCCAAAATTTTGGTCACGCGCTCTTTGTCGGAGCTGAACACCATCAAAATTCCCTGGAAAGTTTCCGCTGAGATTCCTGAAAGAGCCTGATTTTTCGTGATTTTTTCCACAAATTCAACGGCTGCCGGATAGAGTGCGTCCAGCTGTTCGGGAGTTGCAGGGGTCGTCGCTTCCACAAGAGGCTTCATTTGTGTCCCCAGCTGAATCGCATCCCGGCTGCATTCTGCCAGAATCGCAAACTTCGGGAACTTGGAGGCCGTCACTTCGTCTTGAATCGCGGTAATTTTTGCGGCGATTTCTTCCGGTTCCAACGCTTCGCCCGATGCATCCAAAAACGCCATCGAAAGACGAAGCTCAAGCGCCTTGCGATACAGTTCTTCCGTTGCATCGTCCGCTTTCATCATGCGTACGGCCGCCTCCGCAAGATTCTGCTGCAGCTGCTTCACGACCGTCTGAATTTCTTCCTGCGATAGCGTTTGAAGAACTGCCGAGAACTCTGGAGTTTCAAACTGCGTAAGATACGCATTCTGCGCGGCTGCCGTTTTTTCTTCAGGAAGCGTCAAATAGGGAGCCAGTTTCGCCGCTGTATCGTCTTTTTCTGCGGTTGTTTCTGTCGTTTCCGCAACTTCTGCAGCTTCTGTCGTTTCCGTCTCCGCCGGAGCGTCTTCCGTCGTCGAAGTTGAATCGGAAGGCGTTGCAGTCTCTTCCGGTTTCACCTCTTCCGCAGCGGGTGCGGGCGTTTCTTCCGGTTTCACGTCTTCCGTCGCGGGTGCGGCGGGTTCTGTCGGTTTCACTTCTTCCGTCGCGGGTGCGGCGGGTTCTTCCAGTTTCACTTCTTCCGCAGCGGGTGCGGCGGGTTCTGTCGGTTTCACCTCTTCCGTTGCGGGTGCGGCGGGTTCTGTCGCTGCTTCTGCCGATTTTTCAGCATCCTCCAACTGAATTTTTTCCGGCAAAGCTTCCGTCGCGGGCGTTTCTGCCGGCGCCTTCAACTCATTCAAACGCTGCTCAATTCCCGTTTTAAACTCTCCGGCTTCCGGAGCGTCCACTTCATCGCAAGCGGGAAGAAGTGCTTCCAGCATTTCCTGCTCGACGGCCGTATTTTTTGATTTTTGTCCGGCGATGCGAGCCATTTGGAAACACATCTGAATACAATTAATATTAAAGAGGTCCTTTTCCGTTCCAGTTTTCACACATTCGAGGAACGACGTTTTGAACGATTCAATGTCGAAATCCTCCTGCTTGAAAATTTGCGGAATGAGCTTCATGAGGTCCATCTGCCAGGAGGTGTACGCCGTCAGATCCGCATTTCCGAATTTTTCGACTGCGGCGAGGAACTCAGCGAGTTTTGCTTCGGGTAAATCGTGACCTTTCATGGAACTCATAATGATTTCCATTTTTTCGGTCACTAGTTTTTTCAGTTCCGCCAAATCGGTTCCTTCCGGCGCGGTGAACTCCATCGGTTTCGACAGAAATTCCATGTCTGCCAGTCTCTTTTTCAGCGATTCCGCAATCTGCTTCGACTGTTCGTCCGTTTTTCCGTCCAAACCTTTCAAAAGAACCGTACAGATTTCAGTGATTTGTGCGTCGTCCGTTGAGAAAATTCCAGCCAGCTGCATGCAGGCTTTCAGCTGCGCCCCTTCGAGCGCGTTTGCCGCCACGACCTTCTGAATATAGGGCAAATACAAAGTATATAACGAATTAATCTGTTCGGGAGTCGGTTCCGTTGCGCCGCTGAACAGCTCGTTTGCCTTCGCCATCAGTTCCGTTGCGTCTGCATCCAGTTCCACCATGGAAACGTGTTTCGGGAATTTCCCGGCTTTCACTTCTTCCGTCAAAGCCGCATAATCCGGCTCAATATTTTTTCGCGCTTTGTCTGCCCGCATCAAGTCGAGTCGGTACTGCAGCGCCTCTACGTACTGTTCTTCCGTCACATCTTCCGCACTGCACGCAAGCGTCAGCGCCTGACGCAGCGTTTCCTGCAGTTTGTTCATCGATTCAGTGAGCCATTTTTGCAGTTCTTCATCCTGCGTCTGAAGCAGCGGACCGATGACCGACTGAAATTCCGGCGCGTCCAGCTGCGCAACATACGCCATCAGTGCGGCGGCGGTTTGCGTTTCCGGAAGTTTCAAGTACGATTCGAACTTTGTTTTTAGTTCGGAAATCTGTTCGGGAGTGAGAGCGGGTGTTGCAGGAGCTTGGGCGGAAGGATTCTGAGCGCCGGAATTTTGTGCGCCAGGATTCTGAGCCGCCTGCATTTGCTTCATCATTTCGGGATTTTCGAGCATTTCTTTCAGCATCTTGCAGCTTCGCATGAGCTGCTGCGCTTCTTCCTCATTCTTCCCCTCAAGATTTTTGATGATGAGATCGAGCAGGGGCGTCGCCAGGTCCTTATTGGAACGGAACACCATAAGCAGCTGACCGAGAATTCGGGCGGAAGGTCCTGTAAGTACGTTGTTCTTCGTGATTTTATCCGCAAACTCCAGCGCAATCGGCTGCAGTGCTTCCAGCTGTTCCGGAGTCGGCTTGCTCTCCGTCTTAAGCATCGGCTCCAATTTTTCCTCAATCGAAACCGACTCGGCGCTGCATTCCGCCTGAATTGCAAACTGCGGGAACTTTGAGGCGGCCGCTTCGTCTTTCAACGCATTGTAACGTTCCGTCTTCTGCGCAAATGTAGGTCTTTCTTCGGGTGTGTTAAACGCCGAAACAAGAGTTTGACGCATTTCGAACGCTTTTCCGAATTGCGCTTCGTTTGCCGACGCATCTTTCATAATCAGAGCGGCAGCGTCCTCGGCGTTTTTCTGTACGTTTTTCATTGCGTCCGTAAGCGCTTTTTGAACGTCCTCGTTCTGAACGTTGCTGAGTCCCATCACCAGCTCGCTGAAATCTTCCGATTCAAACTGTTCGAGGAACGTCGTCAGAGTCGCAGCGTCTTTTTTCTCCGGAAGGGTCAAATACGAAGCCAAAAATTCCGTCACCTTTTCAGGCGTTGCGGATTTCATTTTCGCATCCTTTTCCATCTGGGAAATCATGGACCGCAAATTGAGATTTTTCGTGATTTTTTCGTAACGAGGATTCTTTTCGAGACAGTCTGCCACTTTCGTGAGCGACGCAGCGCCTTTTTCCGGAAAATCCATTCCTTCCATCTGTCCCAGCTGAAGCACCAGACTCATAAGCGTTTCAGAAATCATATCGGATTCAACAGCAGAATCAATGAAAGCGTCCAATTTTGTGAAAAAAGCTTCTTTCTGTTCGGGTTTCGTCTCCTGTGACGTGTACAGGCCCTGCGCCTCCATCACGAGCTGAATGGCTTCCATCTGCAAATCCACCATTTTCGCGTATGCGGGGAAACGTCCCGCCGCCACTTGATCGCGCAGCACTTTCAACTGCGTCACCATCGCGTCCGGCGTGGAATTTGTACCCATTTGAAGCGGAATCTTCTGCGCCAGCGCGTAACGAAAATCCTCTTCTGCCGCATCGTCAGAATCATAAAGAAGATTGATCGCCAGCGCACGATTTTCCATCGCAATTTTACCAATACTCTCTACCTGCACCCGACTTTTTTCATCGCCGGAAGAATAGAGTGCGTTAATCGAATTGTACAGTTCCGGGGACTCGAACAATTCCAAATACGCTTTGAGCGCAGCAGGCGTGCTTTCTTTTGGAAGCTCTGTATATTTGCGAAACTCTTCAGGAATTTCTTCCGTGGAAGCGTCAGAGGGACGTGATTCTTCAGGCGCCTTCGCCTCAGAAGCACTTTCCGTTTCAGAAGTGGAAGCATTCCGGTCCACGGGCGGCTCACAGCCGGTAAAAATCAAACCCGTTGCGGAAATCAGGCAGAATAATAAATTCCTGTAGCTTTTCATATAAAATCCTTTTAAATATTAATCATTTTCCGAAAGATCCAAAAAGTTGGAACTTTGGAATCGTTTTCCTTTTTTTATACCCGATACAATGAAAATCATACCTGTACCATTTGCGTTTATTCCCTTTTAGAACGTTCTTTTAGGACTTCTTTTTACATTTTCCAGTCGTTGGGAATAATATTTCCTTTTTGCACAACCACAATACCATCAACAATCTGGCAGTATTCATTTTCGGCTGCGTTTTGAATTTGTTTCAAATTTATAATTCGGACATTTTTGCCGATGCGACAGTTTTTGTCGATGATCGCGTTCTCGATGTAGCTTCCATCTCCGATTCCCAACGGAACGGTACAGTCGCAGCGCTCCATTTCCGCCTCGTGCTCGAAAAAGTCGGCTCCCATGATGACGCAATTTCGAATCGTCACATTTTCTCCGATCTGACAGCGCAACCCAATCACCGAGTTTTCAATGACGGTTCCTTTTCCAATCGTACAGCCGTCCGCAACCAGCGAGTCGGCCACGCAAGCTCCCGAAAGGGTCGTCGAAGGAAGAAAACGTGCGTTTGTGTAAATCGGGGCGTCCGGCTCAAACATCCGAAACGGCGGATTCGGCTTCGCGAGACTCAAATTGGCCTCAAAAAACGAACGAATGGTTCCAATGTCTTCCCAGTATCCGTCGAACACGTACGTATGCACCTTCTTGCTGTGAATGAGTGCGGGAAACACTTCCTTTCCGAAATCCTTATATTCCATCTTGTCGAGCGTGTGCACGAGCATACTTTTATTGAAGATGTAAATACCCATGCTGGCGAGATAGTGCCGCCCATTCGGCTCGACGCCCTGCGTCCGCAGCCAGTCGGAAGAGGTTTTGTAACCTTGCAGCTGTTCTTCCCCCTTTGGTTTTTCCAGAAAACCATCGACTTTCCCAGCCTCATCGACGCGCATAATTCCCAGTCCGGACGTTTCTTCTGCCGTCACAGGAATCGACGCAATCGTCGCGTCCGCGCCCGCATCCTTATGAACCTGAAGCATTTTGCGGAAGTCCATCCGATAAAGCTGGTCGCCCGACAGAATCACCACATAATCCACATTGTTGCTTTCAATGTAACGCAAACTTTTTTTCACCGCATCGGCAGTCCCCTGATACCAGTTCGGATTGTCGATCGTCTGCTCGGCCGCCAGAATTTCGATGTATCCGCGTCGGAAACTGTCGAAAGTGTAAGCGCTTCGAATGTGCTTGTGCAAACTCATCGAGTTGAACTGCGTCAGTACATAAACCTTCAAAATATTACTATTAATACAGTTTGAAATTGGAATATCAATCAAACGATATTTTCCAGCTACTGGAACGGCAGGCTTGGAGCGGACTTTCGTCAGCGGGTACAACCGGGTTCCACGACCTCCACCGAGGATGAGGGCTAACACTTTATCCATTGTGAATTCCTTTACTGTAACAGATGTCGAGGACTTCATTTTTGAACGGTTTCTTTTGACTTTTTTCTTTTCCGCTTTCGTTTGCGGTGCTATTGTGGAATTTTCGTTTCACAAATGCAGAACGGTACGAAACAGAAATTCAAAAATTTTCCGCACAAAAATTTCAGTCACATTCTCTTTAAAAACTATCATGACTCCATTCTAACAAAAAAAGGACACTTTGAGAATGGGGTAGGTACGAATTCTTGGAAAAATCCTTGTTTTTTTACAAAGACGGCGAAATTTCTTTGGAAACAGATAAAAGTACGAATGTTGTTCAGAGGTTTTTGAAGATTCTTGATTTTCGGTTTTCATTTTTCGTTTCTCGATAGAGTAACAACGGAGAAGCGAAAATTCAAAATGCATCGGGTATAAAATTTGCATTCGTGAAAAACGTTCCACTTTCTGGAAAATTTTTTGGAGATTTCGAAAAAAGGCTGGGTCAAAATGCTTGACTTTTGCTTTGCCGCCTGATATACTGAAAAAATAGAATCAGAGTTTCGTTATATACTCACACGATTTTGAATTTCAGTTTTCCCGTCCATCGTTGGAGCTGCGCACCACAGCTCTTACAATCTTTGTGAAAACTGAATTTCATTGTGGAACCAGCATATATTTCATGCTTCGTGAAAAGGCGGCAGGACCCGCAGCGAAAACGAATACTACGGTAAATTCTGCACAAATCCGTTCCCGATTCTCCGAAAGAACCGGGAATTTTCTCTATGAAAACCGTTTAAGTACGAACGTTAAGAAATTCGTACAGACTGATTTTGATTTTAAATTGATTTTATAAACGTATTTCATTGTTGAATTTTGGAACTGCACATGGTTTCCAGCCAGGCGCGAAACACCCGCCAGTGACCGACCGTTGTGGGGTGCACGGAGTCCCACACCCAGTATTTCGGATTGGAAGTACTTGCAAAAGCGGTATTAAAATCTTCCTGAAGCGGAATGAATACCGCATTGTAACGAACGGCCATTTCACGTACGATTTTCTGATATTCCGCTTTTACCGCATCGTCCGACTGCCGCCAGAGCGGTTCCATCAGCACAAGACGCACATTGGGAAGCGCTTCACGCGTTTTTTGAAGGAGTTCATCGTAATTTTTTTCATATTCTTCGGAAGAAAAACCTCGGCCGAAATCGTTCACGCCGACCATGATGCACAAAACATCGGGATGAATCTCCACGGTGTCTTTTTCCCACCGTTTTTTCAGGTCTTCGAGCGTATTTCCGCTGACGCCGCGATTCACAAACGTCCAGTTTTGCTCAGGATACTTTGCGCCGAGATACGATGCGATGAGATACACGTATCCGTGGCCGTGAATGTGATTCGGATCCGCACTGCGCCCTCGATTGCCGTCCGTGACCGAATCGCCCTGAAACAAAATCACCGCATCTTTCGGAAACAAATTCCGTTCCGCATCGTTCTGCTGCGAAAAATCCAGCACGGACGCTTCTTCCGCGAACGCATTCGTTCCTGCAAAAAGAAAAACTGTAAAAAGAGCTGTAAAAAAAGTTGTTTTTGAAATTTTACACATAAAAATCAGTTCCTTGAAAAACATAAAAATTACGAATTCTTTTCATCCGATACACGTCGCCGCAAGTATCAGCAGATGAATGCACGTCCAAAAAATTCCTGCGAGGATTCCAAACCAAGCGCGTCCGCGGCCGTACAAATGGGTGCGCGCAATGTTTTTCAGCGCCAAAATTCCGAACACAATCGCGAATTCCCCAACGCCCGGCACAACGCCCAAAAGTCCCATATAACCCGCCGCAATTGCGCTGCCGGACGTATGAACCGGCACAACCCAGGAAATCGCCGCTTCATCTGAAACCGGTTCTGGAAACGGTCTTGCTCCGTATGTTCCATCGTTCGTTCCAGCAGGCTGCAATGCGCCGACTCAGCCACAATAAAAATTCCCCGTCCAATAATCCTCCGGCGTAAGCACCGCCAGCAGTTCTTCGGCTCTCCGCTTTAATTTGTAAAGCAGCAGCGGCAGCAAAATCACATTCAGCATACTGATGTACGGCAAAAAACCAAGAATACAAACAAAGATCGCAAACGTCGCGAGATCCGTACCGGGAAGACGCTTCCACCGTCTCAGCTCGTCATAATGTTTTCCCAGATGGTAGAACATCAGTACCGTCCAGACGATATTGAAAATCGGAATGAATAAAAACCCAATCGCGCAGCCCGGCGTCGTGTACGCCATCGAATTCGGGACGATCCGCCATAAATGGTACAGTAAACATAAATAATAAACGGTAAAGAAAATCGATACGAGTATTAAAATGACTGCCGCCCCTAATATAATCGCAACCCCAGTCGCACTCGCTTCCGGTGGAAGGTTTTTCGTTTCGTTCATCACGGCGACCGCAATGATGCCGGCAAAAAAACCAATAGTTGTTACAATCAAAAGAAACAAAGAAACCATCATTCGATAGAAACTTTTTTGAATCTTCGACAGTTCATTCGCCCGAAATGCTGCAAAACCAGCAATGAAATCTGCAGGAATTGAGGAATTTGCTTCCGTTTGCATCGCGTTTTCTGATGAACTTGCGTTTTCCGGAAGGACCGAAGAAGCGTCCGCATCCGTCTGAAAGTCCGTCTGCGCCAGCGGCCTCCATCCGTCCATCCCCTTCCGCCAAACGGGAGTGGAGGAACCAATACGTCCGGCCTGAATCAGCGCAAGAAGTTCTTCACGTGAAATGGGACCGGTCGGTTGATTATTTTCTATAAAATACCACATGTAAAACTCCTTCTGATGAATTTCGACCTTAAAAGAATATTGTACGTAACTATTTTGATTAATATTTGACTTTTGTTTTGTTATTCATTTTCTCCAGACTGCGACTTGCAGACGGTATAATACTCTATTATAAGAGGAACCTGTTTTTTTCGAAAGAGGGGGGGAGGAAAAAAGAACCCATTTTGAATAAGAATTTATTTTTTTCGAAAACAGATTGAGAGAAAATCAGATTGAAAAAAAGGGAGGAAACCGTTTCGAGTCGTTTTCCTCCGTTCATCCATCAGAATCGGAAACCGTTAATCGGAAACCGAGAGCGTTCGAATCCACATCACGAATTTCCGCCGCGCGTCATTGCGATGCGGCCCGATCGCGCCATTTCTTCGATTCCATAAGGTCTCATGAGTTCGATAAACGCATCAATTTTCTTTTCTTTGCCGGACAGCTCAATCACAATCGTGTCGATCGAAACGTCTACGATTTTTGCACGAAAAATATTCACAAGTTCGTGAATCTCAAGACGCCGAGTGGAGTCCGCTTTTACTCGAATGAGCGCCAAACCGCTTTCAACATAATCGGAGTTGCTGATATCGACTGCTTTTACAACCGTGACGATTTTTTCAAGCTGTTTGCGTACCTGATCCATCGTGTGATCGTCGCCGTCAACTACAACGGTCATGCGCGAAATGTCCGGTTTATCCGTTTCGCCGACCGTTAAACTGCGAATATTATAGCCTCGTGCCGAAAACATCCCGGAAATGTGGGAGAGGACACCTGGCACATTATGAACCAATGCGTAAAGCACATGCTGAGACATAATGATTGGACTCCTGTTTTTTAAGTGTTTTTCAAATGAAAAAATCGTACGACTTTCAACTTCAACTTCAACTTACAATTTCAACGTTTAACGTTTAACTTACTCTGCAAGCGGTTTTTCAATCACATGATCGATAATATGGTACTCGCAGGCTTCTTCTGCCGACATAAAATTATCGCGGTCCGTGTCGGCCAAAATCTTTTCGTACGAATGACCGGTGTGACGAATCAAGAGTTCATTCAGCTTCTGCTTCGTTTTCTCGAATTCGGTTGCATGAATCAAAATTTCTTCAGCGGTTCCTTCCATTCCGGCGCTGGGCTGATGAATCATCACGCGTGCGTTTGGGAGCGCGTAACGTTTTCCTGCGGTTCCGGCAGCCAGAAGGAACGCACCCATCGAGGCGCACTGACCGATTCCGTACGTTCGAACGTCGCAAGTGATGAAATTCATCGTGTCGTAAATCGCCATTCCCGCAGTGACGCTTCCGCCAGGGGAATTGATGTAAAAATGAATGTCCGCTTTGGGATTTTCCGACTGCAAATACAGCATCTGCGCCACAATGGAATTGGCGGATTCATCCGTAACTTCCGTGCCGAGAAAAACAATTCGATCGCGCAAAAGACGACTGTAAATGTCCATCGCACGTTCTTCGCGCCCATTTTTATCAATTACAAAAGGGATTAATGCCATCTGAACACTCCTGTATAAAAATCAGTCTTTCGACTCTTCCTGGGGCTTTTTCACAATGGAATCCACGATGCCGTAAGCAAGGGCTTCCTCCGCACTCATATAATGGTCGCGATCGGTGTCTTTCGCAACTTCTTCTATGGTTTTTCCCGTATCGGCAGACAAAATTTCGTTCATTAAGGAACGTGTTTTCAGAATTTCTTCCGCCTGAATTTTGATGTCGGAAACCTGACCGCCGACCTGTCCCCACGGCTGATGAATCATCACTTTGGCGTGAGGAAGAATGAAACGCTTTCCTTTTGCGCCGCCTGCAAGCAAAACCGCAGCTGCGCTCGCCGCCAGACCGACACAGTAGGTGTTTACCGGACAGCTGAGGATGCGAATCGTGTCGTAAACCGCCAGCATCGCGCTCACACTTCCGCCGGGAGAATTAATGTAAAAATGAATGTCTTTCCGACGATTGCTGCTCTGCAAATAAAGGAGCTGCATAATCAGCTCGTTTGCGTTGCCGTCATAAATTTGCCCCTGCAGGAAAATGATGCGATTTTCAAGGAGTAAATCTGAAATCGTCATTTGACGCTGGCGCTGATAATCCTGAGACGCCATCGGTACCAAAGGACGCTGTTCTGAAAATTCGCCGAATGATGGTGCTTTGAAATTTTCCATAAGTTCTTTCCACTAAAGTGATTGAATTGGAAACACAAACAAAAAACAAAAATATAAATCCGTTTGATAAATACAGTTTTTGAGAAAAAGAAACTCTTTCCTTAAATACGAAATAAAGCCGAACCGATAAAAAAATCGATTCGGCAAAATTCAAAACCCTTGGGAAAGCGACTCATTCATTTTATGAAATAAGTCAAAAACCTGTGTTTCATTTTTCCTCAGATTCCGCTTCGGTCTCTTCGGTCTCTTCAGCGGTGCCGTTGCCGCCTGCCGGGAACGGAACGGAAGCCATTTCAGCCGGGTACGGCTCGAATGTGGTTTCTTCAAATTCCGCATTGTCGAGAATCAACTTCACAACTTTTCGTTCAATAATCTGGTTGCGAAGAACGTCCATTCGGTTCTGCTTTTCCAGCCGAGCACGAATACGACGCGCGGGCTCTTGCGTGTGAACTGCGATTTCCTGAATTTCTTCATCGTAATCCGCTTCGTCTGCATCAATATTTTCACTCTCAGCGATACGCTCAAGAATGAAGTGTTCTTTCAGCGCTTTTTTGGTCGTTTCGAGACTGTTCTGACGCAAAATATTCAGATGCTCCTGAATTTTCTCTATGGGAAAACCATTGCGCTGCAGTTCGAGCATCGAACGGTACAGTTCGCGTTCCGCCTGTCGTTCGAGGAGCGCCGGGGGAAGTTCCCAATTTGCGGATTCCAAAAGCTGGTCCGTAATGGTTTCACGAGCCGACTGTTCCTGCTGATAGTGCATCTGACTGTCCAGATTCGTACGAAGGAAGTCGCGAAATTGCTGCTCGTCCTTAAATCCGTACTGCGAAAGCCACTCGTCGTTGAGTTCCGGAAGATTCAGCGTGTATACTTTTCCGACCTCAAAAACGGCTTCAACTTCTTTTCCGCGAAGCAGAACGTTCGGAGCTTCTTCGGAAAGCGTGAATTTCAATGTTCGCGTTTCGCCTGCTTTTACGCCGGTCATCTGAACGTCAAAATTGTCGATCGTCGCATCGCTGAACAGCAGCTGGGAACGCAGACGAATCGTTTCGTTCTCGCTCGAATTGATAATTTCGTCGTTGTAACGAATGTAAAGTTTCGTCGCAATATAATCGCCGGAAACCGCACCGTTTTCCGTTTCTTCCAGTTTCCCAAAACGAGACCGGAAGGCCGTGGCCGCATCATCTACATCCCCATCTGTGAATTCGCGTACGGGTTTCTGAAGTTTCATTCCCTTCCAATTCGGAACTTCAAATTCAGGACGGACTTCAATATCGTACTCGAAAACGAAATCGCCGGCTTCCGGAATCTCAAGCGCAACGTAATCAAACATCGGGTCGCTGATCGGCGCTAAATCTTTGGTTTCATTGACCTGCGAAATGCTTTCCATCAGGAGGGCGCTTTTGACACGTTCCGCAACATCCTTGCGAAAACGGGACTTTACAACGCTCATCGGTGCGCGGCCAGGGCGAAAACCAGGGACTTGCGCCACGGGTTTCAACTCCTCGAATTCCTTATTCATGAAACGATCAATGTCGTCGCGCGCAATCGTAACCGTAATATGACGCTCGCAAGCACTGCGTTCATCAATATTTACGTCCAGATTCAGTTTCTGTTCTTCAGCTTTTTCTTCTTCAGCTTTCTGTTCAGACGAATTCAATTCACTTTCAGCCATGGTTGTACCCAAAAATATAAGGGGTGACACAAATCCACAGGCACACTGGAATACAGCAACCTGCATTTTGCGAAAAATCGTTCCGATATAACAAACGGCTCAAGCATACGCCAGAGCCGTTTTTTTACATTCTAAAAAATGCGAAAAGCGGGCGAAGGGGTTCGAACCCTCGACAACGACGTTGGCAACGTCGTGCTCTGCCAACTGAGCTACGCCCGCAGGTGTTTTTCAAAACGGAAAAGTTTGTAACATCTTCCATTTCGAAAGCCATAAAATTTTATTAGCTCACGATTATCATCTTTTGGAAGCGGGCGAAGGGGTTCGAACCCTCGACAACGACGTTGGCAACGTCGTGCTCTGCCAACTGAGCTACGCCCGCAGGTGTAAGGATCTTTATCATTTGCAAAAACCCAAACAACACACCGAATTATATTCGATTCCAGAATTTTCGCAAGGGGTCCCCCACCGATTTTTCCGAACTTTTTCCAAAAATTTTATATCCGACTCATTTTAAATTTCTGTTTCTCCGCCGCTCGAACATCATTCTGCCGGAACGTCTTTGGCTGATGAAACCCAAAACTCCGGAACTTCCACCCAATATTCATGATTGAATTCGTCGAGTGAAATCAAATCCAAGTATTTTTCCTGTTTCTGAATCCATTTCACATAATTCGGCGAAAGAATCAGACGGTTAAAATCCTCCGAAAGATTGCTGCCGACGTATTCCATTGTGCGGACCACATAATATTCGTGTCCCGTCCGTCCAAGAACGAGCGATCCCGGAAGTTTCACGACCCGAATACTGACGTTCTGAAAGTGCGCCGCTTTGATTTCAGCCGACATTTCATCTGAAACGTCTTGTACGATTTTCAAATATTCTTTCGCCTGACGTTCGAGTTCCTCATCCAGTCGTTCCACGTCTCGCGTCATCTTTTCTTCCAGCCCGACCGAGGTTCCGGAGCCGTTGGAGGTCCCGTCTGCATTTTCCTCAGAACCCTCAGAAACTTCCGACATTTCATCGTCTGAAGTTTCGTCATCCGAAGCTGCATCGTCCGAAGCCGCATCGTTTGTCATTTCGCCGGTTTCTGTATCCTGTGTATTTTCCGCATCTTCTGCATCTTCTGACGCCGTTTCTGCCGCAGAGTCAGTTGCTGTATCTGTCGCAGTTTCCGCAGCTTCCGCAGTTTCACCTTCTGTTTTCACGGAACTTCCAGAATCCGGGGTTCCTGTTTTTTTCGTTTTCCGACTCTTTTTTGCCGCTGTATTTTCGTCCGTTTTTCCGTCGTTCTGCATGGAAATTTCTACGACTTCCTCACCGTCCGCGTCGGCTGCGGCTGGGACGTTTGGAGCGCTCGGCGCGTTCGGCGCGTCTGCACCTTCCTTCGATCCGACAGATTTCGGCGTTTCGGAGTCGTCGCTTTCAACCATTTCAATGGAAAAATCCAGATCGTCCTTTTTTTGATTTCCGGCCTGAATTCCTTCGTTCGTTGTGGTTTCTTTTGCGGCGGACTCCACAATTGCGAGAAATTCAGGGTCCAATTCCTCGGAAACGGAAGTGGAAGTATTGGGACGCTCCACCGTAACAGACTCGGAATGAACCCCTTTATTCTTCAGATTTTTGGAAGTGGTTTCCGGCTCTGGGACGGTTTCCGGCTCTTCTGTTGTTCCCCACACTTCATTGGGGATTTCCGCGAGACTTCCGATTCTGGCGATGTAACAAAACCGTTTCGTTACTTCCGCAGGAGCGTTGGAGTCCGATTTTTGTGAGTTTTCGTTCTGCTTTTGACATCCGGTAACAAATATCAACGCGCACATGAGCGCCAAAACAGGGATTCGATACATATTTTTCTCCATTCTACTGGTTTTCCGTTCTACGGATTCGACTTGAAATTTCTGCAACGGACGGCTTCCGACGGCTTTCACAGCGGACGGCCCATATTAAGGGGTTGAAAACGTTTCCGTCTCGACCGCATTTTCCAACAGTACGGGAGCGCCGGCGCCGGACAGAGTTTCATCCAACCGCAATTCCTCATCTGGAATGATTTCGCCCTCTTTACCCGACGATTGAACGGTTTTTGAAAACGTACGTAAATCTTCCAGAGTTTTTTGAATATCGCACTGCCATTTGGCGTTTTCGTATTGCTGTGCGGATTCGGCAGCGAGATCGGCACATTTCTCAGAATTTTCGAACATTCCGCAATGAATAAAACAGACCGCAAAATTAATGTACAGCGTCGTTTTAACCTTCCAGTCGTTCAGCTTTTCCACACGTTTCAACCCCTCTTCAAACTCTTGTTCCGCCTCCGATTTGCGGCCTGAATGAAACAAAAGTTCCGAATATCGCGGAAGAACCGTCAGCTGCACAAGTTCCGACTTGCTTTTCAGCATCGTTTTCTGAACATTCTGAATTTTGTTCGAAATCTGAAAGTCCAGTTCCTTCGACTTTTCAGCATCGGTCGTCTGCTGTTTCGAAACGAACAATTTTTGAATATCGAGTATCTGACTCGCCAGAACCGCAACTTCCTGATTTTCGAGTGATTTCTCGCGCGAGTGCAAACAGGTTTTCACCGTCAGCAAAACCAGAAGAAAAATCAAAATTCCCAGGAGGCCGACAATGTATTTTCGCATAATGAAACTCCGACAGGATTTATGCACTATAATTAAAGCAACAAAGCAATCAATGATTCGTGTTTGTTGTTTGAGTTTTTTGGAAATGGGTCCAAAAAAATCTTCCAAATTCTAATAGTACACGAAATTTCCAAAACGGACCAGAGAGATTTTCAGAAATTTTCGATTTTCTCGTGAAAAAAAGTAAAATTGGGGGAAAGAATTAAAAAAGGGCGGTGTAAAACTTCAGAAGGATGATTTCTGTATGAAATAATAATGTGCAAAAATTGTAATATGAAAAATTCTGTTTTAAGGGTTTTTTCGTACGTGGCGGTGTTTCCATCCTAACGGGAGGAAACAAGAGCGCTCCCGTAATGTCGTTTCGATCGTGGGGAAAAAACATTTTGAATGTTGTGTTTTTAATACTTCCTCTAAAATCTTCGGCGTGAAGAAGATGCAACTTTGAACAAAACCTGAACCGACTGAAAACCAACAGATTTGTATAAATGAAGCGCACGCTCGTTTTCCGCAGTCACTTCCAAGTCCGCGCGAGTGAGACCAAAACGCTGGTAGCCCGCCAGCGCGAGCGCCAGAAGCGCGTGTCCCAACCCTTTTCCTCGATGACGCGGAACCACTCCAACATTCTGAATTGCTCCGCACCCATCCGCATTTACAAGTCCTTGAATCGTTGCACAATATTCTGAATAGTACGTATTTTGCGGCTGATAAACGATGAGCCACGTCGCGTCGGGAAGAAAATTCGTCTTTCCCATAATGCACTCCATAACGCTTCGGCTTCCTTTATATGTACGAAAATTATCGAATAATCGTGCATCGATTTCATCCCGGAAACTGATGTAGTGTGCGGTTGCGTGCGCCTCGACCAGCGAGGGACTCCATTTTTCGATATAATAACCTTCTGGAAGAACCGGAGATTCAAACGTATGACGCCGCAAATCAATCTCCATTCGATATCGCTTGAACGTTTCCATGTACATTTTTCTAAAACACCTTCAGGTCTGCTTTTGATTCTAGTACATAACTTGTATGATTTATTTTTGAATTATGAACAGTTTGTTTGACTTTTACTTCACGGGTACCGCATAAAGGTCGTATTCATCGCAATCCACAATCTCACATTTGTAAATTTCCCCGATTTCAAGCGGTTTTTCCTCGTCTGCGATACTTACAAACACGCTTCCATCCACATCCGGAGCGCCGAATTTTGTGTGTCCGATGTACGTTCCCGCCTCTTCCGACACCATATCGATCAGCACATCCAGCGTTCGTCCCACCTGTTTTTGCGTCCATTCGCCTGAGACTGTTTTTTGTACGTTAATCAATTCGTTGGTTCGTTTCAGCGAGACTTTCTGCGGAATCTGTTTCTCCATTTCAGCAGCCGGCGTTCCTTCTTCCGGAGAAAACTGAAAAACAGCGACGTGTTCGAACTTTTGCTTCCTCAAAAACGCCAGCAATTCCTCAAACTCCGCTTTCGTTTCCCCAGGAAATCCCGCAATAAACGAGGTTCGAATCACGAGCTGCGGAATGCTTTCACGAAGTTTTGCAAGCAGTTCAACCGTCGCTTCCCGATCTGCTGCGCGGCGCATCGCTTTCAAAAGCCGATCGTTGATGTGCTGAAGCGGAATATCAATGTACGGAACCACTTTAGGCGTTTCCGCAAAGGCGGCGATCAAATCCGCCCCGAAATTCTGCGGGTACAAATACAGTACACGAATCCATTGAATTCCATCCACAGTATTCAGCAGCCGAAGCAGATTTGCGAGATTGTCGTCCGTATGCGTTCCGTCTTCTTTGCGCAAATCCAGACCGTAATAACTGGTGTCCTGCGCAATCAGAATCACCTCTTTCACGCCCGAGACGGCCAGCTTTTTTGCTTCTTCCACGATTTCGAGCATCGGTTTGCTCGTATATTTTCCCCGAATATTGGGAATTGCGCAAAACGCACAGCGTCGATTGCACCCTTCCGCAATTTTCAGATACGCGATGTGAGGCGGAAGGAGCGGAAAACGAAATTCATCCCGCGCGATTCCCAGATGCTGTTCGTAAAAAGTTTCCTTAATCGGCGCCGGTTTTTCGTAAATCGGAAGGGAAAATTTACCCCCTGCATTTCCCGCAAGTTCTTTATGTTTCCCATTTTCTCTCCCATTCTTTCTCCCAACGTCTTTCGCATTTTCTTTCGCAACGTCCTTCGCGACGTCTTTTGAATATTCTTTTGAATTTTCAGGAAGAATTTCCTCTGGAAATGCGTGTTTTACCGCATCCAAAATGCTGTCGCGAGAAAAAACGTCCAAAAACGCATCGACGTCCGTGCAGGATTTTACGAGATTTTCTCGGTCACGCGTCACGAGACAGCCAGCCACAATGAGACAGCGGAGGGGGAATTTCGGCGACCTGCGCAACTCCTCCATTTCACGAATATTCTGCATTCCTTCATCACGTGACGCCGCCAAAAATCCGCACGTATTAATGATGACCACATCCGCATTTTCCACCTCATAAGACGGCTGAAACGCGTGTTTCTGCAGCAATCCCAGCATCTGCTCGCTGTCAACGAGATTTTTGGGACATCCCAGCGAAATAATGGCACATGTTAGCATAAAAATCGGCTTTCTGTTTGCTGAAAAATAAAAATAAGTTTCAATTCCTATAAAGATACCCGAATTTTAAAATTGGAAAAGGACCCGAGGCGAATCTTTTTCAGAAAAAAATGAAAAATTTTTGAATATAATTGAGAATCTGACGACGAATCCGCAAAATCGTCAGAAAGAATCGTCGTTTTCTTTCTGTTTCCGAAGTAATTCTGCTCCCGTCATAACGCCGGGAATATTCGAAAATTTCTGTAAAACCTGACGATTCGTCTTCTGTGCGGAATCTTCTTTCCCGGACTGCGATTTTCCTCCTTGGGAGTCGGAAGTTTTTCGCTCTTCCGACCTCGGCGCCGCGCTTCGGGAGGGTGAGACGGCAGAATTCGGCGGCGGAAAGGTTCCCGAATCCCATTCAAAATCTTCCGCACTCGCGGAATCTTCTGATTTTTCGTCCTTTTTTACTTTTTTTTCTTCTGTTTCTTTTGCTGCAACTTCTGCAATTTCTGCAATTTCTTCTTCTGTTGTTTCTTCTGACTTTTTTTCTTTCTGTTCTTTTTTGTGTATTTTCTCTATATTCCTCTTTTTCTCTATTTCTCCAGAATCTTCAAAAATCATTTCTGCCGGACTGTCGCAAAAAGAGGCGTCCAGAGGCTCGTTTTCGGTCGAAATCGCGTCAAAATCCATCTGAAACTGAAGATTTTCAAGCAGCATTTCCTCTCGCGGAAGTTCCATTAAAAACGCACTGGGGGCCGACGTTTTTCGTTTTCCCATCGTTTCGCGCGATTGGGCCATCGAAAGATTCAACTCTTCTTTTGCCCGCGTCATTCCAACGAACATCAGCCGCCGCTCTTCTTCCAGCTCGTTTTCGTCCTCGAACGCACGTTCATGAGGTAAAATCCCGTGCTCGCAGCCAGTAAGATAAACGCACGGAAATTCAAGTCCTTTGGCGGCGTGGAGCGTCATTAAAAGAACCGCATTTTGGGAGTTTCTGTCCGTCTGAAATTCCTTTCCCAAACCCTCCAGAGAAAGATCGTCCGTCTCGCTTACGAGTGAATTTTGTTCCAAAAATGCTTCGAGCGCTGCGCCGGGATTTTTTTCTTCAAATCGGGCGGCAAGCGATACAAATTCGGCGATATTTCGAAGATGCTGCGCGTCCTGTTCGTCGTCGGGGTCAAATTGCGCCTCATACTGCGAGGCGGAAACGGTCGAACGCGCGAGCTGCGCAAGTACCGCAGAAGAGCCGGTTTGCCGCAGCGTGGAATATTGTTCGTATAATTGCAGAATCAAATCCTTAAACGCCGTGATGGCCGCGACCGCACGCGTTTTCAGGTCGGAACATTCTGCCGCATGAACGGACGCCTCCCAAAGAGAGAAACCGTTGACCCAAGCAAAACGCCGCAGATGGTCGAGCGACGTTTTTCCGATTCCGCGCGTCGGAACGTTTACGACCCGTTCGAACGCCTCATTATCGTGCGGATTTGCAAGAAGACGCAGGTACGCAAGCAAATCTCGAATTTCTGTACGTTCAAAAAACTCCGTTCCGTGCAGAATTTTGAACGGAATTCCTGCAAGACGCAGCGCTTTTTCAAAATGGACGCTCAGTGCGTTCATGCGGTAAAAAATCGCGAAATCTTCAGGGACCCGCACCCCGTTTCGAACGGAATCCGCAATTTCAGACGCAATTCGTTCTGCTTCAGCCTCTTCGTCGGCGTCCGCATGAAAACGAACGGGAATTCCGTTTCCCAAACGGCTGAACAGCGCCTTGGGTTTCCGCTGAACGTTGTGTTCGATGAGTCTTTCGGCTGCATTCAGAATCCACTGCGTTGAACGAAAATTTTCCTCAAGATGAATCACCTTTGCGGTTGGAAAATCGTGTTCAAATTCCAAAATATTCGTAATGTCGGCGCCGCGCCACCCGTAAATCGACTGGTCCGGGTCGCCCGTCACCATCAGATTGGGAGTGTCGTGCGAAAGCGCTCGTGAAATCGCGTATTGAGCGAGATTTGTGTCCTGATATTCATCCACCAAGATGTACCGAAACTGTGCGTCCAGCTGTCGGCGGAGAGCGGGATTTTCACGAAGAAGCCGGACCGTCAGAAGGAGTAAATCGTCAAAATCGACCGCATTTGCAAGCCTCATTTCGTGCGCAAACACAGGAAGCAGCGATTTTACAAACACTCCGCGTTCATCATCGGGAGCCGGCACGAATTCCTGTTCAGGATTCAAATAACGGTTTTTCAGCGCACTGACCGCGTGCATAATGGATTCCGCAGAATATTTGGCGTCCAAGTAGAGACCGTCTTTTTCCGCATCCATTTCTTTCAGACGCGCAATCGCGCTGCGCACTGCCGCAACGGAATCCTTCGTGTCGTAAATCGTATAATTCGCGTCCAGCCCCGCCCGATCCGCATACTGACGCAAAAGACGCGCGCAAAAACGATGAAACGTTCCGATCCACACGTGCGCAGAATTTGTGAGGCGTTCCACACGCGTTTTCATCTCGTCGGCCGCTTTATTGGTGAAAGTCAAAACGAGAATTTCATCAGGATGGACGCCTGTGTGTAACAAATGCGCCACTCGATGCGTCACAACACGTGTTTTTCCGCTTCCCGGCCCCGCCACAACCAGCAGCGGACCGTCTTGATGAAGCACCGCCTGACGCTGTGGTTCCGTCAAATTTTCGAGAAGCTCCTCGTTCATTTTTTCTCCCAACGTCCAAATTACTGCGCTTCCTGTGCCGCAGCGGCCTCACGTTCCTTGCGCTCCGCACGACGATTCCAGTATTTCGTCCAAAGATGCGGAATCAAAATGTGAAGCGGCATGCGCAGCAAATGGGACCGAATGTACAAAATCAGACGCGAAAAAGACGTTCTAAAACGTTCCTCACCCGAAATTTCAGGCTCCAATGTACGTGAAATCATACGGAACATCACTGTACGTACAAAAATATTTCCTCCGAAACGCTGAACCTCCTTCAGAAATTCTGCCGGGAATTCCGTTCCGAGAAGCCGATGCGTGAGTGTCACCGCATAGTATAACGGTCTCTGCAGCTTCAGCTGAATCGTGCGATTCCGAAGTTTTTCGAAGAATTCAGGGTCTTGAGTCGGAAAATAGCGGAACATTGCAGCAATATCGAGGAGGTCGCGCATGCAGTTGTTCAACTCTCCGTCTACCAGCATATGAACGACCGAATGCAGCAGCATGCCGCAGGGCGAAAGAATGTAAATGTCGTCTGAAACAGGGGTTAAAGAATCGAACAACAAGTCGGCGTCCACCTTAAAGTGTCCCGTTCGAGGAAGAATCGTATGATGCACATCGAGCGTCGTAGCGCGGTCTCGATGAACCATAGGCGGAATTTCATGCATCCAGTCGCGATAGTAATGGTCATCGTATTTCGACTTTTTTTCTGTTTGCCAGCCGGCGAGCGACAGACCCGTTTCGACGCGTGAAATGCACGATTCCGGGGTCAAAATATCGACATCGACAGAAAGCCGTCCGCGACCCCACGGTAGATCGGCGGCCTGATACGCAGCCCCTTTCAACAACACGATGGGAAACTTTTCGTCCCCATTTTTCCCGATTCCCATCGCGATCAGCGGATTAAGGAAGAGCGCCCGATGAATGCATTCAATTTCCCAAAGCGTCTGACGCCGTCCGCGCTGCGCATTCACCTCCGCCGATTTTAAAAACCATCTTCCTTCCGGAGGGACCGCATCTTCGAGCGCGAAATCCCGAAGAACGTAAAGGGCCGACCCGAGTACACGCCCGGCGCGCGCCAACTGAAAAAAACGTTCCCAGTCCGCAAAATTCCAGGTCCGACACGAGGATGGATCTCGGAAAAAAGTTAAAAGCTGAACGGTGGATTCAGGAATAATGGACCTCTTTCGTCGTTTTTTAAGTTTTCGGTTGTTTGTTGTTGAGTATTGAATTTATTGGGTTGTTTAACTGTTTACGATATTGTGTTTAAATTGATTCTTTTGATTTTCTGTAAAACGCCTTTGATTTTTTATGATTATTTGTTCGAAAATCGACAAAATAGAACACTCTATTGCGAGGCGTGAGAGGGGAAAGTCTTTTGCGGAGATTTCCCCTCAGGCTAGATTTTTCAAATTTTTTTCAAAAACCTTTCAAATATCAGTCTTTGAATTCAATGTGAATTCCGTACAAATCAGATGGCGTTTCCGATTTTTCTGGCGCGTTTCGGATGATCGAGGTCGATTCCGAGCGAAATTCCGACCTGAATCAGAAGATTCCAGCCGGCCATGAGCTGCAGACACGTGTCGAGCAGTCCCGCGGACGGGATTTGAATCGTCGGGAAAATGGTCGGTTTCGACGCAATCGCGATGATATTTACGCCGATTCGGTCAGCCAGAAGTTCCTTCATTTTCGTCCATTCGGATTCGTATGGTTCGATTACAATAATCGTCTCGCCGGCATTCATCACCTCTTCAATTCCATGGAGCATGTAAGTTCCTTCGAGATAGTCGCTTTTTTTGCGTGTGATTTCATTCGTTTTCAAACGCAATTCTTCTGCGACGCCGTTGTTTCGTCCTGCGAAATAAATAATGGGCGATTTTGCGACTTTTTCGATGATTTCCGCATCATATTCCATCTCAAGGACCGTTTTTGCCGCATCGGCCGCCGCAGAAACATTGAAGTCCCAGTTGTAAAGGTTTTTCAGGATGGAAAGATACACAAGTCCGCTTTCCATAACGCTTTTTGTGGCCGCCACAGCATCTTCTTTTCCGCAGGACAGAACAATGCTTTCGTTGGAAGCTTCCTGAATGCGCGTTCCGGCGTTGGCCGTCATGGAAAAGCGCTTATTATGACCGTTGGCCGCCAGTTTGTTCAGAAGAAGTACGATTTCTTTCGTCATTCCGCTGTTGGAAACTCCAAAAACGGCAAACTTTGAGAGGTCGTATTCCTGAGCCTGAATGCTTCCATCGGTAGCCATTGCAAGCGGCGCACCCATTTTCATTGCGGTGTACATCATATTTTTCGCAGGAAAAATACGGCTGGAACCTTCGCCCGTCATGAACAGACGTCCGCATTCCTGGATCTCTCGCGCCATTGTGCTCGTTTGCGTCCAGTCAAAATTTCGAAGAATCTCCGGAGTTTCAAGCATTTCTTTTACGAGTGCAAAGGAACTGTACTTGCTGTCGGTTAAATTCACGTCATTACCCTCACTTATTTTCTGGTACCGGGTGGTAAAAATTGAAAAAGATGTTATAATATCCTGCAAAGGCACACCCTTTTGCAAAGAATTCCTCTATTGTAACTCAAATCGCGCAAAAGTACAAGGGGTGGGGGCGTTTTCATTCAAATTTTCCATTTTTTCATTATAAAAATTCGATGTTCCTGAAAAACGAAATTCAAAAACGGGTTCAGGTTGTGCTGAATCCTGAACTTTCCTCTGAAAAAAGAGTTTTTGCAGCATTGGAACTCCTTTGCGCGCCGCTCAGTTTCTGTGCGATTTTCATTTTTCTCCCAACGCTTGCTGTAATGGATCAATGTTCCGTTTTTTCGCCGGGTGTTTCGCAGGGGTTAAATCAAATTTTGAGGGTCCTGCTTTCCGCCGCAGTTGGATATTTGACGAATTATATTGCGCTCGAAATGCTTTTTAAACCCTTTCGGCCGACGTGGCGGCACCCGCTCACCCTTTTGACGCTCGGTTACTGGCGGCAGGGGCTGGTTCCGAAAAATAAAAACCGTCTCGGTGCGGAAATCGGTCAGCAAGTGGAAAAGAAGCTGCTGAATCCGGAAGAAATTTCCAACGAATTGTGTGAAATGACCGTTGATTTTCTCCAAAATCCTGAAACTGTACGAAAAACACGCGAACAAATTCAGAAAATGTTTCAGGAACATCACGAAAGAATCGCAGAATTCATGGTGCCGCAGCTCGAAGAATCTCTGCTGCAAAGTCTGAATCAGATTTTGACCCTGGAAAACATGAAATCTTTTTGGGCTGAAATCATTGAACCGCGTCTGACGTCCAGCGAAACTCGGCAAAAAATCGCAGAAAAAGTGGCGGAAGGTTTGAAATCCAGAGCGCCGCAGTTCATGGAAACGTTGAAAGAAATGGTGCGCGAGTACGTTCATTCTTTTCTGAACAAAAATCCTCTCCTCGGAAGTTTCGGGCTGGCAAACGGACTGGCGGATGGTTTTGTTGCATTTGTGAATTGGAAAGATGTGGAGGAAAAAATCGAGAAAAAGCTCAGCGACCCGGAAACCATTGCGTCGTTGGGAAACGAATTGGCGGGCTTGGGGACGCTTTTTCAGTCGTGGATGGATTCGCCGGAATCGACGAACCAGTTTGAAGATTTTCGTACAGATATACAGGGAAAATTGCGCGAATTTTTAACGTCGTATTTGAAGACGGGACTTCCGCAGTGGCTCGAAAAAATGCAGGATTCTCCGCAAATTTGGGCGTGGGTGGAAACCGACGCGCTTCCGGGAGTGAAACAGTATATTGAAAGCTGGATTCAGACGAACGGGAAAGATTTAGTCATTGAAAAACTGCGGCTTTCCGAGCGAGTGCAGACGGCGGTGGAAAAACAGGATGTGGAAGAGTTTTACAATATGATTAATTCCGTGGCGGCAGAACATTTTGGCGCAATTCAGGTGCTGGGATTTTTCATCGGCGGACTCGTGGGATTCGTGCAGCTCTGGCTGTAAGATTTCCGTTCCGGCTGTAAGATTTTGCGTTCCTCCCCCAAGAAACGTGCGTACGCAGCACAAAACGCACTGCGTACATATAACGTAACAAATATCAAAACTGTCCGTCGGGCGAGATGATTTTTTCACCGATTTTTACAGAAGACCGTACGTTTTCAGCGTGTTTATAAGTGACGCTTCCTGCTTTTCGTCCAGCGGAGTGAGCGGCAAACGCAGGTCGCCGGAATCCATCCCAAGAAGCTTCATCGCCGCTTTGACCGGAATCGGATTGGTCGCCAAACTCAGCATGTCGCGGCAAAGCTGGAACGTTTTGAAGTGCCACTTGCGTGCCGTTTCAAGGTCGCCGGAGAGCGCAGCGTTGCAAAGCGCAATCATGTCCTGCGGAACAATATTTCCGACGACTGAAATGACGCCTTTTGCACCCACGGCCATGTGCGGCAGCGCCATGCTGTCGTCACCGCTCAGGACGGTCAAATCCGTTTGCGCCAGGACGCGCGACGCTTGATCCATCGAGCCCGTTGCTTCCTTCACCATCTGAATATTGGGGATTTCCGCCATTCTCACAATCGTTTCCGGTTCAATATTTTTCCCGGAACGGCTCGGAATGTTGTAAACGCAGATCGGAATATTGACGGACTCCGCGACTGCTTTAAAATGCTGATAGAAACCTTCCTGCGTCGGCTTATTATAATACGGAGCCACAACCAGCGCGGCGTCCGCACCCGTACTTTCTGCCCATCGCGTGAGTCGAAGCGCTTCTTTCGTGCAGTTCGAACCGGTTCCCGGCATCACTTTGCAGCGGCCGGCGGCGGCACGAACGACGGTCGTAATGACCATTTCATGTTCTTCATGAGAAAGTGTCGGCGATTCACCTGTTGTTCCGACCGGCACCAAGCACGTCACTCCCGCGCGAATCAGGAACTCAGTATTGCGTTCCAGCGCTTCATAGTCCACTTTTTCGTTTTTGAACGGCGTCACCATGGCGATGGAAAGACCAGCGTATTCTTCTGCACGTGTTTTCATAATACTTCTTCCTGTTTAAAATCTTGTATGAAATTCGACTGATTTCTTATATGATTTCTATATGATTTATTTTTTGATTTTTTCTGATAGGTGTATGCTTCTCATCCGGAAGAAGTAATGGAACATTCTTGGCGGAACTTGAAAAGATACGAATTTTTATTATACTACGTTTTCGGTGAAGATTCAAGGGGGGGGAAGCGTTTCCCCACGAAAAACTCCAAAATCGTCTGTTTTTGAGTTCCGCCTCGCGAAAATCGCAGTAAAAATCGGCGTCCTTCAGTTTTCAGGAGGAACCAGCGCCATTCCGACTCGTACTTTTTCGACCGGAAAAGACGTTTCCGGTTCAAATTCGAGGGAGGGAAGCGCAATTCGATTCGGAAATTCCGCGAGCCACTCCTCCAAAGGAGCCGAAGTTTCCGGCACGTAACTGAAATCCGTATTTGCAAAATGATTCTGCATTCGGAACTCTGTTTTTCCGGCTTTTTCCTGCCAGATCAGCACACCGCCGTGCTTGCGGAAATCGGCGTCATCGCTCCACAGCGGACTGTATTCGTCGGGGTGCGAACTGCCGTAAAACACAAGCGCCATTGCGGGCCAATCGTCGCCGCGAACGTATTTTAAAGGTGTGGAATAGTGTTCATTCCAGATTCTTGTAACTTCTGCCGCAATCTTTTGGGCGGGATAGTGCATGCGTGCCGACCGATTTTGAATGAGCGGCGAGTAATGAACCATTCCGACCGCCAAAGACGCAAACAAAATCATGATTCCGGCCGTCACCGTGAGCGAGCGCCGCACGGCTTCCGGCGTTTCACGAAGATTTTGGGCGGTATAAAGGATGAAAATCGGAAGAAGAATCCAGATTTGACAGCCGAGCGCCCCGCGAATTTTGTGGCCGTTTCCGGCTGAAATGAGGAGCGTCAGGAGAAAGGGAAAAAGAATAAAAAACGTCAAAAAACGGTCTTTCGTGCTTTTCCCCCAAAGATGCGGGACGTTCCACTTCCACCCAATCCCCGTGAGAGGAAGAAGCGCAATCAAAATCGGAAAAAAAAGAAGAATCTGCGACCCTGCAAAACGAATCGGCCAGCAAAAATGGCCGCGAAACGAAACGCAGCCGGTCAGTCCGTTCTGTGCGTATGAAATGAGTGCGAAATCGTGCCGAAAGAGCCACACAAGCAGCGGAATAAAAAGCAGGAAACAGACGCCCGTCGTCACATAAGGACCCGGCGAGCGCCAATATTTCCGAGCGTTCGAATCGACGAGCATAAACGCAACGATTCCCAAAACGAGCAGAAAAGTCGCAAAATTCCCGTAGATTCCCGCCGCAAGCGCCGCGCCTGTTCCGATCCAGTACCGCAGTTTGTTGTACTGAAAAGCACAATACAGCCAGTAAATCGCGAGCGCTTCAAAGGCGCGCATAAACGTACGATTATTGTACAGCGTACTTTCGTAATTGAAATAGATGTACGTCAGAAGCGACAGCGCCGCCGCAAGCGCCAAAGGAGGCGTCAAATATTCCCGTGCGAGTTTCCAGACGCACCAAACCGTAAGAATGACGGCCAGCTGCGACGCCAAATAGGGTGTAAATTCCGCTCTGCCGGTGAAATTCGAGAGGATTTCCACGATCCACCCCTGCATGGCGGGATGTTTGTACGATGCAAGGAGCCAGTGCTTTCCAACCATCATCATTTCTGCCGTATCGGGCCGATAAAAAGCAAAAATCAGAGGCGGCATAAACGTCCAAAAAACAGCACTTGAAAGTACGAAAATCCAAAAAATGCGTACGGTTTTGTCGGACAGACGATCGGTTACGAAATCCATAAAAACATCCCGCTGAAAAACGTTCTTTTACAGGAACAAAAGATCCAAAATTCAGTGGGATTGTAGGTTTTTTTACGGTTTTTGTCAAGCGGAGTTTAATCTTTCGACGTTTTTTCTCCGTATTTCAGTTCGGATTTTTGAAGTCGTTCACGCCAGCGGTCCAAAACAGGCTCAATATCTTTCAGCTCGGCGAGTTTCGACGAAAGAACGGTTAAAATCTGCGAAAGCTGCGGTTGAATTTCGTCTTGAAAACGACGCTGTGCCGCCTCAAATCCCTGCGTTTTTTCGAGGGTTTCGAGGTCTGCTTCGAATTTTTCGTACGAATATTCCGGATATTCCAGCGCTGCTTGAAGACGTGCGAAACGCAGGGTCGTCTGCATGGGTTCCAAGTACGCATCGTGAAGCCGTTCGGAAGTGAGCGCCGTTTCTTTCGGAGCGTCGGCCGCAAGTCGCTGCGCAAGCGCGTCGAGCCGATCGAGAATTTGCAGCGCCCGTTCCCGATTTTCAGGAGTTTTAAGACGCACAAGCGAGTTATTCGGTGCGCGAAATCTCCAATTTTCCGGCATCCAGTACAGCGTTTTCAGTTCCGCGTACAATTCGTCGAACTCCCGAATGACCGCAATCTGACCGGGTCCCCAAACGAAGTCGTAAATCGAGTCTCTCAGCGTCGGCCAGTCGCACGTTTCCGGCGCCCACGCCCAATTTCCGAACATTACGAGCGCGTATTCCGACGGCCAGCCGCCGCACAGCGCCCACAAATTCACCTGATTGGTATATTTTGCCGCGTCGCGGATGCGGTCGAACTCCGGCGCGCCCCAACCGGGTGTGATGGGTAAAAGATTCATGTAGCCGGGCCGTCCGTCTTTGCGCTGCGTCGTCAAAATGGAGGAAGAGTGAATGAAACCCGCTTTCGGGTCGGGGTACGAGGTTTCGCAGTAGTTGAACCACCAGCACGGTTTGTTCTTCAGCCCGATTTCCTGACAGAGTGCAAGGTCTGCAGCAGAGGGAACGCGGGTAAAAATCCAGTATCCGTCGTTGAAACCGTCAATTTGAGCCATCGCGCGGTTCAAAGGCCGATCGATGGTTGTATATTCTGCCCCTCCCGGCGTAAAAACCATCTCGTGACCGGAAATATTGCGTGATTTCATGTAATCTGCGACGAACTGTGCGAGTTTTACCGGGTCTTTTCCGCCTCCAGTGTCGTCCATCGAAACCCAAATTCCGTCGCAGCCCAGCGTTCGAAGTTCGTCGAACGTCGCGGCGAGCGCTGTGTATTGTTCCTCCGCAATCTGACACGAAACGGTTCCGTACACGAACATTCCGCGCCGTTTGAACTCCTGAAAAAGCCGGTTGAAAACCTCCCGATCAATCGGTTTGCCGGGCGCGCACCCCATGGATGCTTTTCGGGCGGGCATCGTCAGAGTTTCCGGAACGTTCGGAGCGTCGCGAAAGTCGCTGAAATTCAGTCGTGCGTGCATGTACGCGTCCAGCTGACCGGCTTCCAAATGATGTGCCGCCACGGAATGGGGCCGGCCTCTCCACGGGATGCTCGGCCAGTCGCGTACAGTGGCGCAAAGGAGTTCGACGTTTTCGGAAGAATCCGATTTTTTCAGAAGATTAAAAAGTGCTTCGACACCGAAAATGACGCCGCTTAAATCGGCTCCGGAGACGCAGATTTCCTGACGATTTTCGTTCTCAGTTCCTTTTTTTTGAAATGTGATTTCGAATCCGTTGAACGGCAGCGTTTTTGTGTCGGAGCCGTCATTTTCGTTGATTTGAAGCCGAAAAATCTGAGTTACTTGGGCTGAGATTTCGTTTTCCGGAAGGATGGGAAGGGTTCGGTGAAATCGGTTCTGAATGAGTGCCTGCAAGCGTTCCTGCGCGTACGGACACGCTGAATTTTCGAGAATTGCGGCATCTGTACCGTTTCCGAGAATCCAAATTTCCCCATTTTCCGCAAATTCTTTCGGCTGCGGTACGATGGGGCATTTTAGGGGTTGATTCTGTGCAAAAGCGGGAAGGGCGGAGAGGGATTGAATGAAAATTACCGTCAGTAACAGCAAAACGTTTTGAAGGCGCGGCATGATTTTCCTTTCATAAGGGGGGCTTTTTTTGAGGACGTCCGAGCAGCAGCAAGAACGCGCTGCTGTTCCGTTACATACTATTTTAACGTCCTCATTTTCAAATACAAGGAGGAGTGCGCAGAATCTTTGCAGAGAGACTCCCTCAAGAAGAAAACAAGATGCGTGGAATGCATTTATTCCTGATTTTATCCTGCATTTTTGACTTTTTGAATTTGCTCCATCAGGCAAAAACACTCCTCCGAAGGCTCTGTCGGACAGGTACTTTGAAAGTTTTCGATGAGTTTTTTCTTGTCGGATTCTCGTCCTGTCGGCACTTTCTCCTTTTTATAACCATAAAAATCAAGGAGCATTTTTAACGATTTCGAGTACTTTTTCCATTTATCGGGTTCAAAAACATTTGTGCGAATGATAGAGTCTGCAATTATACGCTCTTCTTCATTTAGTGCATCGTATGCATCTCTCCAACGCTGAGTCAGCCCTTCCAAAACGGCGTCCCAACGCATAATAATAAATGCTTCCGGCATCTTCATCAGTTCGTAAAATTCATCCTCATTCCGACCAAATGCGGCAAAAAAGAACGTTCGTCCACGTCCAATTTTCCCTTTCGTCGAATTTAATACGGCTTGAACGGTCCGAATTTCCTTACGGCTCCAATGTTCGCCCAGATAATCCCGATTCGAAAACCATTGCTTATCGAAAATCGGATGATATTTCATCGGAAAGGAATAAATACTGACTTTCAAAACATCACAAAGATCAATATTCAGCAGAAGACGCCGATACAATTCCACAGGGGTATCCGTAAAATTGTACAAAATATAGTTCGACATCTGAGTAATTCCGAACGCTTGAGCATAGTATAAAGACTGAACGTATTCCTTCCTCAACTTCCAGTGGTCGAACGCAATCCGCAGCGGACGAATCGCAATGGTACTTAACGTTTTCATGCGCTCTTCCGTTGCAAGACGCGAATCCATTCCTTGATTAAAATCCACGTATCTTTTCAGCGTTTTTTTTCTCAGAGATTTCGTGAAATCTTCCAGAAAAGTCTCACAAGCTTCCAAAACCCCTTGTTTCGTTGCCGTATAGTCGTGCCACAGTTTCTTTTTATCGAAAATCTCATGAATTTTTTCAATCTGCGTTTTTTCTTTCAGGGTTTTAAAATACGCATTGAGCAATCGAACCCCGCTGCGGATGTACGCGCGGTCATTCCAGCCGGCCTTCAGCTGACGGATTATAATTTCCATGGGATTAGACGGCGTGTAACTCGCATCTCTGGCGAAACCGGAATCCCGAATTTCTTGAATGATTTTCTCAAAATTTTGGGACGCAAAAACGTTATTATCAAGCAGAAGAAGGTTCCGCTGCTCTCCAAACTGTTCTCTGGTTTCCTGAATTCGCTTTTGCAGAGGAATGTAATCTTTGTAGTCGGGTTCCAACAATGGGACGGCACAAAAAGCGCAGTGGTTCACACATCCTCGCGTTGTGTAACCATAATACGCGTCCGTTTCGGGATACTCATACTCAATTTCGTCTAAAATGGAATAATCGAGAGGCAGCGAGTCGATAATTTCATCAATCGGTTTGTCTCCCAAAATGCTTTTTTCATTGATACAGCCCCTATAAGGCGTAATCCCGACCGCCTTTTTGACTTCTTCAGCAACTACCGTTGCCATAATTCCGCCGACCAAAATCTGATCTGGTTTTTTTACAATTTTCTTTGCAAATTTGATGGTATCAATGGTTATTTTCCAGTAAAAAGTAAATAACGTTGTGACACAAACACGATCCCAGCGTTTTTCTTTAAAATAGGCACCCGTTTTGTAATACCGATGATACTCTTCAAGAATTGAAAGTGCTTCTGGAATCTCCTTCTGGAGCCTAAACGCTAATGTTGATTCCGGAAGAATGCAGCCGGTTTTAATAAAAACTTTTATCTCTGGATAGAATTCGCTCCATGATTTCCTGGATTTAAACTGTTTTTCTAATTTTGGAATCACTTCACGCACATATTCCAGAACGACGAAATCATTCAAATCTCCCTTGTAAAATACGACATCAAACCCTTGTCTCCGATGGTACATCGCCAACTTCATCAGTCCCATTGGCGGATATTTATTACTAGGAAGTTCTAAAAACCTCCGTTTTTGTTTCGTTTGGGAAAATTTCGTCAAATA
>CAYTLK010000013.1:0-18710 GCA_964438515.1 uncultured Planctomycetaceae bacterium
AGTAAAATCAGCGATAGGAATAATTGAAATTTCATTTGAACTTTCTCGAAAAAATGAGGTGTTTGATGTGTATACTCATCACACTTTTAAAGTGTGGTGCGGAAGCCTCCCAGGGAGATAAATTCAGCCGGAAATTTCCGTTTTTCAGGAACGCACATTCAGCGGGCAAAAAGCCCGCCGCTCGCCTTGACAAATCACTTTTAAAGTGTAAGGGCGTCTCGCCGCATAAACTCATTAATGAACGTTCCTTTGAGGAATCATGCGGGCAGGATGCCCGCGCTCCCAGGGGGAGGAATTCAACCGTTAAACTCCATTCATTCGGACGGATTCATCCAGTTTCAAAGTTTTGAGCTTTTTAAAATTTATGCGCTTTTCATTTCTTTCGGTTCCAGGGTCCGAAAATAGGCGGCGTAATCGACGCACATCCCGTTCCTCGTCAGCGGCTCGGTCAAAACCGTCGTTTCGGGACGAATTTTCAACGGCACATCGACGAAGAAGTTCCACCATCCGAAGACGGCAAAAACCGCAAGAAAAAGGAGCACAAATTTTGCACATCCCCAAAAAGAACAACGAGAAAACATGAGAAAATTCCTTTCGTCGAATTTTGACTTTGCGGGTCATTCGGTACGTACGCACCCTTCTGCCGTTAAATAACGGGGTTCGTTCTTTGCCGAAATTTAGGCAGGACAGGATGTTTGGACAAATAGACAGTTTGCGATTTTCTTTTGCTTACGCGTAGGAAAGCTTCTGTTTTACGCATTCCCGAACGGTTGCGGGGGAAGAATACTTCGTTCATTTTCTGCCGCAATGATTCAGTTTACCATTCCTCAAACATTCTGTCAAGCGGGGAGAATCAAAAAACCTGAATCTTGCTTATTTTACCCAAATCCCTGCAAAAATGGACCCGAGCCATTTATCGGAATATTGTTTTGAGCGGCCCTTGACTTTTTCCGAACCAAACCTTATATACTCATCACACTTTAAAATTCAGGTTTGACGGTGAATTCCCCTGTGTTTTTGTCAAGGCGAGCGGCAGGCTTTTTGCCCGCTGAACGTGCGTTCCTGAAAAACGGAATTTTCCAGTTGAATTCAATCCATCGGCTTGCGCCGACCCCCTGGGAGCGCAGGCTTCCAGCCTGAATGATTCCTCAACGGAACGTTCCTTAATGGGGTTATGCGGGCGAGACGCCCGCGCTCTCAGGGGGCTTGCGCCGAATGCCGGGGACTCATAATCCCTTGGTTCGGCGTGCCGCCCTTCTTGCAAGAGGGGATTCAGGTTTTCAGTAAAATCGACCCATGGCGGAAAGGGAAAATTCCGGGCGGTAAAGTTCGTAGGTCATGGGTTTGACGGAACGGTCCCTCCAGACGAAATCCGACTCCGTGTAGTTGCAGACGATCTCGCTGCCGTCCGAATAAACGATTCGCGCGACGCCCGGTTTCAGAAATTCGTGGGACTCCATGAACTCCTTCTGCAAATAACTTAACGGTTTGAAAGCCTCCCAGGACGCACGAATCGCCTCCACGTCATAGGGCGCGTAAAAAATTGGCCGTCCGCCAAACTCAACGAGCGTCAGAGCCTGCTTCGCGTCCAGTTTATTTTGGAGAAATTTGTCCGTGTTGGCCAAAACTGTTCCGTGATAAACGATTTCCCAGAGCGGCACGATTCCGTCCACCATCTGCGGTTTGGTTCGGCCTTCCGCGTAAAATGAACGCATGTACGGCGACACGTAATTTATGTAATCGAGCAAATCAATCACATGAGTCCAGCCGCACTCGGAGCCTGCGCCGTGGCAGACTTCGCGGGCTTTCAGAAGCATTTTGCGCTGATACTCGACGGCTTCCTTGCGGTTGCAGGGGTGCTTCGGATTCTGACAGCTGTAGGGCGGAATGGCTGAAAAAACATCAATGTAGTGCGCTCCGTCGAAGCCCAATTTGCCGATTTTCTCCATCTCAGAGGGGAAAAAAGTCTCCCAGGCGTTGCGAGGACACAAATTGTAAGCGTTTCCGCCCGACCAGACGCCGTTGGTCCAAAGGGTTCCGTCTTTGCGCTGGCAAACGATGTCGGGACTCCACATTTTCGAGCAGGTGAAGCAGTCCGTGTAGTTTGAGTGCGCGTCGATCTGGAAACCGAGCGATTGGACGTATTGAATGTACTCGCGGAGCTTTTCCTCGCCGCCAGCTTCCGGAGCGACCGGGAACGTCTGCGGACAGCGTCCGTCATAACCGCCCGACTGCCAGCCGGCCGTGCAGACGGCCAATTTTTCGACGCCGGCGTCTTTCAGTTTTCGGATGACTTCTTTAGCGTCTTCGAACGAAAGGACGCATGTCACGGGCAGTTCCGTTTCCGGCGTGTAGTCGATGCGTTCTTTTTTGTACGGTTTGCTGGCGTGCGTCACGCGGACGGTCATGGCGTCGCAAAGGTACGGCAGCCACGGATTTTCGCCCAATGCGATGCGTTCTTTAATCGGACGAATTTCTTTGTTTTTCAAACGTAAATTCCGATAGAAGCGGCCCATCCCGGAGTAATTCGCGTCGCTGCCGTTCAGAAAATAAAAGTCGACGCAGAGATCCTCGTAAGGCGCGTAACCTCGTTCGACGGTGTTGAAGCGCTGAAAGACCGAGTAAACGCCGTCTTTTGCCTGAACGCAAAACATGAATTCGAGCGGCATTCCGAGCGTCAGGGCCAAAAACGTTTTTTCGGGCGTTTTCATTCCGTAAATCGGAAGGAGGGAACTGGTGCTCCACGAACCGTTTTGCTCGCGGAACGAGCCGTACACGCCGCGTGCCTGAATCCAGTAGCCGTCGTCGCCGGTTTTAGCGGTTGCGAACTCCGGCTGAACCTCGTAAAATTTAGCGTTTGGGTCCAGTTCTGCCAGCGGAATGAGGAGCCGCAGCGCGCCGTCGTCCGAGGGTTTCAACTCGTAGCTTTTGGAAACGGGTTCCGTCTGATTCGGGTAAAACGTCCGCAGCGCGGCGGTTTCCGCAGAGAGCGTGGAAACCAGCAGCAGCGTCAAAAATGCGGAGAGGAAAAAGCGGATTGAAATTTTCATGATCCATCTCGGAGAAAAAGGAAGGGTTGGAGGGAAATTGGAAGGAAGCATTAAGGGAATTCCTGGGAGCGCAGACTTCCAGCCTGCATTTGCCGAAACACAAACCTTCGCACGCAATTTTTCCTAAAGTCGGCTCGCAGAATCACTTCTCTGAACTGTCCTGCGGTCCGTACGCCCGAACGCATAAAAGCTCATCGTGTATTCTTTTTCCTGTTTGCCGTGATGCGTGTAGACGCCCATAAGGAGGTAAAAAACCTGCTCGCGCGCGACTTTCGGCACATACGGAGCCGCAGCGGACATCTGAAATTCATCGTCAATCCACCTGCAAACCGTCAGCGTGACCGGGTCGTAACTCGCGCCAAAACGGTGACGCTGGGAACGGTCGAGCGTCTTTGAACGGACGTTATTCGGATTCTGCAAATGAACGAAGTTCGGATAGCGTCCCCACCAGTTGTGAACCGTGCCGGTCAAACCGGGTCCGAAGCCGCCTTCATCGACGTCCAGCTCCATCCAGCGTTCGTATTTTACCGAATCGTCCCCCGTGTCGTCTTCCTGATAGAAATTTTTCTTGACCGGCATGAGCCATAAACCGGGGTAATGTTCGGGGTCGCTGTCTGACAGACTGATTTCAAATTCGATAACCCGTCTTTTCCCGACAGGTACGGCAAACCGGCCTCTTCACGGAACGAAGGCGGAGCGGAAACGAGGTCGCCGCCCGTACGCATCACGAGGACGCCGTCTTTCATGAAGTACTTTTCCTTTGCGGGCGGATTTTCCCAATCCCGCCATTGACCGTTGTACCATTTGTGCGTTCCTTTACGGTCGAACGAAATATCGTCCACGCACGGTTTTTCGTCAAACAGACATTTTGTGTAACCTGCTGCGGCAACACCATTTGGGATGATCGAATTTTTTGGTTCTTCTGCTGACACCGTTCCTGCGTTGCAGCACAAAAACAGACACAGACAGATTCTGTACGAAATTTTCTCAATAACGCAACGCGAAAAAAAGTTGAAATTAAAAACGTTTTGAACATAAAAAACTTTTTACTTGCATGATTTTGAAATGAAATGTGTTCGAATAAACGGGTCTGGTTCCAGTTTTGCGCATTTTTTGCCGCAAACGTTCAGTTTACTCTCTCCAAAACGTTTTGTCAAGCAGTGAGGACAAAATTTTTTGAATCTTCCCTGTTTCACCCAAATTCCGGCAAAACAGGGACCCAACCCGTTCAATCTGCGTACAGCAGACCATTCAGGCGGAACGGAATCCTCGAAAGCCGGGTCCCATTTCCGTACGAGGTTTTGCGAGCTGCGTCAAATCGGTATTTTGAGCTATTTTTTTGTCCAATAAAATGGGAACAGTTCAGTCACTCAATTCTAATGTAAATATTAAATCATTCATATCATCATCGGGTTTTCCATCATTGCACTGGAACCTCCATTTCCATTTTGAAATCTGCGTCACAATCATGGCTGAACCATTGTAAAGACTCTGTACGGCATTGTCAACCTTCCATACATTCCAAATTTGGAGTAATGAATTGGAAGTACAATCACACTCCGCCTGTGTAACCGCTTTGTGAAACAAAGATGCTCCCGGAAACCAAAAGACGAAATCTTTCCCCCTGTCATTTTCGGATCGGATCGACTTGTCCGAACGAAGATGAACCGCCTGTTTCCAAGCGTTACGATCATTTTTTACAGATTCAGCCTGTATAAGAACATGCGTATGGTCTTGGACTTTGATTTCATAAATTTGATGATAGGTTACATCCTGAACAGTGATCGGCTTCCCATTGGATTTTTGAAATTCTTCATGAAACGAAATCATATCTTATTCCTTATTCGTTATTCGTTATTAAAAGTAAATTAAAGGCCGCGATGAATTGCCGTATGTTCTCGCGGGGACACTTCCTGCAAATTCCACTTTTGATTTATCATGGATTGTGGAATCCCCGAACGACGAGAAACCTCTGCGTGGTGCAATTCTACGGAACTTCTTCCTTCATACGAATTCTCCGCGACCGCTCTGGGAGCTGATCCTCGCTGCATTCGACTCAAATCTTCCTGGGTATATTTGGAGGTGTTCCCGTTTTTACCTTCATTTTTCCAATATTGATGTCGAGCTTTTCCCCAAATGAATTTTTGAGAACTTTTCGTAAAACCCCATTTACTGTACATTATTTTGTTTCCCAATGCACCTATCCCATAACCCGCTGCACCACCGATTGCACCATAAGCGGTTCCATGAACGAAACCGGAGAATGCTCCAGATGCTGAATCTTGAAGAACGTGATATCCCATACCTTGTTCCTCATAGGAGATATATCCAGATACAATTGCTCCATGTACCATACCAGCGGCACCTCCTGCTCCTGCTCCCGTTACAACAGATGTCGTCAGTCCGCGGACCAGCGGCTGATAATTACCAGCCCATGCGATGGAAGACCATTTATCAGGACTGTTAAGCCTACTCAAGATTTTTCCTCCGACAAACCCGGCGCCAGCCCCTGACACCATCCCCACTCCTCCTTGAAACAATCCTGCACCCAATGCATTTCCGATAGATTCACCATCCGCAAGTGCAAAACCCGTTCCCTGTATCAACCCATTTGTCCCTCCTCCGACAGCACCCATGAGAGTAGCTCCCAGAGGAGCTGCAGCTGCTACTAATGCACCGCTTACACCACCAGCGAGAGTGGCAATACCCAATTTGGACCATGAGAATTCATCACCATACATCCAGCAATTTAGAGCATACATACCACCACCAAGTACAGCTCCAACTCCAGCACCGACAAGAATGTGAGCAAACTTTCCGTCTGGGTCATGCCAACTGAGAGGATTATTATGTGCGTACGCATAAAAGTTCATTCCGTCAGTAAAACCCAGTGGGTCAGGTGAAATAAATTTACCATTTAGCTCTGGCAGACGATATCGATTGAGATGATAATAAAGTCCGGATTCCCGATCTAACCATTGTCCGGCAAACGCGATGGCACCGGGGATCTCCGCAGCAATATTCACTTGCAGTTCTCGAATTGATATTTTTGATGGAGCGTCCGTCTTTTTCCAGACAATAACAATTCGCTTACTGCGATAATCTCCAAGGGGAATGGTATACGGACAATCCAAGCGAATCGAAAAGTTCATATCAACAGAAGCAATGAACCAGGTTTTATCCTGTTTTTGGGCATTCTGAATCCAATTTGAGATATTCTCCTTCGTCGGTGATTCTTCTTCTCCGGGGATACGGTATACTTCAAATTTTTCCGGAAACTGTTCCGCAAAGATTTGAAGAGAATCCAAATCCACCGGTTTATCCAACTCGATTTCCATAAATTGAGTACCCGCATCTCCTGTTATAATTGTGGAATCGTCAGCGTTATCCAAGTGATTATCAAAACATGCTTCTTTGTTTTCCATGCTTTCAGAAGAAACTACCGATGTGATTTCAGCAGTCGAACTGTTTTCACCAAAAGCCAAATAGGAACTCGAACTAATAAGGGAGAGATGTTTTCCAACCGCCTTTGTGGAAGCAACGACACTAAATCCACGGTCCTGATGGAAATAATAACGTGAAGCTGTCGAAACTAAATTATGTTCCGCAATATTCTCTGGAATCACAGCCATCAGTAATTCTTGAGAGTCGATTCCCCAAAGATATTGTTCCACAATTTTCCAATTATCATTGTCACTGGATCGCAAAACCAGACACGGATGATTCCTTTCATAAAGTGTTACCGTTAACTGCGAATAGGGATCTGACTCTTTAACCTCTTTGAGAATTCGACGATTCATCGCATCGTACGCAAAATTCAAAGTTGCAACAAGCTTTCCCTTTTGCGCTTGAGATGGATCTTTCTCGTTATCCTCGTAAGCGTTCATGCTTGCCAGTCGTCCAAAGACATCGTAATCCAACTGCCATAAAACCGGAGTTTGCAGGCCTTGTTTGTCTGTAAAAGTACCATGATATTCAAGGAGACAGCCCAAGTCATCGTAACGATATTCACTTGCTTTCAATGCACCATTTGGGCCGCTATTCGGGCTGGCAACAATTGTCGTGCAACGATTAGAAGCCAATTCGTCCAATTCCCGTTCCGAAAGATGCTGAGGATCCGAGATAATCGCCGCAGAGGAAAAATAACGAGGAGAAAGTGATAAATTGATCTTTTCAAAAGAAATGTCGCTGTCCTTTTTTATCCCTTTGAAATTTGTCCAAACATTCCCTGCTTGATCAAATCGCATTTGAGTAGTAAAATTTGAAACAATATCTGTACCTATTTCGAATATCTCGGCATACCTTTTCTTTGGGTTTTCAGAAATAAATTTGTCGTTATTCTCACTCACTAAGTTCGTACAGCTGTCATATTGATAGTACTGAGTTAATTCCTTTTTTTTGCCCTTTTCATTCCGAATAGAAGATGTAACAAACTCAACTTCTCCACGTTTCCCATAGGAATATTCCATTGAGATATTCACAACATCGTCAGAATTTAACGGCTTGATATCGATACGGGACAATTCCTTCTTTTCATTGAAATGACGAACTTGAGACAAACGGGATTCCATGAGAGTACGTTCCGAAAACTGTTCCCCCAAATACTTCCAATGGCAATATGGACGATAGTCTAAATCCATGTCGCACACTCTGCTCGCGGGATCGGTATGCAGTGTCAGTGTCCGCCAATAAGAATCCGAAATATCGCAATTTCCCCATTTTAAAGTTTGTGTTCCCAGTTCCAAATCGGAAGACGTTTCTTTCATTGGAAACTTTTTCCCATCACAAAAAACCTCTTCAGTACGCATTAACCCGCAGGAATCATAAGATCGTTCCACGACGATTTCATGATCTGCCGCGGAGTCTGCGGCACGAACCATGTCTCCGATCGAATTGTATTCCAAAACACGTATTACTTTGTTTTGTTTCGCATCAGAAATTTCAATCAGTCTCTGCATAGAGTCATATTTGAAACGCAGGGAGCGCAGAAGCTGGTTCTCTCGCCCAAGCCAGTCCATTTGTTCCAATAACGAAAAATCATCGTACTTTTTACGAATTACCAATCCGTCTGGTTGTCTTTCCATACATTCGCGTCCCAGTGCATCGTATTCATAACGCATGGTCTGAGGTGCGGGCACTCGGTGAATTTCCGGATTTTTCTTGGTGCCGGAAACACTCAGTGCGTTATTTCCAGTCGTCGTGAACAAAAGATTTCCAGCCATGTCGTAAGCATACTCAGTAAAGACGTTTTCTTCTGAAAACGAATACGAACAGGGTACGGTTTTTTGAGTTTTCTTCCTTCCTAATGAATCCAATGTAATATGCGTCTCAGAAACGCCGGGAGTTTTTTGAAAGAAAACATTTCCCGCGAAATCCGTGTACGAAATGGCCGCTTGGTCACAAATCATCATTCCCTTTGAATCGACGGGTAACTGAAGCCATACCCGGTTGGAATCGTCATAGAGGACAAGGAGTCCGGAAGAGAGCGTGGTTTGAGATTGTTCATTCTTCAATAATTGTTTGAAAAAAACAAGATATTCCTCATCATAACATTGAATTTCGATATTTCCAGCGGGATCTTTTGCCGCAATTTGTCGATTTAAGCCGTCATACAGAAAGGACGTCCAGGAATCCTTCCGCAGTCCACGCGATGCAAGAACCCGTCCCGCACTGTCGTATTGAATTTCTTCTGTAACAACGGAACGCGATTCTTTCTCGTATAATTGCAATTCCATTTGTTTTAAAGGACGAGAATTTTCACCGTAAATCGTCCACTTTTTTGTTAGAATTTGGCCGTTTTGCTGTGTCCATGAGGATACAACCCTTCCCATTCCGTCTTGTTCAATAATAGATTCGACACCATCGGAAGTTATGGTTTTCCATTCGTTGCCAAGATCATCGTATTCAAATCGAACCATGGCATTGTTGTTATCTCGATAACTGAGGATGCGGCCTTCCGGTGAATATTGATAATCAGACGATAAAAGAACTCGTATTTCCTTATTCTCGAGGGAGGTTTTCAGTTTTTGTCCAACGGGATTATAATGCGTAACCCGTTTCACTCCATTGGGATTCGTAATCGAAAGAAGAAGCCCTGAGGGGGTTCGTTCGTATTTCCAAACAGGACTTTCTTTTTTGTCGCCGAACTGTTCGTTGGTGGGAACGTGTTGAACAAGTTGACCCAAAGAGTTGTAATGAAAAGTTTCCTTGTAAAATGAACTCGAAAATCCGGGAAGTTTATCTGCCCAAAAAAATGAGTCCTCATGGAGTGGATGAAAAGTCGCAACACATTCAAATTGTTGATTATAAGAGAAAGCAGACACCCCATTTTGTGTGCTGAACTGGAAAATCAGATTTCCTATTTGATTTATATAAGAGTATTGAATCTCCCGATTGACTTTTTGCGCTAACGGTTCTCCCCGTAGAGAAAAAAGGTTATATGTTACTTGATTCACGGAAGGAAGAGCCTGATTTTCAGATGGGCAAGGACCATCTTTTAATTCGCGAACCACGTTCTGAATTTCAGCAGAATTGGCATCCGTAATCGTACGAACACACAACCCTGCACCATTCACGCGTCCGTCAGCATAAGAGACCTTTTCGTTTCCAGCGGGGTACGTGGTTCCATAAAAATAAAGCGTACAGGAACCACTGGCATTTTGTTCAATCGCAATTTCTCCGTAAGAATTGTACCAATAACGAATAGGTATGGTGAAAGAAGTTGATTCTTTTAACAGATAGTCATTCTCTGTGTATACATAAGTTTCACAACCTAAAATTGTTTCTTTTCCCGCCTGATCTTTTTGATAGTATTCCACTTCCTCTGGTAAAGAAGTACAGGCTGCATATCGAGTTCGTGTGCCGCTTTCGGACAACAAACCATTCCCCCGACCATTTCCGAGATTTGAATCTTGCGTTACAAGGCCGCGAAACATTGGGTCTGAACTGGCTGAATTGTATTCTATTTTATGAATCTGTCCGTCAGGAGTATGAATCGACGTGGGTAATCCATCTTCATTATACTGATAATCCCAGACCGCTTTTCTTGCAGGAATCTCTTTACGGACAGGTAAGGAAGGATGCGTATTTTCAGATGCATAGGTGAATTGCATTTCGGCAGAAGGCGCTGGCGGCAGAACGACTGTTTGATTTTGGAGGTATTGAAAGGACCATTCATTCTTTTGAGCCTCATTTAACGCATAAATACCGGCTTTGATAACTTTTTTCCCGGAAAATACATATCTGGTAACGGTTTGTCCGGATTTCGTGGAGACTTCCCCGATCATGAAGTGATTATCAACTTTTTCCCAGTGATACATATTACACAATTCGGCAGTCTGATTTAATCCAATTACGATTCTTGGTTTTGCAGCTGAAATCAGGCAATCGGAGGAATCATAACGATATTGCTCCAATTGATTGTTTCCGTAGACCCATTCCAACAATCCTTTGGTATTATATGAAAATAAATACTCGTTTCCATAGGGATCCACGATTCGAGATAATTGTCCTGAATCGGGATTGTAGAAATAGGAAAGAGCATTCTGTCCATTTCCAACTCGCGATGTAATCTTGTGAATTCTCCAGTTGCTTTTGTACGGCTCAAAATCGTATTGAATCAAGTCTGGTGTTGTTACAAACAAATGCTGGGCATTTTCGTCCCATTCCAGACGCAGAAAAGTCCCTTTGTCAGGGACCCATGTTTTATCGGATCGGGTAAAAACATGTTCATGTTCACCATCGTAAAGACGCAGCTCCGTGACTTCAGAGTGATTCTGAGCATTCGCTAGAATACGAATATTCTGGTTATGGTCCCAGCTATTCCCTAAGGAACCATTATAATTCAGATGGGAATGATAATAACGTATGAAGGAAAACCCGATACCGCCGCGATTGGGAGCTGACAAATCCATCGTCTGAAACACTATTTCACCATTATGAAGCTGTACAGAATCCGCAGGGCCGGAAGCAAAATCGGAAGCGGCGTCCATTGCTGCGGGACTGCCTTCCAAGCGGCACCATTTATTCCATTGTCGGGTTCCCGAGGAAACCTGCGGATTTGGTTGTACTTGCTGTTCCATCTTCATCAGATTGAACAGTGTATTCCAGCTCTCCTGCTCCATTTTTTGGATACCTGCGCTCGGACGTTTGGAGGCGAATATCGATTCGGCAGAACGTTGAAGTTGTTCCGCCTCTTCCATCGCATTTCGCACTTCAACAAGCATTTGATGAGATTCACTGGAATTCGGGATTTCCTGCGGCGTTTCCTCTCCAAATACACTGACGGTACACAATATCCCGCAAAACAAAACCAACGGTATCAAAGACATTTTTTTCATGGTTATTCCTCTCTTGTGATTTCTGTTTCTTCTGTTTCGCCGATGAGAAGGTTCATGAAGCTGCGTGCTTCTGTCCCTTGCGGATATTGATTTCTCATATATCGGTGACAAGGTTGAACGGCCTCCAATTGTTTCCTCAGGAGATCTAATAATTCATCCAGATTTTCGGTTTGTAATTTCTCATATCCGAACTTGGTTAGCCATTTTTTAATGGATTCTGGAACTTTGGATACGTAGTTGCCGTTCTCTAATGATGAGAAATCAAACAATTCATCCCGCGAACCCGGTATGAATTGTGAGTCATCCTTATCAATCCCATGAGTTTGCAGGTTGAAATATTCAAAAAAACATCCGACTACGTACCAAGGACACTTGTTAATTTCATCCTCAGTGAATTTACGTTGGGAACAGTAACGCTTCATCCATTGAGACAGTTCCTTTGCAGTTTCGACAGCTTTGGGGTTTGAATCCTTTTCCAGGAACCTCAGGACTTTCTCTGACGGGGGATTTTTGATCGAAAAAGCATTTTCTCCATGATTTATACGCCACTCACGATATCGTTGGAGAAATGTTTTCTTCCTCGCTTTTTCTACTTGTGTTTCGGCTTGCTTATAATAATAACATAAAGTTTTGTTCTCCAGTTCTCCAAATATTGTTGCTAACACTTTTTTTCGTTTATCCACTTCGGTTTTAAGCTTTTCATTAGACATTTCGTCCAGATTACATTTTAATTCTTCAAGTCTTCCTGACCAAGGCAGCTCCTTGTTATACCATTTGACAAACTCTTCATCAGGTGTAAGTGGAGGAGGTGATTCTGAGTCGGTCCGTCCCAATGGAAATGTTGGACCTGCAGATTCAAATAACTCAATGATACTTTGGAAATATCGCGAGGCACATTTAGCCCGATGGAAAACAACCTTACCAATCCACCACGGAACCGTCTTTATTTCTCCATCACATCTATTATCGACGGTAATAATCTTTTTTTCTACCAGAAGTTGATATACATCCTCCATTTCCTCTTCAATGGCATCTTTCCCAAACGTTTCATTTACCATAAAGGGAAAACAGCACAGCAGAATGATGCTCAAACGTAACATATTATTGTTCCTTTCCGGATTGCTTAATACGTTGAAAAACTTCCTGAACACGGTAAAATTCCTCAAGAATACTTTTGAAATCCGTTCCTTTGAAAGCAACCTTTCCGTTGAACGACTGACAAAAATATTCCTCCATCTTCTTTTCGTTTTGCATTTCAACCGCATCTTTCGGAGTGATGGGCCATCTAATTTTTTGAAAAAAGGACCAGACTAAAAATGCTGGACGCAAGAAGCAATCTTCTTTCTGGATTTTCTCATTGTTTAACAAATTGTTGCCCTTCATGAAATCGAAGAGCGTTTGAATATATTCCGGGCTGCTCTCCTTTATACAGAACCCTTGAACCAGCTGGCACACTTTACTATCCACAGGAACCACTACACAATTACATTCGCACTTTTCAAAAAATTTCTGGAAATTCAGCTTATCCTCAAGTTTCGAAAAAGAATCAACTTCGTATAATTCGCAAATAGCCGCAATTTTGTCATTGTACTCTTTTTCTGTCACGTTATTTACGTCAGGAAAGGGGTCGATTCTCTTAAAATATGCTAAAAAGCGCAGTTCCGGATTGTTTGGATTCTCCTTGGACTTTTCACCCAAAGTTGCTGCCTCATTATTAATTTCAATGAATTTTTCCAACTTGTAGTTGCTGTTGTAAATCTCCCCTTGAGTTACTATGACTAATTTCCAGTTTGTGAAATCGTTCTTCGAAGACCAATCGACACTCTTTTCTTTAGGTTCGGAAGTAATGGATGGATTTTCGTGTGTTTCTGATGGAATCAGGCGTGTTGGAATGTCCTTTTCATTGAGGCTGACAGTAAATTCTGCCGATTGCTCCTCGCCGCTTGTATTCTCGATACTTTGATCACTCTTTTCTTTTTCAATATGCTTCCCATTATCATCTTCAAAAGATTTCTCCTTTTTCGCGTTATCACGAAGTTCACGATGTTTGGGATCGTCTTCAGGGTAATACTCTGCATATTTTTCATATATTTCCTGACGACGCTTCGCGTTTTCTGTTCTTTCTGGAAAAGTCAACGATTCGTCGTCTTTACAGTCTTCAATCTCTTTGCAAATCTTTTCATCAAAAGATTCCAGTAGTTCCCCTTTCTTTTGTTTCATCTTATCAATAACGGACTTGGCTTTGGGATATTTCTCAAGAGTATATTCGGACAAAAACTTTTCGATAAGACCAAGTTCGTCTTTATCTGCACTTCGATCGATTTCGGATTTCGAATCCTGTAATGGAAGATATTTTTCCAAATCCTCAATAATCTTTACTTCTTCCTTTTTCTTTGCTTCCCATTCCTCAATCAACGGATTATTTACAGAGTATTCATTAAGGAAATTTTCGTAAACAATCAAACGTTTCTTTGCACGTTTTTGTGATTCGGTATAATCAGTGGAATCTTCTTCTAAATTCGGATATTGCGCCAGCTTTTGTGAAAGTTCTTGGGATAATTGTTCCACTGATGGATTCTTCCCTCGAATATGCAAGAGCCAAAATGTACTCAGAAATGCGATGATCAGGAATAATGATAAAAAAACACGACAACCACATCCTGAAAAACTGGACGGTGCCGTGTCGGGACAAATCTGTTTGATATCATAGGAACCCGCCTTCGATATTTTTTTGGCCGACTCAATAATACCCTTCCGTTCTTCCGAAGTCAAGGACGTTCTGGAAGGCGCAAGAATTCCAATATCAAAGTGGGGATGACGGTTTTGTGCCGTACGATCCATACTCTCAGCGTCCGGTTCGATGTGGATATACAGAGTCCAGCAACGATTTAAATCGCATTGTGTCTCGTATATTTTTCCCTGATAAAATCGAAGTGCATCCGCAATACACTGGGGTGCCTGGTTCCGCAGCGTTTCCGGAAATTCGGCATCATACGCCCAGCCTTCCCCAGACGCAAACCATCGTTGAATAATGATATGGATATTCCCCATTGTTTTTTTCCTCGAAAAAAGGATAATGTTTTATCCCCGATGTATTTTGAATTTCCGCTTCACCGTCGCTCGCGTCCTCGCAAAACGACGGCTTCCGTAACCGCCCAAAGTGGAAATTTCAAGTGGAATCAGTACACAATCCCTGAATGGTAAATGTAATTTTCATCCCTTCGAGATTTTCGGTGAACTCATTCTTCTGGGGTTCCAGACAATGTTTTATCAAATTAATTGTAGTAGAAACTTCCTCACCATTTGTTTTGACCGTTACTTTGAAATTTTCATCTGGAACATAGAAACTGATTTTGGTCGACAGTTGTAACCCTTGCGCATCTGACAGACCATAATATTTTATCTCCTTGTCATTAAAGACGAAGGTGAAGTTTTGACGCCATACCCACCAAGCATTGAATTTTGTGTTATTCGTATCATATGATTTCACCGTGACTGTAATCGTTCTGGGTTCAAGAATGGATTGATATTTTGTAAGGTCTTCCATCACCTTGTCACGATGTTCCTTCGGGGCCCCCTTATTATCCAAATACGCCTTGAGCGCAGAAACAGCACTTTTGCAATTCGATAAGGTTGGGTCTTGGGCCAAAACAGTTTTGGCACTCGTGACTTTTGCATATTCACTTTGTTCCCAATCTTGGAGAGTTTCTTTTTGTATTTTCTCCAAAGTATCTGCATAGGGCTTGATTCTATCCTTCTTCTCCACTTCCAGACGACTTTTTTCGATTTCTAAATCTTTGATTGTTTGGACGATTTTTTTGTAATTTTCATGATTTTTTTCAAAATCTTTTTCAAACTTATTAACTTTAGCACTCCACTCCTCAAAAGTTGCCTGTTTGCTTATTTCTGTAAGTTTACCAGATATTTTTTGATTATACTCATTAAATAGATGATATTCTTGATACACCCGGTCCCCTCGCAGATATATACCTTGAAAATTTTCCAAAGAAGGAATGTCTTTGACTTGCGCCTTATCCAAGCTTAAACGATGGTAAGCATCTTCAAATTCTTCCCATTTTATCAGCTTTTCCCACAATTTGTCATCCTCTTTTCTTTTTTCATCAAGCCATTTGACGAAATCACATTCATCAGGAAGTGTTTCCTTAACCTCGTTGTATTTCGTTCTGCGATTTTCCAGGTTCTCTTTTCGAATAACAAGTGTATCTGCCGTACAATCAGGAAATTGGTCCAGAATCGTTCGTTTCTTTTCTTCGAGCAGTTGGTCTGCTTGGGCAAAATATTTCGCGACGTAGGGATCGATTCGAAATTCTGAAAAGGTTTGTAAAAATTCCACAAGCAATTTCAACTTATCATTTTCACTTGCACTTTCAAGTGTTTGAAAACGTTCCTCTATTTCAATATACTTCCCGATTTCTTCAGCAAAGGTCTTTTCCTTTTCTGCTTTATCATGAAGATCACCATGCTTGGGATTGTCTTCAGGATAAAAATCTGCGGTTTTCTCGTATATTTTCTCTCGCTGTATCGCATTTTCACGTCTTTGTGAAAATGACAACATCACATCGTCCCTATAGGGTTCGATTTCTGCCTTTAAATTGGAATTGGCAAAATCCAGCAATTCCAATTTCTTTTGGTTCATTTCATCAATAACAGACCCGGCTTTGGGATAATTCTCAAGAGTATAGTCGGACAAAAACGTTTCGATAAGACCAATTTTGTCTTCATCTGCACTGTGATTGATTTTGGATTCCGACTCCTGTAACGGAATATATTTTTCCAAATCCTCTATCAACTTTTGTTCCTGTTCCATACTGGTTTTTAATTCTGTACGAAGCGGATCTTTCTCAGAATAATAATTTACATATTTCTCATAAATGCCCAACCGTCCCTTTGCAAGAGCTTGTATCTTTACAAAATCAGCAGGATTCTCTTCTCCATCCAGGTATTGTTCCAATTCCTCCAATCTTTGGGAGGCGATTTCCTCACGGGTAGAGGTTTTAATCTCTGCGATTTGATTAAATAAAACTTGCTCGGGAATCCGGAATTCACCTCTTTGAAATTCGGTCTCAAAATCATCGATTAATTCCATGCGTTTGGAGATGTCTTCATTGGAAATAGCCATCACTTTCTTTTGGAGTAATACACATCTTTTATAATAGAGGTCTGACTCATCCAATTCTTTTCTTTTGACGGTGAAAGAGGAAAAAACTTCTTGCGAAACTTTTGGATCTGACTGTTTGTCCATCAAAAAAAGAATCTCAGATTGAACAATTTTACATTTTTCCTCATAAGATGATGCGGCTTCACATTCACGGTCTTTCTTATCGAGTTCCGACCGAATCGTATCTTCTGCGGATTTATCAAATGCGATTCTTTCACGTTCAAATGAATCCTTCGTAATGTCTGCTTGTCCAAGTATGTAAAAAATTTCGTTTTCATAAAAAACAGAATATCGATTAAAGTACGGAGAGGCTTTCTTAAATTTCTCTGCTGTCAAATTTTTTCTGGCGAATTCTCTCTCTTTTGAATTTTCGGAATGAATTTTCCCGAGTATATCCCACCCTTGCTGATAATTTGAAAAGTTCCAGAAACCAATACAACACCATACAATTAGTCCAACAACGACCAAACATGCAACCCTCTGACAGCCATGCTTACACTGACACATTTTCGCTTTGCCTTGAAAAGATTCCAGATTATGGTAAAGTTCCCGCTCGTTCTCCGGCTTGAACAACCCACGATTAAGATGTTCTTTCAAAATACGGACTTTTTCTTTATATGGATTCTTGCAGCGTTTGTCCGCTTCAATTTCCGTTAATTTTTGTGCGTATACCTGCTCGGTAAACTCTATGTGTTTCCTCCGATTTTCATCAAATATTTTTGTTATTTGGCGTACTAATGTTGAATTATTTATTCCTGAATCAAGTAATTTTTTACACAAATCATGAATCTCTGTGTAATTGGAATCCGACTCTTCCTGTGTCATAAGGTATTCAATTTCTCTTTTGGCGATTTGAATACGGGACTGAACGACATGCATGCAAATCCAATAAATAACTTGGAGTACATTGAGCGGTTGAATATTGTCAGGATCCGGCTTTGTTGGGTCTGAGGGGCTATGAGAACCATAAGAGGAAATCGGAAAAATTCCGACATCTCCATTGCTCAAAGAACTTATTATATTGAAAATCCTCAGGAAAATAGGGTTATTCTTGATGTACTGTTCTACTTCTGGAATTGCAGAACAATTACCCGAATCATCTACCACGACTGGAGCAACAGGTATTTCAGCTTGATCCCACTTCATGATTCCAAGACAAAAAGGAATTGAACGACCGATATTCGCTTTTTCTTCTTTCGCAATATTAACGCATGACTTTATGTAAGATACATAAAATTCTCGCTTCGGTTTTTCCCAAGTTAGAATTTCCACTGGAACCAAAAACAGAATCGCATCTGCGCTTCGTATATAACCGTGAAGTTTTTCCTGAATTTCACCTGTAATCGTATCTGTGGCATTTTCGTACTCAATTAGTTTGCCGGCATAATCTTTAATGATGACGTCCCAGATCCATTCGTCCTTGGTTTTTTCATTTGTCTTTTGTCGCAAATGAAAATTTAAAGGTTTTTCATCCACCATAGCGGTTGCCCCTGGAACGTCCCCGCTGATGATTTGTTTCCAATTTGCCATTAAAGAGCTGTAAGATTCTTTGTCAATAAAATCAAGTGATAGTCCTTGAATTGAATCTGTACCCATAAAACTTGCCAGAAAATTTGTTTTTCCGGTACTTCGAGAACCAATCATCGCAATTGAAATTTTAGGCGTATTTTCCATCGTAAAAAACTCCACGGAAGACAGAATAAAAGTCCATATTTCTCTGGTTTTTCAACAACCAATCCCAATACTATCCCTGGCGACCTCAACAACCACGCCAATTTATGAATTTATTGACGTGACAATGAGGAAATATTAAAAGTTGGACAAAAACTTTCAAATACACCGTGATCCAATCTGTTTACAAGATGTGTAACATTACATATACTCGTTCCATTTGATTTTTTGTAAAGTTCCGACAAGTTGCATCCAATATCTGGATTATAATATACAACTATTCAAAAGTCAAGGATTGAAAATGTTAAATTATCGATTATTATAAGAAAATCTAAAATTTCGTAAATGGGACTTGGTCACGTGAAGGTGAAGAGGCAAACAGAAGGGTAAATTTCGTCAGAAACGTTTACTATATGTTGAAAACAATAAATTTGCCGTACCTATTCTGTTTGGCGAATCTGCAGTCTGTGT
>CAYTLK010000013.1:18810-29641 GCA_964438515.1 uncultured Planctomycetaceae bacterium
CCCCGCCGCTCGCCAAAAATCGGCTGTCGGGTAACCACTGAACGTCACGAACTCCGTTGCTGTGCCCCGACTGCGCCCTGAGCGGCAGAACCGTACGTAAATTGGTAATAATCAAAACAAAAACATTCAAAACAGCGCACGGTATTTTTGTTTTTCATTCATCCTTGAATTCTCTCTCAAAAATAAAAGTGACCCGGTTTGTTTAACGTAAGGCCCCCTATCGCGGGAGTTTCAGGTCGCGTTCGGTGGCGGCGAGAAGCCAGTCGGCGTACTTTGCGAGCACTTCCTGACCCAGCTGATGAAGAACGACCTGACACTTGCGCAGCTCGGATTCGTTCAGCACAAGGCTCTGCATCGCGAGTTCTTTCTCGGTTGCGGAAGGGACGCTGCTGCGAGCTGCGGCATTCTGCCTTTTTTCCCGCTCAATTCGTTCGTGATGGTCGTTCCAAATCGTATCGAGAAGATAGTCGGCAAGCATATACGGCGTGCGCAGCTGTTCACGCATTCGTAATTTTTTGGCGGTAATATTCATGCGCTGTCTCGCCCAGTAAACAATCACGGCTCCCGCAATCAGCTCGTAAATCAGCTTTGCAAGCATCAACCGATAATGAAAAGTATGCATAAAGTCCGCAATATTCGTGTCCGTTTTCGAATCGACGATCAGCGTGTTCGTGTTGTAGTTCAGAATGATCGGACTCGAACACAAAAGCAGAATGAACACGCCGATTGCCGCGTTTCGAAGGAATCGGGCGATGGTGCTTTCGTGAAACTTGAGGAAGGAATATTTAAGCCGAGTGATGAGTTTTGGAATGGCGTAAAAAGGAATGTCGGTCCCGGTCGCTTTGAAAACGAACTTTTTATCCACCTCAATCCAGATTTTGTCCACCATTCGAATAAGGAGGGATTTGTCGGCGATATGGTGAGACGGAAGGACTGTCACGTCCAGACTGTTCAGCGCAATTCGCAGCCAGTCCAGGGTTTCAATCTGGTGCGAACGAAAATTCCCAGGCACCGAAGTGTCCAGCCCGCCGATTCGCCAGTAAATTTGAATGCGCAAACTCTCCGCAAGAGCGCGAAAACGATGGTACTGATGGTGCGAGTCCGCCAGTGACCGAACGTAACAGTACGCAACGCAGCTCAATCCGCCCAGCATAAAGAGGAAGGAAATCCAGAGTCCCGTCAGGCAGAACCACTCTGGCGAGAAAAAGTGACTCCAGCAAAAAGCGTAGAGATTGTGAAATCCTTCGGGATTGCTTTTCGGAATGAAGGGAAAAAGCTGGTAGGACGCCAAACCGTGACTGCGGAACAGAATGGTGCTCAGGAACGTGAAAAACGAGCCGGACCAGAAAATAATCAAAAAGGAAATCGAGTAAAGAAAGGAAACTTGATTCGTGATTTTACGGAAGTACATCGCGATTTCATCCACGGTGCGGAAATGATGAATCAGCTGCTTCGTCGGTTTGTCCGCATCCGGAATGAAGTCTTCCTGCGTGCCGGGGATGAGGACTCTTGCATCGGAATAATCGTACTGTTCCTTGATGTATCGGGCCGTAAATTCTCGAACGGACTCGGTGTGGCTGGGCGCGTGCTGAAGCAGTGCGCGGTTCATGATTCCAAGAGTGCGGATGTTCTGATGAATGTCGGAATGAAGCGTAATGTTGGCGAGAAACGCAAGCCATTTGAACGTCGAAAGGTCCGGAAATTCTTTGTGACTCTTCAGAACGCGCTGGTCGTTTTTCTCCTCTGTAATCTCGACGCCGTCCCAGTAATAAAAAGTCGGAAGGAATTTTTCCTTTTCGTTCGGATTTTCAAGACTCTCTGCGTCGGTCAAAATGTGCAGAACGGGACCAATGGCCGGGTAGGTCAAAAGATCCGACTCGCTGTGGAACGTGTTTCCGGAAAAACCGTCGAGTTTCAAACGCACGATCCATTTGAGACTGTCGTCCCCTTCGTACGGATCGTCGGTTCCGCGCCAAAGAACGATCATCAAATGGGAATGAATCGCGCACATTTCGTTAAATCGCCGCCACTGACTGACGCGCAGACTGCGGACGCGTTCCACTTCCGGAAGATGCTGAACCGCCTCACGAACCTCCGCTGCAAGGTCGTCCAGCTGAAGCTCACGCAGGTAGCGGTGCGCATTTTCGGGTTTTTTCGGATCAAAGTAGGGATAGAAAGAATCCAGCTGACGCTGGTCTTTGGGCGTCATGAATTCGCGCGCCATCGGAAGGAGCGCCATAAGACGCAGACAGGGATGCGTTTCCTGCAGTTCAAGCGCCAGTTCCGTCATGATTTTCCCGGAATCTCCGAGAAGATTCAGCATCAAAATGAGCGGAAATTCCTTCCCGGCTTTGCGTTCCCAGTGACGAATGACCTGCAGCAGATACTTGCGCAGCGTCTCGCGAATTCGTGCAGCACTGCGTTCGTCGCCGTCTTGAAGATTGAGGTTCAGATGACCCAAAATTGAAATTGTGTACGGAAAAACTGGGACTTGTTCACCGTTTGCACTTTCCAGCAGCGAAAATCGATAGGAATCATCGAACAAATTAGAATCCTTGCAGGAATTCGGGAGCGGCGGCGGAGTCGGCGGCGTGCGCTCGCTCCTGGTTTCTTGAGGTTTTGAAAAACGTTCCTGTTTCTCTGGTTCAAACGAATGGCTGGTGGGGAGATCTTCGAAGGCGTTCATGAAATAAGATTCCTTGTATTCAATGTGTTTTGGGTCGATGAAACGGGCAGCAAGACATTTAGAAAATCATTCCATTTTCATTTTTATTCAGCGATTCTACCCGTTTCTTTCAGTTTAATTCAATTCAGAATTTCTGTCAAGTACCCGTCCCACTGAATCCCAGCCGTTCGAAAATACCGTTTTTTGAAAAAGAAGTTTATCCATTTTACCCAAATTCCGGCGGAGTGCGAGACTCGGAATGTTTTACTCCACTTCAAGGATCGCGCGGACTTTAAAAACTACATCAGAAATTGCGGACTCGACCTCCAAATTTTGCGTTGTGTCGATGGCCTTACGAGAAGAACTTGCTTTCCAGGTTCGTCTATTTGAAGCAAAACGCGACAAAAAACTGAGGAGTGTTTTGCTTCATCAAAGATCTTCCTTTCCTTTGAGTTTTCGTGAAGGAAGTGCCTAGAAACGAGGGTTAATCTTGGATGAAGTAACAGCAGCCTTCATCAACGATAAATCCTTCTGCCGGAACGGTTTGCATTCCTCCAACAGGAACTCCGTACGAAACTCCGGAAGGAACTCCGGATGAGGTTCCAGAAGAGGTTCCGGCAGTCATTCTTTTCGTCGTCACCGGCGGAGCAGCAGTCGGTATCGGAGCGCGCGTCGATGAAGGCGCCGTCGTTTCGTAAGCGGTGCTTGCCGTCTCGTAACCACTTCCCGGATTCGTGTTTGGACTCGTATTCGGTCTGGAAAAGAAACCGCCTTGCGACATTTCCGGCGGAACAGGAGCGTCCACTTTCGGGTACGGATGTTCCCGCATCGCACGAATAACCGGCACGGAAACGCCATGATTCTGCAGCGTGAGTTCATCCTGACTCTGCAGCGGCTGACACAAACCATGCGTTCGAATATGAATAATAATATTTTCGTCTCGGACCCCGGCTTGATGCCAGCCGATGACGTCGTTGACGGTCACGCAGCGCGCCATGACGGGCCGCCCGGTTGCACGTTCCATCGCGACACGATTTTTCGCGTCTTCTTTGACGTCTCGAGATGCAAAAACGGGGACGGATGAAAGCGGTCTTTGAGCGGGACGCGCCTGAGAGTCGTACTGCGCGTCGTTTCCAACGTACGCACCTTCATGAAAGACGCCGCTCGCACAGCCTGAAAAAAGGACGCAGGACGTTCCGAACAGAAAAATCCACGCACCCAGTCTGCAAACACGCCGCGACCGACGGTTTTGACGGGAATTTTCATCGATATTTTTCTGTTTTTGCGCTATGTAAGTCATTTTTCCTCCGGACGTTGGGTCCGACGATGTTCTGCTTATTTCACTTGAAATTCCGCTTTGGGGCGGTTCCTGCGGCCGGCTTTTCTGCGGCACGAAAAGTCGGAAAAGAGATTTTCATTGTGTGTCGGGAACAATATACCAGATTTCTTTTTTCGCGTCAATCCCAATTTTTAAACCCGATGCAGTTTGACGCGAATCCTTATACTAACATGATTTTGAATTTTAGTTTTCCCGTCTGCCGTTGGAGCTGCGCACCACGGCTCCTGCAGACGTTGTGAAAACTGAATTTCATTGTAGAACCAGCATAAAAAAGAACTGTCAGAAAATTTTTTTCAATCCGTGGGAAATACTTGACGCAAACTCTTTTTCGTGTTAAAATCAAAGAAAAGTTCGTTTCACCTCTTTTTTCCTGAAAATTTTAAGGAGTTTTGTATGAGTTCGTTTCCGCCTCCTGTACCGTCTCAAAAGAATACACCCAACCCGATTTTCGGGACAAAATTCAACCCGCCGATTGTGAAACCCATGCACGGCTGCTTGATTGCTGCTCTGTGCGTGACGCCGCTACTGTTCCTGCTGTTTTTGGGTGCAATGATTATCGGAATTATGTATCCCGCAATCCACGCAGCCCACGATGCCGCAAGCAACGTCGAGGAAATGAATCAGATGGCGCAGATTGCGTGCGCTATTCATACGTATGCGGACGCCCATGAAGGTCAGCTTCCGCCCGCTTACACTGTCGATAAAAATGGGAAACCGCTGCAATCGTGGCGCGTTTTGATTCTTCCGTACTTGAACGAAGAAGAACTTTACGAGCAAATTCGTCTCGACGAACCGTGGGACAGTGAGTGGAATTCGCAGTTTCACGATAAAATTCCCGCAGTTTTTAGCCGTCCAGAACAAGATTTTGCAAACGAAACGGTCTTCCAGGTGGTTGTGGGTGAAAATACGCTTTTCCCGCCTGATGGAAAGTCGGTGAATCGGAACGATATTTCCGCAGATTTTTGCGAAACGCTTCTTCTGGCGGAGGGACGGCCGAACCATTGGATGGATCCGTCGAACAATTTGCAGTACGGCAACGATATTGAATATCGTGCAATTAAACCGTCGAACCACTTTCATCAAGCTCCCGAATATTTCTGCGTCTTGCTGACCGGTGATGTTCTGCGCATTTCGCTCGATGAAATACGTGCGTTAAACGTTCTGACTTGCACCTCGACCGCCGATTCGGAAACGTCCACCGCCGCCGCCTCACCGAATGGTTCTGCCGCCGAGTCTGTCGCAGGGGATGAATCCGCCGCAGGTGATGAATCGAATGCGGACGAGGAATCTGAGGATATTGAGTCCGAAATCGACGCGATTCTGAATGAAGATATTTAGGGGGAGAAATCCGTGAGAAAAATCGCTTTTTTACTCGTTTTTATGCTGTTCGGCCCGCTTTCTGTGCGTGCGCAGGAATGGAAACCGCAGCCGATTCCGGTTCAAACGCCGTGGCTGGAAGACGTAAATCCCGAGGCGCCGCTTCCTGAATATCCGCGTCCAAATTTCGTACGGAAATCGTGGCTTTCGTTGAACGGGCTGTGGGATTATGCGATTACGGCGGTTGAACAGGCGGCGCCGGCGGCGTATGACGGCAAAATTTTAGTTCCGTATCCGATCGAGTCGTCACTTTCCGGCGTGAAAAAGCCTCTCGGACCGTCGCGGACGCTCCGCTATCGCCGCACGTTTGAGGTTCCGGTCGACTGGAACGGGAAACGGATTCTGCTGAACGTGGAACGAGCCGACTGGAAGGTTTCCGTAAGCGTGAACGGGCACGAAGCCGGAACCCATGTAGGGGGGTACGCACCCTTTTCGTTCGACGTTACAGATGCGCTGAATTCAAACGGCGAGCCGCAAACACTCTGCATCACTGCGTGGGACCCCGACTCTTCCGGCTGGCAGCCGCACGGAAAACAAGGAGGCGTCTCCGGAATCTGGGCCTCGGTCTGGCTCGAACCGGTTTCCGAGAATCATCTTTTGGAGGCGGCCGCCTACGCTGCGACTTGCGACCCGGTGACGAACGTCCTCGTTCCTGCGACTGACGGTTCCGTTACTTTTTGCGGCTCCGCCTCCGCACCGGATGGAACCCTTTGTGAAATCGAAATTCCGGAAAAACATACTATTTTGTGTGCGAAAATCAAAAATGGAACGTTCCGTATTACAACCAAGTTGGAAAATCCGGAATTTTGGTCGCCCGGAAATCCGAAACTTTACGACGTTTACTATCGGATTCCCGACGACACCGTACAAAGTTACTTCGGCTTGCGGACTTCGACGCTCGGAAAAGACGAAAACGGGATTCCGCGCATCCTTTTAAACGGAAAATTCCTTTTTCAATTTGGACCGCTCGACCAAGGATGGAACCCCGACGGACTTTACACGTTCGCGACGGATGAAGCGATGAAGTTCGATATTTCCGAGACGCGCGCGATGGGAATGAATATGCTGCGCAAACATATTAAAGTAGAACCGCGGCGCTTTTATTACTGGTGCGACCGCCTCGGAATCCTCGTTTGGCAGGATATGCCGTCGAACGGATACGGGAAAAAGGGGGTCAAAGAATTTGAAAAAACGCCCGAACAAATCGCAAATTTCTACCATGAATGGGGAGAAATTATGACCCATCTTCAAAATTTCCCATCAATCGTAATGTGGGTTCCGTTCAACGAAGGATGGGGCCAATTTCAGACCGTCGAAGTTGCGAAATGGACGAAAACGCACGATCCAACACGCCTCGTCGATAATGCGAGCGGCTGGCACGATTTCGGTGCGGGTGACGTCTGCGACGCGCACGCGTACCCCGGCCCTGTCTGTCCGAAAATCGAAGAAACAAGAGCTGCTGTTTTAGGCGAATTTGGCGGCGTAGGACTCGAAATTCGGGAAAATTGCTGGCACAAAGAACACAATTACGGGTACAGAATGACGTATTCTGCCGACGAATTGAGAAATTATTATCGAATCCTCCTCCGTGCGGTGCGTCCGATGATCGACCGCGGTCTGTGTGCGGCCGTTTACACACAAACGACGGATTACGGTACGGAGGTCAACGGATTTTTGACGTACGATCGGCGCGTCAATAAAATGGGAACGAATAACGTTGCGGAAATCACAAGGATTTTGTACTCGCCCGTCCCGAAGGAAATTACGCTCGTTCCAACATCCGAAAAAGAAGGAATATTGTGGAAATATACGTTCGAAAAACCCTCCGAAGAGTGGGAAAAGAACGAATTTGACGATTCTGACTGGCTGGAAGGTCCTGCTGGATTTGGCCGAAAGGGGGCTCCGCCGGCGGGTTTTGTGCGGACGAACTGGCTCACGCCGGATTTGTGGCTGCGCCGAACATTCGACTTTTCGAAAGAAAAAGACGCGGAATACGTTTTTCGTATTTTTCACGACCAAGACTGCGAGGTGTATCTGAATGGTGTGCAAGTCCTTGCGCTTCAAGGGTTTACGCAAAACTACGTTCAGCTTCCGTTCACCTCTGAGACGCTTGAAGCTCTTCGTGACGGCAAAAATACATTAAGCGTTCACGTAATGGACGATTACGGCGGAAAATACTTCGACCTCGGAATCGTGAAAATTGAATAATTAAATAATTAAACTAACGAATAATCGAACCAGCGAATCGCGCAACTCGTTTCGAAACGCCAAAAAAAGGTGCTGGAATGAACCTCTTTAGGAAATTCCAGCACCCTTCTTTTTAATATTAGTTTTCGTACGAAAATCAATCCACGATGCACGTGCACCACGCGATTTGAATTTTGCTTCCAATATCTTTCAGCTTTCCAGTTTCGGGATCCACACCGTAAACCAAGACGTTGTGCGACTTTTTATTGCACGAAAAGAAGTATCGGCCCGTCGAGTCGAGACCCGCAAAACGTGGGAATTCGCCGCCGGACGGGAAGTACTGAACAGCATTCAGAACCGCACCCGCTTCCATTTTTGCACCGTCGATGGGTGTATCATCAACCGCGAAAACCGTAATGAGATTTGCGCCGCGATTCGTGACGTACACGTGCTTTCCGTCGGCGGAAATGTCGATTGCTGCGGCTTTATTCAGTCCCGCGTAACCCGTAGGAAGTGTCTGCGAGGACGCCGCCAGCGTGAGAGAGCCGGTTTCCGAATCGTACGAAAATGCGTCGAGTGTGCACGATAATTCATTTAAAACGTACACGTATTTCCCATTGGGTGAAAACGCCAAATGGCGCGGTCCGCTTCCGGAAGCAGAGTGCGTGACGGGAAAATTCGGATTGGTTTTCCAGACGTTTTCCGCTTCGTCAAAAACGAAAGAATGAATCGTGTCGCCGCCCAAATTACAGCAGAGGGAGAATTTACCCGCCCGATCCGCTGCGACAAAATGCGCGTAGGACTGTTGCTGACGGGCCGCGTTGGGTCCGCTTCCTTCAAGAGTAAAAACTGCGTTCGTTTTTCCGAGCGAGCCGTCGGAATTCAGTTCGATGAATGCGACCTGACCGCTGCAGTAATTGGCGACGCAGAGGAATTTTCCGCTGGGATGAACGCTCAAATGACAGGCGCAGGTTCCGCCGGAGTTACACGTATTCATGCGACTGAGCGAGCCGTCGGGTTGTTTTTTGAACGCAATGATGAGACTTTCTTTCGAGGTTCCGTCTTCATTTCCGGCAGCCGTGTAATAAACCCCTTCAAGCGTCGGATGTTTCGCGACCCACGAAGGACCTTTTGCTTTAGCCGCCAGCCCGCAGTTCACGAGTTTGCCGGACTGCGTGTTGAATTCGAGACGGTAAATTCCCTCACTGGGAGGAATGGCGGGATCGTTCGTCGGACTTCCGAGCGTTCCGGCGTATAAAGTTACGATATTTGCGTCTTTTGCGGGATTTTCCGCAGCACGGAGGGCGGGGGCGAAGCATAAAAGCAACGCAAAACACCATAGGAGTTTTTTCATAACAGGTTCCTTTAGGCAGAATAATTTATGCGTGAATTCATATGGATTCATATTGATTCCTACAAATTCATAAGGAATTCTATAAATCTGTATGGAACTGTACGAAGCGGTATGAACACACGCTATTTTTATAATGTTCTATCGATAAATTTCTATCTATAATTGTTTTTCCGCCCAAAGAGCGAGTTTTTCGCGGAATATTTTCGCATTGTGCCGAATGTCGACAGGGAATGATGGATAAAAAAGTATCGATTCAATTTTATCTGTAAGGGGACTGGTTTGCGCAAGCGCCTCCAGTTCTTTACGAAACGCGTTCAGACGCTCGTCGTCCATCAAAATTTCTTCGTCTTTCGGCTCAATAATAATGACGGGCTTTTTCTTTCCTTCCGGAAGGTCCTTTTGCGGAATTCCAACCAGCGCAGAACGGGAAACCAGTGGATGTTCGTTGAAAATCGCTTCTGAACAAACAGAATACATCGGCCCGCCGACGGTTTCGACGCGGTGTGCTTTTCGTCCGCAGAACCAAAAACGCTGTTGTTCATCGAAATATCCAACGTCCCCCATTCGGTGCCAGACGATGTTCGTTCCGGATTCGTGTACTTTTGCGAGCGCGTTCGCCTCCGTATGCGTGACGTATTCACGCGTAATTTGCGGTCCCGTCACCATTAATTCCCCAATTTCACCAGTCGGAAGTTCCTCAATTCCGTCGAGCGTCGGGATCGGTTCGTCCGTGATGCGAATTACTTTCCACGAAATGGAAGGAAATTTGCGTCCGACGCACACCCCTGCACCCTTCCGGGTTTTTTCGGCTGTTTCGGATAGAATTTCGCGCGAGGAAATCGTAGCGACCGGCAGCGCCTCCGTCGCACCGTAAGGCGTGTGAATTTCTCCGTCTGGATGAATAATGTCGCGAATATTTTGCAGCACATCCGGCTGAACGGGCGCGCCGGCGGAAAGAATCATACGGATATTTTCGAGTTTTTCTTGATTTTCATGACACCAATTTCCGACTGACTTCCACACCGCAGGCGATGCAAAAGACTGACTGACGTTCCAGTCGCGAACTGCTTCCAAAATGTTTTTCGGATTCACAGCGGCTGGGCGGCTCGGATCCATGTCGGGAATCACCGCAGTAGAACCCATCGCGCAGTTGAAAAGTCCAAACATCGGGAAACCCGGAAGGTCCGTTTGACCCGGATGAATGTTGTACTGTTTTGAAATTTCCTCAACTTGCGTGTTGAATGTTCGATGCTGGTACAAAACCCCTTTCGGAGCGCCGGTACTTCCAGTCGTAAAAATGATGGCGGCGGGGTCGTCGTCCGTCACTTCCTGCGTGCAGGGGCCGGGGTAGGGCCGAGAACGAAGCATTTTGAGCGTGGGACCGCCCCAAAACCAGCGTTTTCCGACCGTCAGCGAGTATTCCGCATTTGGAAAGCGCAAACGCATGAATCTCCAGACCGCCTGAACGCTCGAAATCGCAACAAATCCGTCGGGATCCGCATCTTCCAAACATTGAAACAGGTTTCCTTTTCCCATTCCCGGATCAATCAGAATCATCGTGGCTCCTGATTTCAGCATCCCGAAAACGCAGGAAACGAAATCAATTCCGGGCCGCACCAGAAGCGCCATCCGCATTCCTTTTCCGACCCCAATTTCCTTGAGACCCGCCGCAATTCGGTCGCTGTCTTCATCCAGTTCTCGAAAAGTGATGGTTTTGTACTGACGTTTTGCGCCTTTGTACCCGTGCGTCTCCGCAACCGCAATTTTATCCGGCTGCGACTGCGCAAATGAGGTCAAACGGCACGCGACATTTGAATTTTTATTGATATTATTGATTTCCATATGTTTTATTTCAATTTTGTTTAATTTGTTCTTTCGTTTCTTGTGCGTTGGAAGAATCCGCTTCGGC
>CAYTLK010000013.1:29741-39206 GCA_964438515.1 uncultured Planctomycetaceae bacterium
TTCGGACGTCGGTTCTTCGGAAGGATTTTCGTTCGAAGAATCTTCCGTTACTTCGGAGTCGGGATTTTCCGCAGGAGTCTCTGCATCTTCGTAGAGCGAGTCGCCCGAATAAATATTTTCAGTCGCTTCCTCCACGGTTTTCCGAATGATTTCGCGGTTGGAACGCCTTTCGTACTTTTTACGTTTTAATTTATCCCCTGTTTTTGTCGCTTTTTCATTCGTCTGACTGTCCATTTCGGCCATCTGCTGAGCTTCTGCCGCCAAAGCACTTTGAACCGCCTCGGTCCGCGAATCCTGCTCCCTCTTTTGTTCGAGTTCCTGCTTTTTTTGATTCCATTCGTCCATCGGAATGTCCTCAATTTCGCCAGAATTTGTGTACCGCATTCGAATTCTAAACAGAATTCCTTCCGGATCCACAATTTTGGAGCCGTCCAGAAATTTGTCCCACCCATTTTTGATAAATGTACGTTCATCTTCGTTCAGTTCATACCCGTTATTCATGCATTGATAAATCAAAGATTCGACGGTTATTTCCGGCGGAGCGTCCATTTCGCGGCGCGCATTTTCCGCATCCTTATGAATTAGACGCACATCGCTTTCCGTTCGGTTGATTTCGTGCTGCGTCACCCAAACGTCTGCCGGCTGGTACAGTTCCCACATTCCCCAACCGAAAAAAGCAACGACGAGAATAACGACGATCAGACGAATGATGGTCGCAATCCACGAGGCTTTGTATTCGGGTTCCGAGTCTCGCGAATCCACACGTCGGACGACATTTCGTTTATCGAAGCGATCTAAATCTTTCATATATTCCCCTTTTTACGTATTTTAACGCCCTCATTCGGACTTCTGCGTCTGAAACTTCGTCTGATTTCAGTTTTATTTTTCATTCTGATTTTTGTATGAAAATATGTCTGAAAAGTCAGTTCGAAATTCCTCCCAGTTCCAGCGCTGCGAGCGTCCCTTTGGGAAGATGTACCATTTTTTCAATGACGGAACATTTTACCATGAAAAGGTGCAGTACTTTGCGGGCGGCCGGCTGCATCGTTTCGAGATTTCCCTGTCCTTTCGCGACCACAAAATCGGAATTGAGGAAAAAACGTCGAAATTCCTCCGACACTTTCGCATTGGGCGCGCCCGGAACATCGGCGCCGGTTGTAATAACGTCACATAAATCGAAAAGACCCGCAAATTTAGCGTCTTCGAGTGTCGCATCGTTTACCGTTGCACCGCCGCGCACCGCCGCCGTCACATGAAGACCCAAACGCTGAAACTCACGAATCAGGAACGCGTCCCACACGATTTCACCGCAATTGTCGCACACATAAAGGAGCGATTTTCCATCGTCATTCTGCGACTTCGTTTGCAGTTTCGTCTGCAGCTCACTCACATTCAGTCCTATTATCGGCTTCGAAGCGGCTTTTTCCGCAGTTTTCCTGATTTCTTCATCCGAAATGTTCTGAAAAGTCGAAAAATCGATGATATTTCCCGCAATTGCGTAACGAATTGCCGTCTCGAGGGGGTTGGAGGAGGATTGAATTTGCGCGATTAATTCAGGAACAAATCGTTTCGTGAGGGAATTCATTTCCCGCTTAATTTCCCGGTACGGATCGGGATTTTGCAGTATGTGCCGAATCATCGCGTGAATCTCCCCTCCGAGTTCCGGGGGCGTTCGGTCAAAATCGGTTTCGGCCATAAATTTCCCCGCTCCTCGAATCATCGCTTCTCGCTGTTCGGGGATTTCGGTCAGCAGCCACGCGGCGTTTACAACCTGCTGAAAAAGGCAGGCGTAGCATTTTTGCTGCATTTTCATCGCGTTTTTCACTCCAACATCGGTCAAAAGGTGTTATTCTGAAATTCGTTCATAATACATTTGCGGATGGTCGCAGGCGGGACAGACGCTGGGTGCGTCGGTTCCTTCGTGCACGTAACCGCAATTCAAACACCTCCACGTTCGAGGCGTGTTTGAATGAAAAAAAGTACCATCTTCCAGCTGCTTCAAAATGCGGTGGAAACGCCGTTCGTGCTGTCGTTCCGCAAAGGCGATGGATTGAAACCGATTGGCGATTTCATCGAAACCTTCGGAACGTGCGTCCTCTGCGTAATTTGGGTAAATTTCCGACCACTCCTCATATTCCCTTTTTTCGGAAACTTGCAGGTTTTTTTGGGTTTCCTTCACCGGAACGGCCGGAATTTTCATCGTCAGTTCGACTTTTCCGCCTTGCAGGTACGCGAAAAAGCACTTTGCGTGTTCTTCTTCCTGCTGTGCAATTTCGGTAAAAAGCCTGGAAATGGCGATGAAACCGTCTTTTTTCGCCTGAGATGCAAAAAAAGTGTAACGACTGTGCGCCTGCGACTCGCCCGCAAACGCCAGCAACAGATTTTTCTCTGTTTCTGTTCCTCGAATATCCATGAAATCCTTTCTTTTTCCTTCTTGTTCCGTAAATTTTCCGAAGTTTTCCTTGTATTTTACGTTATTTTACGTTATTTTATACACATCACACTTGAAATTTCCGGGAATCGTTCCGAGTTTTTCAGCTTCGGTCTCACGCGCGATTCACCCTGCGGGAGAATCTGACTGCCCGTCGAGACTTCAACTGTCGTGGGGAACGGGGCTTTTTGAAAGCCGCCCCACTCCCCAGACCCCACACCCGGAAAACTTTTAATATTTTAAAAGAATTTTCGAGTGGAATCAGTAGGCGTCATTTTGCGACTTCAACGCAGCGTGTTTCACGCGTCACCGTGACTTTAATCTCGCCCGGATAGCTGAGCTGTTCCTCAAACGCTTTCACAATGTCGCGGCAAATTTTGGCGGCCTGTTCGTCTGTCGTTTCTTTCGACGACACAATCACACGCAGCTCGCGCCCCGCCTGAATTGCAAACGCCTGTTCGACGCCTTTGAACTTGCAGGCGATCGTTTCCAGCTCTTCCATCCGATGAATGTAACGTTCCAGCGTCTCTCGACGTGCACCCGGCCGCGACGCGCTGGCCGCATCCGCCGCCGCAACCACCGAAGTGTAAATGTTTTCGACACGAAAATCATCATGATGGTACAGCGCCGCCATCACGACCTCGCGCGGCTCGCCGTACCGCTTCAGAAGATCCGCACCGATTTTCGGATGCCCCCCTTCCGCCTCGTGATCGGCCGCCTTTCCAATATCGTGCAGTAATCCACAGCGTCGTGCAAGCCGTTCATCCAGTCCGAGTTGTTCCGCAATCATTCCCGACAGAAACGCGACTTCGACACTGTGCCGCAGCACGTTCTGACTGTAACTCGTGCGGTAGTGCAGACGTCCCAGCAGGTTGATGATTCGTTCGTGCATTCCGGGAAAACCGACTTCCAAAGCGGCCGACTCGCCGATTTTCTGAATGTTTTTCTCCAGCTGAGCCTGCGTTTGAATCACAATTTCTTCAATCCGCGACGGGTGGATGCGTCCGTCCAGAATCAGCTTTTGGAGCGACAGACGCGCGACTTCACGGCGAATTGTGTCGAATGAACTTACAATCACGACGCCGGGAGTGTCGTCGATGATGAGATCCACGCCGGTGATGCTTTCAAACGTACGAATATTGCGTCCTTCCCGTCCGATAATCCGTCCCTTCATTTCGTCGCTTGGAATATCGACGGTGCTTGTGGTTGCTTCTGCCGTATGCGCCGCCGAATAGCGCTGCAGAGCCGCCAGGAGGATTTCGCGCGAAATATCCTCGCAGGATTCTTTGATTTTTTTCTCGTGTTTTGCGATAATCGTACCGGTTTCTTGCTGCAGCGAGTCTTCGAGTTCGGTTAAAATTCGTTTTGTCGCTTCCTCTTTTGAAAGGCCGCTGATTTGATGGAGCGTTTGTCGTTCGGTTTGGATGAGTTTGTCGAGGTCCGCAGAACGTTTTGCGTTTTCCTGAATTTTATCCGCGAGCTTTTTCTGGGTGGTTTCGTTCACCTTTTCCTGCTTTTGAAGCTGTTCCTGCTGCTGGTTGAGGGAATCATCCCGTTTGTTCAGCAGTCTCTCCCGTTCGTGCAGCTCCTCGCGAATTTCCCGCAGCTCTTTTTCATTTTCCTCCTTTGAAGCAAGTTCCTTTTTTTTGATTTCAATTTCAGCATTCTGCAACATCATCGCGGCTTGTTCTTCCGCTTTCTGCGCCACGTCTTTCGCCCGGCTTTCCGCATCCGCAAGACGAAGTTTGTCGATCCAGCGAACCACAAAAAAGGCCAAAACACAACCGACCATGAAGACTCCGAGCAGCGTCACCGCTTCGGTCGCCGTGGGGGCGAACCCGAACGGCGGAGACGGAAGCTCCGAGAAAAGAGATATATAAACAGGCGTCAACATAAATAACCTCGTAAATCAGATACAATATATATAAACACGCACGCGGTGTCGTCACACGCAAACGTACGGGAATTTCCCCAACGAAGAGGCGCATTTTCCCCCCGCGCGTTTCCGGGTCCCGTCCCAAAGCACGCACTGCAGGAAAATCGGAGAAAGTCTCAGAAGTACAAAGTTTCCAAATTTCTTTGAGATTTTGTGCGGCAATTCACAAAATGCGGTCCCAATCCCCCGTCGCAGTGACGATGTTTGGGAATCCCCCAGCGATTTTGAGGTAAAAACCAGAAATCTCTTCCACGTGTGCCGCTGCACGTCCCTCGTACAGGGGCGGCGGAAAACGCAGCACATCGAAAACACGTCGGTACGATTCTAGAACAAAAATCAACACTTGATTCTGTCTGCGGTTCGGACTGGCGCGCCAGAAATTTCTGGACGTATCCGTATATAAACATCAACAGATACATAAAAACCCTTGAATTACCTTCATTTGTAACATGAAATCTCGTATAAAACCGAATTGAATTTTGCAATTTTATGGATGAAACCTTTCGCGCTTCGGAAAAGTCGCATCAACAGCCGAGCGATCGGCTGCCCATGAAGCTCTGATTCTCACTTTTAAAATCAAAAATAAGAAATCGGAACATTTTGTTATTTGCACAAAAATCCTTTTTGGAAATTGAAATTGTACGTTCAGGAATACTTTTACTCCTATTCTATATCTTAACAAACTTTTTCGAAATTTCAACAGGGTTTTAAAGGAAATTGTAAAATTTTCTCAAAATTCCTGAAATTTTTTTCGAAGAAGAAAAAAACGGGGAAAAGTGGGTGGGATGTGGTTGACAAAATCTTGCGGATCTATAAGATTATAAGTAGGACCCTGCAGATGGAACGCGCTGCGTTGAGAAAATCGACGTTGAAAAAATTTAGCGCTGCGCGGTTCCGCAGCCGTTGCTGTGCAAATACGTCAGATGGAGAATCGGGAATTCAAAATGAGTCGAATGTGTTGAATGCGTTGAATGCGTCGGGCACAAAATTAAAAACGTTCGGAAGAGCGTTTGCCGCCAGTCGTCAGCCGAAAATTTTTCGTTTTTCTCGATTCCAGACTTTTGGGGATAAAATTTATGGACGTCAGCAAATCACTTACACTTCGTATTCTGGATGGCATCGACAAAGGAAAATCGTACGAGAATCTTCCTTTTCCGATTCGTATAGGCCGCGAACCCCAAAATGAAATTGTGCTTCACGATGAAAAGGTGAGCCGCTACCATTGCAGAATTCAATTGGACGGTGAAGAAATCCTTCTGACGGACATCGACAGCACGAATGGAACGCGTCTCAACGGACAGGCGATTCATGTGGCGACGCTTCATTATGGGGATTTGATTGCGGTGGGACAGACTCTCATTATTGCGGGGACTCGAAAGGAAATTACGCGACGGCTCGCACTTCTGGACGATTTGGATCTGCAGGATGTGGCGCTTCGTTTGATTTCCGGCGATAATTCTCCGGAGGTTTTGCCGCCGACGATCATTAATGAGATGGAAAATTATTCTTACGATGTGATGGATGCGATGGCGCGTCTGCACGGAATGCAGCCTCCGAAGCTTCCGGCAGACCTGAAGCCCGCTCAGCTGGCCGAGCTGGCCGACATGTTTCTGTATTTTCAGCTGAGAATGCGTTTGATGATCGATAATGCGCGTCCGAATGGAACGACGAACCGAGTTTCGTGGAATCAGCGTGAATGGCAGAGTTTTCTGGATCTTTTCTCTCGAATTTCGGATTATTACAACAAATTGTTGGAACCGGATACATGAAACGGAATGCGTGAAACATGAAACGGAATGCGTGAACGCGCGTGTTTCGTGCAAGAAAAAACTTCTGGGAACGCAAACGGTCCGTCCGCGTCCCCAGAATTCTTCAGTGAAAAAACGTTCAAAGAGGAAGCACCCGCAGGAATTCGAAAACTCCTGCGAGTCTTATTGGGTGCTTATTTCTGTTCCTTGTAACGTTTCACGCGGTCCACAAGACCTTGGTCTTTACTGTTTTCAATTACAAGATTCATAGCGGGCAGGAATTGTTCCATGTTTGCCTGTCGCAGCACGTTGTCGTGCGCATGGTCCGCAATCGCCTGATACGCCGCTTCCGCAAGTTCCGGATCCGAAGCGCATTTTACTGCAAATTCCAGACTTTTGACCGTTCGGTTGGCGGCCAAACGAGAAAGAATCAAACGTTTTTCATCCACGCGGGTTGCGAGCTGGAACGCGTTTTGAAGTTTTTCCAGTTTTCCGTCTCGAGAAATGTTGATTCCGATTTTGTCGTCCGGCAGCGAAATCACACGAATGTACGCACGGAGCGCCGAAATCCGCTGAGCTTCCGAGTACGAATCACTCGTTGCGACTGCAAGCATCTGTTCGGCAAAAGTGGCGTCGGGCCAAACCGACAGACCGCGAACAGCCGCTTCTTTCACGGCGGCGTCCGTCGACGCAAGTCCTTTCACGAGTTCCGCTTTCGCAGCGTCTCCGCCCGTGCGGCACATGGAGGGGTAAATTTCCGCAGCAGAATACGTTCCAAGAAGCGCAATGATGGGCGCTGCATCCCGATTGCACAAGGCCGCCAGAAGATTTTCTGCCGCGTCGCGTTCGTTTCCGGGGTCAAACATCAGAATCGACGCAATCCACTGCGGCGTGTCGGCCGAAGTCGAGATTTTGCTGACCTGCTGAAGTGCGGAAAGACGATTCGCGCAGTCTTTTTGGGTCGTTTTCGCAAAAACTTCCTGACGCACATCGACGCTGCGATTCGCGAGGACTTCCAGAACCTGCATCCAGCGTCCTGCATCTTCGGTCTGAATCCAGCGAGCTTTCAGCGCGGCGTCAAAACCGTCCGCTTCGATGAATCCAAGAATGCGCATCGTCATTCCCGCATCGACGTCAAAATAGGAAAGAAGTGCGTCCACATCGTCTTTCGTCCCGAGTTTTTCGAGAGCGAGGAATCCCGCTTTGCGCAGTTCGGGAGAGTCGGATTTGAGGGCGTCGAGCGCCGCACCGCGATATTTTTTGTCCTGTCGAGCCGTGAGACCCGCAAGCGTCTGAACTTTTTGAATTTCGTCCAATTTATCGTATCCAGCCATCCACGCATCCACATCGGCCTGAGACGCATTGGAGAGTGCGAACGGCATGGTACTTTCTACCGGTTTCCAGGCTGGATTCGTGTAATTTCGCTGGGAAAGCGCACCTTTGCAGTTTTCGCAGCCGCAGTTTTCGAGTGCCTTTTGAGCTTCTGCGCCCGGAATTTTCACGAGTGCAGCGGCGGCGGCTTGCGCCGCAATCGCGTCTTTTGACGTCAGAAGCGGCTGAATCGCAGAAACTTCTTTGGCGGTTCCAATCATCGCGAGCTGATTCAAAATCCAAACTTTTGTTTCAGGACGAAGGTCTTTCGACAGCGCGTCAGCCAGAAACGCATTGAGTTCGGCGAGCTTTTCAGCGGAGCCTTGAGCCTCACGCACGAGGGTGTAAAATTCCTCGCGAGCGGTGAAAACGTCGAGACTTCCGTACGGGTTTGATGTACTGCCGAGCCACGAATCGCTCTGAAATTCTGCGATTTCTTTCGTGTAATCGCTGTTCAGACGCGCAAGCAACGCATCGAAATCTGCCGCTTGAGCTGAAACGCACGCCAGCAGCAGAGACGCAAATAAAAATGTATATTTTTTCATGAAGAAACCTCTTTCTTTTCTTAATCCTGAATAACGTACGGTGCGCGCTGAACTTTAGCGACCATGCGGCTCGCTTCGGAATCCCCGACGAATTCCATTTTTTCTTTATCCCAAACGAGATGACGCTGCAGTTTGTACACGATGTTGCACAGGTGGCCGTAATCCGAGACGTTCGCGCCGAAAAAGACGTCCTGGAAGGGACGAACCCGGTTGCGGACGCAGAAGAGAAAATCGTCCGCGATGTTGTTTGCGCCGCCGCTGTAACGACGCACGTTGACCGCATGCAGAGGTTTGAATTCAGGAGACTGACCGAAAACGTACGTTCCTTTCGTACCGACGATCATAATATTTCCTTTGGGCGAGTTGTGGAAGAATTTGACGCCGTTTTCCATCACAATCATCGCGCCGTTGTGGGGATTTTCTTCCGTATTGGGTGCAAAAACTTCTTTCGGTGCAACGTGATCCATCCCGCAGGAATACAGCGCGCCGCCGAAGTTGTGACCGCCCCAGTCGCCGAGTCCGCCGGTTCCGAAAACGGAGTTGAAGCGCCACGTCATCGGACGGATTGCTTCTTCATTGTACGCAAAATACGGTGCCTGACCGAGCCAGCGGTCCCAATCCAGTTCGGCGGGGACGGGCTGCGGCAAATAAACGCGTTCGCCCGGAGAACCGGCGCAGCCTGCGTAAATCTCTTTCACTTCACCGACGGCGCCCGACATGATGATGGGAGCCATAATGTGGCCGTAATCTTCCATCACGCGCTGTGAGCCGCTCGAAACGACGCGATTGTATTTGCGTGCCGCCGCGACGATTTGCCGACTTTCCATGAGCGTGAACGTCAGAGGTTTCTCGCAGTACACGTCTTTTCCCGCTTTGCACGAGTCGATCGTCATTTTCGTGTGCCAGTGGTCGGGAGCCGCAATCGAAACGACGTCGAGTTCCGGCATCGCGAGCATTTCTTCGTAATACTGGAAGCCTTTCATGTTCGGATCGTCTTTGGGAAGGCGTCGAGTGTCGCAGTCGCAGATCGCGATGAATCGGGACCCCGGCCGACTTCCGATGTTGCTGCGGCGCCAGCCGTTTCCGATGAGACCGACATTAATAATGTCGTTCGGTGCGTAATTCCCGTCCTTTCCGAGCACGCGCCCTTCGAGGAACAACGGTGCGCAGACGGCCGCCGTCGCTCCCGCTAAAAAACTTCGGCGGGAACACTTTTTAAACTGTGTCATGGTTTTATCCTTTCTGAAACAAAAATGAAATGGAACTGTTGTTTGTACGGTTTTTGAAAAGTGATAAAAAATCAAATTTTTGAAAACGTCGGCAAACATTTCGCTCATTTTGAAATTATACCATAAGTTTAGAAAAAGGTCAATCAGTCTCCATTCCATTATTTTTTATCTTTTTGGATTTTTTAATTTTTTAATTTTTTAATTT
>CAYTLK010000013.1:39306-61653 GCA_964438515.1 uncultured Planctomycetaceae bacterium
AAAAATAAACATTCCGGAAACAGGAAGGATTCTGCTGGTTTCACTTCCTATTTCCGATCAACGACGCACCGTCCCCGTATCGACTGCAGCAATACTCTGTTCGATTTGTGTACGAAGTTTCTGAAAGTGCGCCACATTCGGCTGTTCGTGTGCCGCTTGAGACGCAATCCGCAGCGCCTCGTTGAAATCCCCGTTCCGATACAGCATATCGACCCAGCGGTGGTACACGTGAATATGATTGTTTTTAAACGGTAAATATTCGGGTTCGTACTGAATTCCGAGACGCAGAAGGCCCGTCGCGGAATCATAATCGCCGCTTTTGCACAGTGCAATCGCCCAGTTGTTCATCGTCGCGAGCAGATTTCCGTGGGTCGTTTTGCTTTGAGGGTCGAGAATGTACGCAATTGCGTTCGCCTCAAGCGCTCCCGGAAAATCATCCGTGCTGAGTAAATCCACGCCGCGATTGTAATAAATCTTCGCAATCAGCCGTTTGTCGGAAATCGGCTGCGGAATCTGAAGCAGCAGCATTTCATCCGTCTGATCGCGCAACTGCGGCGACGCTTCCCGAATCAGTTTGCAAATCACCTGCCGCTGAGCCGCCGGGTCATTTCTGTACTGGAACCAATTGCGACACGTCGTTTCAATTTCGATTCGTTCGCCGTTCGAAAGGTACACCCAGCACATCGCGTGGCCCGGAAGTTCGACCGCAGTGACGTTCAAACCCGCTTTTTCCGCGAGACAGCAATAAAGAATCGTTGCCGTCACGCAATTATAACGCCCCATTTCGAGCAAATTGTTGATGGTCGTATTTTCAAGCTGGTACCCGCCGAGAAGAACGTGACGGTGCATGAAATTCAGGATGCTTTCCGCTTTTTCCCGTTCTTTTTCGAGTGCCGAAAGGTCGTTCCGCGCGTCGATGGAAGCCGTTGCTTTCAACAAGTAATATTCGATATTATAATATCGATTTATCAGCAGATTTGCTTCTTTCGCGTCCTTTGGATGGCTCGCGATGATGCTCGCTTCCATCAGCGAAAAACCGCTTCGGCATTGCGACATTTTGATGTTGTTCCCCATCGTCCGAAGCGCATTAAAAAGCTGTTCCTCGTTGACGTCCAAGTCGCGGATGTAAGTGGAAAACCACGGAAGCGTACTCGTTTCGAGCGTCTTGCGCAGCCCAAAATCTTGAAAAACCGTCTTCGGCGGCAAAACATTTGGTAAAAGCAGTTGCGGAGCGTTTGGATCAGGAAATTGCGGTCTGTAAACAGCAACCTCCGCATTGCTTTGCAGCGGTTCGGCAGAGGAATCGGAAACCGAGGTGTAATTCTTGGAAGCAACCGCAGGAACGACCGTGTTTTGCGGTACTGGAACCTCCATCGTCGTGCGTACCGGAACCGGAGACGCCGCCGAGAACGGAACTGGCGCCGCATTATTTAAATTATGTACGTTTCTGTTTTCTGATTTTTCTTCTCGATTTTCATACGTCTGCACCATCGGCTGCGGGTACTGCGTTTGAGCCTGTGCCGGATACGATGTTTGAGGCGGAGTTTGCGGTTGATACGGAGTTTGAGTTTGTGATTGAGTTTGAGGCTGAGTCGGAGTTTGAGACTGCGAAACCGCATCATCCGACGTTCGTTTTTTCAATGGGAAATTTTTTCGGGTCGGATACGTGTACGCGACCGTTTGAACCGCAAAATCCACGTGTCGCGCAGACTCTGAAGTTTCCAGAATGGAACGCGTCTGCGCTCTTCCTTCATCCGTTTTCGGCTCGGAAACCGCTTCGGCTCTTGCGTCCGTTTCGATTTTCGTGTCCGTTTTCATCGACGGCTGCGATTTTGCGCCCTCTTCCGGATGAAAAACGCGCGAGGAATAGGAAACCGGATGCAAACGCGGCGCAGAAACTGCGGTGGTTTGAGTCTTTGAAGGTGTTTTTGCCGGAACCAATTCGGGAAGCTGTTCTTCCGAAACGTCTTCCAACAAAAGCTCGGAATCCGGCTCTTCCAGAATCAAAGAGGAATCCTCTGACGGTACAATTTCTTCCCCATTCCTCCCATCTTGCGTTCCATCTTTCCCAGACTCTCCATTTTCAGGGAAAGTTTCGTATATCGGGAGCGCGGAAGTGGTTCCATCGGGATTCCAACGTTCCGGAGCGGGACCCAATGCGTCCGTAATGACCGCTTCGCCGTTCATTTCAGGAGGGGAAACCGGCTCCAATTCGATCGCTGGAAGCGTCTCGGGAATGTCGTTACTGTTAGAAAAAGACGCATCTTTTGATTTTTTATGTTCCGGCCCCGCAAAAAAGCGGCGCACGTTTTCACGTCTTTCGCTCCGCGCACGCGTACGCACTTCACGATTCGGCACAGGATTCGACGGCCCATCCGCCGGAACAAAAGGCCCCGATTCTGTGTAGGGATTGGGATAGACGGCATTCGGATCCCCAAAGAAATATTCTTCCGAGACCGAAGGCGTGTAGCTGGGCCGTACGTAAGAACCATCCTCTACGCCCAACGCAGCCGACATCGAGACCGACGAAACGACGCTTCCCGCAAAAAACAACGCAAGCGTCCAAGGTCGAATTCCTGCTCGAAAACACCTCGGCGTTTTAAATTTTTCGTAAAAACTACGGCTGCATTCCATCGCAAACCTTCTTTTTTGATCTGAAACCATCTTTTTATACCCGATGTATTTTGAATTTTCGCTTCTTTTCCGCTCGCTCGATTGCGAAACAACGGCTTCCGCAGCCGCTCAAGCGAAATTTCAAAGGAATCAGGAAAGGATTTTTGCCTGACTTTCAACCATCCTTATGTTGCTATAAACGGGAAAACTCTCGCATCCGCTACTATCAGACTTTTAATAGAACGGTTTTTGGACAGAAAAAATCCAAAATTCCCTTGAAATGTTGCATTGTTTGCATTATGCGTCTTGCTCCGATTGTGCTGCTTGTTCTGAATATTTGAACAGGTTAAAATGCGTAAAATTTATGGCTTTATATTTGTTGAAATGCGGATTTTACACAAAATAAGAAAGAAAACAAATTTTCCAGGAACTTTGATAAAAATTGTGCCAGTGCCCCTTGTGAAAAACCCAAATGAAGATTAAAATAGTACTCGAGAGTTTCAAAATTCTGAAACGGATGGGCGATTGCGGCGGCGGGAAGATGTGAAACCCGCACAAAACGCACGTTCAACAGCGTTTTTTCACCCTCGTTCCGTGAAAAGACCCTCTGAAACGGAAACTTTTCAGAACCAAACCAAAACAAACAATTTTTTCAGGCGATTATGGAAACTGTGCGATATTCCGTGGATGGACGATCGCTGGATTCCAGCTTTATTGGAGATGGAAAATGGCACACGACCATGAACATTGCGACTGCAATTGCAACTGCGGCGGTGAACACGAGGAAGAGTACGAACCGATTTATATTAATACAGTAACCGACACCGGTGAGGAACTGGTGTTCGAACTGCTGGAAATTTTCGAGTTCGAAGGAAAAGATTACGCGCGGCTTGCGCCCTGCGGCGAAGATGCGGACGATGACGAAGATCTCGTGATGGAGTGCGAGACGTCCGGAGACGATTATATATTCCACGCGATCGAAGATGATGATCTTTTTGACCGAATTCTGGACTATCTGAACGAGGAATATGAGGACGACGACGAAGAGGAAGAAGATTCGGAAGAAGCTTGAACTTCGAAAGATTTTTTAAAATAAAAAACGCAAGGAAATATTGAAAACGTTTCCTTGCTGTTTTTAACGGAATTCTACGGAATTCTACGGAAAATACGAAATTATACTTGTTCCACTTGAAAATTTCGCATTGGGCGGCGACTGCTACAGTCGTTTCTCGATAGAGTAACGACGGAGAAGCGAAAATTCAAAATGTACCGGGTATAAAATGTTTTTTCAATTTCCGACGCCCCCCCGCTTGACTTTCTGGCTGGATGGTGTATAATTCCGATTCTGTTTGAAGTTTATGGTTTTTTTTCCTATTATATGAATTCAGGATGGTGTATTATGGCAGTTCCGAAGCGTAAACACTCCAACTCCCGTACGGGTACGCGTCGTTCGCAGGACGGCAAAACAGCGAAACAGATTTCTTATTGCCCGAATTGCAGCACTGCAGTTCCCTCGCACATCGTGTGCCCGAACTGCGGAACGTACCGCGGCATGAAGGTTGTGGACGTCGAAAAGAAATAACGTTCAGACTTTGTTCGTACTTCCCATGGAACGGACGATGTTCTTTGAAATCATGAGTTAATTCCTCATCGCAAAGCAGGTCTGCTGTTCTTGTGATGGGGAGTTTTTTAAATAATGACGGAACTTTTGCACTCACGGAGCCGTTTTTATGGGTAAAATCGCATTTTTGTTCCCCGGTCAGGGCGCGCAGATCGTTGGTATGGGAAAAAACCTTTACGAAACCATCCCAGCCGCCAAAAAACTGTTTGATACCGCAAACGAAATTCTGGGGTATTCGCTCTCTGACCTCTGTTTTCAGGGACCGATCGAACAGCTCAGCACGACCGTCATCAGTCAGCCGGCGTTATTCGTAACGTCTCTCGCGGCGCTCGAAGCTCTGAAAATCTCCAATCCTTCCGTTGTGGAAAATTGCGCAGCGGCCGCCGGCTTGAGTTTGGGTGAATATACCGCACTCGTTTTTGCCGGAACGATGAGTTTCGAAGACGGATTGCTCGTCGTTCAGCGCCGAGGGCTTGCAATGCAGGAGGCGGCCGACGCCGCGTCGAGCGGGATGGTCAGTCTGCTGGGGCCCGAACTTTCCGTTGTGGAAGACCTTTGCGAAAAATGCCGCCAAGGCGAGATTTTGCAGGTCGCAAATCTTTTGTGCCCCGGAAACACCGTCGTTTCAGGAACGCGTGCCGCATGTGAACGAATCGCGGATCTTGCTGCGGAAACCGGCGCGGCTCGTGCGGTTCCTTTGGCGGTTGCGGGCGCATTTCACACCCCAATTATGCGGCCCGCAGATGAAAAACTCGCGGAAGTTCTTTCTGCTGTGAAAATCAATCCGCCGCGCATTCCCGTCATTTCCAACGTTGATGCGGCTCCGCATTCCGACCCGGAAGATATTTGTATGATTCTTGTGCGTCAGATTCTTTCTCCGGTTTTGTGGGAAAAATCGATGCGCGGTCTGCTTGCGGACGGGTTCGACGATTTTTACGAAATCGGTCCCGGTCGGGTTCTTCGCGGGTTGATGAAACGAATTGACCGTAAAATTTCCTGTCAGGGCGTCGAAGTCTGATGGAACCCAAAGTCGAATCGGACTTTAAAAGAGTTGGATTTTGCGACACGTTGTGATATTTTGCGACATTTTCACAAATTTTCACACAGATTTTCACAGATTTTGCGAAATTTAAAATATTACTGAAATATTACTAACATATTCCGATTGTTGGTTTTAGACGGTTTGACCGCAAAGAAATTGATTAAAACGGAAATAATATTCCCAAATTAGAGATATTATATATTTTAAAGGGAAAAGACTCAACCCAAAGGCGTTTTTTTCCGAAAAAAACAGAAATAAGAACAATAGAAACAAGAAAATCGAGAATAGAATATAAAGAATATTGTATTCTTAAGTCCGAAATAACCCAGAACCTGCGTTGATGGAGTTCAAAAATGTCAGAAAAACATTCACGTTTGACGGTGGACCTTTCCGGTCGTGTCGCAATTGTAACGGGCGCGTCCCGTGGTATTGGTAAAGCCATCGCAATTTCACTTGCAGAAAATGGCGCGAAAGTCGCATGTGTCGCAACGTCCGTGGAACGCGCAGCGGGAACGGTCGAAGAAATTCGTGCGCTGGGCGGCGAAGCGGAAGCGTTCGGCTGCAACGTCGGCGTGACGGAACAGGGACAGGCGGTCGTGGACGCGGTTCTGGCAAAATGGGAAAAAGTCGATATTCTCGTGAACGATGCGGGAATTACGCGCGACGGTCTTTTGGCGCAAATGAGCGACAGCGACTGGGACGATGTCGTTCAGACGAATCTTCGCGGAACGTTCGTGTTTACGCGGGCCTGCATCGTTCCCATGATGCAGAAGCGTTACGGACGCATCGTCAACGTTTCCAGCGTTTCGGGTCTCATCGGAAATCCGGGTCAGGCAAACTATTCCGCCTCCAAAGCGGGAATTCTGGGATTCACAAATACGGTGGCGCGCGAGTACGCGAAGCGTAAAATTACGGTAAATGCGGTGGCTCCGGGATTCATTGCGACCGACATGACGGCAGTTCTGGGCGATATGATTATTACGGAAGCCAAAAAACGCATTCCGGCAAACCGGGTGGGTGAGGCGCAGGACATTGCGGACGCCGTTCTTTTCCTCGCAAGCGACGCGGCCTCCTACATTACCGGCCAAGTGATTCCTGTGGACGGCGGAATGACCGCTTGAGTCGTTCGAAAAAACAAGTTTTGAATAAGTTTTTCTTTTTCGAATCAAACTTTTACAAAACTTTTACAAAAACCTTGAAAATTTTAGGTTTCCATTGTGTTTGCACCTTTCACCCCCCTTGCGGAAAGAGAAAGTTCGTGTAAAATGAGAAACATATAAATTTTTGCATAAACGTATGTTTATGCCTGAACTTTTTCATTAACCTAAGGAGAATAACGTGGATACTCAGAATATTACGGAACGCGTCATGAAAGTCGTCAGCGAACAGCTCGGCATCGAACAGGAAAAACTGACGCTCGAAACCTCTTTCATTAACGATTTGGGATCCGATTCCCTCGATCTCGTCGAACTCGTGATGGAACTCGAAGAAGAATTCCAGATTACGATTCCGGAAGAAGCGACGGAAGACGCACAGACGATCGGCGACGTCGTTCGTCAAATCGAAAAAGAACTGAATAAAGACGCTTGATCTGATTTTCAGTCCGTTTTAACGGAATATTTTTACGGGATGAAGTGTTTTTTCGCTTCATCCCCCAAGTTTCTCCATCACGAAACCCCCCGTTTCGCGGCGGCGTGTGTACGTGTGGATTTTGTGCGTGTAAATTTCGTACGTTAAATTTCGTGTCTGCTTTTCTTTTTCATTATGGAGAGTTCTATCGTGGCGCGTCGTATTGTTATTACTGGAATGGGACTGGTTTCTCCTCTGGGCTGCGAAATTCCTGCGGTTTGGGACGCTCTTCTTGCGGGAAAAAGCGGTATTGGACCCATTACAAAATTCAATACGGAGGGGTTTCGCACAACGATTGCCGGAAATATCGCATCGGATTTTTCGACAGAAGGAATTCTGGATTTTAAGGAAAACAAACATCTGGACGATGTGTCGCGTTACGCACTCGTCGCGGCGCATAAGGCAGTTCTTGATTCTTGTATCGATTTTCAAAAGGAAGATCCGGTGCGTTGTTCGTGCATCATCGGGTCGGGAATCGGCGGTTTGACGACGCTTCAGGAACAGGAACGGCGTTATTTGAAGATGGGACCGTCAAAATTCTCGCCTTTTACGATTCCCATGATGATTCCCAACGCGCCAGCCGGGAATATTTCGATTCGATACAATCTGCAAGGCCCCAGTTTTGCAGCAGTTTCCGCCTGTGCAAGCGCGGGACACGCGATGGCCTGCACCATGGACGCGATTCGTCTCGGAAAAGTCGATGTCGGCGTCACGGGCGGTTCGGAAGCATCGGTTATTGAAATTGCGATTGGTTCTTTCGGAACGATGCGCGCAATGTCGGAGCGAAACGACGACCCGGAACACGCAAGCCGTCCGTTCGACCTGAATCGGGATGGTTTTGTGATGGGTGAAGGGGCGGGAATTCTCATCTTTGAGGAACTCGAACACGCAAAAAAACGCGGCGCGAAAATCTACGCGGAAGTGTTGGGTTACGGAACCTCTTCCGATGCGTATCACATCGTTCAGCCCAGCACGTCCGGAGACGGCGCCGCAAAAGCAATTCAGTACGCACTTGAGGACGCGCACTTGAATCCCGAACAGGTCGATTACATTAATGCACACGGAACCAGCACGGGACTGGGCGACATTGCGGAGACGAACGCGCTGAAAATCGTTTTCGGCGAGTCTGCTTACAAAATCAATATTTCCAGTACGAAAAGTATGACGGGACATTTGCTGGGAGCCAGCGGCGCGGTGGAACTGATTTTCTCCGTTTTGTCGATTCAAAATCATCTCATCCCGCCCACGACGAATCTGGAAACGCCCGACCCGCAGTGTGATTTGAATTACACTCCGAACGCTGCGGTGGAACGTCGCTGCGATTACGTCCTTTCGAACAGTTTTGGTTTCGGCGGACACAACGCGACGCTTGCGATTGGACGTTTCCGCGATTGAATGTTTCCGGAATCCGACGATTCCACGATTGAAAAAAAATGAAAAACGTACAATGATAAGTTTGGTTTTTTTCATCCGAGTTCGTGAAACAGGGTTCGTCTGACGGGATTGTAGCTTTAAATCGGATTGTAGCAGTAGGGAAGTTGCGAATTACGCAATGAAATCGCAAAAACGACCAAATTCCAAAAAAAATCTATCCGATATAATATAAACGATATATTATACAATAGTGTCGATTTAAAACAACTTTCAGTTGGGAGAAATATTATGTCCCGTATTTTCACAACATCACTCAGTCTCTTGCTCGTTTTGCTTCTCGGAAGCGTCTCGATGGCCGACAATGCGGCAAAAGATGCAAAGAGTAAAGTGCGAAATCTGGCAAAAGAAGCGCAAACCGTTAAGCTGGACGAAAAAGCGGCGGACGGCGCTGCTGAAGTCGATTTATTCCAGGCGATTGCGGACGAACAGATTGAAGTCGGCGTCATTCAGGGAGCGATGAAAGGTGGAAAACTTTTCGTAAAGAACAAAACCGACAAACCTCTGAGTGTGCGTATGCCGAAAGCGTTCGGAACTCGACCGGTACTCGGTCAGAATAATATGGGCGGCGCGAACAACCAGTTGCTTGGCGGCGGCGGAATGAACGGCGGAATGGGCGGCGGAATGAACGGCGGCGGTATGGGAATGGGCGGAATGATGAATGTGCCGGCTGAAGAAGTTCGTGCCGTAAAATATCAGTCCGTCTGCCTCGAATACGGAAAACCTGAACCCAATGCGAGTGTCGCGTATGAAATTTGTCCGATTGAAGAATGCACGGCGAAACCTGAAGTGATTTCCCTCGTTGCGTCGCTCGGAAGTGTGGATCTGCGCAGCGCACAGTTTGCCGCCTGGCACATGAACAGCGGAACGCCCGTCGAACAGCTCGCTTCCGAAACGGTTTTGCATGTGGACGGAACGCGGACCACGAATTTCTCGCAGAAGGAAGTGCAGCAGGGGCTTCAGCTCATTCAGATGGCGCGCTCTGCCGCCGCACAGGACGCGCTGACGGTCGGAACCTCCTCCTCTTCGGACGCTTCGGAAAACTGATTTCTGAATTTTGAATCAAAAATTCAGAACTTTTGATTTTAAGGGAGAAAAACAATTGCATTGGTCTTTCTCCCTCTTTTTTTGCACAGTTTTTCACACTATTTTTTCTTTTTTGAAAATTACTACATAAATCCCCAATTTCCGCTGAAAAGGACGTACAATCCCAAAACACCATTCGTGACGGCATGCAAAATTACGGCGTCCCAAATGTTTTTCGTACGGTTTACATACCACGTCACGAAACCGAACCACGCAAGCGCCGCCATCCATTCGGGGTGCGTTGCAGCGGCATAAAAACACGTTGCGCCCCAGACGCTTAAGGAGAGCGCCCCTGCGGGAATTTCGTACCAGGGAGTCTGTGAGTGGGGAAATTCGGCGTAAATGTACCGCAGCAGAAACCCTCTCAAAAACACTTCTTCCACGAGCGGCACAACGACCGCCAGCCCGAACATTCGGATTCCCCAAAAGGCCCAGGGTTCGAAACCTGCATTCGGCCCCCAGAATTCGAACGGATTGAACCCGGCTCGCGCGGCCGTTTCTCCCAAAAGTGTGTGCTGGAATTGTGTCAGTCCCACCCAAAGTACCGTCCCCAAACCTCCCAACAGGGCCGCCAGAAGCGTCCAGCGGGTCACTCGCAGTGGAAAAAGCTGTGTCCAGCGTCGAAAACAGAAGGCGGCCGCAAGCGTCACCGCAAAAATTTTCAGGATGTACACCGCAGCATAATTTCCGTACGGTTCCAAACTTCCGATAAGGAAAAACAAGAAGATTGGGGAAATGAAAACAATAGCGGTGTTTTTTCCGATTTTATCCATTGAAACCTCAAAAATTGGGAAAATTTTAAACTTTTTTCGATTCCGGCGGGAAAAACGCTTGACGTTTCCCTCAGTTCGGTGTACTCTATATAATATTGGAATGTATTGAAATTGGAATCCTCCCAATTTCGTCCTTTTTCACCTGCATTATACACGATAGACAGATTTCTGTCTATCGGAATTGGAATCGAATTTCAGAAGAGTTTGAAAACCCATGAAAAAACATATTCTCCGTACACTCGTTCTTTTTTGCTGTCTGCTGAGTCTTGGAACCATCGGGACGCTTTCCGTTTTGGGACAGCAGCTCAGTCCGCAGGCTCTCTGTTCCAAGGTGTCGGAGGCGATGGAAAAAGATCCAAAGGGAGATGTTTCGAAAGCCCTTTATAAAAAATACAGCGTCATTTTGTTAGACCGCTGGGATGAAAAGGAAAAAATACCGACGTTCAAAACGGAAATGAGGAACGATTTTGAGAAGTTCTATCGGAAGAGTCCGGATGGGTACTTGGCATTCATCGACGTTCTGTTCGACGAAATCAAAGGCCGTTACGCTCAAAGCAGCGCCGTTCCAGCACTTCAGTACAATCTCGTTTTGCTGGCCGGCGAACTAGAAGCGTCGATTCAGAGCGGAGGAACGACCGATCCTTACGTCAAATCTCGGTCATTATTAAAAGAATGTGCGGCGTCGGATAAAGCGTATTTGCGGATTGCAGGTCTGAAAGGACTCGCGCGTCACGCAGCAGGTGGACTGAAAACGTCGGAAGACAAAGCCGATTTTGCGAAAATTTTTGTGCCCTTTGCGTTTGCGCCGCTCACAAAAGGAGAGGCGAACGAGGCGCCGGAAACCGAATGGTGCCGACTTTTGGCGCTGACAGCGCTGGGTGACGTGGGGTACGCCGGCAAAAATGGTGAAATTGCGGTCAATCTGCTGAAATCTGCCGAGACGCAGAACAAACAGATTACGAGTCCATTGTTCCGGCACGATATGGAACGGCGAATCACGGCGGCGCGTGCTTTTTCAAAAATTCAAATTACTCCGGACGTTCTGAAAGCGATTGGGAAAAAACCCGCCGACATTACGCTCAGTTTGGGAAAATTGTTTTTGCAGTGTATGATTTACGAACACGATCACGACTACGATTTACAGGAAGGAATTGAGGGGGAAGAAACGCGAAATGTGCATGCACGCGCCATTCCGCGAGTAATGACCCCGGAAGAAGAATTGTACCAGATTCGTCTTTGGAAACAGCGCACCAAAGCGATTTCTTCCATCTTTTTTGAAATCTTTCGTAATAAACAATCCTCGCTGGCGATCTTGGAAGCAAACAATCCCGACTTCCGGAAAATTGCGAATATGGTGCGTGAAATCACGGAAATGTACGATTCGCTGGGACTTTCCAAGAAACGCGCAAGCACCAAAACTGATGAAATGGGGGATCCGAACATGATGAGTCCCGATGTTGCAATGGGCGGAATGAGTGGAATGGGAGGCGGAAGCAGTGACGAAAAAATTTCGTTGTACAAACTTCAGAAAGATATGCGTATGAAATTGAACGACTTAGCGGAACTCTTGAAAATCGAAGTAAAAATCGCTCCGAAACGCAGATCGACGAGTGAAATGGGATTTTGATTTTTAGGGTTCAATTCCCGTTCATTCCCGTTCCTGAATTCATTTGAAACAGAAACGCCTCGCGAAGCGTTTGATTTGCGAGGCGTTTTTCAATTCAATAATACTGGGGTGTTACGAACGTCGGAAGTGTTACGAACGTTTCAAGCGTTTCGACTGAATCAAAAGGAACGCCCAGAGGCACAGCGCTAGAAGAAACAGCAAAATCGACACAATCTGCGAAATGCTCAAACCTGTTCCAAACGCAGAAGATTCATCCGTTCGAATGACTTCCAGCACAAAACGGCTCAAGGGATAAAGCGTCAAAAACAATGCCGAAACCTCACCGCTGCACCGCATTCCTGGACCGTTCGGGTTGCGGTGCCAACGAGAATAAAGCAAAAGAAAAATGCAGATCGCAAAAGCATTTCCGCTGCTGTAAAGTTGCGTCGGGTAAACTGCGTAGCTTACGGGACCTGCGGGGGCGGTTGTGACCCATTCTTTGATAAAAGTTCCGTCATTCCTTGAAATTTGCAGCACAATTCTTCCTTCCTGACGGGAATCTTCCACCAGAACGAGAATCAGCCGCTGACGATCTGGAAAGTCTTCACGATTGATTCGCAGAATGTAATCGCCGACTTCCAATCCCTGTTTTTCCGCAAAACCGCCCGGAATCACTTCCGAAATGAACGTCGGAGCCGGGGCCGTTTGAGTGAGATCCGACGCAAAACGCATTCCGTAAAACGCATCATCCGGAGAAATTGCGAGTTCGTGTTCCTCAATCTGACGCATGTAAGGAGGGCTTCCAGCGGGAAAATGAACGCCCCAATGGACGTGTGCCGGGTCGCAAACGCCTCCGAAACAGCACCCATTCAGGAAACAGCCGATGCGACCCAGTGCAAGTCCCAGCATCAAACTGGGTGCCAGAAGGTCAAACATCCTGGAAATCGATAGATGGTGCGTCGCGAGGTACACGATTCCGCCGAGAATTCCGCCGATGATCGAACCATACACGACGAGACCGCCGCCGGGGATGTTTACGATTCGAAAAAGCGTCTCCAACAGCGTGGGAGCCTGAAAATCGTTCCAATATTCAATAACATAAAAGAGTCTTGCGCCGAGAATTCCGGGGATGCAGAGCCAGAAACAGATTTCAAACACCTGGTCGCCGCGAAATCCGAACTTGGGAGCGCGCCAGACTGCGAGCGCGACGGCCGACACAATTCCTAAAAGCATCATGGTTCCGTACGCCTGAACGGGAATTCCGCCGCCGCGTCCTGCACGGGGAAGAACCCAGCAAACCACAAAACCTGCAAAAAGAGAAAGAGCGACAGTTCCTGCAAGTTCGGAAAATTTTTTCTCCGCCGAGAGCCGCCAGTAAAGAACGGCTCCCAAAAGCGTTCCGATCCCCCAAAGGACGCACAATATTCCGAATCCAAACAGGGGGAAACCACAAATTTCATACGGAATGTAAAAAAGAGTTTGATGCATTCTGTTTCTCTTTCTTTAAGGAGGTTCTAAAAACCTCAAATTTGTAAATTATGTAAAAATAAATAATGTGCAAAAATCGTATGATGAAACTTATGATTTATGGTTTTTTTGTACGTGGCGGAGTTTCCACCCTAACGGGAGGAAACAGTAACGCTCCCGTAATGTCGTAACGGTCGTGGGGAAAAAACATTTTGAATGTTGTTTACTGCTCGCAATTTCGCTCCAACGAGAGCGTCACTCGTGCGGCAGCACTTTCGCCCGTCGCGGCTCGCGACCCCAGACCCCTTTTTCAAAAACTTCTTGATATTTAATTTTTTCGAATTAGGAACGTTTTTCAATCGCAATATTGTCGATGAGCCGCGTCTCTCCGACACGCACGGCCAGCAAAATTGCGATCGGCAGGGAAATGTTTTCGGAATCCTGCGGTAAAAGCGTTTCGGGATCCACAATCGCGACGTAATCGATGACATTTTTCGGATGTTCCAGCATCTTTCGAATTGCGGCCTCGACGGCTGAACGGCTTCTGCAGCCCTCATTTTCAATCATGTTTCGTGCAAGATTCAAACTCTGCGACAAACACAGCGCTCGCTGACGTGCGTCTGCCGGGAGGTAGCGGTTCCTGGAACTCAGCGCCAAGCCGTCGGATTCCCGAATAATCGGACACATTTGAATTTTAATCGGAACATTCAAATCTCGAACGAATTGCCGAATCACCTGTACCTGCTGAAAGTCTTTCTGTCCGAAAAACGCGATGTCGGCCTGCGTCATATTGAAGAGTTTCAGCACGACGGTTGCAACGCCGCGAAAATGAATGGGTCGGAATCCCCCCTCAAGCGGCTGCGCCACACCTGAAACATCGACGTACGAATGGAAATTTTTCGGGTACATTTCGTCCGCAGACGGCGTAAAAACCACGATGTTTTGTTTTTCGTTCACCGTTTCAAGAAGTGAAAGGTCGTTTTCAAGTGTTCGCGGATACTTCTCGAAATCTTCGCCAGGCGCAAACTGCGTGGGATTCACGAAAATGGAAACGATCGTCCAATCCGATTTTTGCAGAGACTCTTTCACGAGCGAAAGATGGCCCGCATGCAGCGCCCCCATCGTTGGAACGAGTCCGACACGAAGATTTTGTTGATGAAGCGACTTTACGAACGCCTGAAGCGCCGCACACTCACGTACAACCTGAGGTTTCATTGTAATTACAGCTTTCCGTTTTTTAATTAAAAAATGGTTAAATAAATATAAAAACGACATTCAAAGTATTGTTCTGCATCACTCATTCGGAAACAAGTTCCACAATCCGTTCGAACGTTTCGTCTGATTCTCCGCACCGACAGACCCACCGACGCGACAAAATCGGAAGATGATTCTCGTGCAAAAACTCAAGTATTTCAGGCGAAATTGGTTCCATGGAGTCTTCGACAAAAAAATTCGGCGGAGATTCAAGCCGGCGGAGGAGCTGCGAAAACGTCAGTCCCACCACGGGATGCATCTTTTCGGGCGCCAGTTCCGCCAGAGGCTCCAACACAAAACGCCGAAAACACATCATCGGGTGCGGCACAACGAGCGTCGGCGCCTCGTCCAAAATCGTATCGTTCCACAAAAGTAAATCCAAATCGACGTTCCGCGACGCCCAAAAGTCGGGACGTTCTGAATTGTTCGAATTTCGTACGCGTCCAAACTCCGATTCGAGCGTCAAAAGCCGCTGCAAAAACGTTTGCGGCGACCAATCGTCAGAAATCTGAAGCCGAAACGCGCTGTTCCAATATTCCGGTTCCGAATTTCCCAGCGTCACCGCTTTCGTTTTTCGCAGAGCCGCACTTTGTACCGTTCCGAACTCCGATTCCAGCCGTTTTTGAACGTTTTTGAACGTTTTTTCTCCGTCTCCGAGATTCGCGCCGAACGCCGCAAAAACATCATTTCGCATCGGTTTCCTCTGGTGCTTCTTTCGAATGTGCGGCTTCTTCTGAATGTGTGTCTTCTTCTGAATGTTCGTGTGCGACTTCGTGCGCGTCAGACGCTTCTTTAGCGCGCTTTGCCGCCTCTTCCTCCGAAATAAAAACGTTGTCGTACGTCATGTGAATCTGCGAGAAAACGTCCTCCGGAATGATGAAAAACCAGTCCGCAAACAGTACGTTCATGCGGTCGACTTTGTTTCGCGCCTCGTTCAGAGCCTCTTCATAAATTTTTTGTTCCTGTGCGTTCATCGCAGCCAGCGCCTCGTAAGACGCTTTTTCCGCCTCGTCCGCAGGCTTTTCCTGGAGCTGCTGTAAGTTGGGCTGCGGAAGTCCCTGAGGATACAGGTCGGCCGTCAGAACCAAATAACGGTAAAACTTTCGGTCTCCCGCCCCCGCAAAGTCTTCCAAAACCTCCTGACCCGCAATCCCGCCGAAGAATAGGCGGTATAAAATACCATCTTTTGTGTAAACATGCGTCTGACCGTCCGTCGAAAAGAGCGCGTTCACCGATCCGTTTCCGAGATTCATCGGAAGAACGCAAAACCCGCGTTCCATAAGCGTCTGTTTCTGTTCCTCCGTCAGAGAAATATTTTCGGGGTGCTGGAACGCCTTCACGATTTCGGCGGGTTTCCGCTGCACACTGCAAATCCGCATGTCGGCGAGCGCCTGACTCACGTGACGCAGCATTTCCAAATCGAGCGTTTTTCCGGTCGGCATCCCCATTTCACGGAGATTTTCGCCCATCATCCTCAAATTCGACGTGAGGGTCCAATCGGGATTTTCCATGTACGCCTGCTGCACCGTGAACTGTCCGCGATGATTGAAGGCGGCCGTTTGGTCCTGCGCGCGCAGGTCGAGCGTGCAATCAAGCGCAAACAACATCGAAATGTCCGCCGGCTGAACCTTCAGCAAATCCGTCTCGATCCAATCGAGAAACCGCGTCGTGAGTTTCGACGGATCCATTTCCACCACGTACACCGGATTTTGACCGGTACGACGAACGTAGTATTTCCCGCTTCCTTCTTCGGTTTCCGTTCCAAGAATCATATCGAGCAGAACTCGGTCCTGTGCGTCGCGCAGCACAATGCGTCTTCCGGTTTGCGCCGCACTTTCCGCAGACGGATCCTCCGGTTCCAGCACTCCGCACACCGCCCGACTCTGCGCGTCGTCGCCCGCCACGCGTAAAACTTCGAGGTTCATGAGGGACGAAACGACTTCCGCCATTCGATTCTGCGCGTTTGCCGGATAGCCGCTGTAGGACGGAAGGATCCAGCGTCCCTCCACTTTTTTCACCTCAATCCCCACAGATTTTCCAGATTCACCAGCTCCGCCAGACTTTCCAGGCTCTCGAATCGAAAGGGACGCTACATCCATCACGTTTTTAAGCGCGGGAAAGAGTTCCTGCTGAACCATATTCTGTGCCGTAAACGTGTCGCGCTGCGGAAGCGTCAAAAACACTGCCGGAATCAAAACCAGCACAGCCGCAAGCAAAAACAGAAATGTTTTCAGTCCGTCGTTCATCAATTCTCCATTATGTGATTTAAAATTATACGATATTTTAAGGTTAAAATTTTTCCAGCGGATTGATTCTTAATTACTCGTTGCGGACGGTCCTTTACGCATCCGCGCTCTCGAAACGCCGCGATGTTCCATCTGTTTCCTGTACAGAAACACAAGGAGCGCAATTACAAGCGGAAACACCGGCGGAAGCAGTACCGCAAGGAGCTTGCGCTCATTCTGAATTGCAACGATTTTCGTCTGATAATTCTTTTCCAGGAGGTCCGTTTCTTTCTGCACATTCATCGAAAGCTGCGTAATCGTTTTTTTCATATCGTTCTGCCCGACGTTCAGGAGCCACTCGAGACTCTCTTCCGCCTCACTTTGCGTGATTTCGCCCGCTTTCACCTGCTCGTTGAGTTTTGCGATTCGACCGTTCAGCGACTTTTCAAGCTCCGACTGACGTTTTTGAATTCCGCTCATTAATTCTTTTGCGCGAGCATCGTATTGCTGCTGAAATTGATTTCTGTACCGTTCGATTGTCTCCAGTTTCCGATGGATCGGCTGGTGCTTTCGAATCGCGTAAAAACGATTTTCTCCGCCCAATTTTTCCATTACATTCAGGACGTAATTAATATTGTCGAAATCGTAATCGCTTCCCATTCCGCCCGACGAACGTAATTTCACGAAATAATCAAAAAACAGATCCGTGTCGGCCGTCAGAATCACATGAATTCCTTTTCGGTCCGGCCGCTTCGACTGAATTTCCGCAGAAATCATATACGGAAGCTGCGTCACCTCAAAATCGGCGTCTTGTTTCATGTTTTGCGGCAAAAAACCCAGCTCTTCGTTTTTGAACAGATTTCTGTACAGCGTCACGCCCGAATTTGAGGACGCACGAATGAGGGGCGTCACTTCCACTTCCGTATTTTTCGCATCGGCTTTGAAATGCCCGGCGTAAATCAAAAGGAGGCGGCGCAAGCCGTTCGTCGCGGGATTGTTCGGCGCAAAGGGTTCGGGATTGAGGTCGTTGGAATCAATGAACAGCACTTGAGCCGGGTCGAGCGCAAAACGCGGAATGGGTTTGTACTTCTGCGAGACGATTTCTTGGTCGAAAAATCGAACTCCAAGCAAGCTCCAAAGTGTACGTAAATCAGACTTCGGGAGGTCGCCCGCCATCATCGCCATCGCGTCGGTCGGATTGCGTGAAAGACGCCGTTTCTCGCAAGTCGGCGTGAGCTGGCTGCAATAAGGGAGCGGATCCTCAAAAATCGCCGTTGGAACGCCCGCTTCCACCAATTTCAGGAAATTTTCCATCTGGTACGGCTCGAGGGTCGAAGGCTGAACCGCCAGAATGACGTCGACCGACTTCGAATCCATCGCGTAGGAAGGATTCAGTGGAATTATTTCGTACGATTTTCGTAATTCGGCGATTATGGGGCTTACGGAGTTTTCGATGGTTTCTCTGTCGAGTCCCGCCATCGGCATTCCGCCGAACATTCCGAGCAGATTTGCATCGGTCTGCAGCACGCCGAGCCGCTTCCGGGAATGGGTCGAAACCATCAGGAGCGAGCGAATCATTTCGTATTCGACCGGCAAACCGCGCGAAAAGAACGGAATCACTTCCTGATTCAGTCCGCAGGTCATCGCCACGCCAAGATAAACGCTCATTTGTTCCTGATTTCCGCGGTTTATCACGTTTACATCGTTCGGGACGATTCCGTAATTTTTCTCGACGCTTTGCGCCTCATCCGTGTAACGTTCCATTGAATGAATTCGTACGCGAATCTTTTCGTGCGCGTACGTCTCGAACTGACGGAGCGTCGATTCAAGATTTCGTTTCACCTGCGCAAACTCGCCTGGAACCTGGGGGCTGATGTACGCGTGCACCTCCACTGGATACTCGGGCTGAAACTCACGAAGGAGATTTATCGTTTCGGGACAGAGCGAGTTGATTTTTTCGGCCGTACAGTCCGCCTGAACGTCAAAACGGTTAAAAATGACGGTTAAACCTGACACAATCACGATGAAACAAAGCGTTCGGACGGTGTAATGCGCCGCGCGTTTCCAACCCATTCTGCCGCAGAACCAGTGTCGGCGTCCGATGAGAATCATGCACAAATACAGCATCACGAGCGTCATCGCGACGAAATAGAAAGCCGACGAAAAGGAAATCACTCCTTTGCAGAACGGCGCGTAACGTGCTTCAAAACTCCAAAAATTCAGGACGGACGCATATTGTACAGGAATCAGTACTTCGGCGCATGCGGAAAAAACGAATGGTGCGTTGAACAAAATTCCCCACACGTAACCCATCGTGAGGTGGGCGGTGAGAAACGACGCCATCATTCCGATTGCAAGCATCGCCATTCCGACGAACCAGAAACCGATGTACGTCGAGAAAAAAAGTCCGAAGTCCGGCTGGCCGAGCGAGCGCAAAACAATGAAATTGGAAAGCGCAGAAAAAAGGAGCGAGCAGGTGTAAATTGCGAGACACGCGAGGAATTTTCCGCACACGACGTCAAAATCCGATGCAGGAAGCGTCAAAAGCAGTTCATCCGTTCCCTGCCGACGTTCTTCCGCCCAGCTGCTCATCGTAATTGCAGGCGCAAAAACCAGCATCACAAACGGAAAAAACGGCGTAAGTTGATCTAAATTTGCGAGATTATTCACGAAAAAGGCGTTGTTCCAGAATGCGGCCATCGTACTTAAAAGGACGAAAACGCATAAAAACACGTACCCGGTCGGATTCGAAAAATAGCTGAAAAAGTTGCGCGTGAAAATCGCCTGAATTGCGTATCGATTCATTCTATATAAAATCCACTTAAAATTTCAGTGTTAAAATATTAGAGGAAGTCCTAAAAACACAATATTAAAAAGTTTTTGAAAAAGGGGTCTGGGGGAAAAACAACATTCAAAATGTTTTTCCCCCACGACCGTTACGACATTACGGGAGCGCTCTTGTTTCCTCCCGTTAGGGTGGAAACACCGCCACGGTGCAAAAACACAACGTTCATTGTATGATTTTTGTATAGTAATTTGTTTTTTGTATGCTGGTTCCACAATGAAATTCAGCTTTCACAAAGACGGTAAGAGCCGTGGTGCGCAGCTCCAACGGCGGACGGGAAAACTGAAATTCAAAATAGTGTTAGTATAAAAAGTTCAAATCTGAGGTTTTTAGAACTTTCTTTCGCAGTTTTCCGATTGTGAAACCGAATCTGAAAAACGCTCAAAAATCCGTTTGTCCCAGCTCGCAAAAATGCGTCTCCAACGTTTTTCCCCCTTCGAGGAACCCTGTGACGCTTCCGTCGTAACGCAGCCGACCCTCCGAAATGAACAAAATGCGGCTCGCCATCGCCTCCACCTCCTGCAAAATGTGCGTCGAAAGCAGAATCGTCTTCGTCTCGCTCAATTTTCGAATCGTACTGCGGACTTCATGAATCTGAATGGGATCCAGCCCGGACGTCGGTTCGTCGAGAATCAAAACATCGGGGTCGTGAAGCAAAACCTGCGCCATTCCCACCCGCTGACGGAACCCTCGCGACAGTTTCCCAATCGGTTTCCCAAAAACGGACCCCAGATTGCACATTTCAACGACCCATTCCATCCGCGTTTTTCGTGTTTTGGGCGTCATTCCACGTGCGGCGGCGAAAAACTCCAGCAGACTTTTCGGCGTCATATCCGGATATAACGGCCCATTTTCCGGCAAATAACCCAAATGTCGAGCGCCTGATATTCGTTCTGTATTCATATCAAACCCGGCGATTTTAGCCGTTCCGGAGCTTGCGGCCAAGTAACCCGTAAGGATTTTCATCGTCGTACTTTTTCCAGCGCCGTTGGGACCCAGAAATGCCGCCACTTCGCCGCGTCCGATCTGAAACGAGACGTTTTCGATGGCGGTAAAATTTCCGTAATACTTACACAGCGCGTCCGCTTCGATTAAAAAGGGGGAATCGTTCATGAAAAATCCTGCAAAAAGGAACAGCCCAAAGGAAATTATTTATCTATATTACAGAATACATAAAAACGTCATATTCTGCAATATCAATCCTTTTATTATATCCTAACTTCTTTTTGCGAAAAGCCCCCCCAGCGAGAAAAGGTGCTTTTTCCTTTCTCACCCTCTTTACATTTTTCTTCACCTGTGCTACAATTTTATTAATCTTATTTTACAAACACACCGTTTTTCCTTTATTTCCTTTATTTCCTTTTTTCATTCGAAAGGCCCCACCTCATGCGACAGATTCTCACTGGAATTTTGTCGATTTTGTCGATTTTTTTGCTTTCAGCCGTCTGTCTTGCGCAGTCGGAACATGCGAAAAAGATCGCAGAATCCTACAAAGGCGCCCCGGAACCGTTCGGCAACTACGCGACGAACATGCTTGTAAACCTTCCTGATTACATCGTTTACGTTCCGAAACGCGACAACATGGTGCTCGGCGACACGTACAACGATCATTTTCAGGTCATCGCCAAAGACGACGGAACGCTCCTTGCGTTCTGGACCCAAGCAACGCGTGAAGCGGACATCGATCAGCACATTGCGTTTTCGAAAAGCACGGACGGCGGACTCACCTGGACGCCCGTCACGGTTCTGGCGGGGTCTCCCAACAAGAAAAATCCGCAGCTTCTCGCGAGCTGGCAGCAGCCCATGGTCTCCAAATCCGGCAGAATTTACGTTCTTTGGAACCAGCAAACCACTTCGCGCGGTCCTCACTGCGGCGACTGTTTCGGAATTTACAGCGACGACAACGGCGAAACGTGGTCGGCTCCCAAACAAGTGAAAATTGAACGCACGTGGAAGGACCCGGACGACGTTTCCATCCCGACTTCCTGGTGCAACTGGCAGCGCCCCCTGCGTCTCGGCGAGAACGGAAAATATTTCGTCGGTTCCTCACATCACGGCAAAAACGGCTGCGGAATTGAATTCTGGCAGTACGAAAACATCGACGACGATCCGGCTCCCGACCAAATCAAAATCACGGCTTTTTCGACGGCAGAAGACCAAATTCTCTGTCTGACGGGCGATCAGATTGTGTTCGAAAATCAAAACGCCTGTGAGGAAGCCGCGCCGGTTAAACTTCCAGACGGTCGAATTTTTGTCCTGATGCGCACCGACGGCGGATACCCCTATTGGACTGTAAGTGCTGACGGCGGAAGAACTTGGAGCCGACCGGAAGTGCTGAAGAATCGCGACGGCGGCAAACCGTATCTGCACCCGCGCTCTCCGGCGCCGATGTACGACTGGAAGGGCTGCGAGGCCGCCAGCGGGTACTATTTCGCGCTCATTCACAACACGTTTGATTTTCATCCCGAAAAAGAAACCGCCTATCAAGCTCGCGGACCGCTTTATTTGATTGCGGGAAAATTTATGCCCGACGCGCACCAACCCATTTGGTTTACTGAGCCGCAGTTGTTTGCGCCGCGCGGCGGAGGAAATTCGTTCTATACGAGTTACACCATCCTCAATGGAGAGGGTGTGTTGTGGTTTCCCGACACGAAATATTTTCTGTGCGGTCGGAAAATTGGGCCGGAATGGTTCAAAGGCGTGGATGAGTTGAAATAAAACTCGAAATGAAAGTCTTAAAATTTAAAGATCAAGA
>CAYTLK010000014.1:0-40592 GCA_964438515.1 uncultured Planctomycetaceae bacterium
GCACTATCGCCAGTCGCGGCTCGCGACCCCAGACCCCTTTTTCAAAAACTTTTTAGTATTGTGTTTTAGGAATTCCTTTCATTTTTCTGCCGTCAGCGCCTGTTTTAGAATTTCGATGAAAGAATCATCCAAATCGCAATACACAAGCATCAGCTTTCCATCGCCGCCGGAAATCCACAGTGCGGCTCGCGAATTCAGTGTCGGCGCACTCTCTTCGGACGCACCCTCCGGAAAAAGAAACATGATCGACGTTCCCGGCCTGATTTCCAACCATCCGAGCGACGCAAGGTCCAATTCCGGCGTGTCGTCGAAAACTTGCGTTTTTTCCAGCCTGGAAATGTGAAACGCCGCCGCCAAACGACTGACGTCCGCCGCAGAAAGCGTCACGTTCATTTCCTTTTCGCCGTAAAAACTCATTACAATTGATTTTTGTGCCTGAATCGTTTTTCGAACGGTTGCTTCCAGCTCAGACGGCTCCATCGACGATGAAATTGAATCTGTACTGTTTTCAATCACGGAAGGTTTGGACTCCATTTTTTTCGAAGCTCGTGCGGAACGCCGAGTCTGCGGAGTTTGCGTAGGTTGTGGAATCTGCACAGTTTGCGGAACGTCCGTTCCTTCCAGAGTTTCCGCTTCCGTTCCATCAAACGCCTCATTCAGCAGCGTCGTCTCGCCAGGCGCATCGGTTTCAATCTGCGATTTCATGAAACGAATCTGATGAAACAAATCCGTCGAGACCGTAATATGCGTCATAAATGGAATCTCCGTCAGTCGTTCTGCCTGTCGAAACGAAGACTCGAGAAAAAAGTACTTCGCATTTTTACCCAAAAACTCGGCGCTGGCGGTGACCGCACTCACGAGCGGAAAACGTTTCGGAATCACAAACGAAGCCCCCTGCGCCTGAATAAACGCCTCAAACGACTCCGTCTGATGCGGGTAAATACGGATTGTTTGATAATCGCTTTGATAAACGGCCAGAAGATTGATCGGGTACGCCTTCACGATTCCGCGATACAAAAGCGGAAAGAAATGCTGCGCCAAAACGTTTTGATTTTCGTCGAAAAACGACACTTCCGCCACAGGAAGCAGCGCCGCATACTGCGCAAGCACCGGCCGACACGACTCCGGAAGCTCGTACACCGTGTAAGCATCTCCTCCGACATTTACACTGAAAAAAATATTACGCCGCCCCCAGTTTTTAGCCATTTCCTGAGCCGGAAGTGAAATCTCCTTCGGTTCAGAGAGCGTAATTTTGTTCAAAAGTGTCTTCATTTCCTTCTGGAAAAGCGCCAAACCCTCCGTATCGAACGACACAACAATCGGCAAATCCAGCTGAACAGTTTCTCCAAACTGTCTACTTTCTGCATTTTCACTCATAACGTTTACATGAATAAACGCATAAGGAAAATTGTAACGACGAAAAAGCGCGTCCAGCGCCGCCGCAGGATCCAAAATCGGGGCGGAATCCGACGCGAGCTTTGAGGAAGGGTTGAACGGCACAATATTTTGCACAGGATTCTGTACGTTGCTTTGTGCCGGATTCTGCCGCAAAACAGGAAGCTCGTTCGATTCTGTTTTGGTCTCGATTTTGGTCTCAATTTTTCGCGGAGTTGGAGGCGGAACCACGGTCATTTTTTCGTTGGGTCCCACTTCATGAGTTACAGAATCTTCCGAAATCGGCAGTTTCTGCGCCTCCAAAACAGGTTCCGGCAATTTTTCCGGCAGTTTTTCCGGCACAACGATGGAATGACGCTCCTCAACAGGTTCGTTTGACTCAACCGATTCGACGGGTTCGAGAATCAGCTCGGAGGGCAAAACATCGTCCAGAGCGCCTGTAATTTTCGCATTTTCCTGCGCCCCCCCTTCCAAAACCGGAAGGAGAAACAGAAAAAAAGTCAGAAAAAATTTCATTTTCATCTTAAAACTCCTTAATTTGAATAGGATGGGCGACGTGGGAAACTTGTAAAATTTCAAACGATTTTCAATAATTAATCATACGCACACTGTACGAAATTCTATTTTTGAAGCAGTTTGCGCAGGACCGTTTGGAGGATTCCGCCGTTGCGATAGTATTCAATCTCCACCGGAGTGTCGATTCGTACCGTCGTCGAGAACGTAATTTCCGAACCGTCCGCCTTTCGTGCCGTCACGGAAAGCGCCGCGCCGGGTTTCAGCGTCTTCATGTCGAACGGAATATTGTACGTTTCTTCACCTGTGAGTCCCAGCGACTTCCATGTGTCGCCGCTCTGGAACTGAAGCGGTAAAACGCCCATTCCGACGAGGTTGCTTCGGTGAATTCGTTCGTAACTCTGCGCAATCACCGCCCGCACACCCAGCAGACACGCACCTTTTGCGGCCCAGTCGCGGCTCGAACCGGTTCCGTACTCCGCACCCGCCAGAACGACGAGCGGAACGCCCGCCTCACGGTATTTTACCGCTGCATCATAGACGCTCATCGTGTCGCCGCCGGGGAAGAAACGCGTTACGCCCCCTTCCGTTCCGGGCGCCAGAAGGTTGCGCAGACGAATGTTCGCGAAAGTTCCGCGCGTCATTACACGGTCGTTCCCGCGCCGCGAACCGTAGCTGTTGAATTCTTTCTGTTCCACCCCGTTTTCGAGGAGGAATTTTCCCGCAGGACTCTCTTTTTTAATCGCTCCGGCAGGAGAAATATGGTCCGTCGTGATGGAGTCGCCGAGCGCCAGAAGGACGCGGGCGCCGCGAATCGAATAATCTTTGTCCGCATCGTATTTTGCCGTCATCTCCGTCATAAAAGGCGGTTCCTGGACGTATGTACTTTCGCGGTCCCACGGAAAAATGTCGGAATTTCCCGCAGGAATCGCGTTCCACTGTTTCATCCCCTCGTCCGTCGTCGCCGGGTCGCAAATAAAGACGTTCGAATAACGTTCTTCAAACATAGAAGGAAGCACAGACGCTTTTTCAGCCGCAGCGACCTCTTCATTTGTCGGGAAAATGTCGCGCAAAAAGACGGGTTTTCCATCCTTATCGGTCCCAAGAGGTTCCGTTTCGAAGTCGAAATCGACCGTCCCGGCGAGCGCGTAAGCCACGACGAGAGGCGGACTTGCGAGATAATTCGCCTTCACAAGCGGATTCACGCGTCCCTCAAAGTTTCGGTTTCCGCTCACGACGGCTGCGGCGACGATTTCGTTCTCCGTGACGGCCTTTCCGACCGACTCAATCACATTTCCGCTGTTTCCGATGCAGGTGAGACAGCCGTAACCGACCGTCTGAAATCCGAGCGCGTCGAGCGACGCAGTGAGTTCCGCCCGATTCAAATAATCCGTCACAACACGGCTTCCGGGAGCCAGCGACGTTTTGACCCACGGTTTCGCCTTCAGTCCCTTTTCGACGGCTTTTTTCGCAAGAAGTCCGGCCGCCAGCATCACGCCGGGGTTGCTCGTGTTCGTGCAGGAGGTGATGGACGCAATGACGACCGCCCCGTTTTCAAGCACAGATTCTGAACCATCCGCATTCTTAATGATTCCTATACGTTTTTCAGCAGTTTCGTCGAGTGCAAACCCTCGTTTTTCAACGGGAGCCGCCAAAGTTTCCGCGAATTTCGCCTTCATATTGGAAAGCGGGACGCGGTCCTGAGGACGTTTCGGGCCTGCAAGCGACGGAACGACGGTGGAAAGGTCGAGCGTCAGAACCTTCGAGTATTCCGGCGTCGGCGCGTCCGGCGTGCGGAAAAGTTTCTGCGCCTTCGTGTAATTTTCGACGAGCGTCACTTCCGACTCAGAACGTCCCGTCTGTCGCAAATAATCAATCGTCTGCGCGTCCACCGGGAAAAATCCCATCGTCGCACCATATTCCGGCCCCATGTTTGCAAGCGTCGCACGGTCCGCAAGCTTCATCGTCGGAACGCCGTCACCGAAGTATTCGACGAATTTTCCCACAACGCCGACTTTTCGCAGCATTTCCGTAATCGTCAAAACCAAATCGGTCGCCGTCACGCCGGGACGGAGTTTCCCGGTGAGTTCCACCCCCACCACGTCCGGCAAAAGCATGTACAACGGCTGACCCAACATCACAGCTTCCGCTTCAATTCCTCCGACTCCCCAACCCAGAACGCCCAAACCGTTAATCATCACGGTGTGACTGTCCGTCCCGACGAGCGTGTCGGGAAACGCGACGTCTGCGCCCGTCTCGTCCTTCTGCAGAAAGACGCATTTCGCAAGATATTCGAGGTTGATTTGATGAATAATTCCCATACTCGGCGGAACGGCTCGGAAATTGTCGAGCGTGTTCTGCGCCCAACGAAGAAGTGCGTAACGCTCCCGATTCCGATGGAACTCCAGTTCAAGATTTTTCGCAAAAGCGTCCGAAGTTCCGAAAAAGTCGGTCTGAACGGAATGATCAATCACGAGATCGACCGGAACCAAAGGGTTGATTTTTTTCGTGTCGCCGCCCAAACGCTCCATAGCGCTGCGCATGGCCGCAAGGTCCACGACGCACGGAACGCCCGTAAAGTCCTGAAGAATCACGCGCGCCGGCTTAAACGGAATTTCCATCCGCTCCCCCGTCGGAGTCCAATTCGCAATGTTCCGAATGTCTTTCTCACAAACCTCAAAATTATCGCAGTTTCTCAAAGCCGACTCAAGAAGGATGCGAATGGAATACGGAAGTTTTTCGAGATGAGTCATTCCGTCCAGCGCAGACAGTTTGTACATAACGGCCGTCCCGCTTCCCGTTTCGAAAGGGGTTCGAGCCTGAAAAGGATCCTGTTTTTTATGATTTTCCATGGAACTCTCCAAAATAAAGGGAAATAATTCTATTCTACCCGAAGCATTTCATACCCGATACATTTTGAATTTTCGCTTCTTTGTCGTTACTCTGTCGAGAAACGACTGCCGTAGTAGCCGTCCAATGCAAAATTTTCAATTGGAACGAGTATAAGAACATTGTATCATTTTCCCTGAAAAATACCAGCGGGGAGGTGAATTTCCCCTAAAAATTTCCTCGAAATAGTTTTGCTGACGCCATTTGTGAGGACCGCAGCGCACATTTGCTTTGGAATGTTTAAAATAACAACCACATCGGAAGGAAAACTCCCAATGTGGTTGATTTTTGTTTTAATAATTAGGATGTTCGTATCAGCCGAACATTCCGTTATTATTGGAACCATCGCGTCCGCCGCGAAGTTTTCCGTTGAACGAAGGACGAGGACGACGGCCCGGATTCAATTCACGTTCTTCACGAGCGGAATGACCTTCTTTTCCATCCTTTCCGTCTTTTCCATCTTTTTCATCATGTTTTTCGTGAGCCGGAGCTTCCGTCATTGCTTTGATGGAAAGGCTGATTTTTCGTTTTTTACCGTCCACGGCCAGCACTTTGCAGGTCACTTCGTCGCCAACATTCACGACATCGGTTACTTTCGCGACACGCGTATGGGAGATTTCAGAAATATGAACGAGGCCTTCCACAGCGGGTTCCAGTTCCACAAACGCGCCGAAATCCATGATTTTCGTAACTTTTCCAGTCACGACCGTTCCTTCTGGATAGCGTTCTTCAACCGTACTCCACGGATTTGCCTGCAGGTCGCGATACGCGAAGCTGATTTTCTTCGTTTTGGGATCGATTTTATCAATACGAACGGTGATTTCGTCGCCTTCCTTCAGGACGTCACTCGGATGTTTGACGCGTTCCCAAGAAAGCTGACTGATGTGGAGCAAACCATCGACGCCGCCGATATCAATGAACGCTCCGAAATCCATGATTTTCCGAACGGTACCGGTATGAATCTGCCCGACCTGGAGAGAATCGAACACTTCTTCCCGCTTCGCGTCTCGTTCACGATCGAGGACTTTTCGGTGGCTGAGGACCAGATTGCGGCTCTTCTGATTCACTTCCGTAACGATGCATTCCAGTTTCTGGCCAACGAATTCTTCCGGATGCTCGACGCGGCCGGCGGAAATCTGGCTCATGGGGATGAAACCGCGAAGGCTGTAAACCTTGCATTCCAATCCTCCAGTGTTGTTTGCCGTGACGGTCACTTCGACGAGCATTCCTTTTTCGAGGGACGCCCAGTCGGCATTCGCAACGGCATTTCCGGGGAGATTTGCTTCGAACAGGCCGTCTTCGTTGGATTCTTTGGAAATCACAACGGTAATTTCAGCACCGTCCTGGGGCGTTTCTTTGAACTGTTTGAGAGGGACGATTCCCTGCGCAGTTCCGACTTCGACAAAAACGTTATCGCTCGCAACTTTGACGACTTTCACCTTGATTTTTGCGTTGGCTTCGAGCGTGGCAGGCGCGCTGACAGAATCCTTCAGCACCGCGTCCAAGTCGCTTCCGGCCATCGCACTGTCCAGTGCGGCTTCAAGCTCATCCGAGGACGCACGCTTGTTCTTCAATTCTTCGCGGGCGCTTTCCAGATTCACATGCGCTTCGGAGCTTTCAGCTTCGACTGCGGGCGCAGCGGTTTCGGGAACAGCGGTTTCAGGAGCTGCATTCTGCACGTTTTCCTGAACATCCGACTGAGGATTCATTTCGTTATTTTCCATTGTAAACTCCGATACTAGCACGGCTGTCTGCCGGATTGCATTCGGCTTAACTCCGATGCTGTTCCAGCGGGTTCTTAATCTTTCTGTGGTGGACCACCACACGGTTATTTGAAAAATTCATTTGGAATATTCAAAATAACACCTATCAAATTTACTATCGTACCATATTTTGTAGTAATGTCAAGAATCAGGGGGCAAAAAAAGTCCAACATTTTAAAATTTTTTCGAAATATTTTACATTTTTTCACCTTTTTCGTTCGATTTAGAGTATAATAACAATATGGAACGTCATTTTGATTCTTTTTTGTAGTCATTTTGACGAAATCAGATGATGACAGAAACTTTTCCTTTATAAAGGTTCAGAGGTTCTTATGAATTTTCAGTTTTATTGTCCGCAGGGTCACCTGCTTCAGGCCGATACAGCCCACGCCGGAAGCGCGATTGTGTGTCCGGTTTGCGGAATGCAATTTATTATACCCGCCCCGCCGCCTCAAGTCGCTGCGGTGGTGACGCCCGTTGTTTCGCCAGCCGCGCCTGCGTCGAACGCCGACGAGGCCGACTCACTGAATTTTGGCGCTTCGAAAAGAGGTCGAAATGCAGGGAAAAAAGGTCCCGATTTGAACGCAGTTCTAGGGGGAGCGGAATCTCCCGCACGGGAATTTGCGCCCCAAAATGAGGAGGAAGACGAGGCGTCAGAGGCGAGTCCTTTCGCGATGATGTCGGAAAAAAAGATCCGTGAGAAAAAAGCAGAGGCGCACGCACAGACGCAGGCCGTTCTGAATCAGGCGACGAGAAGAAAAAAGAAGGCGGAAGAACTGGATCTTTTGCACATTCCGTGCCCGAAAGGTCACATTTTGGACGTCGATAAAGAAATGCTGGGCGAACGCGTTCAGTGTCCGGTCTGTCACGCCGTTTACGACCTGAAACTCGAAAACAGTCTCGAATACATTCAGGAAAAACGACACGAAATGGAACTGGAGGAAGCGCGTATGGGAAAAGTGTGGATCGTTCGCGCCGTGATTGCAACCGTGATTCTCATTCTGTTTCTCGGCGTGCTGATTTTCTCGTAGGATTTTTGAGCGAAATTCGGATGGTGCGCGAAATTGAGTTTTATAGGGTTTTTTTGCACTGCGGCGGTGTTTTCACCCCGGGCGGGAGGAAACGAACGCTCCCGTAAGTCGCTCACGGTCGTGGGGAAAAAACATTTTGAACGTTGTTTTTTCCCCAGGTACTCGCTCCCAGTCGTACCGGGTCAAAAACTTTTTGATAATGAGTTTTATGACTGTTGTGCGTTTTTCAAATAAAGAACGCCTCCGCTGAGTATCAAAAAGCCGAGAATGAGGAACGCAAAAATACGCGCAAGCGGTCCCAAGAAGGAAATGTCGGCAAAAAATATCTTTAAAACCGCCAGCACAAAAAGTACGGCAGACGCGCAGCGCAAAACGGAAATCTTTCTGTAAATCCCGACGAGTAAAAGACTTAACGCAACAAACGTCCACAAGAAAGAAACTGCGAAAAGACGCCAATCGGGAAAGTACAAGCCCGTTATAAGGTTCGTTTCGAGCGTCATGTTCGTCATGAAAAAGAATAAACCCGCAATTCCAAGCACTTTGGCCGCGTCGAGTGAGTCCGAAAAATCCGCTTTCAGCGACGCTCTGTACGCGTGGAACGACATTATTCCGAGACACAGCGCAGGTACAACGAAAAGAAGAATTCGTTCAGGAATCAAAATTAAGCACGTATCGGGACTCAAGTACGGTTGCGTCCTGCGAGCGCCATACAAGTGCCACGATGCGGAAAAAAGCGTGTCGAATGTACATGCATACACGTAACACATGTAAAATACGCCGACCGCAGCAACGAAAAGCGCCAAAATACGCACCCCCAACGCAGCCGTTCTGCTTGAAAGTTTCAGCCCGATGTAATGAAAAAGGGTGAATCCGAGCATCGAAACCGGCAAAAACCAGCGTCCTTCCACGTTTTTTGCGACGAGAATGAACAGAAAAAACAGCACCAATCCGCCGTTCGTCACACGAAAAAGCTGATTTTCTTTTTTCGCTTTCAGTAGAAGAAATGCGCACAGAAATCCGACGGCGGCGAGCGAAAGCAGGACGTTTCCCATAAAGACGTTTCCCGCATACGACGGAAGTCCCTGAATTTGCGGTAAATTCACATCGCGCCAGAACTCTGCGAGGCACGTAAATACGCCTCCGAAAAACAGTGCGTTCGTGCCCGCAAGCAAAAAATCCCAAATGTTGCACGTTTCCGGAATATTTCGCAGACGTCTTTGCGCCGCCGCATGAAAAAGCGCAAGGAGTAAAAACGACGCAACCGTCAAAAACCCGCGAAATTCAATGTTTTCTCTGACGCAGAGGCCTCCGAACAGATAAACCGTTCCGAAAAACGCGAGCCAGGCGGGAATCTGCCACGGTTTCGAACGCCGAAGAAACAGAACGCCTGTTACAATAATCAAAAGATACAGTGAGAGACCGACGACGGAGTGACGCAAAATCGGAAAGAGGTACGGTGTAACGCAGGCTCCGAGGGTTCCGAGCGCCGCTGCAAGCCGACTGTTCCTTTCGACGGCCGTTGCGACCAGCGCCGCCGTGATTCCGCAGCCCCACGCAAGTCCCGCCCAATGGGGAATCAGTTCCCACATTTCCGACGCTCCGAACGCGGAAAAATACAGGACGCAGGCGCTTCCCGCCAGAAGTGCCTGTCCGAGGAGATTCAGGGACGTATTCCAGAGCCGCACACCGACCAAGTACATGAGTCCGCCGAGCAGCGTCGTCGCGAGAATTCGGTACGCAGGAAGAAACCACCCTTGTTCGATGGAATAATTCACGAAAAAACCGACTCCCAGCACGAGAATCAGCATTCCTGCACGAATGAGCCAGTTCGAGGCGGTGATGTATTCGAGATTTTCGCCCGGCTGAATTTCTTCCCGACCGTACAAAAACCAGTTCCACCCTCTCGAAACTTCCGATTCTTTTTCCGAGTAGAAATTTGAACGAAAATTATGCTTCGAACTCTCCCAAGGAGCTTCGGCCCCGCACGGCGGAATGTACTGCGGCGGACGTTCCGCCTCTTCCGGAGCTTTCCATGGTGCAGCATGGAGCGATTTGCGCTCAGTTTCAGGAAGAACACTCGTTGGTTTTGTCGGTTCTGTCGGCGTCTCAGCGGGAATTTCCGTCTGATGCAGGATGGAATCCAGCTTTTCGGCAGTTATTTTTCGGAGTTCCTGACGAAATTCCTGGCGCTGTTCGGCCAGCAAACGGTGCATCTCCGCCTTCATCTGACTGCGCAGCCCCGCCATTTCTTCCACATATTTGAATCTGAAAATAAAGAGAGTTCCAAGAAACGCAAAAAACAGAAGCAGTTCCATCGTCGTAAACTCCTGTAAAAAACAAAAATGAGGAAACGTCCGCAGAGAGAATCCCTGAAAAAAGATTCTCTCCGCAGAAATAAGAACGTTTTATATCCGACACATTTTGAATTTTCGCTTTCCCGTCGTTACTCTACCGAGAAACGACTGCTTCCGTAGCCGCACAAAGCGAAATTTTCAAGTGGAACGTTTTATACCCGTTCCACTTGAAAGTAAGAATTTCAGGTGGAATCCGAATATTCGTTACTTTTTATTACGTTTACGATTTTTCTTTTCCTGATTTGCACGCCGCTCGATCTCCGCATCGCGCGCTTCCGCAGCCTCACGAATCGCTTCAATCTTCTTTCCAAGACGAGAAAAAAAGCCTTCTTTTTTGGGTGCCGCCGCCTGAGCCGCCGTTGCAGTTCCATTCTGCATACGCATATCGATGATTCCGCTGTCGGACAGCTGATAGTTGTCGGCACTCGGCATAAATTTGCGTTCCAGAAGTCCCCAAAGACTCGAAATGATGAAGTAAAGGCACAATCCGCACGGCACTTTGAAGAACAAAAGACCCATGAAAATCATCATGTATTTCATAATATTCTGCTGCATTTTTGCCTGTTCATCGAGGGCCGGCGGCATCATCACCTTCTGCTGAACGATAAAGATTGCAATCGTCAGAACCGGAAGAAGATTGAAATACGGACCTAAACCAAACATTCCGTAACCGTCCGAAATGAACGTCCAAACGAAGTCTTTCCAGCACCAAAACATGTCGGGCGCGACCAAATTGGAACAAAAACGAATCGACTCGCCGAACAGCGGAGCCTGACGCAGTTCCACATCCACCAGAAGCGCACGATACAGCGCGATGAAAATCGGCAGCTGAATCAGCATGACCCAGCAGCCCGACATCGGATTGTATTTGTACTTCTTAAACAGAAGCATCTGCGCCTTCTGACGGTCCATCGGATCGGTGAATTTTTCATTGATTCTTTTGATTTCCGGCTGCATTTTCTGCATAATGATGGTACTCAAAATCTGCTTCTTTGAGAGCGGGAACATGAGGACCCTCACGAGGACCGTCAGAAGAAGAATCGCAACGCCGTAGTTTCCGATTACCGCATAGAAACCGTGCAGAATCGCGACCAAAATACGCGCAATCCACGAGAACCAGCCGTAATACACGACGTTGTCGAGCGCGTACTGCGAAAGAAGTTCCGGGCGCTTCGGTCCGACAAAAATCGTGAACTGCTGACCCGCTTCCTCACCCGGCAGAATGGTTTTCTGCGTCGAGAAGGTTCGGCAGGAAGTGTTCGTCTTCGCGACCCATTTTTTCGGAACGTTTCCGACTCTCAAAACCGCAAAGGAATCAACCGAAAGCGTCGAATTCTGCGCGTCGGGAATCATGATGGAAGAGAAATACTGCGCATCCACACCGATGTAATTGAGCGGCGTTTTGCTGCACAGAACGTGATTTCCCCACTTTCCGCCGGCTATCGTGGAACAAGTGTAAACGTTCGGCGTATGATTTCCTTCGTACCCGATCAGCACATCGCGAATTCCCGTCATTCCCCAGCCGCGGCCGGCTTTGGAACAGAACCAGTATCCTTCGGTCAGCAATCCGGTCGGTCCATCCTGCTGAATCGCGATTTGACGATCGGCGTCTCCGACGTTTTTCACGGAAACCCGCAGCGTGAGGTGGTACGTTTTGGAAGCTTCATCCTTTTTCTGCGCCTCGTCCGCGATCTGTACCAGCGTGTATGTTTTGCGCATTTCCAGCCCGTACACCGGCATACGATAGAGGAACGTCACGGAATCTTTTTGCCGAGTTTCCACTTCCCAGTTTGCGCCGCGCATGTTGAACGCCAAAAGTTCTTTATTCAAAAACTGATTCAAACGTCCAAAATCGTCTTTCGCGATTTGGTCCTTCATTTCCATATTGAGCTTCGAAAGCGACTGGTCGCCCAGCGCGTAAAGCGTTGTGAGGAACGAAAGATTGTTCTCATATTCCTGCGCAGCAGAACCGCTCATTACATCGTCCAAACTCAGCGCAGCGTCCTCTTCCCGTTCCGGACGAATCACGCTGACCGGCTCGCGGCTCAGTTCCGCTTCGATTTTCTGTTCGGAACCGTCACGCACGACCGTCAGAACCACTTTGCTTCGCGGTTTGAAACACTGAATTTTCAGCATCAGGTCGATTCCGTTCTGAATCTCCGCGTCGTTGAGTTTCGTGATTCGATCTCCGACCTTCAAACCCGCTTTTTCTGCCGGCGTCCCCGCGCCCACAACATCCACAACGCACCCGCCGACCGCTTCCGAGTTGGTCTCAAGATTGAGCGCGCCCAAGTAACCGCCTTTAAAGTCTTTTTGATCACTCATGCTGCGCAGACGGCGTTCATTCAGTTCCACACGCGCTACGGCGGCGCCGTGAGACGTGAGCGTCACAAGCATCCGATACGGACTCGCCGGGTCTGCCGACCCAAGAGTCAGAAGCTCTGCTTTCGGTTCATCCGTCGCGCGGTCGCCGACTGCCGGTGCTGCAGGAGTTGTGGGAGTTTCGGACGGCGCAGAAGTTTCGGACGGCGCGGAAGTTTTCGGTGCTGCAGGAGTTGCGGAGGTTTCGGGGTTCGGAACCTCAGTCGGTGCGGCTTCGACCGGACTTTCGGAAGAGGCCTCGTTTGCGGCAGAAGAACCCGTTTCGGGTCCGGAAGCCGTTTCAGGGTGCTGAGCCGGTTCCATTTTCTCAGGTTCCGAAATCGTCTGCAACGCCTGGTCGAGCGTTCCGCTTTCCGTTTCAAGCGGTTTTTCAGGCGCGCACGCTTTGAACATCAGCATGTTCATCAGCAGCAACAGCGCCAAAAGGAAGAAGAACTGGGAACATCCCGCCTGCTGTTTCGCATTCGGTTTTGGGGCGTTTCCCGTGGGACGATACTTTTGCTGCGGTGGTTGTATAAATTGAGACATAAATTAAAATCAATATAATGAAACAGGATTTGAAAGTTTCAAATCGGAAAAATAAAATAGTTTTTTAACGTCCGATTTTCAGTCGGTCGCCGAGACACGTATCGAGTTCCAGCGTGTCAGCGATTTTCTTAGCGGTCAACTCATTCGGATATTCCACACGATGATAGTTCAACAGCAGCACTCCGTCCGCTTTTTCCTCCACCGTAACGTAACACGCCCGAGGATTTCCGTCGCGCGGCTGACCGACAGACCCAACGTTAATCAAATACTTCTTCTGCGGCACCAATTCCAGCGAGGATTGAATATCGTCCGGAGTCAAAAATTTACAATCTTGCGTAAAAATCCCCGGAACGTGCGTGTGTCCCTGAAAAGAAATGTGGACGACGTGGTCGAAAAGGCTCTCAATCCGTTTGGGATTGTAAATATCCTCCGGAAAAACGTACTCGTTGAGCGGATTTTTTGGGGATCCGTGCACGTACATCACCTTCCATGCATCGTCGCAAAACACGCGTGGATTCAAATTCAGAAATTCCCAGCGTTCGTCGCGGCGTTCGGAGGGTTTTTCGAGCTGTCTCCTCGTCCAGAAAATGGCTTTTTCAGCGCTTCCGTTGAATCCTTCCGGATCGTACAGCGCACCCATGTCGTGATTTCCCAAAATGCAGAGCTTGCATTTATCCATCACATAATCCAAACATTCGAGCGGATTTGCACCATATCCGACCACATCCCCCAAACAAATAATTTCATCGACCTGCTGTTTCTGAATGTCTTCCGCGACCGCAGTCAGGGCTTCCAGATTTGCATGAATATCACTGATAATTGCTCTTTTCACTTTGAAAATCCTTTTGACTCGACTTTTTTCGATGTACCCGCACGCCAGGCGCCGAACAGACGTCTGCACGTCAGACTCCGTACCAACCCGTACAAACAAGTCGGCTCCCATTGCGCAAAATGACGCGGGATGGAAACATCGCCGAGTACGTTTGCCGAGGGTTAAAAAACGCTAAATGAAAACCGCCTTCTATTATCGCAAAAAAACAAATTTCGTCGAGCCCCCCTTGCAAAATTTTTAAATCTTGTCAATCTTATAAGGAGAATTCGATGAAAATTCTCCCGAAACGCCATTTTGCGGGGTTTTTGACCTTTTTATTCGTCAAAATTCCTCAAAAGGAGGTGTCGGCACCCAAAAAATTCCCAAAAATTCCTAAAAATTTTTACGAAATTTTACGAAAATTTAAAAGATTTTTACTTTATTTATTTTTTTCAGGAAAAATTTTTCCAGAAATGACCCAAATTATGAAGATTCTTGCGATTGAAACCGTCGATGTTTCCGCCAGCGCCGCCATTTTGGAAGATGAAACGGTTTTGGAAGCCGTTCATCTGGACCCGAAACAGCGCAGCGCCCAGTTTTTAGCCCCGGCCGTGCGTCAGCTGCTGACGTCCCAAGGGTGGAAACCGACCGATATCGAACTTATTGCAGTCGTTCAAGGTCCCGGCTCGTTCACGGGACTGCGCGTTGGAATTGCGTTTGCGAAAGTTTTTGCGTATGCGGTCGGCGCGGACGTCATCGCGTTCAACACCCTCGACCTTCTGGCGGTGCAAGTCCCCGAAAACGTCGAACATCTTTCTGCCGCCCTCGACGCACAGCGCGAGCAGGTGGTTACTAAAAATTACGTCCGAAATTCAGAAAGCGGCGTTTTGGAACCCGAAAGCCCCATGAAAATCCTTGATCAGGAAGACTGGCTCGAAAATCTCCCCGAAAACATTTGGATTACGGGTCCGATTCTCGCGAAAATCGCAAAAAAGCTCCCGGAAAACGTGCATTCGGTTCCGTCAGAATGCTGGACGCCGTCGGTCGAAACCATGGGAAAAGCGGCTTTCCGCCTCTATCAGGAAGGTCGGCGCGACGACATCTGGAACCTCCTGCCGATTTATTCACGGCCCGCAGCTGCAGAAGAAAGACGCATTCAAAAGGAAAAGTAATGATATTTTTATGAATACTACCTATTAATCGTACACTTAAAATCCGATTGTGTACAATTTTTTTGAATTATGAATAAAATTACATAAATAAAATTCTGTTTTCGATTCATGATTTCAAATAACGCAAGTTGTTTATAATAGGCGGGTTACGAAATATGCAAAAATTAGGAATGAAAATTTGTTTGGTTGTTTTGGGATATTTTCAAAAAATTTACCAAAATTTCATTCGTGGGGATATTGAATATTTTAAAAAGTATATTATACTGTAATTATTATTAATTACATTTATTTTTTCCCCAGGAAGCAATATGAGCAAAAACATTACAAAACGCGACATTATTCAAAGCATTGTAGAAGAAGTGGATTGCACACAGGTTCAGGCCAAAGCAATCGTTCAAATGGTTCTCGACAGTTTCGTGGACGCACTTTCAGAACACCATCGTATCGAACTTCGGAATTTTGGCGTGTTTGAAGTCAAAAAGCGCCGTCCCCGCAAAGGGATGAATCCCCGCACCAAAGAACCCGTTCAAATTCCCGGAAGATACGCAGTCGTCTTTACACCCGGTCTGGAAATGTCACAAAAAGTAAACGAAAAAGAGTTCCTTGACGATTCGGTTTCCCCAAAATTTAACGATTCGGTTCCCCAAAAATTTGAGAAAAAAACGACAAAAAAAAGGGGGAAGCGTGCATCGAGAAAGAAAGAAGATTGATTTTCGTTTTGTTTACAAATAAGGAGGAAAACATTTCATCCAACGTTTTCCTCCCTCTTTTTTGAACTCTTTGCTGCTTTCCAAACAACCGTCTTTTTTTCTTCAGTTGCACAATTTACGCAGCATCTCAAGCACCGCCAGCACATCCTCCTTGGAAACCTGCGCCCATTTCGCGAGTTTATGATTCAGAATCGCAAGCCGAAACATTTCCATCGCTTCATCAAGATCCGGCGGAAGCGGCGGCAGATTCTCGAATACACGCTCTGGAACCGCTGAATTCTTCATTTGTTCCTCGTCCGACCCCGGAGTTCCGTAAATGTCGTCTTCTACCGCAGGCGGCACGGCGTCCCGCGAACGATTCGAGTCCGTAAATTCCTCATCATTTCCGTGCGATTTTCTTTCGCCGTGTCCGAACTCTCCGTTCGACTGCGTCTCGCGGTTGGAATCTCCCGCAATTCCTCGTGCGGTTCCCGTCACAACACCGTCGGCCTGTACTCGGCTGATTTGCTCCGGAGACGGAAATTGCGCGCTTCCCGTCGCTCCCGAAAGTGTCGTCGAGTCGAAACCCGCCGCCACATCTTCATCGAGTTCCGACAGAATCACTTCTTCATCTTTAGGTTTGAGTTCCGGAGGCGCGCCGATCGCAATCCAGCGTTGTTTCCGCATTCCCGAAACGCTCCAGCGCTGCTGCGACGCACCTTCGAGCCAGACTTCCGCATCTTCCCAATCGATCGCCGCCTGAAAATGACTCCAAAACAGTCCTGAATATTGTTCGTAAACCTTTCCAAATCGTTCAAAAACCCTTCGGAGGCGCCCCACGTGCTGACTCGTGACGTTTCCCACGCGGCGGCTCCACGCTTCATCGCTGTAAAGCTGGTTTGGAACTCCCGACTGAATCATACTTTCCCGCCAGCTGGAAATCAGTCTCCCTTTTTCCCAGTTCGTCTGACTGATGAGTCGGCTCCACTGTCCGACGTACTCGCGCGAGGCTTCTTCCGCCATCGCCACATCATAATCGGGCGTCTGTTCGTGCACGAGCGGCTCGTTTTCCATCGAATCCACATCGGAAAAGTCGTAGGGACCGGAATTTTCGTCCTCATCCACATCAAAGGGCGGAACGTTTTCGTCGTCGCCCCAATCGGGATTGGAATTCATTTCATGAAAAGCCATAATTTCACCTGAAAATCAAAAAAAACGCAAGGAAGTCAGTTCGAGAGCGACTGCAGCGGAGCGGGAATGCGTCCTGCATGTTCGACGAATTCTTCACTTCCGCCGTCATTTCGAATGTCGAGAATCGGACTGGAACCGAAAAGACCTCCAAAATTGACGACTTCTCCTGCTTTTGCGCCTGGGACTGGAAGAATTCGAGCGGCCGTTGTTTTGTTGTTGATGACGCCGATCGCCATTTCGTCCGCAATAATCGCCGAAATCGTTTCAGGTTTCGTGTCGCCGGGAATCGCAATCATATCGAGACCCACAGAACAAACGGCCGTCATTGCTTCGAGTTTCTCGAGGACGAGCGACCCGTTTCCGACCGCCTCTGCAAGGGCCGAATCTTCACTGACGGGAATGAACGCGCCGCTCAAACCGCCGACGGAACTGGAGGCGAAAAGTCCTCCTTTTTTCACTGCGTCGTTCAGCATCGCCACCGCAGCCGTCGAGCCGGGAGCGCCGATTTTACTGATTCCGAGGGCTTTGAGGATTTCGCCGACGCTGTCGCCGACGGTGGGGGTCGGTGCAAGGGAAAGGTCCACGATTCCGAATTCGTAACCGAGTTCTTTTGCAACTTCACGTCCGATGAGTTCGCCCGCACGCGTGACGCGGAAACTCGTGATTTTAATCTCTTCTGCGAGTTGGTCGAGCGTCACCTGACCATTATGCAGCTGTTTGAAACGCGTGAGCGCGCTGCTGACGACGCCCGGGCCGGAAACTCCGATATTAATAACCGCCTCCGCCTCGCCTGCGCCCATGTACGCGCCCGCCATAAACGGACTGTCTTCCGGAATATTCGAGAAAATCACGAGTTTGGCGCAACCGAAGCCGCGAATGCTTTCCGTGGCGAACGCGATATCGCGTACGATTTTCCCCATCATTTTCACAGCATTCATATTAATGCCGGCTTTTCGGGACGCCACGTTCACCGACGAACACACCTGCTTCGTTTCGGCCAAAACTTCCGGCAAAGAACGGATTAAAAGGTCTTCGGAGGGCGTAATTCCCTTATGAACCAGTGCGGAAAAACCGCCGACAAAATCGATGCCGCACGTCTGCGCCGCTCGATCGAGTGCGCGTGCAATTTTCAAAGGCGCGCTGGCTCCGTGACCCGCAAGAACCGTCGAAATCGGCGAAAGCGCCACACGTTTATTGATGACCGGAATCCCGTATTTCGCTCCGACTCGGTCACAAGTCTGAACGAGTTTTTCCGCAAACGTTGATATTTTCGTAAACAGTTTCTGCGCCACGCCGTCCGCTGTGGAAGCGGCACAATCGTTCACGTTCAGCGCAAGCGTCACCGCTCGAACGTCCAAGTGTTCCGCATGAAGCATTTCAATCGTCGAAAGGATTTCATCGGTATTCAGCATTCTTTACTCCTTTAGGATGAGATTTTATATTTACATACAGTATTCTTACTCAGACGTCGGAACCCGCAGCGTCTCACAAATCCGCGTTCCTCACAGCTTTTCACAAACCGGCGGTACGAAAATCAGCGGTAGCGCACATGATTCGTGGCGGTGAAAATGTTTTCATGCTGCAAAACGACCGTAAAATTGATGTCGGAGCCGATGTTTTTCAGGTCGCACTGAAGGAGCGCAAGATTCCATTTTGTGGGGATTTCCACCTGCGCGGTGAGTAAAAACTGCACCTCACCCTCCACGTTCGTCTGCCGACAGCCGTACATGTCGAGAATATTCATCTCGTGGTCGGCCAAATATTCACTAAAACGACACACAACGCCCGGCACATCCGGCCCAAACGCCGTCAGAACGAAACGTTCCGCTTTGCCGTCCGTCGGCTTGATGCTTGTGGTGCGGCGCACAGAAACGTCGATTTTGCACGCGGTTTCCGTATGCTTCAGCAGATGCTTCTGAAGGTCCTGAGGTTTCATTTCCTTCGTAAGCGTCGCAATCATAATGAGGGTGAAATAGCCGCCCAAAACCGTCTGACTGCACGATTCGATGTTTCCGCCCAGCGCCTCAACCGCAGAAGAAACTGCCGCGATGATTCCTGGATGGTCATCCGCCATGATATTTAAAACGTATGTAAACATAATCCCCCAATTCTGAACACTAATGAAAAGAAAATGTACAGAAACCCGAATACCCGACACTTTTTGTGTTTTTACATCCCTGACGTTCTGAATCTTCAAAACGACAGTCACCGTATCCGCTCGAATCTCAAATTTCAAGTGGAATGAATTTATTGTATCAGAATCTTCCAAAAGGAAAAGGGAGGGGGGGAGAATTCCTGAAAAATTTCTTTTTTTGTAAAAAGTATTCAGGTTTTTGCTTGACTTTTTAAGAAATTGAGAATATAATTTAACAACAGTTGTAAAAGAAATTGTAAAAAAGTCGAAATTGCTTCGGAAACAGTTCGAATGTTCCATATTTGAAAATCGTTTGTTTTTCAACAGAGAGATTAAAGAAGTTTATTGAAATTCAGGAATGACTGATGAAACGACCGAAAAAACCCCTGCTTTATTTTGCGTCATTGGGACTCGCCGCCGTGTTTGGCGGAGAAAACGCCGCGTTTGCCGATGTCGTCTCAAGCGGCAGTTCGTTGAATTCCTCCGCAGTCACCGCTTGGCCCGTCACGGTTGAAAGCGGCGGAACCCTCGCGCTGAATACGGGGAAAACTGGAGAAAATACGCAGACTTTAACGATTAGCGGGATCGGAAACGGAACCTACGTCAGCGGCAGTACAACCTATAATAAAGGTGCAGTCTATTCAAACGTTTCATCCGGCACAATGGGAATGGGAAACGGCGTTTTCGCCTCGGTAGTCGTCGACGGAAGCGCCTCAACCCTCGTTTCGAGCGGCGGAAGACTGCGGTTTCAGGGTGCGGTAACCGGCGGAACGCTCACGACTTACAGCGTCGATTCCGGCTCGGAAACCCATGCGGGATACAATTCGGCCTTCAATATTCAAAAACTCATCGTCGGGTACGGAAATTTCACCTGTAACGGAAATAACGGAAGCGGTGTTTATTCGGTACAAAATCACATCTTCACAGACGGCGTGGAGGTCCTCAACGGCGGAACTTTTCGTCTTTGGTGCATGTCGCAGGGACTGAATTTGTATTCGGATGCCGGAAAAACGCAGCTCGCGACGATTACGCTCAATGCCGGCGCGCGTCTCGGTTCGGAAGGTTCCATCGAAAACAAAATTCAAACGAACGTGTACGCTGCCGGAAACTCCGCGATTGCTGCAAACGCTGCAAGTCTCGCTTGGACGGGCGGCAGTCTGACGAGCGCATCGGGTGTACAATATTCCTTTGAAGGCGCGTCCGCCTATCGACTCAAATTCGGCGACGGCGTCTCGGTCCTTTCAAATGTCGCAAATACATCGGCGTACACCGTCTTTCAAAGCGGAAGCTCCCTCACTGGAAACCTTACGATTTCAGGCGGAAACGTCACATTTGAGAGCGGAAGTTCGATGAGCGGAAAACTGGCGCGAACTGCCGGAACCATGACGGTCAATTCCGGCGCGACGGTGAATTTAACCGCAAATTCCGCCCTTTCCGGCGCATTCCTCGCTCTTTCAGGAACCATGAAGCTCGCGGAAAACGTCGTTTTCACTCTCAGCACCGCCTCAACCACGAACACCGACGCCGCCTCTGCCGGAGCTGTTCAGCTCGCCGCCGGCTCTCAGATTTACGTCACGAAAAACACAACGAATGCACTCAACGCGAAAGTCGTTTTGCTGGGAGACGCATTGATCAAACTGGATGCAGATTTGAGTACGCAAAAAATGGCGAAACTCACGGTAAACAGCATCGAAGGTGCGGGAAAGACGCTCACTTTCGCCTCCGCGAGTAATCCCGGCGGTTCCGTGACGGCCGACTCCATTTCGGTTGGAAAGCTCCAGATGAACAACTCCTCCGACCTCACGGTGAACGACCTTTCCGCCTCCATTTCGTTCTATCGAATCAACGTTTTTTCAATCGGAAACTCCTTAAATCTCGGTGCGGACGGCATCTCGAAGAACTACACTGCGGACTCCGCCTGCGTTCTTTCCTTTGCGGACGGCGCGAAGCTGGGAATTCAGGACTCCGTTACTGGAAACGTCTCCATCGCAAGCAGTTACGGTGCGTACGATATTCAGATTTCCGGTACTTTGACGGTCGATACGGACGCAAATCAGACGCTCAACTGGAAAAACAGCGCGCTGAAGGGCGGAAACGGAACGACGAATACACTCGTAAAAACCGGAGTCGGAACGCTGAATCTCACACCGGTTTCGACGTCTGGAATTGCTGCGATGAATTTGACGGAAGGCGTTTCGAATCTCAGCGGAACGTTCACGCTTTCGGACGCGCTGAACGTGAGTGACGGCTCAACCCTTTCGGCCGGAAATGCGGTGAAAAACATCGGAACGCTGAAAATCACCGGCGATTTCACGTCCGAAGGAACCATTTTAGTCGATTTCGATGCGAAAAACATCGATAAAATCGACGTTTCCGGAACGGTTGATTTAACTGGCGATAATTCAAAAATCGTTTTGAACTGGCTCGACGAAGCAGGAACGCCGGAAACGGGGACCGATTATACGTTCTTTACGGCTTCGGAAGGTTTTACGGGCCTGAATATTGAAAGTATCGTGATTCCGGAGGCCGTCGCATCGTATTTTCTCGGTGTGGAACAAATTGGAAACGCACTCGTTCTGCAGTTGAATCCCTCGGCGGTCCCTGAACCCTCCGCTTGGATTCTGCTTATTGCGGGAATGGGAATTGTTTTGATTATAGAACAAAAAATCAAATTTGGAAAATTTGCGTAAATTTTGGGGATTTTTACCATTTCCTTAGGAGAATTAGAGGTACTTATGAAACGGGGTTTTACGCTCGTCGAACTTCTCGTCGTGATTGCGATTATTGGAATGCTGGTGGGACTTTTGCTTCCAGCGGTACAGCAAGCGCGCGCCGCAGCAAGACTTACAATGTGTACGAATAACATACATCAGCTGGCGCTGGCGGTACAAAATTACGAATCGGCACGGAAAGAGTTTCCGCCGGGAGTCGACGGAACGGACTATTACACTTCCGGAACGCCCGACCGTTCGGGTCACGGTTCGAAAGCGGGTCAGGGAAGTTACGGACTTTTCGCCAATATTTTGCCGTACGTCGATCAGATGCCGCTCTATCAGATGATCGATTTTGACGTCGCCGCCCGCGACTACCAGCAGGGAAGCCGAAAAAACACCGCAACGGGTCAGGCGCTGATGCAGACCGTCATTTCTGCGTACATGTGTCCGGACTATTCGCAGACAAAAATCGGAACGGTTTCCGGGAACTTTTACGGTGCCGTCTCGTGTTACGCGGGCTGCGCCGGGGTGAAATGGACCTCAAGCGACAATAGTAATAAAGGTGCAAAAGACAAAAATAACTACAAAGTCACAACGGAAGTGGAATCCAGCAGCGAAGGAAACATTTCTCGAAATGGAATGTTTTTTTGGGGCGGAACGGTGAAAATGCGCATGGTGAAAGACGGGCTGAGCAACACGTTTATGCTGCTCGAAACCACACCCAAAAAAGCGATTAACCTTTCCGGCTACCGCTGGGCCGCCGGCTCCACCTCGCAGGGAACGTGTCTCACGAGAAACTGGCTCCTGGGCGCAAATATTACGGGAAAAGCGTTGTACGACGCGCGTCAGCTGCAGTTGGAACTCAACAAACCGCCGACGTCCAACTTGGGCGGCGCTCCGTTTAACGATCAGATGGTCGGAAGCGAGCATTCCGGCGGAGCCGTCTTCGCGATGGGGGACGGAAGCAGCAAATTCATCGTCGATGGAATTGATTTTTATACGTACAGAATTCTCGCAACACGAAATGGCGAGGATAAAGTTTTAAGTTCCGACTTCTGATAAACGTTCAGAACCAATTTTATATTCGAATTTAATCATACAGTTTCGAAAATATTTCATAACTATTCCATAATTGTTTCAATTTATTCAAATTATTTTGTATTTTTTTCATAAGATTCAGAGCATCAGAGGCCGAGATGGACGAAATCGGAGAAAACAAACTCGACGCAGTGGACGTTCCGCCGAAAACTGTCGCGGTGATTGATATTGGTACAAATTCCGTACGGTGCGTGATTGCAGAGTCGTACGCCACGGGAAAGATGGAGGTTCTCGAACAGCTGACGCGCGGCGTTTGGTTCGGAAAAGATACTTTCCAGCGCGGCGGTCTCTCGGCGCAGTCCATGCGTGCGGGAATTGAAATATTGAACACATTTCAAAAATTATTCATTCAGTACGATGTAAAATACATTCGTGTCGTCGCGACGGCTTCCATTCGTGAGGCGGCAAATGCGGATATTTTTATTGACCGAATCAAAATCGCGACCGGTTTGGACGTGGAAATCATTGATCCGTCCGAGGAAATCCGGTATTCGGTCTCTGCGGTCCATGAAGAATTGGGAGACGATTTTTCACGTGTCGGAAAAAACATTATGATTATGAATGTCGGCGGCGGAAGCACACTTCTGGCGCTGCTGCGCAGCGGAACGGTCATCAACTCGCAGAGTTTGAATCTCGGAGCCATTCGAATGCGCGAGTTTCTCGCGAGTTCAAACGACACACCGCAAAACATGGCCGCCATTTATCGTCACAATATTCAGGAAGTTTTGAATTCTGCGGAATCGTACTTTCCGTTTCACCTGATCGACTGCGCCCTTGCGATGGGTTCGGAACCGCGTTTTGTCGCAAAGCAGCTTGGGAAATCTGCGGGATTTGGGGACCTTCAGAAGGTGAATATGCAGCAGTTTGACCATCTCGTCGATCTCTGTCTTGAAATGGAGACGCCCCGGCTCTGTCACGAGTTCGGCATCAATTTTCAGACGGCGGAAACGACGGTTCCGGCGCTTTTGACCTACCAGGAATTATTGCGCCGAACGCAGCTTTCCTCGTTTCACGTCACTTCCACCTCCATGCGGCACGGTGTTTTGCGGGATCAAATCCAAGAAATTTGGGGAATCGGCGATTCCGACTACCAAAAAGACGTTCTGGATGCTGCGGTCTCGCTTGCTGAAAAGTACCACATCGACACGGAACTCGCGAATCAGACGGAACGCCTTGCGGTTCGTCTTTTTGAGGAACTTCACCTCGAACATGGTTTGACGCCTCACCACCGTCTCCTCCTTCAGGTGGCCGCGATTCTTCAAAACTGCGGACGTTTTGTAAATAACCGATCCTTCCACAAACACTCATTTTACCTCATTAGCAATTCCGACATTTTCGGTTTAAGTCATTCGGATACGGATATTACGGCTTATGTCGCGCGGTACAGTTATCGAAATGGACCCAAAGCCTCACATCTGACTTTTATGTCGCTTCCTCGTGAGATCCGCGTTGTGATTTGCAAACTTGCAGCAATTTTACGCATCGCAGATGCTTTGAATCACGGCCTTTTTCCGGATCCGGAACGAATTCGATGCGAGCGGGACGGGGATGAATTCACCATTCTGCTTCCTCCGGACGATACGTTTTTGGTGAAAACCCGTTCACTGGAATCACAGGGACGAATGTTCGAAGACGTTTTTGGAATGAAAGTCATTTTCCGCACCTGAACCGATACCCCAGGGGGTATTTAAATCCAAACCTTTTTTAGTTTTAGACCTTTTAAATATTAGAATATTTTATAATGAGTTCGAAAAGAATCCGAAAATTGATGAAAAACTCGTCCGAGAACTTCATTCCGCGCGATCTGAGCTGGATTGCGTTCAACGATCGTGTTTTGCAGGAGGGACTGGATGAAAAAGTTCCGTTTGCCGAGCGGCTGAAGTTTCTTGCAATTACAAGTTCCAATTTGGATGAATTCTGTAAAGTGCGCGTGGCGGGGGCGCAGCAGCAGTCGCATAGTGAAAACGAGACGCTCGCGCAGGACGCCGACGCACTTCTGAACGAAATGTCGTACCAAACGCACGAACTCGTCGCGCGTCAATCGGAAGGAATTCGAAACATCCTTGCAAATCTGCAGCAGTTCGGACTGCACATTATTCAATATCAGGCGCTGAATCCCAAAACGCAGAGTTATTTACGTTCGTATTTCACGACGGATATTTTGCCGATTCTCACTCCGCTTGCGGTGGAAGATATTGCGCCGATGCCGCTTTTACCGGCACTTCAGCTTCATGTGGCGCTCTGGCTGAAAATTCCATCGAGTATCGGATATTTAAAATCGGGTCATTCTGCCGCGCAATCCCCCGCCGCACAATCCCCTGTTGCGGATTCCTCTTTGAATTCCGAAAAGAAATCCGTCCCAAAAAAGACAAAAAAATCTCCTAAAAATCAAAAATCGAAGAAAAACGCGGCGCCTTTCGAAGAGGTTAAATCCTCCACCGGTGTTTTAGAGCCGTCTTCCGAGAATTTTAAATCATCGTCCCTTGATTCAGAGCCGTCATCCGAGGAATTTGGAAATTCGTATGAATATTTAGAAAATTTGTCCGAGAATTCCTCTCAAGAAGAACGTTTTGAAGAAAAACTCGCGGTGATTCCGGTTCCGTCCCAGCTTTCGCGGCTCGTAAAGTTTCTCGATTCACCCGACTGGTCCGATTATGTTTTTCTCGAACAGGTGATTGCGTATAATGCTGACCTGCTTTTTCCTGGGTGTGAGGTGCTGGCGCACGCGATTTTTCGAATCACGCGCGATGAAGACGTTTTCATTCACGGCGATTCTGCAAATTATACCGAAGTGGTAGAAAATGCGGTTTTGTCGCGAAAACATCGTGAAATTGTACGGATGGAAATCTCTGCGGAAGGGGACGAGAGGATTCGAAAAACGCTCGAAAATCTGCTGAACCTGAAACAGCGGGATGTGTTTGAAATTCGTGCGCCTTTGGACGCGACCGTATTGTTTGAACTTGCGGAAAATCCGCGGCTTCAGGAACAAAAATATGAAGATTGGCCGCCCGTGGAGCCGACCGATCTGATGGACTGCGAAAATTTGTATGAACGGATTACTCAGCGTGACGTGCTGCTTTTTATGCCGTATGAAAAATTCACGCCCGTTGTGGAACTGCTTGAAAAAGCGGCTTCCGACCCGAATGTTTTGGCGATTAAACAGACGCTGTACCGCACGAGCGGCGACTCGCCGATCGTCAAAGCGCTGATTAAAGCCGCTCAGAACGAAAAAGAGGTTTCCGTTCTTGTTGAATTGCGTGCAAGATTTGATGAATCTCGAAATATCCGCTGGACGCAGCAGCTGGAAGAGGCCGGCTGTCACGTGATTTACGGAATCGCCGGACTGAAAACGCACGCAAAAGCGATGCTGATTATTCGTCGCGAAAAAGGGCGCATCATGCGTTACGCGCATCTTTCGACCGGAAATTACAACGACAAAACGGCAAAACTTTATTCGGACATTGGGCTTATGACGTGCAATCCGGAAATAACGAGCGACGTGGCGGCTTTTTTCAACATTCTTACGGGTTATTCCGAGGCGGTCGGCTGGAAGCGTCTTACGGTGGAACCCGTCCTTTTGAAAAGGCGTTTCATCGAGCTGATTGAACGTGAAATCACGGTCTCGACTCCGGAACAACCCGGATGCATCCGCGCTAAAGTAAACGCGCTTGAGGACAAAAACGTCATTGAGGCGCTGTACCGTGCATCGCAGAGCGGCGTCAAAATTCAGCTGAACGTCCGAGGAATTTGCTGTCTCCGTCCGGGAATTCCCGGTTTGTCGGAAAATATTGAAGTTTATTCCATCATTGATCGTTTTTTGGAACACGCTCGAATTTTTTATTTCCACAACGGCGGCGACAGCGAATTGTACCTTGCAAGTTCCGACTGGATGACGCGAAATCTCGAAAATCGTCTGGAAATTTTGTTCCCCATTTTGTCCCAAACGCAGAAAAAGAGGATTTTAGGGGCGCTGAATCTTTATTTGGCCGACAATCAAAAATCTCAGGTTCTGCATTCCGATGGAACTTGGACGAAACGTCAGGTCGAATATGGACGCGAACAGATTCGTGCACAGGAAATTCTGCATGATGAAGCGGTCGAGGCGGCCAACAGTCCGTCGCACCCTCCCGTTCAGTACGTTCCGCTGCGCCGTCCTGAATAGTTTCGTACAATAAATAAATAAACAAGAAATCCGCTACAAAAAACAAAGGAACGATTCATACGTTTCGTACTTAAATCGTAAAATATGTATCCCACGCTCACATGGTTCCTGATTTTAGCCGGCCTAATGCTCCTTTCGGCCTTTTGTTCTGCATCGGAAGCGGCGTTGTTTTCCCTCACGACGGATGAACGCCGCGCGATGAGGGACGGCACACGTTCTGAACGCGTTGCGATTCAGCTTCTTAAGAATTCGGAGCGTCTGCTTTCCGTCCTGCTTTTCTGCAATCTCATCGCAAACATGATGTATTTCGGAATCATTTCGATTTACACTCTCAAAATTCAAAAAACGGATCCAACGCTCGCGTGGACCTGGAGTTTGGGCGCGCTCCTCCTCATCATCGTTTTCTGCGAACTGATTCCCAAAGCGGTTGCTGTTCTGATTCCACGTACGGTTTCCAGACTTTCAGGATTCCCGCTGACGGGACTCTGCTGGATTTGCACCCCCATTTTACCTATTTTAACAGTGACGACCAAACTTTCTCGCCGTTTGTTCCTCCCTGCGTTTCATTCGGAGGCTCTTTTAGAGCTTCGGGACCTCGAACGAGCGGTCGAGATGGCGAACGGAAAAATGTCGTCGGCTCGTCGTGAAAAAGAACTTCTTCAAACGCTTCTTTCGCTCTCCGAAACGACCGCAGAGGAAATTATGAGGCCGCGGACCCTGCTTCCCATTTTTCCGTCGTCGGTTCGTTTGGAGGATTTGAAGAATATTGATCGTTCTTTTGCTTGGGTTTTTCTTCGTGAAGAGGCGGATTCTGACGAAATCACCCACGTTTTCCCACTTGAGAAACTTGTGCGAATTTCACAGAAAGATTTTCAGCAGCTGGAAAAGTTTGCCGAGCCGGTGGTTTACATCCCATGGTGCAGAACCGCGGCGGGCGCGCTGGACGATTTAAACGAAAAAGGACAAAAAATCGGCGTGGTGATTGATGAATACGGCGCAACTCCGGGCGTGATTCTGCTTTCCGACATTTTGGAAACGATTTTCAGCCGCAACTCGGAGCGCGTCTTTCAACTGACGAACCATCGACCGATTCATCCGATGGGAAAAAATCGATGGGAGATTTCCGGACTGATTACTGTACGTGCGTTTTGTCGTCATTTTGGTCTAAAATTTCCGGAGGATTTGGATACAGCGACTTTAGGCGGTCAAATGATGGACGAATTGCAAAAAATCCCCGTTCCGGGCGACGAATGTTCATGGATGGGGTTCCATTTTCGCATTCTCAGCATCTCTGAAACCTCTGAAATGTTTCTGGAAGTCTGGCCGGACAAATGAAAATGGAGGGAATTTAGGTTCCATCCCGAAAATGTATCGGGTATAAAATTAAAAAAATTTGGAAAAAAATCCGAAAAGCAAATCCGGACTCCTTGAAATTCCGTAAAGAATATGTTAGAATAAGAGAAAAGTGTTTTTTGTCCTCTGCATACGCAAAATTTTGCCGCAGGTAGATACTTTTTCAGACTTTCGTTCGTTTCAGGAGTTCATCAGAATGCGTCAGTGTTTTTTGAGGCGCCTTTTTGCCGCTTTTCTCATTTTCGGTTTCATGATTTGGAGCCTTTCCTTCCTCAATCCCGGTTCTTTTTGCGACTGCACTCCCGCTTTTGCTCAAGATGAAGCGGCTGGCGGTGACGCTGCGGACGACAATTCCGGCAATGACAATTCTGAAGACGATGGCGTTTCCAACGACGATGGCGTTTCCAACGACGATGGCGTTTCCAACGACGATGATGAAAGTAACGGTGAGGACGCCGCAGACGCCGACGGTTCCAATCCCGACGAGGGCGGAGACCCGAATATGGGAATGCCCCCCGTTTCCGCAGTGCCCGTCACCCCGATAAAACAGGCGCCCGACTTCCATTTTTCCTCCCTCAAAGCGTTCGGCGGGTATGCTGCGCTCTGGAAAATCCTCGCCGCGATCCTCATGTACCTCATTTGGGTCCGTTTTGCAGACTGGGTCAGTACCGACTGCATCCGTTACGGTTTCGGCGTCAAAAAATGGGTCCCAATCGTCTACGGTTCCTTCTGGGGCGGGATGATTCTTTTCTGGCTCATTCCTTTTTTCTGGGTCAGCTACCTCTTCCTGGCGGCCGGCGTCATTGCGCCGCTTGTGATTTTTGTACGATTGCACAACTCCTCGCTTTCCACGGGCGAGCAGGTTTTGACCCCTGAACATATTCGTTTCGTTTTTGCGCACATGATGGCGCATCTCGGCGTGAAAGTCGCTGCGAAAGCCCGCGATAAAAACGAAATTGGGTTCCCGGTCGTTTTGAACACGCACGGAAAAAATAAGGTCGAAACGGAATCGTGGCGCATTCAGGCGCGGGCGCACGCTGGTTTTCCGAACATTCGTGAAATGCTGTCGAAACTGATGGAGACCCAGCCGGAGGCGCTTATGCTTGATTATACGGCAAACGGCGTCTCGGCGCGCTATCAGGCGGACGGCGTTTGGAACGCAGCCGAATCTTTCACACGTGAACTGGCGGACCCCGCACTTCAAGCACTGAAAATCCTCTGCGGACTGAAGCCCGAAGATCGAAAAAATCGGCAGGAAGGGGCGTTTTATGTGGAGTTCGAGTACGATTATACGTTCCCGGAAGACCGACTCGTGCTGAAACACGCAATGGACGACCTGAAAGAGGCGGAAAACGAGGAAAACAAAGCGCGAATCCGCGAGCTGGAACGTGAGGTTGAAAAAGCAAAAGAGGCGGTTCGACCCTCTGAAAAACGAAAGCGTAAGGCGGTCGTCCACTTCACCTCCCAGGGCGTTCAGGGCGGTGAACGCGTTCTGCTGCATTTCGAACAGGGAAAAACCACCTTTACGTCTCTCGAAGACCTTGGAATGTCCCCCGAAATGATTCCTGAACTGAAAAAACAGATGCTCGCCAAAAAAGGGTTCTTCGTTTATGCGGCTCCGCCAGCGGGCGGTCTGCGGACGACGATGAAAATTGCGCTCCTGAAAACGGACCGATACACGCGCGAGTTTTACGAAATTATTAATGGAAACCACGAATACGATGAAGTCGAAAACGTGACGCAAATCCCGATTCAGTCCCAGGAGCCTGCTGATTGGACGGCAGAAATGCGTACACTTTTCCTGAAGGATCCGGACGTTGTGATTTTGCGGGATATTCCGACGCCGGAAGTGATGAACGAGATGCTTCAGGAAATCGATGACGAAGAGCGTTTCATGATTACTGCGGTGCGCGCGAAAGATGCGGCTGAAGCGCTGCTGCGCATTATGGCGACGAAATGCAACGCAGAACAATGGGTCCGAAACGTGAACGGCGTGCTGTGTCAGAGACTTGTTCGAAAATTGTGCAATTATTGTAAGGAACCGTTTGTTCCGCCGGCGGCGACGTTACAGCAAATCGGAGCCGCTGAAAAAATCCGGATTTACCGTCAGCCCGCGCCGGTTCAGCCGAAGCCGGGAGAAAAAGCGCCGGAACCGTGCACCGAATGCCGCGGACTGGGGTACAAAGGACGCGTCGCGATTTTTGAACTCGTGACGGTGGGCGACGAAACCCGAAAGGCGCTGCTTCACACGCCGAAATTGGAACTGGTTCGTGAGGCTCTGAAAAAAGACGGAAATTTGCCGATGCTGCACGACGGACTGCGTTTCGTCCGCGACGGCGTCACGTCCCTGCAGGAGCTGAAACGCGCGCTTTCGTGAGCCGAACGAAGCACGCGGTCGGTTTTTTGGTTTCAAAATTCAAACAAAAACAAAAGAATCAATTCATAAAAGAGTGAAAACATGTTTACAGTTGTAACGATATTCATATTTGCGGGTGTGTTGGGCGCGACGATGCGGGACGGACTTTGGTCCAACACGCTGCGTTTTTTCAATGTGCTTTTTGCGGCACTCGTCGCCTCGACGCTTTCGGAACCGGTGGCGGGCGGGCTGCGCGGGATGGTAGAAAGCCGTTCGTTTTTCTTCAATTTTCTGGCGCTCTGGCTCATTTTCTGGCTCGTTTGCGGACTTTTGCAGGTCTCGACGAACAAAATCAGCCGCGTCAAAGTAAAATTTGATCCGAAGGTCAATCTTTACGGGGGGTATGCGATGGCGTTCCTCCTTGCGTTCCTCTTTCTTTCCTTTTCGATGTACACGATGCACCAGGCTCCGCTCGGCAAACAGTTCCTTTTTAAGGGATTTCAGTCGAACTCGCGTATGTTTTTCGGAACGGCTCCGGACCGTCAGTGGTACACGTTTTACTCTTATGTGGGCGGCGGCTCCATGGGGTCTGGCGTAAAAACGAAATCGTTCGACGATTATCGCCGCGAATACGACAATTTCCGCTCCGCGATTGATTATTGTGTGGAAACGACGGAAACGACCGCCATCAATCCGGGAACATTCAAATAAATTTCAAATGATACGAATTCCACTTGAAAAATCAGTTTTAAAATATTAGGAGTTTTCCGGGTGAGGGGTCTGGGGAGAGGGGCGGCTTGCAAAAAGACCCACTCCCCGCGACCGTGAATTCTCGACGGGCAGCCAGATTCTCCCGTTAGGGTGAATCGCGCGTGAAACCGAGGCCGAAAAACTCGCAACGATTCCTTAAATCTCAAGTGTGATAAGTAATAACGTACAAATAACAGTAGCGATGGGAGTTTTTCAATGGCAGAAGATCCGAAAACATTGGAATCTGCGGAAGATCAGATCGAAGAAACAAAAGACGTCTGCGTGACGGCCATTTTGGGCGGTACGATTGCGCTGCTTTCGCCGCTGGCCGTTTTGTCGCGTTATTTTTTCTTTATCCCGGCGTTTTCGCTTGCGATTGTGCTTTTGGGGCTTCTTTTTATCCGGCTCCATCGTGCGCCGATGATTGGCGGCCGTCTGGCGCTCGTCGGGCTTTATGTTTCCATTTTTTTTGGCGTGACGGGTTATTTCGCGTCCGAGACGTATCGGAAATGTGAGGTTGAGTCGGCCCATCATTTTGCGCAGCAGTGGTTTGAACTGATGACGACGGGGCGTCAGATGGAGGCGCTGCAGCTCGAGCATCCGCAGTCCCAGCGAGCGACGGGCGTCGGGGTTTTGAAGCGTTACACGACGGAGAAAAACTATATTGATTCGTACAAAGCGTTCATGCAGAACGATGCGGTGCGATACATTCTGCGTGAATTTCAGGGGGCGGACATTCATTTTGTGAAGCTCGAAAACATGAGTTTCAGTCGTCGTTTGACGTCATATTTTGTCGTTTTTGAGCTTTCGAAGGGGGAAGGACGGATGCGGAAGACGCGACAATTTAAGGTGCAAATCGCGGCCGCGAAGGAATACTCGGAGCGTGGAAACCGTTACGAGTGGACGACGCGCCTCATCGAAGTTCTGTAAAACGTCCCAGTGGAACGTAAAATTCTGAATTTTGCGAGCGAGATGCGTTCCCGTTCGCAAAATCTTCGTATCTTATATTGCAATCGATGTATCTTCTATAATCGACATTTTCGCTTTTTTCGTTACTTTTAACTTAAAACTTGTGTAAACTGCTTAAATCTCCCATTTTTGTTGAACGAAAGTTAAAATAGGAACGATAAGTAAGATAGTAAACGAAAATAGCAAATAATTTTCTGATAAAGGATTCGGATTATGTTGGTTTCACTGGCTGCGTCGGGGATGGACTCTAACATCATTTCGCTCATCATCCTCGTGATGTGCTGCATTTTGGTGCTCGGTTTCATCATTTTTGTAATTAAATGCTTCAAACGCTGTCCGAGTAACCGGGTTTTGGTCATTTATGGCCAAACAAAAGACCAAAAAGCAAAATGCTACGCCGGCGGCGCGTGTTTCGTCATTCCCGTTTTTCAGGATTGTGCGTGGCTGTCGCTCGAACCCATGCAGATTCCCGTCCCGCTGCGAGGCGCGCTTTCGTACGAAAACATCCGTGTAAACGTTCCGAGCGTTTTTACCGTTGCAATCGGAACAACGGAAGATCTGATGCAGAATGCGGCGATTCGTTTGCTGGGATTGCAGCTTACGGACGTCAAAAAACAGGCGGAAGATATTATTTTCGGCCAGCTGCGTCAGGTGATTGCGTCGATGCCGATCGACGACATCAATCGGGACCGCGACAAATTTCTCGCAAACATTCAGCGAAATCTCGAGCCGGAATTGAAAAAAATCGGACTTGTTTTGATTAACGTGAATATAACGGACATTACGGACGAGTCGGGATACATCGAAGCAATCGGACAAAAAGCGGCGAGCGAAGCGATTCAAAAGGCGCGCGGAGACGTTGCGGAAAACGAAAAGATGGGCGCAATCAGCGTCGCGAATGCGGAGCAGGAAAAATCCATCAAAGTGGCGCAGGCGTCGCGCGACATGAATATTGGAACGCGTGAGGCGGAACGCGACCAGCAGATTCGAATGGCCGACCTTGCAAAAGAACAGGAAATCGGCGAGCAATCGGCGCAGTTCATCAAAGAGGCGGAAGTCCGAAAGTCGGAACGCGACATGCGTATTCAAGTGGCGGAATTCAGTCGGCAGGAAAAAGTCGCGCAGCAGCAGGCGGAATATCAGAGAGAGTCGGAAATCAAAGATTCCGAACGTGAAATGCGTATTCGAATGGCCGACGCGAACGCGAAAGCAATTGAGGGCGAAAACGTTTCGAAAGCGATTGTTGCGGCGTCTCAGGCGGAGCTGATGATTAAGGAAGCGGAGGCGTTTCAGGCTGGAGGAACGAAGAAAGCGATTGCGGAGGCTGCGGTTCAGGAAGCGGAACATCTTGCACGGGCGAAAGCGGCCGAGGCGGAAGCCGTTCGGATTGAGGCGCAGCGTCGTGCGGAAGTCGAAGCACCGGCGAAAGCCGACAAAGCTCGAATCATCGTCGAAGCAGAGGCGGAAGCCGAGAAAAAGCGGGTCGAAGCGGAAGGTCAAGCGGCTGCGATTTATGCGGAACTCGAAGCAAAAGCTCGCGGTGAGTACGAAATCCTTGCGAAAAAGGGCGAAGGTCTGCAGAAAATCATCGAGGCGTGCGGCGGAGCCGAGGCGGCGTTCCGAATGTTGATGCTTGAACACTTCGACAATCTGATTCAGGCGTCTGCAACCGCGATTTCCAACATTAAGTTCGATAAAGTCGTCGTTTGGGACGGAAGCGGAAGTGGAAACGGTCCGAACGGAAAAGGAACAGCCACCTCCAACTGGCTCACTGGAATGGCGAAAACGCTCCCTCCGATGCTCGACGTGATGAAAGAAGTGACCGGAATCGACATTTTGAACGCGATTCGACCTGGAATGATTCAAGGAACAACCCTTCCGGATGCGTCCGAAGCGGCGAAAGCTGAAGAAGTAACGGACGAAAAAGACGGAAAAGACGGAAAAGGTTGATTCCCTGGGAGCGCGGCATGGGGGATGAATTCAACTGGAAAAATCCGTTTTTCAGGAATGTCCGTTCATCGGACAAAAAGCTCGCCGCTTGCGTTGAACTGTTAAAAAACGTATTACTGGCGAGCCGGGGGTGTGAGCCCCCGGAAAATAAGGATGTACGTTAAACGAATCTCTGGCGAGCGGCGGGCTTTTTGCCCGCTGAATGTGCGGAGCCGTCACACCCTCGGCTCGCCTTGGACCGTCAAAAATCGAAATCGACGAAAGACCGAACCACCGGTATTCGGCGCGAGCCGATTCCGATTGGATTAATTCAGTCGCGGGTTTTAAAACGGTCAAAATGTATCCGAATCGGAAAATTTAGGAATTAAGGAATTCGTAATTCAGGGATTGAGGTGGTTTCATGTGTCGAAAAGTGTGGCTTTTTCTCGGAATACTCCTGCTGCTTATTGGGCTTGAAACCGTAATGACGCAAACGGTCGTTTTAAATTCAAAATGCACGGAAATTCTGTCGAAAAACAATGCGGAAGTACAGCGAAAACGCTGGTGGGTTGAGGCGCTGACCGGCATTCCGCTCGAATTTCCCGAAAAAGAGATTAAAATCAACCAAATGCACGGGGTGTACGTCCTTGCAATTTCCGGCGTCTGTTTAATGCACGGAATCTTCTTTTTGAAAGAAAAGAAATAATCTCAAAATCTGCTATAGGCAGAAAACCAAAAACTTACTATAATGGACCCTCGGTGAGATTTCCTTTACGAAACTCTTCGTCGGTCCCTTTTTTGCAGGTTTTTTTGATTTTTTATGCGGTTTGCGTACATATTCTGGTCGGTTTTATGCTTTGCCGCAGTCGTTTCGGCTGAGGAACCAGAGACGGTACGTCTGCGTTTAAGGTGGGGCGGGGAAGAGGTCGCGGCGTACGGTGAAGTCGTGTGCGACTCCGGCGTTTTACGCGATTTGTCCCCAATTTCCATGGACGCTGAGAATCCCGGCGGCGCGTGGGTCGTGAACGGATGCGTCCAAATTCAGCAATCTCTCCCCAAAAAGTACAATGGGTTCGACGTCTCCGTTCCGTACCAGAAAAATGCAAAACTTCTCGTGCGAATTTCAGAAACCCCTAATTTTCAGGAACTTTCGTATTTGGAAATCCCCCTGCAGGAGTTACTCAGCGGAAAAAACAAAACTTTTTCCCTCCAAAATGTTCGTCCAGGGTTTCAGCTGTCCGTAAATCGTGTTCCTGGGGACTCGCTGCGTGTTCAGCTCGAACGGAACAATCTCGTTTTTGCGCCTCGCGACATGTTTCGCTGTACAGTAAAACCGCTTCTCTGTACGAAAAACAATGATTCTGTTTCGGACGCCTCTTCAACCTCCAGAGACTCGAAAAAACCGAACGATTCTGCCGACTTAATCGAAACGACGGGCTGCGGCTCGCTTGAAGTTGTGGTTTTTCGCGGACGCGAAACGTTTGAGGTGCATCGAAGCCGCATCGAAAATGTTTCACTTTCAGGAAACGCGCCCGTACAGGTTCAATTTCCTGTCCCCGATGTGGAGGGAGTGTACGACGTTGTGCTGACGCTGCGTCTCGGCAGTCGGTCGGAGGAACGTGCGGAAGGAGGACTCATGGAACCTCTCGCGCTTTCGTTTGGCGGCGGACGGCAAAATCAGGGGCCAGTAATTCAGGAACGTCGGATTCAGTTCGTCGTAGTTTCAGACGCACCGCACTCTTTAGCGGGTGTAAATGAAAAACGTACACTTGTAATGGGGATTGATCCGTCGCTTCCGCGCTGGTGGGAGGGGCTTGAAAAAAAACAGCAGAAGGATTTTCGTGCACAGTTTCCGAGCGCGCAGGTCCTTTTGAACGCACAGCGGCGTCTGCTTCCTGCAAGGACGAAGGAAGGAGCGATTCAGAATTTCGTACAGATTCCGCAAAGCGCGGCGGGACTGGCGGCGCCGGCGTGGGAGGCGTTTCCGCTCCTTGTGGAACGGCCGGGGGTTCCGCACGTTTTGGAGATTGAATACCCAATCAACGCGGAACAGAAATTCAGTCTCAGCATCATGGAACCGAACGCAAACGGCGCCATTTCGCCGCTCGGAATTGATTCGGGCGTGAACGTTTCGACCCCTCTTTTTTCTTCGGACCTGGAAATCGGACAGAGCGTGGGACGTCATCAGATGATTTTTTGGCCGCAGAGCAAAACGCCGATGCTTCTTCTGGTGAATCGGCACGAACAAAACGCGGCGACCTACGGTAAAATAAGGCTGTACACGCTCGGTGACCATCTGACGCCCCATCGAATTCTGGCCGCAAACGATTTGAGAAGAAATTCTGGAAACGCAATCCCTGCTGGAAACGCAGGAACGGTGGGTTATTCGGGGTCGGTCGGAAACGCAGCGTCGGTCGGAAACGCAGCGTCTGAAAGTCTGATTCCCGCGTCAGTCTCGCAATTTTCGGGTTGGAACGGCGATTTGGGACGAAATCCGCAGCAAGCACGGCGTTTTGCGGCGCTGATGATCGAAAAACCTACGTTTCCGCAGGCGTTTTCCTCCTCCGAAATGAATAACGATCCGACGGGACTGTGCGTCGCCGACTGGCGGACGTTTCAGGACGGCGCGAAACGCATGCTGGAATACATGAATTACGTCGGGTACAACGCGCTCGTTTTGGGCGTGTACACCGACGGAAGCTCCCTTTATCCCAGTGCGATTCTCCGCCCAACCCCGCGATATGATAATGGTACATATTTCAAAACCGCTCAGGATCCGGTTCGGAAAGACGTGGCGGAAATGTTGTTTCGGATGTTCGATCGTGAAAATCTGACGTTCATTCCTGCAATGGACTTTTCGTCGCCGATTCCGATGCTGGAAACGGCCGCACGATTTCCAGGGGCGCACGAGCTGCAATCGTATAAAATTCCTTCAGGTTCGCTGCGCTGGGTGAATCCGCAGGGAAAAGAACTGACGTCGCAGAAAAAGAACCTGAAAAACGGCGCAAAGTATTACAATATTCTTCATCCGTTTGTGCAGGAAGTGGTGCTTGGAAGCCTTTCGGAACTCGTTCGGCGTTACGAACATCATCCGTCGTTCGGCGGAGTGTCGCTGCAGCTCGACGAAGCAAGTTTTCTCGTCCTTCCGTCACCCGAATGGGGGATGGACGCAGAAAGTATTCAAATATTTTCACGTGAAACGGGAACCGCAATTCCTGGGAATTACGCGCAGCAGGTTCAATATTTAACGTCCGGCGGCGGCGCGAGAGCGTGGCTGCAGTGGCGGGCGGCCCGTATGACGCTCTTTTATCGACGTGCGGCGGCGCTCGTAAGCAGCGTTCCAAACGCGAAACTGTATTTGAACGGGACGGACCTTTTTTCCCTTGCGTCCCACCCGGAGTGGATGCCGCGGCTGGATGGAATTTTGAACGCAAATGACGTCCTTTTGTACCTCGGACTCGATTTGAAGACGCTCGAAACGATTCCGAATCTCGTGGTTTCTCGTCCGCAGAAGGTGCTTGCGAATCGGCCGCTCATTGAACAGGCGGGCGACTTGCAGTGGGCGCAGACTCCCGGAACCTACCGCATTTTTCAGGCGCAAAAGGTTCCAACAGCCGTTTTTTACCACGCTCCTGAAATTCTGAGACTTTCGGATTTTGATGCCGCAAGTCCCTTCAAACCCACATTTACGTGGATGGCGTCCACCTATTCCCAGCCTCCGTCTGCCGCTCGGAGGCCGTATGCGGAGGCGCTCGCAATGCTCGACGCGTTCACGATTGTGGAGGGCGGTTGGAATCCCGTGATGGGGGAAGAAGAGGAGTTGCGGGGAACCATCCGGATTTTCAGTCAGCTGCCGGCCGTCCATTTCAGTTCCGCAATGTCGAGCGACATGAACGACCGTCGTCCGCAGCCGATTTTGTTCCGCTGTGCCTCTTTACCGGGCGAAAACTACGCGTATGCGGTCAATTTAACCCCATTTTCGATGCAGGGGCGCGTGTATTTACAGCCGTCCATGAATCAAAAGACGCTGCAAAGCAACCTCTTTTCGCAAGTCGCGACGCGTTTGTCCGACGGCTCCCAATGTGCGTTTGAACGAGACGAAGCCGGTTTTTTCTGGTCCGTGGCGCTCGAACCTTATTCTGTCGAAGCGATTCGGTTTGACGGAACGCCCGTAATGCTGCTCGACCCGGTTTCCCTGCTTCCGGAAGAGTTTCAGCTCGTTTTTCAGCGCGAATTTTTCCATCTTCAAAGCTGTTTGCAGGGGTTGAAGACGCCGACGTTCTATTTGGGACTGAAAAATCCCGGTTTTGAAACCTCTGCAACGGATTCAGCCGCCTATTCCACAACGTCCCCGTCACCCACAGTATCTGGTTCAGCGTTTGATGTTACGCAACCCTCAGCGTCCGCGTCACCCGGAACATTTTCCGAAACGTCACCGTTCGGCTGGAATTCCCGTATTCCGGATTGGACGATTACGTTTCCATCCCGAAAAACGTCCGATTCCGCCTCAAACGCCCCGCCTCCCGGCACATCGGCGACGCTCGACAGTCGAAACGGCGCGTTCGGCGCAACCTCCCTGCGGCTCACAAGCAGCGGCGAGGCGGTTCGGGTGATGAGTCGGCCTTTCGAAATGAATACGACGGGACGTCTGGCGGTGCACGTCTGGATAAAAACGTCTGCGGCCTCTGCCTCAAAATCGGATCTTTCCGCCTCAAATCCGAACGTAAGCACAATCCCGCTGCGTTTCATTCTCGAAGGGAGTTCTATCAATGGTACATTTTACCGGACGGCAAATTTTGCGGGAGCGACACCCAAAATGGGGACGGAATGGACGCGTTTGACGATTAATATTAATGACCTTCCGCTCGAAAAAGGAGTTAAAGCGGCGCTTGGGTTTGAACTTTACGGACCCGGCGACCTTCGGATAGATAACATACAGCTTTCAGACATGAGTTTTTCTCCGTCGGAGATTCAGCAACTGACCGCGATTTTTTCGCAGTTTGGCACACGGATTCAGCAGGGCGACATTGCTCCGTGCGTCAGTACGCTTGAGTGTTACTGGATGCGTTTTTTGAAGGAACACGTCGCGGCAAACGTCCCTCCAGATACGGCTCCTTTGGCGGCTGCGGAACGCAATCCGGAGAAAAAATATCCTGCAGACGTCGAAATCGTGCCGACACGAACGAAGCCGCACCTTCCGAGTCTCGGACAAATGCCCCAGCTTCCCCAACTTCCCCAGCTTCCAACACCACCGAAGCTGAAAAAACCGAAAACGGAGGAAAGTGAGGATAAAAAGAACTCCGAAGAGGAAAATACGTATTTAAAAAGGATGAAAAACTGGCTTCCGTGGTAATATTTTGTCGTCCGAAGGTGTTTGTGTACGGTTCTTATTCCGTTTCCTCCATTTTCAGCAGCGGCGCAACGCCTTCCGGGTCGCTCTTTTCATAGAGGTCCAGCATGGATTGACGAAGAATTTGCCCCTGTTCCCGTTCTTCCGGATCCGCAGAACGCAGGAGCGCGCGCACGTGTTCAATTTCCTGATTCAAAAGTTCTCGCCGCATCGTCCGCTCTTTCTCAACCACTCGCCGAATACGGAACTGCTGACGTTTCGCAATTTCGAGATACCGCATCATTTTTAACATTTCCGCTGGTGAAAACGTGTCGGTTTTTCGGAGTGTTCCGCACACGGAATCATAAAAAATGATGAAATCTTCCAGCTTCTTCAGCGTTAATTCCGGACGTGACTGCAAATCGGCCACCGCATCCAGATAGTCGCGCTCGATCGGAAGCACGGAATGAAACTGCCGACCGCGAGTGTTGAGCAAAAGACGCTTTTCAAGTCGATTCAAATCAATATCCGACTGAAATTCCTGGACCTTTTCCGCACGAGGGTCGCGCGAATAACAAATTAAAAACGTTTCCACATCTTTGGAAAAATCGGAGGAATTTTCCGCGTCTTCGTCTTCTGCCGCTTCGATAATCCGCGCGTAAAGCACGTCCGCTTCCGGAGGCGTGGACCACTTGCGAATCAGATGCGACGCCAAAAGAATCAGTCCTGCGGAAATCCCCAAAACGATCAGCAACCCCCACCACGGAGACTCCCAAAACGGAGGACGCTGTTTTTCGTTCGAATCGGACTGTTCCTTGTGAAAATAGGAAAACTCGCCGCTCCCGGTTCCATTTGCGGCGGCGGAAAGCGGGTCGGTTCCGGATTTTCCCGCATTAAAACCTTTTTCGGACCCCTTTTCGGACCCCTTTTCCGAAAACAGTTCCGTCTCCTCCGAAGGATTTTCTGCCGAACCGGAAGCCGATTTTTTTCCCGCCAGACGTTCGTCCGAAAAAGACTGAAACCAGATGGTTCCGGACCCGTGCGACACTTCCTGCGAAACGTTGGACTTTTGCGCGGCGT